>JAZLBZ010000073.1:0-40224 GCA_045613945.1 Bacteroidaceae bacterium
TTGGTCTTCCCATACCTGGTGGTCGGCCTCGTTTCTTGGTTGTTGACAGAGCTTCAAAGCCACCAGTCCTGTATGTCCTTAACCATACAACCAGACGGCTGGTACTTACTCCATATTTTATCGAGGCTTGCACCAAAGATATACCATTGTTTTCAATATCCAAAACAACTTTATATCTAAAAGTTGCATCGCTACGAGTGTACTCTTGCCGATGAAGAACCTTTACTCCTTTTTTCTGGTACAAAAACCACAGTTTGGATAGTTGGGCTTCATTAATACCATAATTGGTATGAACATAATTGATGGAATATCCATCTTCAAGCATATGCATGTATTTTAGCAATGCTGAATAATCGTGTTTTTTACGCATAAATAAACCCCAAAAGTTTTTTGTCTAACTTTTGGGGTTCACTTCACGCGTCGCTGCATTTTTGATTTTAAGAAATTAATGCTAACTTCGCGCATGGACTTTGACCCGCAAAATGACAAGGTGCATTGGGCTGTATTGTTAATTGAACTTTTTTGTTATGGAAGATGTAAGGAACTTATATATAGAGAAATTCGGCTGCGCACCGCAGTCGGTTGTGAGGTTGACGGGTGACGGCTCGAACCGTGCCTACTACAGAGTGTCGGGGATGGTGTCTGCAATGGCGGCGGTGGGAACATCGGTCGATGAGAATAGGGCTTTTATTGCCTTGTCTAAAGCCTTTCGGGTAGCGGGTGTGGCTGCTCCCGAAGTCCTTGCCGTTTCGGATGACGAATTGTGCTATCTGCAAGAGGATTTGGGTGACGTAACACTGTTTGCCTCGCTTGCGCAGGCGCGTGAGACGGGGGGCTTTACTCCGGCCGATATTGAGACTCTTTGCAGGGTGGTGTCGCTGCTTCCAAAGATTCAGTTTGGGGTGGCACGCAATTTCGACTTTTCGCTATGCTATCCTGTTTGTGATTTCAATGAACGCACTGTCATGTGGGACTTGAACTACTTCAAGTACTGTTTTTTGAAGGGCGCCGGTATTGAATTCAACGAAAATAGATTGGAGAATGAGTTTGTGGAACTCACTTCGCAACTGTTGAGTGATAATGACAATGTTTTCCTGTATCGCGATTTTCAGTCCCGTAATGTGATGCTCAAGGATGGCGAACCATATTTTATTGATTTTCAGGGTGGTCGCAGGGGACCTGTCTATTACGATATTGCATCGTTCATAGGGCAGGCGCGAGCAAAATATTCTGCAGAGGCCGTTGCTGCTATGACCGAGGCCTACCTGGAGGCTCTTGCCGGCTACAAGGCGGTTGACAAGGCGCACTTTATGAAGATGCTCCGTCTGTTCCGCATCTTCAGGCTGCTGCAGAATCTTGGAGCATACGGCTATCGCGGGCTTTTTGAACGCAAGAAGGCTTTTGTGGAGAGTATCCCGTCTGCAATGGAGCAACTGCTGCTGTTACTTGGAGGTGATGATTGTGATTTTCCTTATATACGCTCATTGGTGGAGGAGATAGCGGCGTTGCCTATGTTCGTGCGTAGCGACTCAAAAGAACTGACGGTTGATGTAATGAGTTTCTCATACAAGCGTGGCATTCCCGATGATATATCGGGCAATGGCGGTGGTTTTGTCTTTGATTGCCGCGCTATACATAACCCCGGGCGTTACGAACCCTACAAGAAACTCACCGGCATGGATGCTCCGGTTATTGAATTCCTTGAAAAAGAGAGTAATATCGCCGAGTTTCTTGAAAATGCATACGCACTTGTGGATGAAATGGTCGATACATATAAGAGGCGCGGCTTTACCCATATTCAGGTGTGTTGTGGCTGCACCGGCGGGCAGCATCGCTCTGTCTACAGCGCAGAGCATATCGCACGCCACGTGGCCGACAAGTTTGGTGTCCGCGTGGTTGTCACCCACAAAATGCAAGGGGTGAACTATGTGATAGAGGCGACGCCTAAAGGTGGAAGTGAAAAGTGAAATCTCATGCGGAATGGCACAAACCAAAAGGGCATCTTTAAAAGGTTTCAGCGCATTGCTCGAATGCCCTTTTAAATTTCAATTGCTGTTCTTGAATTTTGTTAAAAGAATGAAAAGAACTACTTTTGCCTATAATTTATTTGTATTTTTATGAAAAAACAATTCTTTTTTCTTTTAGGCCTGCTTGTTGCCTTTTCGTTGCTCTTTGTCTCTTGTGACGAGAATGAGCAGGATACTAACATCTGTAAGATTACCGTAATCCACGATGGTGATGGCACAGTTTCTATAACCGAGAACAATGGTACATCAGTAGATGTACTTATAGGCAGTCAAGTGGAGGTTGTTGCCACTCCTGCTGTTGGCTGTGCATTCACTGGGTGGTACTTAAGTGACGGTGAAACATTGGTAAGCACCGAAGCAAAATTTATATTTACAGCATCGGAAAACACAACTTTGATTGCGAAATTTGAAAAACTCTTTAACCTCATCATCCGCAGCGTTGGTGGTGGCAGTGTCTCTTTCAAGGAATCAGCCGATGAATCGCTTGTTTTTTTGCCCGGCAGTGAGGTGACCGTAGTTGCCACTCCCAATGCGGATTGCGATTTCATTGGTTGGTTTGTTGGTGATGCAGAGACTCCTGTTAGCACTGACACTGAATACACATTCACAGTAACAGAAGATGTAACTTTGATTGCGAAATTTGATGTGAAAGTAAACTACAACGGTCACGAATATGTCGACCTCGGCTTGCCCAGTGGTATAAAATGGGCTACCTGCAATGTTGGCGCAAATTCTCCCTGGGAGTACGGCGGTTACTACGCTTGGGGTGAGACCGAAGAAAAGGAAAACTATGATTGGAGTACTTACAAATGGTGCAACGGTAGTTCCAATACTATGACTAAGTATTGCACAGTTGACGGTAAAACCGTTCTTGACCCCGAGGATGATGTCGCTCACGTAAAATGGGGTGGCAGTTGGCGCATGCCTACATTGGATGAACTAGATGAACTTCTCGACAATTGCATCTGGACCTGGACAACCCAAAACGGCGTAGACGGCTACAAGGTCACCGGCTCCAACGGCAACAGCATCTTTCTCCCTGCTGCGGGCTACCGCGACGGTTCGACTCTCCGCAGCGGTGGCAGTTACGGCCACTTTTGGTCGAGTTCGTTGGTAGAAGGCCACAATAACAGCGCGTACTACTTGCGCTTCTACAGCAGCGGCCGCTATGACTGGAGCGTCGTCACCCGCTTCGACGGCTTTACGGTGCGCCCTGTCTCAAAGTAAGGTGAAAGTTTGTGCAAGCGAGTGAGTGAAAATTTATTTTCAATCGCAACGAGCGTAGCCAAGGCTCAATCACGCGAAGCGTGGTTAAAACTGAAAGGTGAAAGGGTTTAAACGAACCGAAAAGGAGATGTCTCCACTACGGTCGACATGACATATTTACTTTTTTCAGAATGTGGGTCAACTGCTATATTGCTACTTTATAATATGTTTAAAATGCGTTCTTTCGGTAAATCCGGGAGAACGCATTTTTGTGATTTTTGTAACCTGTTTATCTCGCTCGTTTTTTGCTATATTCGCCAAATTAAATTATCTTTGCAAGATTAAACGGAAAATATAGAAAAAACAGATATATGAAAAAGAAATTTCCTGTATATAATCAGTTGAACCTTTCTCAAATAAATAAGGAGGTTCTTGGTGAATGGGACGAGAATGATTTGTTCTCAAAGAGTATGACCGAACGTGAGGGTGCTCCTTCGTTTGTGTTCTTTGAGGGCCCTCCTTCGGCTAACGGTATGCCGGGCATCCATCACGTGATGGCACGCAGTATCAAGGATACTTTCTGCCGTTTCAAGACAATGAAGGGATTCCAGGTGAAGCGCAAGGCCGGCTGGGATACTCACGGTTTGCCTGTAGAACTTGGCGTGGAGAAGAAACTGAACATTACAAAAGAGGATATTGGCAAGAAAATTTCAGTAGATGACTATAACCGCAACTGCCGCGAGGAGGTCATGAAGTACACCCGCGAGTGGACCGACCTTACACGCAAGATGGGTTACTGGGTTGACCTTGAGAATCCATATATCACATACGAGAATAGTTACATAGAGTCATTGTGGTGGCTGCTCAAGCAACTCTACAATAAAGACTTGCTTTATAAAGGCTACACAATCCAGCCATATTCTCCGGCTGCGGGTACAGGTTTGAGCTCGCACGAGTTGAACCAGCCAGGCTGCTACCGTGACGTGAAGGATACGACTGCTGTTGCGCAGTTCCGTATGCTCGACCCTAAACCCGAGATGACTGCATGGGGAACACCATACTTCATTGCATGGACAACAACTCCCTGGACATTGCCTTCAAACACTGCGCTTTGTGTTGGCCCAAAGATTGACTATGTTGCTGTGCAGACATACAATGCCTACACAGGACAGCCTGTGACACTTGTGCTTGCAAAGGCTCTTTTGGCGGCTCACTTCAACCCTGCAGGTGCCGAGATGGCGCTCGAGGATTACAAGGCCGGCGACAAGGTGGTTCCTTACAAGGTGATTGCAGAGTACAAGGGCAGCGACCTTGTTGGTATGCACTATGCGCAGTTGTTCCCCTGGGTAAAACCCGTCAGAAAAGAGGGTGACACTGTTGTTGATGCATCGGCCGATGCATTCCGAGTAATCCCCGGCGACTATGTTACAACCGAAGATGGTACAGGTATTGTTCACATTGCACCTACATTCGGTGCCGACGATGCATTCGTTGCAAAGGCAGCCGGCATTCCTTCGCTCTTTATGATAAACAAGAAGGGGGAGACCCGTCCAATGGTTGACTTTACCGGTAAGTTCTGGGCAATGGATGAACTTGACGATGATTTCGTTGCAAACTTTGTAAATGTTGATGAGTATGCGAAATTTGCTGCAGCATACGTGAAGAACGCATACGACCCACAATATACTGTTGACGGACGCTACGATGACAAGGCTGCTGCAAAGGCCGAGACACTTGACGTTGCGCTCTGCATGGTGCTCAAGCAGGCAGGCCTGGCATTCAAGATTGAAAAGCACGTGCACAACTACCCACACTGTTGGCGTACAGACAAGCCGGTGCTCTACTATCCGCTCGACAGTTGGTTTGTGCGTGCATCGCAGATGAAGGAGCGCATGAGCGAACTCAACAAGACTATCACCTGGAAACCCGAGTCGACAGGTACAGGCCGTTTTGGCAAGTGGCTCGAGAACCTGAACGACTGGAACCTGAGCCGTAGCCGCTATTGGGGTACACCGCTGCCAATCTGGACAAGCGAGGATGGCGAGGCTATCTGCATTGGTTCTGTGGCTGAACTTTATGATGAGATTGAGAAGGCTGTTGCTGCCGGTGTAATGGCAAGCAACCCATATAAGGATAAAGGTTTTGTGCCTGGCGACTACAGCAAGGCAAACTATGACAAGATTGACCTTCACCGTCCATATGTTGACGATATCAAACTCGTCTCTTCGACCGGCAAGGTGATGACACGCGAACTCGACCTCATTGACGTATGGTTCGATTCGGGTGCTATGCCTTATGCACAGATTCACTATCCATTTGAGAACAAGGAGATTCTTGATAACCGTTCGGTATATCCGGCCGACTTCATTGCCGAGGGTGTTGACCAGACACGTGGATGGTTCTATACCCTGCATGCCATTGCTACAATGGTGTTCGACAGCGTGGCATACAAGACTGTAATTTCAAACGGCCTAGTGCTCGACAAGAATGGCGATAAGATGTCAAAGCGTCTTGGCAATGCTGTTGATCCATTCGATACAATTGAGAACTATGGTAGCGATGCATTGCGCTGGTACATGATTACCAACTCGGCTCCCTGGGATAACCTCCGTTTCAACGAGGAGGGTGTCAAGGAGGTTACACGCTCATTCTTTGGCAAGTTGTATCAGACATATAGTTTCTTTACAATGTATGCCAATGTTGATGGCTTTACATATGCCGAGCCGGATGTTCCCCTTGCCGAGCGTCCCGAACTTGACCGCTGGATACTCTCGGCGCTCAACACATTGGTGAAGAATGTGAACAGTTGCCTTAACGACTATGAGCCTACAAAGGCAGGTCGTTTTATTCAGGATTTTGTTATTGACAACGTAAGTAACTGGTTTGTACGCTTGAGCCGCAAGCGTTTCTGGGGTGCCGGCCAGAGTACAGATAAACTTTCGGCATACCAGACACTTTACACTTGCCTTGAGACTGTAGCACGCCTTATGGCGCCTATTGCACCGTTCTATGCAGAACGCCTGTATCAGGATTTGACATCGGTGACAGGTCGTGGCGATGCTGCTTCGGTTCACCTTGCGAAGTTCCCTGAGTGTGACGAGCAGAGCGTGGACAGCGAACTCGAGTACCGTATGGTTCTTGCACAGCAGATATCTTCAATGGTTCTTGCGCTCCGCAAGAAGGAGGCGCTCATTGTTCGTCAGCCATTGCAGAAGATTGCAATTCCTGCGGCAGATGAGGTTATGAAGTCACGCATAGAGGCAGTCAAGCAACTTATCCTCAACGAGGTCAACGTAAAGGAACTTGTCTTTGTGGAGGGTGATGGTATTCTCGTGAAGAAAATCAAGTGCAACTTCCGTACTCTCGGCAAGAAGTTCGGCAAACTCATGAAGAGTGTGAATGAGGCTGTTGTGGGTATGTCACAGGAACAGATTGCAGAACTTGAGAAGAACGGTAATATTACCCTGCAGGTTGAGGGTGCTGATGCTCTCATTGAACTTGCCGATGTTGAAATCTTCAGCGAGGATGTTCCAGGCTGGACAGTTGCCAATGAAGGCGCGCTGACCGTTGCGCTTGATGTAGAGGTTACTGACGACTTGCGCCGTGAGGGTATTGCACGTGAGATTGTCAAGAAAATTCAGGCAATGCGCAAGGATAGCGGCTTTGATATTGTTGACCGCATTGAGGTTGTGATTGAACGAAACGAGGCGACAGATGCTGCGGTTGAGCAGTTCAATGCATATATCTGCAACCAGGTGCTTGCCGATAAACTGTCGGTTTGCGACACCGTTGAGGGCGACAATGCTGTTGAACTTGACAGCGCTGTTGTGAAGATTGCGGTGAGAAAACTATGAAAAACTTGATTACTAACTATAATAATTGATTTTGAGATATGGCAGAAAAAGTTCGTTATTCAGACGAGGAGTTGGAAGAATTCCGCGCTGTGATTTTGCAGAAACTTGAACTTGCAAAGAGAGATTATGACCAGATAATGAGAGCATTGCGTCACGAGGATTCAAATGACGTTGCCGATACATCGCCAACATACAAGGGACTTGAGGATGGCAGTGATGCAGCATACCTCGAGGAGCAGATGCAGATTGCCGGCCGTCAGGCGAAATTTATTCAGGGCTTGCAGGCTGCGCTCATCCGTATCGAAAACAAGACATACGGTATCTGTCGCGAGACCGGTAAACTCATTGCAAAGGAGAGACTGATGGCTGTGCCACACGCAACTCTCAGTATTGAAGCAAAGAAGAATAGATAAGTTACTTATGATGGCAGAGTCCAAAAGACGTTGCTGCTTTATATGGTGCTCGGTTTTACTTGCAATCTTTATCGATCAACTGATAAAGATTGCAGTTAAGACGAGTATGCCTTTAGGCGGCGGTTTTTCTGTTTTTGGCGATTGGTGCCAGATTCGTTTCATTGAGAATAATGGAATGGCGTTTGGCATGGAACTGGGCAGTAAACTGTTCCTGACAAGTTTTCGCATAGTCGCAGTCGCGTTCCTTGTGTATATACTCATCAGGCTTATAAGGAACAGGGACTATCCGCTTGGCTTTGTCTTTACGGTTGCAATGATACTGGCCGGTGCTGTCGGTAACATTGTGGATTGCCTCTTCTATGGCGAGATTTTTTCGTCAAGTTATGGGCAGATAGCGCATTTTGTACCCTGGGGTGAAGGGTATGCCTCTTTCATGGAGGGGAGGGTAGTGGATATGTTCTACTTCCCGCTTTTTACGTGGCCCGAGTGGGTGCCGCTCATTGGTGGTGACATATTCTTTGGTCCCGTATTCAATTTTGCCGATGCGTGCATCAGTTGCGGAGTGGTGGCAATACTCATTTGGTATAGAAAATACGTTTTCAGCAAATAGTGGATAGGATGCATAGGTGTGCGGTGAAAATAGTATCTGTTCTTTTGCTTCTGCTTCTTGTGGCGTGCAAGGTGGAGATGCCAAAGGATATATTGCCGCCGGAGAAGATGGAGGCTGTCCTCTATGACTATCACTTGGCGCAGTCCATGTCATCGACTCTGGCGTCGGCCGACTACAAGGAGAAACTCATGTATCTCTATGTCTATGAGAAACATAACATAAACAAGGAACTCTTTGACTCGTCGCTTGTGTGGTATAACCGCTATCCAAAGTACATGAAGGAGATATATGCAAATCTCGAGACGCGTATTCAGCACGAGGTGGATGTGCTTGGCGGTTCAAACCTTCAGCAGGAAGAGGGCGTAGACCTTGATGCTGTCAATCTGGCAGTGAATATTGCCGAACTCTGGACCGGACATCCTGTTAAGTTGCTTTCTTCCACGCCTCTCAACAACAGGGTCTCTTTTTCGTTTGACACTCCAAAGGATTCGGCTTTTGTCGTTGGCGACAGCCTTGTATTCTCATTCAATGCAACTTTCTTCTCGGAGAATGACGCTGCTGTGACACAGGAGGCGTATGCAGCTGTGACGCTTGAATATGATGATGAATCGTTTCACATCTCGGGCATGAGCATAAAAGAATCGGGCGCATTTGTCCTGCCGGTGTCAAGAAACTTTAAGAGCAGGCTGAACTCGATGTCGGGTTATGTCTATTATTTTGACAATGACACGACTTACGGCTCAAGGATGTTGCTTAATGATTTGTCACTGAAAAGGCTGCACCCGCCAAAGGTTAAAAAATCCGTTACCCGTAAATAATACTAGTCTGATGTTATATTTGGCTCGTGAATTGCATCTACCCTCGGGCGAGGTGCTCGAGAGGTATGTGGTCTCCGTTAATGATGACGGTGTGGCAGAGTGGCATCCTTTTGAGACGGAGTGCCAGTCAATGCTTCTTGTTGAGAAGATGCGTATATGCGCTAATGGCGTGGCGGAATTTGAAACGGCACTTTAGTTCCTGCGCCTGAATTCGCTGCAGATGATTGCAGTTGCAACCGATACGTTCAGCGATTCCGATGTCTCGCGCCCCGCCGGGTAATTGGGGATGAAGAGCCGCTCTGTAACCTGCTCCGCGCACTCTTTGCCTATACCGTTTCCTTCGTTGCCCATTATTATCAGGCCGTAGTTTTTCAGTTCTTTTCTGTAGATATCCTCACCATCAAGGAATGTTCCGTATATCGGTGCTTTCTCCTTTATGGAGTTAATTAAAGCGGGAAGGTCGACGTAGTGTACCTTTACACGTGCTATTGCGCCCATTGTTGCCTGGATGGTCTTTGGATTGTAGATGTCGGTCGTTCCAATAGAGCAGAAGATGTTTTCAATTCCGAACCAGTCTGCTATGCGCACTATTGTGCCAAGATTTCCCGGGTCCTGTACGTTGTCCAGTGCAAGGCACAGTTCGTTCTGCGGTGCCGAAAAGTCGGCCTCGTGCTGTGGCTGGTGAAAGATGCCAAGCACGCCTTGTGGGGCTTGTTGGAAACTTATCTGTTTCATCTCGCTGTTGCTTACTTCAACGACGTCAGCGCCAAGTTGTAATTTATGCTCCTGCAGCCATTCAGTGGTGGCGATGAGTCTTTCAGCCTTTATCCCGGCAGACAATAGGTCGAGGACGGTTTTCCCGCCTTCGGCAACAAAAAGCCCGCTCTCTTTTCTCTGTTTTTTATTCTCGAGCGCCGATATACGTTTTTGAAGTGCTTTGCTCAACATCCTTTTTTGATTTTGCATATATTAAAGTAGTGCAAATCTACCCTAAATCTTTCAAGTTTTTATTATATTTGTAAAATATTTTTAGTACAATAGCATAATTGGGGGTTCTAGGGTTCCGCAAATAGTATTTTTGAGTCTAATGTCATTGATGAGAAGGATTATATTTCTGCTTTTGGGCGTGCTTACGCTCTTCTCGTGCTCGGTGAAGAAATTCATCCCCGAGGGCGAGTACCTGCTCAATGATGTTGATATTGTCTCAAATACTAATAGGGAGAATGCTTCAAAAGCCGCTAATTATATCAGGCAGAAACCCAATGCAAAGTGGTTCAGCCTTGTAAAGGTGCCAATGTATACCTATGCGCTCTCCGGGCTCGACTCCACAAAGTGGGGAAACCGAGTGCTTCGCCGTCTTGGTGAAAAGCCCGTAATCTACAGCCATAAACTTGCCGAGGCAACAAGGAACAATATGCAGCAGATGCTTTTGAACGACGGCTATCTACATGCGCGTGTCGACCTTGAAACGCTTGTCAACGAGAAGAAACGCCGTGCAAAGGTAACATATTACCTGCATGAGAAAGAGAGGTATTATATCTCTGAATTCAATACCGTATGTGAGGATTCTGTATTGGCAGGGATTATTGCTGCCGATTCTCTCACCACCGCAATAAAGGCCGGTATGCCCTTTAGTGTTGATGGCATGGAACAGGAGCGTCGCCGTGTTACCGACCTGCTCAGGAATAGCGGCTATTACCGTTTCCAGAAAGAGCATATTACATACGTTGCCGACACTACGCACCATTCAAACAAGGTGAAACTTACAATGAACATCGCAGGTTTCACCCCCGCTGCAAATGCCGAGCCTGTCAATCACAAGGCATACCGCATTGGCAAGATATATTATGTTGCTAATGCCGGCCTTCATCTTGACGATGCCTTGTTTGAACAGTGCGACACTATCGACCATGATGATTATGCAATCCTGTACAACGAGTCGCAGGTGGTGCGCACCAAGAAACTTCTGGAAAACACATACATTACCCCCGGCGAACTTTTTTCGCAGGAGAATGTTGACAAGACATATAGTTCCTTCTCACAGCTCTCGGCGTTGAAATATACGACAGTGAGAATGCAGGAGCGCCCTGATACTGCTATACTCGATTGCTACATAATGTATGAGAAGAGCAAGCGCTGCACTGTGGGATTTGACCTTGACGGAACAAATACTGCAGGCAATTTCGGTGCTCTGGCATCTGTGACACTTTCGGACAAGAACCTGTTTAAGGGATCTGAGCAGCTTGCCTTGCGACTTTTTGCGGCATACGAGGCTGTGTCGAACCTGCGCGGTTACAATGGAAACAAGTTCTTTGAGTATGGTGCAGAACTGAGCCTGCGCTTTCAGGGCGGACTTATATCTTCGTTGGTGCCGGCCGACAGAAGAAAACTTGTCTCTTCGTCGATCTTCTCACTGAAATACAATTCCCAGGACAGACCTGAGTTTAACCGTAGGCTCATCTCTGGTACCTGGAGTTATATGTGGAGCCGCAGGAAAGAGGCGCAGCATAAACTTGATGTCCTTGACCTAAACTACATTTATGTGCCCTGGATTGCCGAGACATTCAAGAAGGAGTATCTTGACAGTATATCGAACCGCAACTCAATTCTCAAGTATAACTATGAGAACTTGCTGATAACAAAGTTGGGATATGCATACTCCTACAACTCGTCGCTCAACGATGCCAACCGCTTTAAGCGCGTGGTCTATTCGGTGAGGACAAATGTTGAATGCTCGGGTAATGTGCTGTATGGCATCAGTTCATTGTTTAATACTGCCAAGAATGAAGATGGGCAGTATACATTCATGAATATTGCCTATGCCCAATATGTAAAGGGTGATTTTGACTTTACCACCCGCATAAAGATGGATGACAGGAACTCAATGGTGATGCATTTTGGGCTCGGTATTGCCTATCCCTATGGCAACTCGCGCATCCTGCCTTTCGAGAAGCGCTACTTCTCGGGTGGAGCAAACGGTATGCGTGGATGGACAGTGCGTACGCTAGGTCCCGGAAGTTACAAGAACGGCAACAGGAATATTGACTTCATAAACCAGTCGGGTGATATAAAGCTTGATATGAGTGTTGAGTACCGTTCGCATCTCTTCATGATGGTGCACTCGGCCCTGTTCATTGATGCCGGTAACATATGGACTATACGCAATTACGAGGAGCAGCCCGGCGGACAGTTCAGGATTACAAGTTTTTACAAGGATATAGCAATGTCGTATGGTCTTGGATTGAGATTGGAGTTCGATATGTTCGTGTTCCGTCTTGACGCCGCAATGAAGGCCATAAACCCGGCTTACAGCGGCAAGGAGAAGTTTCCGATAATTACGCCGAACTTCAACCGCGATTTTGCATTGCATTTTGCAATAGGTTACCCCTTCTGATTTGGGAGGGCTTGTAGTTGAAAGAAGAAAGAAATATATAATGGAGATTCGATTTATGAGTATTGGCAGCGGAAGCTGCGGAAATTGTTACTACCTGGGGGTGGGTGACTATGGTATTCTCATAGATGCCGGAATACCATCAAAGACCATTAGGATGGCTTTGAAAAAGGAAGGAATAGCTTTTGAAAGCATTTGTGCGGTATTTGTTACGCACGACCATGCCGACCATATCAAGTCTGTGGGCGTGATATCGTCAAAAGCCAATATTCCTGTTTATGCAACCAAAGAGGTGCATAAAGGCATCACACAGAACTATTGTGTCTCTAAACCCATTGACCCATCGTATGTGAGGTACGTGCAGAAGGAGGAGGCTATTACATTGAGGGATTTTGTCATCACTCCCTTTGAGGTGCCGCATGATGGCAGCGATAATGTGGGCTATTTCATTGAGGTGGGCGAGAAGAAATTCTGTATAGCAACTGATTTGGGTGAGATTACGCCCAATGCGTCATATTACATTGACCAGGCGAACTATCTTGTCATAGAGTCAAACTATGAGGAGCAGATGCTTGCTATGGGACGTTACCCGGAGTTTCTGAAGGTACGTGTCTCGGGTCCAAGAGGGCATATGAGCAACCAGGCAACAGCAAAGTATCTGGCATCTCATTTCAATGAGTACCTGAAGAATATTTGGCTTTGCCATCTGAGCGAGGAGAATAATCATCCCGAACTGGCCTACAAGGCAGTAACAATGGAATTTGGTGATTATGGTATCATTGCGGGAAAGGATGTGCAGCTTGTTGTACTGAAACGAGCAACCCCATCACCGCTTTACCGTCTATAAAGAGAGAATAAGTATCAATAAAAATATTACACTATGAATTTTGTACAGGAACTAAAATGGAGAGGCATGATCCAGGACATGACTCCCGGAACAGAAGAACAGTTGCAGAAGGAGTTGACAAGTGCTTACTTGGGTATTGACCCTACTGCCGATTCGTTGCACATTGGTCACCTTGTAGGTGTTATGATGTTGCGTCACTTCCAGCTCTGCGGCCACAAGCCCATTGCGCTTATCGGTGGTGCTACAGGTATGATTGGCGACCCTTCGGGCAAGTCTAAGGAGCGTGTGCTCATTGACGAGGAGAAACTGCGCCACAACCAGGAGGCGCTCAAGAAACAGCTTTCACGTTTCCTTGACTTTGACAGCGATGCGCCAAACGCAGCGGTGCTCGTGAATAACTATGACTGGATGAAGGAGTTCTCATTCCTTGACTTCATCCGTAACATCGGCAAGATGATTACAGTGAACTATATGATGTCAAAGGACTCTGTCAAGCGTCGTCTCTCGGGCGAAGCCGGCACTGATGGCATGTCATTCACAGAGTTTACCTACCAGCTCCTTCAGGGCTATGACTATGTTCACCTCAACGAGACTCACGGCTGCAAACTGCAGCTTGGTGGTGCCGACCAGTGGGGTAACATCACCACAGGTACCGAGATGATTCGTAAGATGTCGGGTAACGAGGTCTTTGCTCTTACTTGTCCGCTCATTACTAAGGCCGATGGCAAGAAGTTCGGCAAGACCGAGCAGGGTAATATCTGGCTCGACAAGCGCTATACATCACCTTATCGTTTCTATCAGTTCTGGCTGAACGTGTGCGACGAGGATGCCGAGAAGTACATTAAGATCTTTACCTCTATCTGCCGCGAGGAGATTGAGGCTCTTGTTGCCGAGCATGCCCAGGCTCCACACCTGCGCCTGTTGCAGAAGCGTCTTGCTATGGAGGTTACAGTGCTTGTTCATGGCGAGGAGGAGTACAACAAGGGTGTTGAGGCGTCGGGCATTCTCTTTGGCAATGCTTCAACCGATGCTCTGCGTTCACTTGATGAGGATACATTGCTTGCAGTCTTTGATGGCGTTCCGCAGTTCGAGGTATCACGCGAGGCTCTTGGCGAGGGTGTGAAGGCTGTTGACCTCACAACGGACCTTGCAGCAATCTTTGCATCTAAGGGTGAGATGCGCAAACTGGTGCAGGGTGGTGGCGTTTCAATCAATAAGGAGAAACTTGCAGCATTCGACCAGGTAATTGGCAGCGAGAATTTGCTCAACGACAAGTATATCCTTGTTCAGAAGGGCAAGAAGAACTATTACCTTATCATTGTAAAGTAATCGCCTTGTAGGCAATATCTTAAGGCTGCAGCACCTTGCATTCATAATGCAATGGTGCTGCAGTTCTCTGTTTGTAGAAGATGCCGTTTTGGAAAAAAACGCTGTTTGGCGTAAAAAAATCCTCTTGTTGTTTGGTCGTTATAAAAAAAGTTTATACCTTTGCAACGCTTTCGGGAAACAGAGAGTAATATGGTGGCTGTAGTTCAGCTGGTTAGAGCGTCAGATTGTGGTTCTGAATGTCGTCGGTTCGAATCCGATCAGCCACCCTTCGGTTAGGAAACAAGAAATTGTTTCCTAATTTTTTTTGCTTTGATTAAATTGCTATTTTTGCCAGTATAACCAGGAACAGTTATCTATAATGAAAAAAACAGTATTACTGATGCTGCTTTCGCTATTGTTTGCATTGCCCATTAGCGAGGCCTTCGCCCAAAAGAAAAAAGACAAGATTGTTATGCCACAATATCCGGGCGGCGAAGCCGAACTGTACAAATATATTCTCTCGCAACTGGAGTATCCCCAGGAGGCACGCGTAAATAAGGAGAGTGGCGAGGTCCTTGTCGCTTTCTCGGTCGGAATGGATGGATACATCAGCGGTGTCAGGGTTGTGCGTTCTGTGTGTGAATCTCTTGATGCCGAGGCTGTGCGCGTGGTAAGCAATATGCCCCCCTGGATACCGGGAAAAAAGAACGGTCGCCCTGTAAGGGCCGAGATGTCTATTCCAATAAAATTCAGTCTCAACTATCATAACAAGTATGTTAACGAAGATGATGATTCTGAAGGTGCAAGGAATAGTCGATTCAAATACTAGATAGGCTCAAGGTTGTGAAACTTCATATATTTAATCCCGAGAATGACCTTGCACTTGCCGATGGTGGTTTCAGTTATTGCCCGCCGCCGGCAGCAATGTGCATTGCAAACGAACTTGCATCGTTGCCGCTGTGGTATGCCGGAAAGGATGATGTTGTTGCTTTGCCCAACGAGCACTTGCAGTTTCGCAATGAGATGGCTGCGATGTTTGATCTGCCCAGAGCATATAATCCCTCTATGTGCCAGGATGTGACTTCGCTCTCTCCCTGGGGATGGAGTGCGCAGATGCGCCATCGCTTTTTCAAGGCAATGGGGTTTGGCAAGGACATGCTGCCATCTGATGCTGAAATTGAAAGCATGCGCAACCTTTCAAGCCGCCTGCTGACTATTGAGATACTCACTGCATTGCGTGATGCGGGAATCGGCACGCCGCCATTGCCGCAGTATATAAATGACCTTGATGATGTCATTGCATTTGTGGATAGCCACGAGCGGTGCGTGGTCAAGGCACCCTGGTCGGGTAGCGGAAAGGGAATTATGTGGGGCATTGGCAGGGCCGAGGAGCCGTTGGTGCACTTTTGCAAGGGCATCATCAGGCGGCAAGGCGGTGTCGTGTGCGAGCATTTCCTCAATGCAATACAGGAATTTGCAATGGAATTCTATGCCTGTGGCGGCAGTGTGGAATTTGTGGGCTATTCACTCTTTACAGCCGAGAATGGCACTTATACTGGTAATGTGCTTGCATCGAATGCCGAGATTGAAAAGCACCTGTCGCAGTATATTTCAACAGAAAGGGTTGTTGAGGTACGTGAGGCACTCCGCAAAATAATGCAGCCATTGTTGGCCGATAGCGGCTATGCCGGCTATTTCGGCATTGATATGATGCTCTATGACAATGGTGGGGAATGTTGCCTCAATCCATGTATGGAGGTGAACATGCGTATGAACATGGGTGTGGTATCACGCCTGTTTTACGACCGTTTTGTCACTGCCGGCAAGTGCGGCAACTACAAAGTCCGTTTTTTCAAGAGACCGGGCGAGGCGTGGTGTTTTCATCATGAGATGCAGGCTATGTATCCTTTAAAGGTTGAGAATGGCAGGATTGTGCAAGGTTACATCTCGCTTTCGCTTGTTACCCCGGGGAACAGGTATATCGCTTATGCTGTAATCAAGCCCTGAATTTAATGGACAACGCTTTTCCTGATTGTGAAGAGTGTTGTTTTTATTTTTATATTTTCGCAGATGTTCGTATATTCGCAGTAGATAAAACAGAAATCCTATGGACAAGAAAATAATTCAGGAAAGACTTTTTGATTTTCGCACCTTTATGAGTGCTGATGGTCTTGGTGCTTATATCATTGTAAGCAGCGACCCTCATAGCAGTGAGTATGTTGCCGATTGCTGGAAGGCACGTGAGTGGATATCGGGCTTCGACGGCTCGGCAGGAACGGTAGTGATAACAGAAGAGAAGGCTTGCTTGTGGACCGATTCGCGCTACTGGCTTGCTGCCGAGAAAGCGCTTGAGGGAACAGGCTTTGAACTTATGAAGGATGGGGCGCCCGGCACTCCGTCAATCACCGAATGGCTTTGTGCTAACCTTGTTGAAGGTGCTTATGTGGGCGTGGACGATACAGTCTGCACTGTCTCGCAGGTAGAGGCGTGGGGAAATGAACTCGCTGCCGGCGGGCTCAGGCTTGTAACTGCGCCCAGTCCGCTGCTGAATATTTGGGTTCAGCGACCCGACCTGCCAATGGGCGCTGTGGAACTGTTGCCATTGGAGCGCTGTGGCGAGAGTTCAAGCAGCAAGATTACCCGTTTGCGCGAAATTCTTGCGGCACAGGGTGCTGACGGTGTGCTTATTACAATGCTCGATGAGATTGCGTGGCTTACCAACCTGCGCGGCTGCGACATAGAGTATAACCCGGTGTTTGTGGCCTATATGCTTGTTACTGCCAACGATGCAACACTGCTGATTGACAGCAGGAAAGTATCGCCGGCCATCAAGGAGTACCTTGCTGGTGAAGGCATTGGAATGGCCGAATACAATGAATGCTACGACGTATTCCAAAAGCATGAGGGTGTGTCAATAATGGTGCAGCCTGGCCGCTGTAACAGAAGCATCTTCGGTGACCTGAGCCTATTCTGTACTCCTGTATTTGGGGACTCTCCTGTAGCGCTGATGAAGGCTGTGAAGAATGACGTGGAGATTGCTGGCTTCAGGAAGGCAATGCTCAGCGAGGGTATTGCAATGGTAAGGCTTTTGCGTTTCCTGAAACCTGCAGTAGAGCAGGGCGGCATAACCGAACTTGACGTTGACTGCATGCTGACGAACTTGCGAAAGAAGGATGCCGACTTCCGGGGACTGAGTTTTGCTACAATAGCCGCTTATGGCTCAAATGCAGCCATAGTACACTATGAACCCACTCCCGAGTCTGATACTGCACTTGCAGAGCGCGGTTTCCTGTTGCTCGACTGCGGAGGCCAGTATCTTGGCGGAACAACTGACGTAACACGTACAATCCCGCTTGGCGAACTCACTGATGAGGAGCGCGAGGACTACACACGCGTACTAAAAGGACACATATCGCTTGCAATGGCAAAGTTCCCCAAAGGCACTTGTGGCACACAACTTGATGTGCTTGCCCGTCAGTGGCTGTGGCAGGCTGGCGAGAACTACCTGCATGGTACAGGTCATGGAGTTGGGCATTTCCTCAATGTCCACGAGGGTCCTCACCAGATTAGGATGAACAATGTGCCAACTCCTCTTCAGCCGGGCATGACTGTTACAAATGAACCCGGGCTCTACAAGGCCGGCCGTCATGGAATACGCATTGAGAATACAATGCTTGTAAAGCACTATTGCGAGAGCGAGTTCGGCACCTTCTACGCCCTTGAGCCGTTGACACTGTGCCCAATAGACACAACACCTGTGGTGCCCGAGATTCTCGGCACCGATGCAACAGCCTACCTCAACGCATATAATGCAATGGTGTGCAAGACCTTGTCGCCTTATCTTAGCGATGAGGAGCGCAACTATCTTGAAGAGATTACCCGCCCGATATAATCATGAAACTGATTTTGCAGTTGCTTATAATTTCCTTGCTTCTCTCCTGTTCCACACAGGAGCGGAGCGAGGATTTTTTACCTGAATATATTGCCCATGCGGGCGGTGCAATAGACAGTTGCATCTATACCAATTCGCGTGAGGCAATGGAACAAGCATCTGCAAACGGTTTCCGTTTCCTTGAGTTCGACCTCCTTTTCACAAGTGATACCGTTCTCGTTGCTGCCCATTCATGGAGCGAGTTCAATCAAATGACCGACAGTGCTCATCTGGGCGATAGTGCCCCGTCATTCAATGATTTCATTTTGCGAAAGATTATATGGCCGTTACACGCCATTGAGCGCAAGCGAGATCAATGCATTCTTTGAGCAGAACGACAGCCTGTTCCTTGTTACCGACAAGATATCGGACCCCGAAATACTGCAGGAGTATTTCCCCGGCCTGAAGAACAGGATGGTGGTGGAGGCATTCTCGTTCCAGCACTACTGCCGCTTGACAAGCGAGGGCTATTATCGTGTGCTCTATTCCTGTATGGCTCACGATTTGCTGCCTACGCTCCTGGGTTCCTCTGCGGCCGATATTGAATGGATTGCTCTCCACACAAGCGCCTTCGATAATCCCATCTTCAAACTCATCAACTTTTTCAACGGGTTTGACTTTGCACTCTTTACAGTAAACGACATGGATAGTATCCCTGCAAAATATCGCGAGGATGTGAAGATGATATATACCGATTTCTTGAAACCATAGGCTAAACTGAAAGCGGAAAGCGGAAAACTGAAAGCTCGTGCAAACGAGCGAAACGCAAAGTTTACTTTAGCGTTTCACTGCGAGTGCAGCCGAGGTTCAAGCACACGAAGTGTGGTTAAAGCGGAAAACTGAACCAACGGTCGATGCAAGTCAAAGCCATCTCTTGGAATAATATCTGAGATATCTCCCATACGGTCGATATGACATAAACGCCAAAAATTATCATTTTTGGTCAACTGATATATTATTACCTTTAGTTTTCCAATTCTTCCATTATAATCGCCTGTTTGTTCAATATCGCGGTAATATTTGCTTATGTGGTTGTAATTTGTGTAAATTTGTTCCAAAATCAAAAGTGATACCACATGAAGTTTATAAATGATATTACGCATGCCAGGTTGCTCACGCTCACAGGGCTCAAACCGTCGACAGAACCGTTGCGTTTCAGGAATCTTGTGCTTGTATTCTGCGACAAAGGAGAATTCTCATTTGAACTGAACTACACCTCGCACACACTCAAGGAGAACGGCTTTCTCATAATAACCCCGTTTGACATTCTCACGTTCGAGAAGTCGAGCGAGGATTTCAGCAGCACAGTCCTTGTGTTGCCTTCCGAGACATTATCGCCAATACTCAAGGATATAAATCTCTTGAATTTCAAGTATATCAAGCAGACACCTGTTGTTTACTTGCAGAACGAGTATCTTGCCCTCTACAAGCATATACTCTCTACATTGTGGCATATAAAGGAACTTGTCGCCGAGGAGGAATTTGACAAGATTGCCAGCCTGCAGATATCTTCGCTCTCTGTGGTGCAACAGGACTACTACAACAAGTATATTGCCAAGAAAGATAATGGCTATGAGTACATACCGCGCAAGAAGGAACTTTTCCGCAACTTCATAAACCAACTTGTTGAGTCGCACCAAGTGTCGCGCGAGGTCCTTTTCTATGCCAACGAACTAGGCGTTAGCAGCGGCTATCTCAATGAGGTGTGCAACGAGGTGTCGGGGCATTCGGCAAAGGCGATAATAGACTCTGCTGTGACGGCAAAACTAAAGTACGAGCTCTCCTACACAGCAAAAAGCATTCAGGAACTATCGGACGAGTTCAATTTCCCAAGCCAGTCCTATTTTACACGCTATTACAAGCGAATGACAGGCCTAACCCCAAGCGAATACCGCAAGGAGAGAGCGATGAAATAAAATGGTGTGTTACGTGAAAATATCCCTCTTTAGGGGGGATTGGCATTGTCATTCTGAACGTAGTGAAGAATCTCAAAGCCCTCCATTGGATTTTTAACTTGGTTGAAATTACTTCCACTTGCTGCAAAATCTCAAACTAAGTTTGGATTTTGTTCACTTACGCGTAACTTTCCGCCGTTGGCGGGAAATTACCTTTGCAATGGAATACTCCGCGAACTTTACGTATACAATGGTAATATCAAATAAAACCGGCACCGTTGAATTTGAAGTGAACCCCAAAAGTTTTTTGTCTAACTTTTGGGGTTCACTTCACTTTTATACAGCATTTTCTTTGTATCTTCGCGGTGTTATGCGCGAGGATAATTTTTTATATAACGAGTTCGGCACCTATCTGCGTGCCATCTTTGGCTGCAAGGTGCAGAAGATAACCATTGATGCCGGTTTTACCTGTCCCAACCGCGACGGAAAGGTGGGGCGGGGTGGTTGCACGTTCTGCAATAACCAGACGTTCAACCCAGCCTATTGTCACCGTAACCGTTCGGTAATGGAGCAGATGCGCGAGGGTATCTCGTTCTTTGCGCATAAATATCCCGATATGAAATATCTTGCCTATTTTCAGGCATATACAAATACTTACGATTCGCTTAATGCTCTCAAACTGCGTTATAACGAGGCTTTAGCCGTTGATGGCTGTGTGGGCCTTGTAATTGGTACACGCCCGGACTGCATGCCCAATGAGTTACTTGAGTATCTTGCGGAACTGAGCAGGTCAGTATTTGTCCTTGTTGAGTATGGCATTGAGAGTACGAATGACAATACACTAAAGCGCATTAACCGAGGGCACGACTACGCTTGTGCCGTAGATGCAGTGCAGCGCACTGCTGCTGCGGGTATTCCCGTTGGGGCGCATATTATTCTTGGTTTGCCGGGCGAGGGGCGTGAGGAACTGATGCGCCAGGCTGCAGAATTGTCGCGCTTGCCGCTTACGACACTCAAACTACACCAGTTGCAGGTGGTGAGAGGAACACGTATGGCCGAGGAGTATATTGAGAATCCTGCGGAGTTCCATCTTTTTGCAATGGAGGATTACATTGAGACTGTGATTGATTATATTGAGCGCCTGAATCCAGGCCTGGTGCTTGAACGCTTTGCATCGCAGTCGCCAAAGGAACTGCTTATTGCCCCCGATTGGGGTATAAAGAACCACGAATTGGTGGATAAGGTGAAGGCGCGTATGAGACAACGAGGGACATGGCAGGGGAGATTGTATAGTGAATGACTAAAAAGCAAATTTGATATTCCAAACATGGCTCGTCTGCAAGCTTTGGAGAATTTTTACAAAACTCGCTTTCGCTCGTTGTGACATTCTACAGCAGTCCTCAACCTTAATTGTTTACTTATATTTTTCGTCAAGTCTTTCTCTCTTAACTTTTCGTCGCGCGAAAAGTTACAAAAGCGCCCGTCACCGGCAAAATCAGTCATGACAGCCTTTTGCTCAGGAGTCGCTATGCGACATCCTTCGGTTGGCTGTTATTTGCCATCAAATCCTTTCATTCTGTTTTTGGGTGGTGCGGAACTCCTTCAGTTAGCCACTCGCTTTGGTGAGCGTCTAACTAACAGTCAAACAGTCCTGCCACTTGTTCCAAAAACAGAATGGGATTTGTCTGTGATTTTGATGGTGCCGGTTTTTCTTTGATATTACCATTGTACGCGTAAAGTTCGCGGAGTATTCCATTGCAAGGCAAATTCCCCGCCAACGGCGGAAAGGCACCGTTGAAAAATCCAATGGAGGGCCGCCTGTTTTCAGGACATAGTGCGAGGATGTCTGAAGATTAGTGCGGGTATAACTTTTCTTTGTATAGCCGCACTAATCAAGTTCCGCAGCACCCTGAAAACAAGCGATAGCCTGGAGAGACGAGCAAGCGCCCGACCGAGGGCTCGCATTTAGCGGCGTGAGCAAAGGGCGCTTGTGAAGATTTTTCCCGTGTGCCTAGTTCTTTGGTACTTTCTGTCGCACAGAAAGTACATATAGCAAGACTACAGAAAGAATATAAGACAACTGATTAAGGGTAAAATCTATTGCCTAAAATTTAAGATTTACCCACACCTTTTTGCTACTGAACCCTTTTCTCTATATATTGGAGCATTTTTTCGATATCATCCGGGTGGAACCAGGTTATTTCTTCGTCTTTCTGGTACCACGTTACTTGTTTGCGCGAGTAGATGCGCGTGTTTTGCTTGATTTTTTCAATGGCAAAGTCCAGTGTCCATTCACCGTCGAGATACTTGAATATCTCCTTGTAGCCCACAGTGTTAAGTGAGTTGTGGTGCTTGAGGTGCGCGAACTGCTTAACCTCCTCGACAAGTCCTTGCTCAATCATCATATCAACGCGGCGGTTGATGCGTTCATACAGTTCCTCGCGGTCGCGGCGCAGTCCAATCTTTATGATGTTGAACGGGCGCTGCTTTTTTGTGCGGGTGCGGAATGAACTGTATTTCTTTCCTGTCATATAGCAAATCTCCAGTGCGTGCATCACACGCTTGGGATTCTTGATGTCGGCCTCGGCATAGTATTCGGGGTCGAGCAGGCGCAATTCTGCAGCAAGGCTCTCCAGCCCCTCGCGGTTGTACTTGTCGATGATGATGGCGCGTGTCTCCTCGTCAACGGTTGGGATGTCGTCAATACCGTAGCATACGGCATCTATGTACATCATTGAACCGCCCGAAAGCAGCATTACAGGGTGGTGGGGGAACTCCTTCTCAAGCAATTCCAGCACCTCGGCCTCGTAGCGTGCTGCGCTGTAGTAGTCGCCCGGAGCAAGTTGGCCTACAAAGTAGTGCTTGTGGCTGGCGAGTTCCTCTTTGGTGGGCATTGCTGTACCTATCTCCATTCCGCTGTACATTTGGCGCGAGTCGGCCGAGATGATGGGGCAGTTGAAATGCCCTGCAATGGCAAAACTTGTGGCAGTTTTGCCTACAGCGGTGGGGCCTATGAGTACAACAAGGCTGTTCATTCTCTGCGGTGGCAATTAATAAAGGTCGTCGATTGAACTTATGTCGGCAATATCGCCAATGCCATAGCCCTCGGGGTCAATGTCATCATCGTTATAACTGTCGTTGCCATAGAAGTCCTCGTTGAAGTCGTCCGATGCCTCGACAATAGGTGCCTTGCTCATTAGTTCGTCAAAGTTAAGCATCTGCGCCGGAGCGTCACCAACAGACTTGGTGCACACAGCCTGGTCAATGTCCTTGCCGAACTCAATCTTGCTTAGTTCCATGTAGAATACGCGGTCGCCAAGTGGGTCAAAGACATACATGAGTTTCTGCTTCTCCTCCTCAATGATGTCACCAATGACTGTCTCTGCCATAACGTAACTCTCATCCTCGGACATGCCACCCATATCCTCGAGTGTGATTTCCATCTCCTTTACCCAACGCTCGTTGCAGATGAAGAATGATGTCATCTGGTCATCGGCGTAGTTTACTGAATCGAGAATCGCCTTGTGGAGGTCAAAGAAAGTTGCGTCTGAGTCAATCTCAATATCTCTTCTGAAGTTGTCTACTTCGTCCGATAAAAGTCTGAATTTGTATACCATAGTTCTGTTTATTTTCCAATTATACCTCTTGTTGATTTTTTCTCTACGAAATCCAGTATTTCCTGTATCTCGGGAGTCACAGTCATTGTCTCCTTGATCTTTGCAAGGCCTGCAGTGACTGTTCCTTCATAGAGCAAGCGGTATGCGTTGTGTATGCCTGTAATTGTCTCGTTCGAGAATCCACGTCGGCGCAGGCCCACAAGGTTCTCGCCGCAGTAGTGCAGTGGCTCGCGGCCTACGATGACGTATGGCGGTATGTCCTTTGTTACCTTGCTGCCGCCTTGAACCATAATGTGTGCACCCAAGTGACTGAACTGGTGCACGAGTGCACAGGCGCTGAGAATTGCAAAGTCCTCAATAACAACCTCGCCTGCAATCTTTGACGAGTTGCCAATGATGCAGTTACTGCCAATGACGCTGTCGTGGCCAATGTGAGAGTTCTCCATAAAGAGGTTGTTGTTGCCAATGACAGTCTTTCCCTTTGACGCTGTACCGCGATTCAGTGTCACATTCTCGCGTATTGTATTGTTGTCTCCAATTTCGAGCGTTGTATCCTCGCCAACAAACTTCAGGTCCTGTGGAATACCGCCGACTACTGCACCGTGAAACACTCTGTTGTTGTTGCCCATTCGTGTTCCGCTAAGAATTGAGGAGTGTGCCATTATGTGACAGTTGTCACCGATAACAACATTGTCCTCAATGTACACAAAAGGCTCTATGATGCAGTTTGCACCGATTTTGGCGCCCGGATGTATGTGTGATAGTTGATTGATCATGATTTTCTTTAATTTAGTATTATTCCTTGTTCTTAGTTATTTGCCCAACAAAAGAAGCTTCGGCTACCAGTTTCTCGCCCACAAAGGCATATCCCTTCATTACAGAGAGTCCATGGCGCAGTGGGGATGTCTGCTCAACTTTCATTACAAGAGTGTCGCCCGGCACAACTTTCTTGTGGAACGCAATCTTGTCTATCTTTATGAAGTAGGTTGAGTGCTTTGCAGGTTCTTCAAGCTGATTGAGGACAAACAGTGCACCGCACTGTGACATTGCCTCAACTAGCAGCACTCCCGGCATGACGGGTTCCTCGGGGAAATGTCCCACAAAGAACGACTCGTTCATTGTCACATTCTTGACACCCACAATGTAGTCGGAACCAATTTCTGTAACCTTGTCAATGAAAAGCATAGGGCTGCGATGGGGTAGCAACTGATTTATTCGCTTGATGTCCAATAGCGGCTCGCGGTTGGGATCATAGATTGGAGCCTGTATTTGGTGAGCGCGGATAATCTTGCGCATTGCACGTGCAAACTTGTTGTTTATTGTGTGACCGGGACAGGTTGCAATGATGCGTCCCTGCAACGGTTTGCCAATGAGTGCAAGGTCGCCAATGATATCCAGAAGTTTGTGGCGTGCCGGCTCATTGTTCCACACAAGTGGCTTGTGGTTCAGGTAACCAAGTTTCTTGGCATCCATGTGCGGAACTCCAAGAACATCGGTGAGCTGGTCATATTTGTCCTGTGGCATCTCGCGCTCATAGATTACTATGGCATTGTCAAGGTCGCCACCTTTGATGAGTCCAAGATTCAGCAGTGCCTCCAACTCGCGTACGAATACAAATGTTCGGCTCGATGCAATCTCCTTCTTGAAGTCCTCCATGTCCTCCAATGTGGCGTATTGGTTGAAGAGAATGTCGCTGTCGTAGTGCACAAGCACATTCAGGCTAAACTTTTCATCGGGGAGAATGATTATGGAGTTGCCGGTTCTCTCGTCCTTAATCTCTATCTTTGACTTAATTACGAAGACATCCTTCTCGGCATTCTGTTCCTTTATTCCGACGCGCTCAATGTTCTCTACATAATGTATTGCGCTACCGTCAAGTATTGGAAACTCGGGGCCGTTTACCTGCATGAGGCAGTTGTCAATGCCAAGTGCAAAGAGTGCGGCCATTGCGTGCTCTACAGTGCTTACGCGTGCCTCACCTTTGGTAAGTACTGTGCCGCGTGTTGTTTCTGTGACATTTTCGGCTATGGCATCAATGATAGGTTCTCCGGGGAGGTCAATGCGCTGTATCTTGTATCCGTAGTTCTCTGGGGCAGGGTTGAATGTCACTGTCAGGCTAAGGCCTGTGTGCAATCCCTTGCCATAAAGAGAGAAACTGCCGTTGAGTGTCTTTTGCTTGTTCATGTTCATTTTTTGTTTTTTAGTGCTTCCAGTTCCTTAGTAAGTTCCTTTACCTTCTTGTCAAGTGCCGGCAGGCGCTTTAGGTGTGCCATTGCGCGGAAATATTCGCGTATATCCATCGCGGGTGTGCCCAAAAGCGTTTCGCCGCTCTTCACTCTGCTGCTGATGGTACCGCATTTAGGGCCAATTGTTGTGTGGTCGCCAATTGTGCTGTGTCCCGACACACCGGCCTGGCCTCCAAAGATGCACCATTCGCCAATCTTTGTTGAACCGGCAATGCCCACCTGTGCTGCCATAACAGTGTGGCTGCCAACCTCATCGTTATGTGCAATTTGAATGAGGTTGTCGAGTTTTACTCCGCTATGTATGGTGGTAGTGCCCATTGTTGCGCGGTCTATGCAGGTATTTGCTCCAATCTCAACGTTGTCCTCAATGACAACAATGCCTGTTTGCGGAATCTTGTTGTATCCATTGGCTGTTGGGGCAAATCCAAAGCCGTCGGCGCCAATTACGCATCCGCTGTGCAGTATGCAGTCGTTGCCTATGCGGCAGTCATGGTACACTGTCACGTGGGCATAGAGCAGGCAGTTGTTGCCCACCTTTGCACCGTCGCCAATTGAAACGCCATCGTGGATGTAGCAGTTGTCGCCAATCTCGCAATCCTCGCCAATGACAACAAACGGCGCTATATAGCAGTTATCGCCAATCTTTGCGCTCTTTGCAATGGAAGCGAGTGAACTGATGCCCTGTTTCTTGGGCTTGCTTGCCTCATACATCATCATCAGTGTTGCAAGGCTCTGGTAAGCATTGTCAACCTTTATGAGTGTAGCGGCAATTTCGCCCTTTGGCTCAAAGTCCCGGTTCACCAAAACTACAGAGGATTGGGTAGTATATATATAATCGGTATACTTTGGGTTTGCCAGGAACGATAGCGCTCCTGGAGTTCCCTCCTCAATCTTAGCAAATGTGTATACTTCGGCATTCTCATTGCCTACCACCTCACCACTAATGAACGAAGCAATCTGCTTTGCTGTAAATTTCATATCCTGCCAAATCTGTTATTTTGTATCGGAAGTTGCCTGATCTTCACCATGAACCGGTGCTGATAGAACAACTTCTAATGCGAAGATAGTTATAACGCTTGAATATCGACGTTGCTTTTTAACAAAAAATGTGTACTATTTGTTGCAAACAGTGTTAAATAATGTTTCTCTGCCTGAGTTCGTTCTCCATCTGCTGCTGATAGTCGTGAGCCTTCTCTGCTGCTACTGCTGCAAAGTTCTCAGTGCTGTCGGCAAAGATGATTGCGCGGCTTGCGTTTACAAGGAGTCCGCAATCGTCGTTCATGCCATACTTGCAAACCTCCTCAAGTGAGCCGCCCTGTGCGCCAACACCTGGAACAAGAAGGAAGTGTGTGGGGACGATGCTGCGTACATTCTCGAATGACTTGCCCTGTGTCGCACCAACAACGTACATCATGTTCTCGTCGCTTCCCCAGTTCTTTGATGTTGCGAGTACTTTCTCAAACAACATTGTGCCGTTCTCGTCCTTTGTCAACTGGAAGTCGTGTGAGCCGGGATTCGATGTCAGTGCAAGTACAATAACCCAGCAGCCCTCGTAAGCAAGGAATGGCTTTACGCTGTCCTCGCCCATGTATGGAGCAACGGTGATTGAGTCAACCTTCATCTCCTCAAAGAATGAGCGTGCATAAAGTGACGATGTGTTGCCAATGTCACCACGCTTTGCGTCGGCAATGATGAAAATCTCGGGATAGTTCTCCTTTATATAATTAACGGTCTTCTCAAAACTTATCCATCCCTTTACGCCGCCAGCCTCATAGAATGCGAGGTTTGGCTTGTAGGCAACAGTGTAGGGGGCTGTCGCGTCAATGATTGCCTTGTTGAACTCGAAGATGGGGTCCTCGCAACCGAGCAGGTGTGCCGGCAACTTCTTTATATCACTGTCGAGACCTACGCACAAGAATGAGCGCTTCTCCTTGATTTGGCTGATAAGTTCTTGTCTGTTCATAACTGTATGTTTTTTATTTGTTATAGTTCCTGTTCTTTCATTCTCTCGGCATTCTCTGCAATAATCAAGTGATCGATGCAGTCCTGGATATCACCGTTCACGAATGCGTTCAAGTTATATATGGTATAGTTTATGCGGTGGTCGGTTATGCGCCCCTGCGGATAGTTGTAGGTGCGTATCTTGGCGCTGCGGTCACCTGTGGACACCATTGTCTTGCGTTTGTTGGCAATGTCATCGGCATAGCGCTGGTGCTCGCGGTCATAGATGAGTGTGCGAAGGCGTGCTAGCGCGCGCTCCTTGTTCTTGGGCTGGTCGCGTGTCTCGGTACACTCGATGAGAATCTCCTCAACCTGGTTTGTCTCGGGGTTGAGCCAGGGGTAGCGCAGGCGCACTCCCGATTCTACCTTATTCACGTTCTGGCCACCTGCACCGCTTGAGCGGAATGTGTCCCACTTGATGGCACTCTCTGTAATCTCCACGTCAAAGGCCTCGGCCTCGGGCAATACAGCTACCGATGCTGCCGATGTGTGCACGCGTCCCTGTGTCTCTGTTGCAGGCACTCGCTGCACGCGGTGTACTCCCGACTCATATTTTAGCGTGCCGTAGACCTTCTCGCCTGTTACGGTGCAGATGATTTCCTTGTAGCCGCCCGATGTTCCCTCGCTGCAACTTGAGACCTCGAGCCTCCAGCCCTTGCTCTCGCAGTACTTTGTGTACATGC
Source organism: Bacteroidaceae bacterium (assembly GCA_045613945.1). GTDB lineage: Bacteria > Bacteroidota > Bacteroidia > Bacteroidales > Bacteroidaceae > HGM04593. Next base: position 28,848 of record JAZLBZ010000073.1, read on the forward strand.
GGAAGAGGTCGCCTGCAAAGATTGCTGCCTCGTCGCCGCCTGTTCCGCCACGTATCTCAAGGATGGCGTTCTTGTCGTCCTGCGGGTCGGCGGGGATAAGCAGCAACTTTATCTCCTCCTCGGTTGTCGGAATCTCCTTCTCGCAGATGTCAATCTCCTCGCGTGCCATCTCTCGCAGTTCGGGGTCGCTTTCGTTTGCAAGCAGGTCCTTTGCCTCGGCCAGGGTGGTGAGCAGGTTGATGTAACGCTTGCGTGCATCAAGAATCTGCTCAAGTTCTCGATATTCTTTGTTGAGCCTTACGTAGCGTTTCATGTCGGCAACGACAGAAGGGTCGGTTATCAGTGTCGACACCTCCTGGAACCTTGCCTCAAGGTCGTTAAGTTTGCTCAGCAGTGAATTGTTCTCCATTGTCTGTCATAATATATGCCCTGCATCGCTGCAAGGCACATTTATTAATATTTGAAAGTGCCGTAAGGGCTCTCAATAATCAACTCGTTGTGGTCGCACTCCTCCACGCGGCCAATAATCTGTGCATCGACGCCAAAACTCTTGCTTATGGCAATAATCTCCTCGGCGTGCTCGGGCTTTACGTATACCTCGAGGCGGTGGCCCATGTTGAACACCTTGTACATCTCGGCCCAGTCTGTTCCGCTCTGCTCCTTGATTGCCTTGAATAGCGGCGGTATTGGGAAGAGGTTGTCCTTGATGACCTTCTTGTTCTCAACAAAGTGCATCACCTTTGTCTGTGCACCGCCTGAGCAGTGAACCATTCCATGAATCTCGGGGCGCAGCGCGTCGAGAATCTTCTTTACGATTGGCGCGTAAGTCCTTGTTGGCGACAACACCAGTTTGCCTGCGTCAACAGGTGAGCCCTCGACCTCGTCGGTGAGTTTTAGGCCGCCTGAGTAGATAAGTTCCTGAGGAACGCCCTTGTCGTAACTCTCGGGGTATTTCTCGGCAAGGTACTTGCTAAACACATCGTGACGTGCCGAAGTAAGGCCGTTGCTGCCCATGCCGCCATTGTACTCCTTCTCGTATGTCGCCTGGCCATAGGATGCAAGGCCAACGATAACATCGCCGCCTGCAATGTTTGCATTGTCAATTACATCGCTACGTTTCATGCGGCAGGTAACGGTGCTGTCAACAATGATGGTGCGCACAAGGTCGCCGACATCGGCAGTCTCGCCACCGGTTGCATATACGCCAACACCCATTTCGCGAAGTTCGGCAAGCAGTTCATCTGTACCGTTGATGATAGCCGAGATTACCTCGCCGGGGATAAGCAGTTTGTTGCGGCCAATTGTCGATGAGACAAGGATGTTGTCTGTTGCACCAACGCAAAGCAGGTCGTCAATATTCATTATAAGTGCATCCTGTGCAATACCTTTCCAAACGCTTATGTCGCCGGTCTCTTTCCAATAGAGGTATGCCAGCGATGATTTTGTGCCGGCACCATCGGCGTGCATGATGTTGCAGTATTCGGGGTCACCGCCAAGAATATCGGGTATAATCTTGCAGAAAGCTTTTGGGTAAAGACCTTTGTCAATGTTCTTGATTGCGTTGTGAACATCCTCTTTTGACGCAGAAACTCCGCGCATCATATATCTCTGGTCGCTCATTTTGTATAATGTTTTGATTTGTTTATTGTGCAAAGATAATGTATTGCGCGCGAAAAGGCAAATAAAAACAGCAACAAAGTAGCAGTGGCGTGTCATTAGTCTGGTTTGACATTTTGCTACTTGTATTTTTAAAAATCTCATTTTGCACTATTTTACGGCGAATGGTATGATAATGCTTTACAAATGATAGTGTGTGTCGTTTATATCGCAAATATTTGCTCATATTTGTATTTTATTAACTTCTTTTCTTGAAATTGAAGCCTTTATATTTCATTATCTAACAGTTTTTATCTATATTTGCGGTTGCTTCACGGGAATGTGCAATATGCAATCTGCCCGTTCTTGCAATGAACGGTGAGTTTGCTTGACAAATGACAGTTTTTGCTGTTGTGTCGGCACGTTCTGTGTGGCTGGCGCATCCCCGGCACATTGCGGGATGCAATGGAACTTGCGTGGCTTGGCCAATGTGCAGGTTCCGCAATTTTGGGGAATTTATTAATTTTTAAATTTTTATTTCTATGTTTGAAGGACATCCTAAAGGTCTTTGGGCTTTGGCCCTTGCCAACACAGGTGAGCGTTTCGGCTACTACACCATGTTGGCTGTGTTCGTAATGTTCTTGCAGGCTAATTTCGGCTTTACATCAGCCACTGCAGGTACAATCTATTCTACATTCTTGGGACTTGTTTACTTTATGCCATTGTTCGGTGGTATTGCTGCCGACAAGATGGGTTATGGTAAGATGGTAACAATTGGTATCACCATTATGTTCCTCGGCTACGTGCTTCTTTCTTTGCCTCTTGGCGAGGGTTCAATTGCTATTGTTGCAATGGCGGGTGCGTTGCTGCTCATTTCTCTTGGTACCGGTCTTTTCAAGGGTAACCTCCAGGTAATGGTTGGTAACTTGTATGACGATCCCAAGTATTCAAGCAAGCGCGATGCAGGTTTCAGCGTCTTCTACATGGCTATCAACATTGGTGCAATGTTCGCTCCTACTGCTGCTATCGAGATTATGAAGTGGGCGCAGAGCGCTCTTGGTGTAAGCGAGGCCGATTCTTATCACTTCGCTTTTGCCGTAGCTTGTGCTTCTCTTATTGTTTCAATGGGTATCTACTACGCATTCCGCAGCACATTCAGCCACACCGACCGTCGCAAGGCCGATGTTGCAGCAGGTGACACCCAGGCTGACGAACTGACTCCTGCCCAGACAAAGGAGCGCATCGTTTGCCTGTGCCTTGTATTTGCTGTGGTAATTTTCTTCTGGATGGCATTCCACCAGAATGGTTCTACATTGACATTCTTTGCGCGTGACTACACCGCAACAACTTCTACAGGCATTCAGAGTATGGCTTTCGACGTTACAAACCTTGTGTTTGCAATATTCATTGTATATGGCTTGTTCGGTCTTTTCCAGAGCGCAACTGCAAAGGGCAAGGGCATTGCAGCACTTGTAGTTGGTGCGGCTGTTGCAGGCTTGATTTACAAGTATACTACACTCGCAGAGGTTACAGAGGTTAGCGCGCCTATCTTCCAGCAGTTCAACGCATGCTTCGTTGTAGCGTTGACACCTGTGTCAATTGCCATCTTCAGTGCTCTTGCCAAGAAGGGCAAGGAGCCTTCGGCGCCTTTGAAGATTGGCTTGGGTATGTTGGTTGCTGCTGCTGCGTACATACTTCTCACCGCAGGCTCGCTTGGTTTGCCAGCTCCTGAGATTGATGCTGCCGGCCAGCCAATGCACATGGCTAATGTATCACCAAACTGGTTGATTTCAACATATCTCGTGCTCACATTTGCCGAATTGCTGCTTTCTCCAATTGGTATCTCTTTCGTAACAAAGGTGGCTCCTCCAAAGTACAAGGGTATGATGATGGGTGGCTGGTTTGTTGCTACTGCTATCGGTAACTTCCTTGTTGCTATTCCTGCTCTTATGTGGGGTGCATCGCTCACAGTTGTATGGGGCGTGCTGACAGGTATCTGTCTCCTTGCAGCATTCTTTGTATTTGCTATCCTCAAGCGTCTTGAGGCGGTTGCAAAGTAAGGTTTGCTACATAATAATATTCGGGCGAGTGTCACTGTGGTGGCACTCGCCTTTTTTTATGAATATTAATTGTTGTCAAAAAAAATGTTATAACTGTTGCTTTTATAATATAAATTCCTAAATTTGCGCCTAAGCGTGAATATTGCGTATGATTTACGTTGAACTTCCAGTTGAGAAGAACCGCCGTCTGCCATTCTATCTGGCAATGGAGGAGTATGTTGCACGGGAATTACCCGCGCAAGACTATTTTTTCATCTGGCAAGTTGAGCCAACGGTTATCTTTGGGCGCAACCAACTTGTTGACAGCGAGGTGGATGTCGCTTTCTGCCGCGCCAACAATATTCAATTCTATCGCCGCAAGAGCGGCGGCGGGTGCGTCTTTGCCGACCGCAGCAACCTGATGCTCTCATACATCACCCCCACAACAAACGTAAACTTCACCTTCAACCGCTACATGCTTATGGTTGAGGATGCCTTGCAGCGTCTTGGCGTTGACGCAAGGACATCGGGGCGCAACGACATTCTCATTGGCGGCAAGAAGGTCTCGGGTAATGCCTTCTATCACCTTCCCGGACGCAGTATTGTTCACGGGACAATGCTCTACGATACCAATCTCGACTATATGCTCAATGCCACAACACCCTCTGCAAGCAAGTTGCGCAGCAAGGGCGTCGAGTCGGTGCGCCAACATATCACAACACTTTGCAACCATATCGGACTGACAATAGATGAACTGAAAGGGCATCTGCGCAGTATGCTGTGCGACAGCTGCGTGGTGCTTACAAAGGCGGACATTGCTGCCATTGAGCAGTTGGAACAGGAGTATTACGACGACTCGTTCATCTATGGCAACAACCCCGCAGCATCGCTCTCAAAGGTCGAACGCATTGAGGGAGTGGGCGAGTTCCATGTGTCGGTCGACGTGAAGGAGAACCGCATCCGCAAGGTGTCGCTTGCAGGCGATTTCTTCATTGTCGGCGAATTGGATTCCATGCTGTTTGACAGGCTCAAGGGGGTGGAGTACACTGCATCGGCAATTGCCGATGCACTTGCTGATGTAGATACATCGGCTGTGATTATGAACCTGAAGAAGGAACAACTTGTAAACCTATTAATATAATTGACCTATGGAGAATAAGAGAACCTGTCTTTATGACAAACACGTTGCATTGGGTGCATTGATAAGCCCGTTCGGTGGTTTTGACATGCCAATTCAGTACAGCAATATTGTCGACGAACATAATGCTGTTCGCCAGGCCTGTGGTGTCTTTGATGTCTCTCACATGGGCGAGGTGCTCGTTACCGGCCCCGAGAGCGAGAAGTTTGTGAACTACATTTTTACCAATGATGTAACAGGCGCTCCCGACGGCAAGATATATTACGGAATGATGTGTCACCCAACAGGCGGCGTTGTTGATGACCTGCTTGTCTACAAGATGGCCCCACAGCGCTATTTCCTTGTTATAAATGCGTCGAACATTGACAAGGATGTTGCTTGGATTACAGAGCATGCCAAGACGTTTGACGTAGTTGTTGAGCATCAGAGCGACAAGTATGGCGAGGTGGCAGTGCAGGGCCCAAAGACCGAGGAGATTGTGGAGCGCGTGCTTGGCATCCCTTGCAAGGAGATGGCGTTCTACACCTGCAAGGAACTTGAATATAATGGCGAGACAATAATTATAAGCCGTACCGGCTACACCGGCGAGGATGGCTTTGAACTCTACGGTTCGCACGCCTTTACCAATGAGGTGTGGGACAAACTGCTTGCAAGCGGCGAGGTTAAGCCCTGTGGCCTGGGATGCCGCGATACATTGCGCTTTGAGGTTGGCTTGCCGCTCTATGGCGATGAACTCACAGATGAGATTACCCCTCTTGAGGCCGGCCTGGGCATCTTTGTGAAACTTGACAAGGATTTCATTGGCAAGGAGGCGCTTGCTGCGCTGAAGGCCGAGGGCTTGAAACGCAAGATTGTGGGTATTGAACTCAAAGACAAGGCTATTCCGCGTCATGGCTATGAGGTGGAGGCCGACGGCAAGGTCGTTGGTGTTGTGACAACGGGCTATAATTCCATCTCAACCGGCAAGAGTGTGTGCATGGCTATGGTAGACATCGAATACGCAAAACTTGATACCGAAGTCGCCGTTCGCATACGCAAGAAGGTGTTCCCCGGCGTGGTGACAAAGAAACGCTTCTATGACAAGAACTACAAGAAGTAAAGTGCTTGTTGTTTGAATAAGATTTCTCCCTGCGGTTCGAAATGACAACTGCCGGACTATGTCATTCTATATTTGCAATGTCATTGGCTCGTTCATTTCATAGCGACCCGCACGGCATGATTTTCATCCATGCTTCGTGCGACCAGCCGCTAATGAACTCGCCGATAACAAAACTAAGTTTTGTCATTCCGACAGAGCGGAGCGACGAGGAATCTCTGTAAATTTTGGATGTAACTAAAACTTAATAACTAACCAATAAAACAACTTATTATGAGTACAATTTTGGAAGGACTCCGTTATGCCGAGTCACACGAGTATGTAAAGATTGAGGGCGAATATGGCTATGTAGGTATCACAGACTATGCGCAGCACGAACTTGGCAATGTGGTTTACGTTGACATGCCCGAGGTTGACGACGAGGTGACTGCAGGCGAGGAATTCGGTGCAGTGGAGAGCGTGAAGGCTGCCAGCGACCTTATTTCGCCTGTCAGCGGTGTTGTTGTTGAGGTGAACGAGGCCTTGAACGACAGTCCCGAACTTGTCAACAGCGACCCATATGCAAACTGGATTATCAAGGTAAAACTGAGCGACCCCACCGAGGCTGATGCTTTGATGGATGCAGATGCATACAAGGCATTCATTAACGAATAACTTATTTGGAGCAATGGGGTACCCGTATCCCTGTTGCTCCGCTATTTTCCCTATTATGAAATACTTCCCTCATACCCAACAGGATATTGAGCAGATGCTTGAGGTCGCGGGCTTGAAGTCTATGGACGACCTCTACGGCGAGATTCCGCAGCAACTGCTCTTTGACCGCGAATTCGCACTCCCCGAGGCGATGTCCGAGGTGGAGGTGAGGCGGTTTTTTGAGACACTTGGCAACAAGAATGCAAGGCTTGCTTGCTTTGCGGGTGCCGGTGTCGAGGATCACTATTCGCCATCTGTGATAGCACCAATTCTTTCACGTGGCGAGTTCCTTACTGCATACACACCCTATCAGCCCGAGATTTCACAGGGCACGCTGCAGTATATTTTCGAGTACCAGTCGATGATTTGCGAACTCACGGGAATGGATGTCACCAACGCCTCAATGTACGATGGCACAACAGCCACCGCCGAGGCTATGATGATGTGCGTTGCCATTGCAAAGAAACGCAATAAGGTGCTTGTTTCGGCAAGCATGAACCCGCGTGTAAAAAGGGTGGTGGAGACATATGCAAAGTATCAGGGTGTGGTAATTGAGACCATTGCCGAAAAGGATGGCATTACCGACCTTGCCGACCTTGAAAGCAAACTTGCTGGCGATGATGTCGCAGGCGTAATCCTTGCCCAGCCAAACTTCTACGGTATTGTAGAGGATTACACAGGCGTGGCAGATATGTGCCATGCAAAGAAGGCGATGCTTGTGATGAACTGCAAGCCATCGGCGTTGGCAGTGCTAAAGACACCTGCCGAGTGGGGCGCCGACATCGCTTGCGGCGATGCGCAGTCACTTGGCATCCCTATGTGCTATGGCGGTCCATACGTGGGTTTCCTCGCCTGCACCAATGCCAACATACGCAAGTTGCCCGGACGCATTGTCGGTGCAACGACCGATGTTGACGGCAAGCGCGCATTCGTGCTCACATTGCAGGCGCGCGAGCAGCACATACGACGCGAGAAGGCCAACAGCAACATCTGCTCAAACCAGTCGCTCATGGCTCTCTATGTAACCATATACATGTCGGTAATGGGATACAAGGGCCTTAAAGAGGTTTGCGAACTCTCATACGGCGGTGCACATTACCTTGCCGACAGGCTTGTCGCTACCGGCAAATGCTCTTTGGTATATGACAGGCCATTCTTCAATGAGTTTGCTGTACGCACCGCTGTCCCTGCGGCAAAGGTGCTCGACGCTCTTTGTGCAAACGGTATTCTTGGCGGTGTACGCATTGCCGATGATATGCTGCTTGTGTGCGTCACCGAACAGCGCACTAAAGAGGAGATGGACAAGTTTGTTGAAATAGTGAATAACATCTAAATAAGGGAGGAGATGCTATGATACGCAATTATGACAAATTGATTTTCGAACTCTCAAAAGAGGGCAGAATAGGGTATTCCCTTCCAAAGAATGTGTTCAAGGAGAACTATTGTCCTTGCCGGTTGCCAGGCAATCTAAAGCGCGAGAGCAAGCCCCTGCTCCCTGAGGTTACCGAGTTTGATGTGGTGCGTCACTACACGAACCTGTCGAACAAGAACTTCGGCGTAGACACAGGCTTCTATCCACTTGGCAGCTGTACAATGAAGTACAACCCCCGCCTCAACGAGGAGATCAGCGCCTTGCCGTCGTTTGCAGGCCTGCACCCCGATGCTCCTGCCGAGGTTGCGCAGGGCGCGCTTGAGGTCTACTACAATCTTGCAGCCTCGCTTGCCGAAATAAGTGGCCTTGCAGCCTTCACGCTCAATCCTTATGCCGGCGCTCATGGCGAGTTGACAGGCCTTATGATTATGCGCTCCTATCATGAGCAGCGTGGTGACACAAAGCGTACAAAGGTCATTGTCCCCGACAGCGCACATGGCACAAACCCTGCCAGTGCAGCAGTGTGCGGCCTTGAGATTATTGAGGTAAAATCCACAGCCAACGGAACTGTCGATGTTGAGGACTTGAAGCCTTTGCTCGATGATACCGTCGCCGGTATTATGATGACAAACCCTAATACGCTCGGTATCTTTGAGACCGAAATCCCTGAGATTGCACGCCTGGTGCATGAGTGCGGCGGCTTGCTCTACTACGATGGAGCAAACCTCAACGCAGTGCTAGGCAAGTGCCGCCCCGGTGACATGGGCTTTGACATCATGCACATCAATCTGCACAAGACCTTCTCTACACCACATGGTGGCGGTGGTCCTGGTGACGGTCCTGTAGGTGTGCGCGCCGGCCTTGAGCCACTGTTGCCCAACCCACAGGTGAAGAAGGATGCCGATGGCAAGTTCTACATAGACACCGATGAAAAATCGCCCGGATACGTCTCTAACTTTCTCGGTAATTTTGGCGTGCTGCAGCGTGCCTATACCTACATTCTCACTCTTGGTCGTGAGAATGTGAAGATGGTTGGCCCGCTTGCAGTGCTCAATGCCAACTACGTGAAGGAGTCGTTGAAGAACGAGTACTACTTGCCCATTGAAGGCGTGTGCAAGCACGAGTTTGTCTTTGACGGCCTTGCCGATAAGTCGACAGGTGTCACCACGCTCGACATTGCAAAGCGCCTGCTCGACTATGGCTACCATGCGCCAACCATCTACTTCCCCTTGCTGTTCCATCAGAGCATAATGATTGAACCAACAGAAACCGAGAGCAAGGAGACGCTTGATGAGTTCATCGCGGTGATGAAGAAGGTTGCCCAGGAGGCCATTGAAAATCCCGATGTAGTGAAGAACGCCCCGCACAGCACGCCTGTGCGCCGCCTCGACGAGACAACAGCGGCACGCTCACCAAAGACAACGTATAGACAGCTAAAAGCCGAGGTTTAATTAAACCGAGGGTTAGACAATGCCAACAGCAATTAGTCGCGGGTAGCAACGCTGTAGGTGTTGCCCGCGTGGGTTGCGATAAGCAAGTATTGTCAAAGGTGAAAGCTGAAAGCGGAAAGGTGAAAGGTGAAAGCGGAAAGGTGAAAACTGCGAGTAAGCGAGTGCGTGGAAGTTTACTTACACGCACAGCGAGCGGGAGCAGTTTCAAGCACACGAAGTGTGGTTAAAGCGGAACGCTTGCGCAACTCTTGATTTTGGTTTAAAGTAAGAATAGCAAGTTTCAGTAATAGTTTTTTATTCCCCAGGCATACTTTTGTATAGTCTGGGGAATTTTGTAATGTCATAGGGGCATACGGTCATGCCATTATCATGCAATACAAGACACCCGCATGAGTGCCTTGTATCTAATTATCAGGGTGTGAGAAGCTTACTCCAAACTGTACTCCTTCTTTTCTTGTCCGGTCAGCGACCAGTCATGTTCAGTGTCATTACGGTATTTCTCAATAAGTTCCTTCAAAGGTGTGAATTCCCATACCCTTGCGGTGTTGTCCTTTGATGCCGTTACAATATATTTCCCGTCCGGGCTGAAAGCGGCGGAGTTAACAGTGTCTTCATGCTTTAACGGCTCTGTAACCGGTTTTCCCGTTTTTGCATCCCATACCCTTGCGGTGTTGTCCCCTGATGCCGTTACAATATATTTTCCGTCCGGGCTGAAAACGGCGGAGTTAACATCTTCTTCATGCTTTAACTGCTCTGTAACCGGTTTTCCCGTTTTTGCATCCCATACCCTTGCGGTTTTGTCCCCTGATGCCGTTACAATATATTTCCCGTTCGGGCTGAAAACGGCGGAGTATACCCAATATTCATGCTTTAACGGCTCTGTTACCGGTTCTCCCGTCTTTGCATTCCATACCCTTGCGGTGTAGTCACTTGATGCCGTTACAATATATTTTCCGTCCGGGCTGAAAACGGCGGAGTAAACAGTGTTTTCATGCTTTAACGGCTCTGTAACCGGTTTTCCCGTTTTTGCATCCCATACCCTTGCGGTTTTGTCCCATGATGCCGTTACAATATATTCCCCGTCCGGGCTGAAAACGGCGGGGTAAACATTGTCTTCATGCTTTAACGGCTCTGTAACCGGTTCTCCCGTCTTTGCATCCCATACCCTTGCGGTGTTGTCCCATGATGCCGTTACAATATATTTCCCGTCCGGGCTGAAAACGGCGGAGTAAACATAATTTTCATGCTTTAACGGCTCTGTAACCGGTTTTCCCGTCTTTGCATCCCATACCCTTGCGGTGTTGTCCCATGATGCCGTTACAATATATTTCCCGTCCGGGCTGAAAACGGCGGAGTTAACAATGTCTTCATGCTTTAACGGCTCTGTAACCGGTTTTCCCGTTTTTGCATCCCATACCCTTGCGGTGTAGTACCATGATACCGTTACAATATATTTCCCGTCCGGGCTGAAAACGGCGGAGTTAACATCATAATAATGCTTTAACGGCTCTGTAACCGGTTTTCCCGTTTTTGCATCCCATACTCTTGCGGTGTTGTCCTTTGATGCCGTTACAATATATTTCCCGTCCGGGCTGAAAGCGGCGGATGTAATAATGTTTTCATGCTTTAACGGCTCTGTAACCGGTTTTCCCGTCTTTGCATCCCATACCCTTGCGGTGTTGTCCCATGATGTCGTTACAATATATTTTCCGTCCGGGCTGAAAACGGCGGAGTTAACATCTTCTTCATGCTTTAACGGCTCTGTAACCGGTTTTCCCGTTTTTGCATCCCATACCCTTGCGGTTTTGTCCCTTGATGCCGTTACAATATATTTCCCGTCCGGGCTGAAAACGGCGGAGTATACCCGATATTCATGCTTTAACGGCTCTGTAACCGGTTCTCCCGTCTTTGCATCCCATACCCTTGCGGTGTTGTCCCATGATGCCGTTACAATATATTCCCCGTCCGGGCTGAAAACGGCGGAGTTAACAT
>JAZLBZ010000074.1:0-10932 GCA_045613945.1 Bacteroidaceae bacterium
GATGTTCAACTCCTTGGCAATGCGGCGGCAAATCTTCTTGATGCGACGTGCTGTCTCAAAGTAGATTTTCTGTGCAGGGAACACAAGTGTTGCATCACCTGAGTGTACACCGGCAAACTCAACGTGCTCTGAGATTGCATACTCCACTACCTCACCGTTCTGTGCCACAGCATCGAACTCAATCTCCTTTGTATCGGTCATAAACTGCGATACCACAACCGGGAACTCCTTTGACACATCGGCTGCCATCTTCAGGAACTCGTGCAACTCCTCCTCGTTGTAGCAGACATTCATTGCCGCACCTGAAAGCACGTACGATGGACGCACAAGCACAGGATAGCCAACTTTGTCTACAAAGTCCTTCATATCCTCAAGGCTTGTGAGCTCCTTCCAAGCCGGCTGGTCGATGCCAAGTTGGTCGAGCATAGCAGAGAACTTGTGACGGTTCTCGGCACGGTCAATTGAGAGTGGAGATGTACCAAGGATGGGCACTGCCTGACGGTGAAGCTTCATCGCGAGGTTGTTAGGAATCTGGCCACCCACTGAAACGATTACACCACCAGGCTGCTCAAGGTCGATAACATCGAGTACGCGCTCGAATGAGAGTTCGTCAAAGTAGAGACGGTCGCACATATCGTAGTCGGTAGATACGGTCTCGGGGTTATAGTTAATCATTATTGACTTGTAGCCGAGCTTGCGTGCTGTCTGCACCGCGTTTACTGAACACCAGTCGAACTCAACCGATGAACCGATGCGGTAAGCACCAGAACCAAGGACAACAACTGATTTGTCGGTCTTGTAATAGTTGACATCGTAACCTGTTGCGCCGTATGTCATGTAGAGGTAGTTTGTCAACTCGGGGTGCTCCGAAGCTACAGTGTTGATGCGCTTAACGGCCGGAACGATGCCGAGCTCCTTACGGCGTGCACGCACTGCAAGGTTACCTGTCTCCATGTTCTTCTGGTCCTTGAGGACGAAGCGTGAGATCTGGAAGTCAGAGAAACCGAGTTCCTTAGCCTTGCGGAGTACGTCGGCAGGGAGTTCCTCGAGTGTATTGTAACCCTCGAGTACATGTTTATAGTCAACGATATTCTTGAGTTTGCCCAAGAACCATGGATCAATCTTTGTGAGTTCGCTGATGCGCTCTACTGTGTAGCCCTGCTCAAGAGCCGATGCAATTGAGAAGACGCGCATATCTGTTGGGTTGGCAAGCTCCTCGTCGAGGTTGTCGAAGTGTGTATGCTCGTTACCTACGAAACCGTGCATGCCCTGGCCAATCATACGCAAGCCCTTCTGGATTACCTCCTCAAAGCTGCGGCCGATTGACATGATCTCGCCCACTGACTTCATGCTTGAGCCAATCTGGCGTGACACGCCTGCGAACTTTGTCAAGTCCCAACGTGGAATCTTACAGATTAGGTAGTCAAGGTCTGGTGCCTTGTATGCGCTGTTTGGTGTGCCCATCTCGCCAATCTCGTCGAGTGTGTAGCCAAGAGCAATTTTGGCAGCAACGAATGCGAGAGGATAGCCTGTAGCCTTTGATGCAAGAGCCGATGAGCGGCTGAGACGTGCGTTAACCTCAATTACACGGTAGTCGTTTGTCTCGGCATTGAAAGCGTACTGGATGTTACACTCACCAACAATACCCAGGTGACGGATAGCCTTTACAGAAATCTCCTGCATGAACTTGACCTGCTCGGGTGTGAGTGAGCATGTTGGAGCAACAACAATTGACTCACCGGTGTGGATGCCGAGCGGGTCAAAATTCTCCATGCTTGCTACTGTGAAGCAGTGGTCGTTGGCGTCGCGGATAACCTCGAACTCAATCTCCTTCCAACCCTTGAGCGACTCCTCAACGAGAATCTGGTTAGAGAAGGTGAATGCGCTCTCTGCGAGTTCCTTGAAGCTTGCCTCGTCCTTGCAGATACCGCTACCCAAGCCACCGAGTGCGTATGCCGAACGCACCATTACAGGGAAACCGATGCGGTGTGCCGCTGCAAGTGCATCCTCCATTGTCTCAACAGCCTGGCTCACGGGAGTCTTCATTGGAATCTCATCGAGTTTCTTAACGAAGAGGTCGCGGTCCTCGGTGTACATGATAGCCTCGACAGATGTACCGAGTACCTTTACACCATACTTGTCAAGAATACCCTTCTGATAGAGTTCTGTACCGCAGTTGAGAGCAGTCTGTCCACCGAATGCAAGCAGAATACCGTCGGGGCGCTCCTTCTTGATAATCTCCTCAACGTTGTGGATGTCAACAGGGAGGAAATACACCTTGTCGGCAATACCCTCCGATGTCTGGATAGTTGCGACGTTAGGGTTAATAAGCACTGACTGGATACCCTCCTCGCGAAGTGCCTTCAACGCTTGTGAACCCGAGTAGTCAAACTCTCCGGCCTGGCCAATGCGCAACGCGCCCGAACCAAGCAATAACACCTTTTTCAATTTCTCTTTCATAGTTTATATAATTTTATTATTTACTTTTTCAGATAAGTCTCATAGTGGTACACAAACGCCTCGTTTACAAGACGGTTGCCACCCGGTGTCGGGTAGTTTCCGCTGAAGTACCAATCGCCCAAATGATTAGGACATGCCGAGTGCAGGCCCTCAAGGCTCTGGAACACCAGTTCAAGTTCGGCATTGAGGTCAACAGGCTTGAGCAAGTCGGCAATCTTGCGCGAAATTTCATCGGCTGTAAACGGATGATAGATTGCACGTGTGCAGTTAACCTGTTCTGCATCGGGTTTCTTCAACTCCTCAATACATGCACGGTATGTTTCCTCAATGAGTGACTGTCTGCCGTTCTCGTACAGCAGTTCAAGAGCAGCCTTGAATGCAACGAAGTGGTCGAACTTCTCCATGTCGATACCATAGTAGTCGGGGTAACGGATCTGTGGACTTGAAGAGACAACGACAATCTTCTTTGGCTCCAGACGGTCGAGGATGTTCAGGATATTCTGCTTCAATGTTGTTCCACGAACGATACTGTCATCAATTACAACAAGGTTGTCAACCTTTGGCTTTATTGTGTCATATGTAATGTCATATACATAGGAAGCAAGGTCGTTACGCTTGTCGGTTGTTGAGATGAATGTACGCATCTTTATGTCCTTGTTTGCAACCTTCTCCTGGCGCACTTTCTTTGTCACAATAGCATTGAGTTGCTCGGGGGTGAATGTCTTGCCCGAGTTGATCTCCTTCACCTTCCACTCGTCGAGATACTCCTGCATACCCTCGACCATTCCATAGAATGCCATTTCGGCAGTATTTGGGATGAACGAGAATACGGTGTTATCCAAATCGTAGTTTATAGCCTTGAGAATCTGCTCCTTGAGGTTTGAACCCAAAAGTTTTCTCTCCTTATATATATCGCCATCGTTACCGCGGCTGAAGTAGATACGCTCGAACGAACATGGCAGGAACGCCTTTTGTGGCGTTATCTGCTCAACGCGCAACTCGCCACGCTTGTTGACGATGAGAGCCTCACCCGGTTTCATTTCAATAACCTCATCGGCCTTCAAGTTCATTGCAGTCTGCAATGCCGCACGTTCACTGGCAACAAGGAAAATCTCGTCGTTGGCATACCAATAGGCAGTGCGCACACCCCATGGGTCACGCATAGCAAACATCTCGCCGCTACCGGTAACGCCACAGAAAACATAACCGCCGTCGAGCATCTCGGTTGAAGTGCGGAGCACATTCGCCATGTCAACACGCTCCTCAATTGTATTTGTGATATCCATGCCCACGCGGCCTTCATATTCGCAATCCCTGAAGATGCGCTCGACCTCGCGGTCGAGACGGTGACCCATAAGTTCAAGCATTATGTAAGTATCGGCATGTACACGTGGATGCTGGCCGTGCGAAACCAATTCACGGAACACATCATCTACATTTGTTATATGGAAGTTACCGCAAAGGGCAAGGTTCTTTGCACGCCAGTTATTGCGGCGAAGGAAGGGGTGCACATACTGCATACCGGTTTTTCCTGTAGCCGAATAGCGCAAGTGACCCATGTAGAGTTCGCCGGCGAAACCAAAATGACGATAAGCATAATCGGCATCGTTCTTTTTCTCCTTGGGATGAGAAAGGATATCCTTGTTCGCACTGTCGAAAACCTCGGATATTGCACCGGAACCCTCTGCCCTTTCACGGAACATATAATCCTCACCGGGAGAGGCTTTAAGTTTGACGCAAGCAATACCGGCACCCTGCTGGCCACGGTTATACTGTTTGTTCATCAACAGGAACAATTTGTTCATACCATAAGCCCATGTACCATATTTCTCCTGATAGTAGTTCAAGGGTTTGCGCAAGCGAATCATCGCCACTCCACATTCATGCAATAGAGGTTCCATAATTTCTTCTATAATTTCCGCTAATATACAAAAAAAGTCGTTTCAAACGAAACGACTATAATAAATTTACACAAAATTGATGTCAATATCAAAACAAACAGGGGCAAAAACTGCAACGGGACTCTTTTCACATCCCGCTAAAACAACATTCTTTATTGCACAGTGTTTCATAGCCTTCTGTTTTTACAGCGCGAAGATAGTAAAAAATAATCACACTGAGAACAATTTTACATTATAAAGTAAAAAAATATTGTAGCAGAACAGGTATTTGCTACATTCAATTTATTTTGTACCGAAAATTCGGTCACCGGCATCGCCCAAGCCTGGGAGGATGTAATTCTTGTCATTCAAGCCCTCATCAACCGCTGCAACGTAAATATCCACATCGGGGTATTTCTCCTCGACAGCCCTTACACCTTGAGGTGATGCTACCAGACACATGAGTCTGATGCGGTCAAAGCCATCGGCTTTCAAACGTGCAATGGCATCACAGGCACTGCCGCCGGTTGCAAGCATGGGGTCGGTAAGAATCACTGCACGATCCTTGTTTGCAGGCATCTTATAGTAATAGAAGACAGGCTGACAGGTCTCTTCGTCACGATAAAGGCCTATGTGACCGACACGTGCCGAGGGGATGAGTTTCATCAATCCATCGACCATGCCAAGACCGGCACGGAGAATGGGAACAATAACAACCTTCTTGCCCGCAATTTTGGGTGCATCCATTTTCATCAAAGGAGTCTCAATCTCCTCGTATGTCAACGGCATGTCGCGGGTAACCTCATAACCCATCAACATTGAAATCTCTTGGAGCAACTCCCTGAACTTCATTGTAGAAGTCTCCTTATTACGCATGATGCTCAACTTGTGCTGCACCAGCGGATGGTCTATTACGTGTAAAGCCATAGTAATTGTTTTAATTTATATTACGCCTTTGTTTAATCATTTGGAGTAGTTCTTGTGGAACTCGACCACAGCCTCAATACCCTTACGGAAGATATCGAGATTAAAGTTTTCGTTTGGCGAATGGATTGCATCACTCTCCAAGCCAAAGCCCATGAGGATAGTCTTCACGCCAAGAATCTTCTCAAAGTCACTGATAATGGGAATGCTGCCACCGCGACGCACCGCAAGCGGCTTTTTGCCAAAGGCCTTCTCAAAGCCGGCTTCTGCAGCCTTGTATGCAGGCAGGGTAATTGGGCACAGATAGCCCTGACCGCCATGCATTGGAGTGACCTTCACCTTTACGCACGCAGGAGCAATGGATGTAAAATAGTCGACAAACTGCTGCGAAATCTTTTCGTGATCCTGGTTTGCCACAAGGCGGCACGAGAGTTTTGCATAGGCCTTTGAAGGGAGCACCGTCTTGCTGCCCTCGCCTGTGTATCCACCCCAGATACCGCACACATCGAACGATGGGCGGCAACTGTTGCGCTCAAGGGTTGAATAGCCCTTTTCGCCACGCAAATCATTAACATCAATTGCAGCCTTGTACTTCTCCTCGTCAAAAGGAATAGATGCAATCATGTCGCGCTCGGCCTGCGACATCTCCTCGACATCGTCATAGAAACCGGGAATTGTTATGCGACCATCGGCATCGGTCATCTTGGCAATCATCTCGCAAAGCACATTGATTGGGTTGGCAACCGCACCGCCAAAATGACCAGAGTGCAGGTCGCGGTTAGGACCTGTAACTTCAACCTCCCAATACGCAAGTCCGCGCAAGCCGGTTGTGAGAGAAGGCAGTTCGGCACCGAGCATACTTGTATCGCTTACAAGGATTATGTCGGCCTTCAGCAGTTCCTTGTTCTCCTTGAGGAACGCATTGAGACTTGGAGAGCCAATCTCCTCCTCGCCCTCGAAAATAAACTTCACATTATGCTTGAGCAGACCGTTCTTGACAACATATTCAAAGGCCTTAGCCTGAATCATCGCCTGCCCCTTGTCGTCATCGGCACCACGCGCCCAAATGCGCCCGTCCTTTATTACCATCTTGAACGGGTCGCTATTCCAAAGTTCCAAAGGTTCGGCTGGCATAACATCATAGTGCGAATATATGAGCACTGTTGGTGCGGCAGGGTCAACGGTTTTCTCGGCATATACCAGCGGATTGCCGGTAGACGGCATAACCTCGGCCTTGTCAACACCCGCCTCAAGAAGCAGTAGTTTCCACCTTTCGGCGCAAGCAGCAATATCGCCCTTATGCTCGGCCTTTGCACTGATACTTGGAATCTCAATGAGCGACTCCAATTCCTTGAGAAAACGCTCCTCGTTTTCCTGTATATACTTTTTTACTTCCATAATTCAATTATCATTTAGTTTGAGCAAGTGCGAATATACAAAAACTGAGCGAAGTCTACAACACCCGGCACCACATTTTCGGCAAAAAATGTTTTGTACATAGCAATTTATATATATCTTTGCGCTTGCAAATTGTGAAAGGGAAGCCGACACAACAAAAAAGTTGCCAAATTGGCTCAGTTGGTAGAGCAACGCATTCGTAATGCGTAGGTCCCGGGTTCGAGTCCCGGATTTGGCTCATAGCGTGAGTGTGCAAGGGCACACTCTTTTTTGTCCAAAATAATCATACAATGTCAAACAGTTATTTCAAATTCAAGCAATTCACCATTGAGCAGAGCGACTGCGCCATGAAGGTGGGCACCGATGGATGCCTGCTTGGCAGTTGGTTTAATTGCGAGGAGAGCAAAAGAATACTTGACATTGGCTGTGGCACAGGCCTGATTGCCATAATGGCCGCCCAACGCAGCAATGCTGCAATTACAGGCATTGAGATTGATTGCAAAGCCGCTATGCAGGCGCGCATAAATGCCGACAATTCACCCTGGGGAGAAAGGATTGAAATCATAAATGGCGACTTGCTCGAATACACCACCGGCCACCGTTTCGACACGATAGTCAGCAACCCGCCCTACTTTGTAAACAGCCTGAAGTGCGACGACACATCGCGCACGCTGGCACGTCATAGCGACTCGCTCGACTGCAGAGAGTTCTTCAAGAAATGCGCCGAACTGCTCACCGGAAACGGATGCGCGTCAATAGTTATCCCATGCGATATAATGGATGAATGGAAAACCGCTGCAGCAGAGCAGAACCTCTACCCCACGCGCACCACGTTCATAAGAACAACGCCAAAGAAAACACCAAAGAGAGTGCTGATTGAGTTTCGTTTCAACACGCAAGAGAAGAGCGAGGAGAACACATTGATACTTGAGACATCACCGGGCGAATATAGCGACGATGCAAAAAGAATTCTAAGCAATTTTTACTTGAAATTGTAACACTTAACGGACCACTACCGTAGCGCTAAAACTACCATAAAAACAATCTTTACACCGCGCGCATCTAGTAAATATTTTTCAAAAAGAATATTATATTTTCTTCAGGTCCAAATCGGGCAGTTCAAGCAAAGAACCTGCAAAGGCCTCATACAACTGACGATAGAGCGGCACCGGGGCACAAGTTCCGTCCCACCCGGGCGAGGCAAGCACATTCAAGCCTGCAGGTACCATCTCAATATAGAGTTCCTCTCCCATTAGGTAAGGCTCGCCGTCAAAATGAACGGGCCCCGGTTTTTTACGTACAATGCGCACCCAGGGAGCCGAAAGAGCGGTCATTCGCTGACTTTCATCGAATGTATGCGTGAAAAGATGTGTTGCCATCAGAGGCACTTCGAACACATTAAAAGGAGAGAGTATTGACACCGTAACAAGACCATCCTTCATTGAGGCAAAAGGCGTTATGTAGGCATTGTTACCATATTGCGACGCATTGCCGCAAGCAATGACAAAAGCCTCGAACTCCTCTTTGATTCCATCTGTCTCAACAAGATAGGTTTCGGGTGTATATTTTATCCAATCCACCAATGACTGCCTTATATATCCAAACACCCCCCTATGTCCTCCTTTGGCAAAGTCATCACTGACAAGAGCATCGAATCCCATTCCACAGGAACAGAAAAAAGGATGTCCGTTTATTTTACCATAATCAACAGAAGCAAATTCCGCTGTGTTGATAAATTCAATGGCACTCTTGACACCTATCGGAATGCCAAGATGACGTGCAAAACCGTTGCCCGAGCCACAAGGTATCACGCCCAATGCGGTGGTTGTGTGCACAAGAGCACGGGCAACCTCGTTCACAGTGCCGTCACCACCCACTGCAACAACGACATCCACTCCCCGGGCTGCTGCACCCTTTGCTAGTTCATAGGCGTGACCGGCATATTGGGTATAGCATATATCGGCATCATACCTCTCATGGTCGATATAACGCTCAACCATTTGAGGCACCCTTTTCTTCTTGCTCACGCCCGATTTGGGATTCACAAGAAACAGGATAGTCTGTCTTTTACCGGTCTGTTCCATATATACTGAATCGCACTGCAAAATTACATCAACCACACCGATTGAGAAAATATTTTTCAATCATTTTCAAATTTTCAAACAGTGTCGAAAAGACAAAATTCTTAAAATTATATAATATATATATTAAATATTTCGTCAACAGTTCAAAATATATTATCTTCGCGCGATAATTTTGAAGAACGTCGATTATAAATTAAACAACAAATACCCATTCGAATAATGACAAGAAAAAAGAGCAAAGAAATTATCCAGGATTTGGAAGAGATGATTCAGGAAGAGAACATTGAGAACAGTTCCTTTTCATTCATCACCGAATTCAAAGGAAACTATGAGGAAGAGATACGCAACGCCATTATTCCCGAAGAATTACCCATATTGCCTTTGAGAAATATGGTGCTGTTCCCCACCACCGTGCTGCCAATATCTGTTGGCCGCGAGTCATCGCTGCAACTCATCAAGGAACTTGAGAAGAGCGGCGGTTTCATGGGTGTGATGTGCCAGAAGGAGCCCGACGTGAACGTACCCATGCTTGACGACCTCTACCCTTTCGGTACGGTTGCAAAAATTGTCAAGGTATTTGAGATGCCCGACAACTCAACAACAGTCATCCTGCAGGGTTACCAGAAGATAAGGTTGGTGGAACTGACACGCATAGCGCCATACCACATGGGTAAGGTCGAGCCCGTAGAGGATATCATAGCGCCACAGGACAGTGAGTTCAACCTGCTCATTGAGAACTGCCGCAAGACTGCAGCCAAGATATTCAAGGCAAACGGTGCAAACCCCGAGGTTGCCTTTGCAATGAAGAACATGGGCAACGACAGCATACTCATCAATTTCCTTTGCGCCAACATCAAGGCACCGCTCACCGAGAAGATTGCACTGCTCGAGGAGGCATCGCTCAAGGAGCGCGCATACCACCTGCTCTCAATCCTCAACCACGAGAAGCAGTTGGTGGATATCCAGGGACGCATCCAGGCAAAGACACAGAGAGATATTGACCAACAGCAGAAGGAGTACTACCTGCAGCAGCAACTGAAGACCATCCAGGAGGAACTTGGTGGCAACCCACAGGACCAGGATGTCAACGAACTGCGCAAGAAGGGCAGCAAGAAGAACTGGAGCAAGGAGATTGCCGAAATCTTCAACAAGGAAGTCTCAAAACTCGAGCGCATTAACCCACAGACCCCCGACTACCACGTGCAGCTCAACTACCTGCAGCTTTTCGTAAACCTCCCCTGGGGCGAATACTCAAAGGACAACCTTGACATCAGTAACGCACAGAAGGTGCTCGACCACGACCACTATGGCCTTGAGAAAGTTAAGGAGAGAATCCTTGAGCACCTTGCCGTCATAAAGATGCGCGGCGACCTCAAGGCGCCTATCATCTGTCTCTATGGCCCTCCGGGAGTTGGAAAGACATCGCTTGGCAAGTCTATAGCAGAGTCGCTCAAGCGCAAGTATGTGCGCATGTCGCTAGGCGGTATACACGACGAGTCGGAGATACGCGGACACCGCAAGACATACGTGGGTGCCATGCCCGGCCGCATACTCAAGAACCTTGTAAAGGCCGGCACCGACAACCCGGTATTCATCCTTGACGAGATTGACAAGGTTGGCGGCGCATCGAATCACGGCGACCCCTCATCGGCATTGCTCGAGGTGCTCGACCCTGAACAGAACAGTGCTTTCCACGACAACTTCCTCGATGTAGACTATGACCTGTCGAACGTGATGTTCATTGCAACAGCAAACAACCTGTCAAACATCCCCGCCCCACTGCTCGACCGCATGGAACTCATTGAGGTGAGCGGATACCTTACCGAGGAGAAGATTGAGATTGCAAAGCGCCACCTGATACCAAAGGAGAAGGAGGCAAACGGCATTGCCGATGAGAAAATCTCTATCAGCAAGCAGGCCATTGAGCACATCATTGAAGACTACACACGCGAATCGGGCGTGAGAACGCTTGAGAAACGCATTGGCAAGATATGCCGTCGCCTAGCATGCCAGAAGGCAACGACCGGCGAGATAAAGAACCGCAGCATAAAGCCTGCCGACCTGCAAGAACTTCTTGGAGTGAAGGAGTTCTCGCGCGACAAGTACCAGGGCAATGACTATGCAGGCGTTGTCACAGGCCTTGCCTGGACAGCCGTTGGCGGTGAGATTCTGTTCATTGAGACAAG
>JAZLBZ010000075.1:0-24292 GCA_045613945.1 Bacteroidaceae bacterium
ATATGTACCTGGATTTGAGATAGTCGCATTCATCTCAGGTACAAATGTAACTGTTGCACCATCGATAGTAGCTGCGCTAACCCAGTATGTGGCAGTAACACCACCGTTAGCATCCTTCAACTTGATATACTGAGCAGGACCTGATGTTCCAGTTCCAGTTCCAGTGCCTGTACCAGTGCCAGTTCCAGTGCCAGTGCCAGTTCCAGTTCCAGTTCCAGTTCCTGTACCAGTACCAGTGCCAGTTCCAGTACCAGTGCCAGTACCAGTGCCAGTTCCAGTGCCTGTACCTGTACCAGTGCCTGTACCTGTACCGCCTGCAGCCTGGATGAACTCAATGTCCTTGTTGAACTCGAATGTGATAGCAGAGAAACTCTCAACCTGCTCGTCAGCAGCAGGAGACTGGGCAATTACTGCCAAAGGCTGAGCAGCACCAGCAATGGTGAATGTGAATGACTGTGCTGGGAGAATTTCCTGGTTCATCCAGTCTGTTGTGGCAATGTTGTAGTCCTCGATGAAGAGAGTGTATGTGCCTGCTGCAGTGATAGGTGTCTCAGGAACAAGACGAATGCAGTTGTATGGCAAGTCGTTGCCCTCCTTGTCACTGAATGAGCATGAGAGGAAGTGCTCGGCGCCATTGTCACTTGTCATGTAGAATGCCTCGGCCAAGCAAGTGATGTCCTTGTTGCACTCAATGAGAATCTCCTCGATAGACTCAACCTCGGCACCATCTGCAGGTGTGATGCTTGCAATCTTCAAGGCCTCGGCAATTGTGAACATGTATGTAATATCCTCGGCAATTGTAACGTTTGCGTTAGTCTCTGCGCATACATACTGCTGCTTGAGAACGAATGTGTATTCGCCAGGAGCGGTGATAGGCTCTGCTGCCTTCAGGCAGAGTGCGTTGAGAGGACAACTTTCATCCCAAGCGTCGGTGTATGTAACTGTCAATGGGAACTCTTCGCCGTTCTCGTTGGTGATTACAGCGTCGCTCACGTTGTCAACGATATTCTGGTTGAACTCGAAGTAGAGGTACTCGATATTCTTTACAGTTGCGTAGTTTGCAGGGTTGGCATATACAACCTCAAGGACATTTAAGTTCTCAACAGTGATTGTGTTCTGGACCTTTGCGCTTGGCATTGCAAGACCGTCGGGGTTGAGAGTGAACAAGCCTGCGGGGAGAATTATACGGTAATCACCGTTCTCCTCGATAGGTTCGTTGAATGTGAACTCGATAGTGTTGTTGTCAACAACAACAGTGTTGTCGAACTCGTATGGAGTGTTGTCCCAACCGATAGTATAACGTGGGTAGTTGTCGTCGGTTATCTCATTTAAAGAGATACCGCTCTCGCAAATGATAGTTACCTTGTCAAATGCAGCAACAGTTTCCCAGTTTGCAGGTGTTACGGTCATTGTTGGGTACTCGCCAAGTTTGTAGAGTGAAGGGAGAACCGCATTGTTTGCCTGAGTGTCAAAGTTCTTGTATGAACTTGAGTAGTTGAAAGTGTAGCCTGACAATGTATTCTTGATTGTAGCCTTACCATCTTCGGCGATGCTTACAGTCCAGATTGCAGCTGCTGTAGTTGGGTCAATCTTTGTGTCGTCGCCAACGTTTACAGTGTTGTAATAGCTCTGGCTACCTTTGGATGCATAAAGGTAACGGCCGAATGTGTCCTGGATTGTATAACCACCCTCAACCTCGGTGAATGTGAATGCATAGTGAGCATTTGTCTCAATGAAGTTGCCGTTTACAGTAACTGCTTCTCCAGGGAATCGGCCATAGTTCAATGTCTCGGACATTGGAGTTGCTTTCATGTTGTTGCATACGATGAGGTACTCGCCTGCTGAGAATGTTGTTGCCTTCTCGAAAGGCTTAACGGGAGAGATGTAGTACTTCTCGCTTACAACAGCGCTGTAGATTTTTTCGCCTTCAACCTCAACGTAGGCTACAGCCTTAACCTCTGCAGTTGCAAGCACTGAAAGGCTACCCCAACTCTTTGAACCCTCGGTCTTGGGGTCGCCGCCACGGTTGTTGTAGTAGATTGTAGCGCCCGCAGTCTCGCATGTGAACTTCAATGCAGTCTCGCCTGTGAGTTTCTCATAGACGCCACCCTTGACAGAGAATGTTGGGGCTGCAACCTCAAGAGAGTAGTTTGCTGTTGCAATATTGCTTGACTCACCATTAACTACGGCAATGGCCTTGATTGTGGCTGATGTACCGAACTCGTTGAAAGCGATAGCTTCACTGTACACAGCGCTCTCTGTTGTTGGCTCAGTGCCATCGAGGGTGTAGTAAACGGTTGCACCTTCTTCGGCAGTGATTTCAACGTTGAATGGGTTGTACTGTGTGCCTGGCTCAACAGAGAATGTTGGAGTTGCAACGCCTGTAGTTGTTGGAGTAGAGTAATTTACTGTTAAAGTTACAATGCGAACATGGCCGCTTGTGCCTCCCTGTGTGAAGATTACCTCGCTTGAATTGATGTCTGTGATGGTTGTTGCAGTTGAAGCATCTCCAATAGTGAGTGTACCAACTGTAACAGAACTTTCTGCGTTTACAGAACCATTGGTCGCCTTGTTATTGTCAACATTGATTGTGAATGACACATTGTTGATTGTAGCACCGTTGGTTGCAGAGATAGTCATTGTGCCACCTCCGTAAATACGCAGTGCGGAACCTGTGTTGTAGTACTTGGGCGTGTTGCTGTTTGTGCCCTTGTCAAATGTTACTGTAATATTCTCGTCAATAACTACGCTTGCAACTTCTTCAGCGTTTGCGTAGCCTTTTTGTGAGAATGTTACAGTCGCCTCCTCTGCTGTCGCAAAGCTTACAAAGCTGAACAAGCAGAAAATTGAAAGTAAAAATTTCTTCATAAGATAATTTTTTGGTTAATAAATATAATTTGTTTTAGTTTCTCTGTCTGTGTGTAGACATAGTTTCACACTCGCGAAAATCGCCGGTGTTTTTTGGAAAGATTTGCGAAGATACAAAAAAAATGCATAGTACCTTATAAATATATAAGTTTTTTTCACAACACTGTTGAAGTGCTATTTTTTTGTTGCGTAAAAATGTGTTTTTGACATCCTGTATGCCTTGTTTTTACTATGAGGATCTCACTGTGTGGAAAATAAATTGTTATTCTGTTTTGACAAATGGGAAAAAAGTGCTATCTTTGCAGACGTAAAGGTTTGCAAAACACAAGAGTGTGTTTTTGGTTTGAGATTTTTTTAGACAAGTATATGGGTAAGTCCTATACGGCCAGCTCCCTGCGAATCCTCCAGGGCTTGACCGCAGCAAAGGTAGTAGGTTGTAGCGGCGCGATGTAGGTAGCTTACCCACCCATAAGGCGAATGTTTCTGCATTCGCCTTTTTTTGTTTCTGTTTATGGCTTGCTTTGCTGCAGAAAACGGTTTAGTAGCGAATCAATGTGGTGAACAATGTGATAAGTTACTTGGCTATGGTAATTTAAATGAGAAATCCTGCTTTCATGTAAAAAAAGCAAGCGCCTCACTGTCGTGAAGCGCTTGCTGTCTATGAAAAATTTGTTTATTTTTTCTTTGGGCCATAGGTGTAGTTGCTGCCGCTGTTGTAGCCGTATTTGTATCCATACTTGCCGGCCTTCATGTCTATGCCGTTAAGGATTATTGCAAGGTTGTTGAGCTTTTTCTCATTGTACAGGTTTTCAATCTCTCCAAGCATTGAGCGCTCCAATAAACCGCAGCGTATTAGGAATATGCTGTTTGTGGCATATTTCTCAATGATATGCGTATCGGCAACGATGTCTATCGGCGGGCAGTCGATAAATACGTATCTGTACTCTCTTTCAACTTCTTTCAGCAATTTTGCAAAACGCTCCGATTCAAGCAACTCGGTGGGGTTGGGCGGAATTGTTCCCGTTGGGATGATGTGAAGGCTGGGGTGTGTGCTGTCTTCTATGATTATCTCGCTCAGTGAGTCAACCTCTCTTGCCAAGTAGTTGCTCAGGCCTACTTCGCAATCTCCTGTGTAGTTTGACAATGACGCGTGTCGCATATCGCCGTCTATCATCAATACCTTCTCTCCCTTGATGGCAAAACTCAAGGCTGTGTTGAGTGCGCAGAATGTCTTTCCGCTGCCGGGGTTGAACGATGTGAATATGATTACATTGCGTTCCTTTTCGCGGGTAATGAACTCCAGGTTGGTTCTCAATACGCGGAATGCCTCGTTTATGGCATTGCGGGAACCTGCCTTTACAACACAGGACGATTTCTCATCTTTTTTCTTTTTCTTCAAAAGATTTAGTTTCTTGAGCAATGCTCTTGTTCTGCTGAAACCGTTCCTGTCGTTCTGCGGTATCTCGCCGATTATCGGCATATTAAGGGCGTCAAGGTCTTTGCGGCCTCTTACTTTGGTGTTTGATACCTCTATGAGGCATATTAGCCCGGCAGGTATCAGCAGGCCTATGATTGCAGCCAGGAATAGCGACTTGGTCTCTTGGGGAGCGGTGGGGGTGTAACTGCCCGATGGGGGGGTGAGAATGCGGGTCCTGTTGGGGGTAAATTCCTGCGACAACTGGTTCTCCTCTCTCTTTTGCAACAGGAAAAGGTATATCTTTTCCTTTACGCTCTGTTCTCTTTCTGCGCTTGCAAGGAATGTTGTGTGGGTGGGGTTCTTTGCAATCTCCCCCTGTAGGGCTTTCCACTCTCTTTCAAGTGATTGCAGCCTGGCTGTTATTCCTTTGATATGTGTCTGTACAGAAGATACTATGGCATTGCGCAGTGATGAAAGGACCAGGTCGATGTCCTTTACGGCGGGGTTGTCCTCGCTGCTTTTGCTGGCAAGGTTGTTGCGCTCAATCATCATTGTGTTGAACCTGGTTATCTGCGAATTGATATTCGTGTTGCTTATTCCGGAATTCAAAGGGAGCAGTGCGTGCTCCTTTGATTTGTCCTTGATGTTCTTCAGGAAGAACTCGCTTCTCTCAAGTTCCTTTCTTGCGGTGGAAAGTTGTTTGCCAAGTTCGCGTTCCTTGCTCATCTGCATCTCTGATTGCGCCTCAATGTCTGGTAACAGATTGTCGCTCTTGAATGCAGATATGTCGCCTTCAATCTTGTCGAGTTCACTACTTACGTACTCCAGTCTTGTGTCAATGAATGTCTTTGTCTCTTGGGCAGCCCTGTTCTTGTCCTTTATCCAGTTTTCGTTGTAGACATCGACAACTGTTCTCAGGATATCGTCGGCACGCTCAATCGAGTGGTCGTTGATGGATATTGAAATTACATTGCTCTTGCTCTCGTTGATGTTGTATCTGAGGCTGCCGATGTACTTGCTTGTCGCACTGTAAAGGCTTATGTGTCTTACCGAATAGATGACAGGTTTCCTTATTTTGTATGCAGGGTTTATGCTGAGCGCGATTGTGCCAACCGGAGTGGCGGCAAATGTCAAGGAGTCACTTGTCAGTTTGCCTTCAACCGCGAGTTGCGCGGTGGTTGTCTCGCCACTGAAGTTGAAAAGCCTGAATGTGCTGTCGGGTTTCACCTCTATGTCAAAGCCCACAGTGCTCTCTTCGTCGGTGTCGTAAAACTCTGCACGTACCGGCACTGTTGTACCATACAGGGTGATTGGGTGGAACTTTCCCTTCTGGCTATACTCTACGTTCAGTTTCAGCCTACGCGCAGTCTCTATTGTGGTTTCAGGTGCCTTGAAAGCGTATATCTCGTTGTGTGTGCTGGTCGATGAACTGAATCCCATGTTGGCAAATGTCTCCATCTGCTCGTCGAGGCTGTTTCCTTTTTGTGTCGACTTTATGAGGATTTCTGTACTGCGTGTGTATATTGGCTCTATTCTTGCAGTGTTGTAGAGCGAATATCCAACAGCAATGGCAACCGAAATGATGAACAGATACCATTTCGATAGCAAGGCGTTGAGTATTTCGCTGATGCTGAAACTGCTCGACTGCTCTTTTGCAGATTGGATTTTTTTTGCAACTTTCATATTATGCCAGTATATGTATGAGTGGTTCTCCTTTAGTGGGGTGTTTATTAAATGCAAAAATACATAATATATTTTGAAATAGGCCGATTTTATACCTAAATAATGTCAAATAACGGTAAAATAGACATATATGGACCTGTGCCTGTTGTTGTGATGGCAATACATTGCTTGTTGCTTTTTAATTCAATATTGATGATGTATCGGTTGTTTGTAAATAAAAATTACCAAAGCGTCTTTTGCTGGAAAATATGTTTGCTATGAAAGGGTTTGTTTCTAGCGCTTCAAGCCCTGCCTTAATTTTTTGTCCGATTTAAAAGTGTGCCAAACTGATAGAGGGGCGATGGTGTCGGGTGTGCAGAACTCTTTATTGTTTCGCATATTAAAAATGGATGCCTGCTTATCTCTTCTTTGGTGCGGGAACGTTTGATATTGGCATTTGAGGGTGATATACCTTATATAAAAAGCATAATGATGAGTTTGGGGAGTACGGATGTAATGTTTTATTGGAGGGGCTGGTGTGTCGTGTGGGAGTGAGGCTTGTTTGCTGGATGGTTGTTTTGCTGTGCTGTGTATGTCCGTGCATGAGTAGTCAAGCATGCTCTCCTGTGTCTACACTTGCATCAATCCAAGACTCTGCTTCTTAAAAGAGACGCATAAAAGATGGCTTATGGGTGAGAATTTTAGCCATACATATAATGTACTTGTGGTCTAAATACCTGCTCTCAATGCTGTTTGAGGGTGTTTTTTTGCCTGGTTTTGACATGAAAGGCAACTTTTTTTAGGAAAAAGAGCAAAAAAAATCATATTTATGCCTTGTTATTGTGATTTTTGTTATCTTTGTGCATCGTTAACTTAAATAACTGAAAGTATTATGAAAGAACTTATTGCAAAAATTGAAGAGACTTATGCTGCTTTTATGGCAGATGCAACAGCTCAGGCTGAGAAGGGTAACAAGGCAGCGGGTACACGCGCACGTAAGGCTTCTTTGGAGCTTGAGAAGGCTATGAAGGCTTTCCGTAAGGCTTCTCTCGAGGCTGCTAAGAACTAATTGCAGTATTCGTGATTGAAAATGAGGCTTGCACTGCAAGTCTCATTTTTTTTGTTGTTGGTGAGTGTGTAAAGAAAAATTACTATATCCTTATTTGTGTGGCGCTGCAGGTCTTGAATTCTGTGAAACTTTTTCCCTCGTTTGGGAGCCTGAATCTGCTATTTTCTTTGTTTTTCACAAAATAAGTGTTAACTTTACAAAAGATTTTGCGCGTGTGCGCGCTAGCGTGTGCTAAAAATTATAGTAACTAATTATAAATAACTATTTTATGAAAAAACAATTCGTTATGGCGTTGTTGGCGGCCTTTTCACTGTCAATGACTGCTACAGCACAGAACCTTAAGGGGTTTGCCTATGGTGATGTAGAGGCTCCTCGTGGTTATGGCTATGAGAAGGGACAGGCTGCAGGTCTTGTCGAGTGGGAATCGCCCGAGGAACTTGCTCTTAACAAGGAGCAGCCAAAGGCGTGGTTCTTTACTTTTGGCAACGAGGATGCTGCACGCAAAGTGCTGCCCGAGAATAGTGAATATTACCTCTCGCTCGACGGTACATGGAGTTTCAACTGGGTTGCAAACCCCTGGGAGCGTCCTGTGGATTTCTTCAAGACCGATTACGATGTGTCGGGCTGGGACAATGTGCAGGTTCCTATGAACTGGAACGTATATGGCCTGCAGGCAGACGGCTCGCAGAAGTATGGTACTCCAATCTATGTGAACCAGCCTGTAATCTTCAAGCACCAGGTTGCTGTCGGTGACTGGAAGGGTGGTGTGATGCGTGAGCCAGCGCAGCACCATACAACATACAAGCACCGTAACGAGGTGGGTTCTTATCGCCGTACATTCACAGTCCCCGAGAACTGGGATGGCCGTGAGGTTTATATCAATTTTGACGGTGTCGATTCTTTCTTCTATCTTTGGATAAACGGCAAGTATGTTGGTTTCTCAAAGAACTCACGTAACTTGGCAGCCTTCAATATCACAAAGTACCTTGTTGAGGGTGAGAACGTGGTG
The DNA here is from genome assembly GCA_045613945.1 of Bacteroidaceae bacterium. Lineage (GTDB taxonomy): Bacteria > Bacteroidota > Bacteroidia > Bacteroidales > Bacteroidaceae > HGM04593. Next base: position 8,026 of record JAZLBZ010000075.1, read on the forward strand.
GCAGTTGAGGTTTACCGCAACAGCGACGCATCGTTCCTTGAGGCACAGGATATGTTCCGTCTCCCTGGTATCTTCCGCACTGTTTCCTTGACTGCGACAAACCCGGTTCAGTTGCGCGATATTCGCGTACGCACTGACCTTGATGCCCAGTATAAGGATGCTGTGGCAAACATTGAGGTTGATGTACGCAATCTCACAGCAAAGAAAGCGAAGAAGTATCAGGTAAAGGCACAACTCTACAAGAATGCTCTCTATAGCGACGAGAATAAGATTGTTGATGGAGCTACAGCAACTGTTGCACTTGACCAGTTGCTCGCCGGCGATACAAAGACTCTGAAACTTGACATTCTTGTTGCAGACCCTGCAAAGTGGAGCGCCGAGGAACCAAACCGCTATACTCTTGTTGTCTCTTTGCTCGACAAGAAGGGCAAGGTGGTGGAGATTGCATCGGCATACTTCGGTTTCCGCGAGGTTGAGATTCGTGAAACAAAGGCTTCTGAGGATGAATTCGGTCTCGCAGGACGCTACTACTACCTCAACGGCAAGCCAATCAAGATGAAGGGTGTGAACCGCCACGAGAGCAGCCTTGAGAATGGTCATGCGCTTACACGCGAGCAGATGGAGAAGGAGGTTATGCTCATGCTCCAGGGCAATATCAACCACGTGCGTAACGGTCACTATCCCGATGCTCCATACTGGTACTACCTCTGCGACAAGTATGGTATCTACCTCGAGGATGAGGCTAACATCGAGAGCCATGAGTACTACTATGGCAAGGAGTCGCTCTCTCACGTTCCTGAGTTTACAAATGCTCACGTTGCACGTGTAATGGAGATGGCACACGCTACAATCAACAGCCCTGCTGTCTGCATCTGGTCACTCGGTAACGAGGCCGGCCCCGGTGACAACTTTGTCAAGGCATACGAGGCGCTGAAGGCATTTGATGCTTCACGTCCTGTACAGTATGAGCGCAACAACTACATCGTTGACATGGGTTCTAACCAGTATCCATCAATTGGCTGGACACGCGAGGCAGTGAAGGGCAAGATGAATATCGTTTATCCTTTCCACATATCTGAGTATGCCCACTCAATGGGTAATGCTGCCGGTAACCTGGTAGATTATTGGGAGGCTATGGAGAGCACAAACTTCTTCATTGGTGGTGCTATCTGGGACTGGACCGACCAGGCTTTCTGGAATGTTGACCCAAAGACCGGTGACAAGTATATGGGTTATGGTGGCGACTTCGGCGACCGTCCTAACGACCACACATTCTGTATGAACGGTATAATGTTCCCCGACCACTCACCAAAACCACAGTATTATGAGGTGAAGAAGGTTTACCAGAATGTGGGTGTGAAGATGCTTGAGAACGGCGAGGTTGAGATTTTCAACAAGCGCTACTTCAACTGCTTGTGCGACCTCGATGTCAAGGTTTCTCTTTGGGAGAACGGTAAGCAGGTTGATTCTTACTACATGCCTGACATGAAGATTGCTCCACGTACAGCAAAGACATTCAAACTCAAATTCAGCAATGCGAACTTCGCTGCCGACAAGGAGTATTTTGTTAAGGTTCAGTTCCTGCTCAAGAAGGATATGCCTTGGGCAAAGAAGGGTTATGCACAGATGGAGGAGCAGTTGAAACTACAGGATGCTGTGAAGGCCGCGCTCCTTGCCGATGTTGCAAAGAGCGATGTTAAGGTTAAGATGACCGAGGATAAGGCTAACGCAACCACAACAATTGCCGGTGACGGTTTTACAGTTGTATTCAATAACAACACCGGTGTATTTGAGAGTGTTGTATATGGCGACGAGACAGTGTTCGAGAAGGGTAGTGCTATGACACTCAGCGGCTATCGTGCACCTGTTGACAATGACATCTGGGCTTGGAACCGCTGGTTTGCTCTTGGCCTGTACAACCTCGAGGACAAGGTGACATCATTCGTGTCACAGAAGAATGCCGACGGAACAATCGTGCTCCAGTACATTGTACGCTCGCAGGCTAAGCATCCCGGCCGCCGCGTGAAGAACGAGGATAATAGTTTCACTCTGCAGAGCGATGCGCGTGAGTTTGGTGAGAATGAGTTCCACTTTGTCTCTAACAGAATATGGACAATATACCCTGATGGTTCTATCGAACTCAACAGTTCTGTGACCGGTAGCGATGCAGCTGTTGCGCTTGCACGTGTAGGTTATCTGTTGCAGTTGCCAAAGAGCCTTGACCAGTATACCTATTATGGTCGTGGCCCCTGGAATAACTACAACGACCGCCGTACAGGTGCGTTCATCCAGCAGTACAAGAGCACTGTTGCCGACCAGTTCGTACACTTCCCCAAGCCACAGGATATGGCAAACCGCGAGGAGGTTCGCTGGGCTACATTGACAAATGCTGCGGGCAATGGTGTGATGTTCGTCTCTACAGGTGCCCTTTCAACAACCGCATTACCCTGGAATGATGTTGAACTCACAGAGGCTGCCCATCCTTATCAGTTGCCTGCATCATCGGGCACATGGCTGCACCTCGATGCAAAGGTTAACGGTCTTGGCGGTAACAGTTGCGGCCAGGGTGGTCCACTTGAGCACGACCTTGTAAAGTCTGGCGAGAACACTGTAGGTTTCATCATGCGTCCGGTAAAGGCTGGCGACAACTATGAGCAGCTTGCTAATGTTGCTGCATCGGGTGTTATCCCTGTAGTTCTCAAGCGTGATATGCGCGGTGTTGTTACAATGTCTTGCGCAAAGGATGGCGCTGCAATCTACTACAAGGTAGGCAAGAATGGCAAGAAGACTCTTTACACTGCACCTGTTGACATGAGCAAGGGCGGCACAATCACCGTATGGGAGAAGGCTACTCCAAAACTTGCTGCTACATACTCTTATGAGGCTGTAACATCAATCCCTGTTACTGTTGCATTCTGCTCAAGCCTTGAGCCGGGTAATGGCGCCGAGAAGATGCTTGACGGTGACCCATCTACAATTTGGCACACAATGTACTCTGTAACCGTTGCAAACTATCCTCACTGGATTGACTTTGATGCCAATGATGAGGTTACAATCAAGGGCTTCAAGTACATGCCTCGTCAGGATGGTGGCAATAATGGTAATGTGAAGGGCTATAAGATTCAGATTAGTGCTGATGGAAAGAACTGGAGCGAGCCTGTTGCTGAGGGCGAGTTCCCTTACAGCGCCGACAAGCAGACTGTGCTCTTCAAGGCACCTGTAAAGGCACGTTTCGTGCGCTTTACTGCTACAAGTTCACAGAATGGCCAGGATTTTGCATCAGGTGCCGAGTTTGAACTTATAAAGGAATAATACAGAAACAACTCTGCGTGCTGCAACAAACAGCACGCAGAGTTGTTTGATTATAGAATGTAATGTTTTAAAGATATTTTATGAAGGGAATTGTTCTTGCAGGAGGTTCAGGCACACGTCTCTACCCAATAACAAAAGGAGTGAGCAAGCAGTTGCTGCCAATCTATGACAAGCCAATGATATACTATCCCATTTCGGTGCTCATGCTTGCCGGAATCAGGGAAATCCTCATTATCTCCACTCCGCAGGACCTGCCGGGCTTTAAACGTTTGCTTGGCGATGGCAGTGACTATGGTGTAAGGTTTGAGTATGCCGAGCAGCCATCACCCGATGGTTTGGCGCAGGCATTCATCATTGGCGAGGAGTTTATTGGTGATGACTCGGCGTGTCTTGTGCTTGGCGACAACATTTTTCATGGTGCCGATTTCACAAGAATGCTCAGGGAGGCTGTTGCAAATGCCGAGGAGAACAGCAAGGCAACCGTCTTTGGCTATTGGGTTAACGACCCCGAGCGCTACGGCGTTGCCGAGTTCGACAAGGATGGTAACTGCCTTTCAATAGAGGAAAAACCTGCCAATCCAAAGTCAAACTACGCTGTTGTTGGTCTTTACTTCTATCCGAATAAGGTTGTTGAGGTTGCAAAGAACATCAAGCCATCTGCGCGTGGCGAACTTGAGATAACCACCGTCAACCAGCACTTCCTTGCCGATGGCGAGCTCAAGGTGCAGACTCTCCCACGCGGTTTTGCATGGCTCGACACCGGAACACACGACTCGCTTGCCGAGGCCTCAATCTTTGTCGAGGTGATAGAGAAGCGCCAGGGACTGAAGATTGCCTGTCTCGAAGGTATTGCATACCGCAAAGGATGGATAACTGCCGATCGCCTTCGCGAGGTGGCACAACCGATGATAAAGAACCAGTACGGGCAGTATCTGCTCAAGGTTATTGACGAAGTTGAACATTTTGGTGCAAACATTGACTGACGTTTATGGAAGTAATTAAGACAGAGATAGAGGGTGTGGTCATCATTGAACCGCGTATTTTCAAGGACGAGAGAGGCTATTTCTATGAATCGTTCTCGCAGCGTGAGTTTGAGGAGAAGGTGTGCCGCACCACATTTGTGCAGGATAACCAGTCCAAGTCATCGTACGGTGTATTGCGTGGACTCCATTTCCAGAAACCTCCCTATTGCCAGAGCAAGCTTGTGCGTTGCATAAAGGGAGCGGTGCTTGACGTGGCTGTGGATATACGCAAAGGCTCGCCAACCTTTGGCAAGTATGTTGCTGTTGAACTTAGCGAGGATAACCACCGCCAATTCTTTGTGCCACGCGGTTTTGCGCATGGCTTTGCAGTGCTCACCCCCGAGGCTGTCTTCCAGTACAAGTGCGATAACTTCTATAATAAGGAGAGCGAAGGCTCTGTGGCGTGGAACGACCCGCAACTGGCCATTGACTGGAAAATACCGGCCGACAAGGTGCTCCTGTCCGAGAAGGACAAGCAAAGCAAGAACATTGCAGATGCAGAATACCTTTTTGACTATAACGAAAAACTCTATTGAGAAACTGTATATATAAATATGAATATACTTGTAACTGGTGCAAATGGACAGTTGGGTTGCGAAATGCGCCGTCTTGGCGCCGTATCGCCCAACAACTACATCTTCACCGATGTCGCAGAACTGGATATAACCAATGCCGATGCTGTAATGCATGTGGCAAGGCACTATTCCATTGATGCGATAGTGAACTGTGCGGCATATACCAATGTCGACAAGGCCGAGAGTGACGAGGCTACAGCAGAACTCATTAATGCTACAGCTGTTGCCAACCTTGCTGCTGCAATGAAGGAGGTGGGTGGAACACTCTTCCATGTGTCTACCGACTATGTCTTTGGCAGTGAGGGAAATACTCCTCGCACCGAGGATATGCCCCTGAACCCTCTTGGCGTTTATGGCCGCACCAAACTGCACGGTGAGCAGGCAATCCTTGAGAGTGGCTGCAAAGCACTCATTTTCCGCACCGCATGGCTCTACAGCGAGTTTGGCAACAACTTTCTCAAGACAATGATGCGCCTCACCGCCGAGAAGGAACAACTAAATGTTGTCTTTGACCAGGTTGGCACCCCCACATACGCAGGTGACCTTGCGCTTGCAATCTTCTCAATCATTGAGGCCGGGGTATACGAGGGTAATGAGGGTGTATATCACTTCTCGAACGAGGGTGTCTGCTCATGGTACGACTTTGCCGTTGAGATTGCTGCAGTTGCCGGCAACACCGGCTGCCGCATCAACCCCTGCCACAGCAGCGAATTTCCATCACCTGTCAAGCGCCCGCCATACTCGGTGCTCGACAAGACAAAGATCAAGAATACATTTGATATTGATATCCCGCACTGGAGAGAGTCAATGGAGTATTGCATAAAAAGAATAAAGGCTACCAATAAATAATATTCTAATGATGAAACGCAGTATAATAGTTACCGGCGGTGCCGGCTTTATCGGTTCGCACGTTGTGCGCCTGTTTGTAAACAAGTACCCCGACTATCATATAATCAACGTAGACAAACTTACCTATGCCGGCAACCTTGCCAACCTCAAGGATATTGAGGATAGACCGAACTACACCTTTTTCAAGGCGGACATCTGCGACTTTGATGCGATGTACAGCCTGATGGTGGAGCACAAGGTTGACGGTATCATTCACCTTGCAGCCGAGAGTCATGTTGACCGCTCCATCAAGGACCCATTCACTTTTGCACGTACCAATGTTATGGGTACGCTCTCGCTTCTGCAGGCCGCAAAACTCTACTGGGAGTCACTCCCCGGGAAGTACGAGGGCAAGCGTTTCTACCACATCTCAACCGATGAGGTGTACGGTGCACTGCAGATGAATCACCCCGAGGGTATTGAGCCTCCGTTCACAACAACAGCATCATCGGGCGAGCATCACCTTGCCTATGGCGACGACTTCTTCTACGAGACAACAAAGTACAACCCACACAGTCCCTATTCGGCCTCAAAGGCAAGCAGCGACCACTTTGTGCGCGCATTCCACGATACATACGGAATGCCAACAATCGTCACCAACTGCTCAAACAACTACGGTCCTTACCAGTTCCCCGAGAAACTGATACCGCTGTTCATCAATAACATCCGCCAGCGCAAGCCATTGCCTGTATATGGCAAGGGTGAGAATGTGCGCGACTGGCTCTATGTTGTTGACCACGCACGTGCGATAGATGTTATCTTCCACAACGGTAAGGTTGCCGATACATATAACATTGGCGGTTTCAATGAGTGCAAGAATATTGATATCATCAAGGTCATCATTAAGACTGTCGACCGCCTGCTTGGCAACCCAGAGGGCGCTTCGCTTGACCTTATTACATATGTTACCGACCGCGCCGGTCACGATATGCGCTATGCCATCGACTCAACAAAACTCCAAAGGGAACTTGGCTGGGAGCCAAGCCTGCAGTTCGAGGAGGGCATTGAGAAGACCGTCCGCTGGTATCTCGACAACCAGAAGTGGATGGACAACATCACCAGTGGTGAGTATGAGAAGTATTATGATGATATGTACAAAGGACGTTGATGATAATTCCGTGATACGAAAATATACAGCCCGCAATTGTCAATTGCGGGCTGTATATTTTTATTTCACTTCTAACAGATAATGGTGGCCCTCATCTGTTATTTGAAATCCTTGTTGAAGATTGTGAATGAATATCCAATTCTTGCAGTGATTGTGGTGTTGGCAGAGCGGCCGAAATCGTCGGTCTTTGAATTGCCGAATATGTCTGATAGTGCATAGAAGTAGCGTCCTTCGATAAAGAAATTGCCAATCTTGCTCTTGTATTCCAGTCCCAGGCCTCCTGCAATGCCATATTCAAATTCGTTTTCAAGGCTCTTGCCATAGAGTGGCCTTATTGTTACCGGCCTGTTCTGGGTCTCCCAGTCACCGTTGTATCTCTCGCTCTCGCTCATGAAGAAGCCGAACTGCGGGCCAAGATTCAGGAAGAACTGGAAACCGTTCTTCTCTTTTCCCCATGAGAGGTGTGCGAATAGGGGAACCTCAATGTAGTTCGTCTGGCGGCTGTAGTAGTTGGAGGTGCCGTCATCAAAGTCCTCATGCATTCCGCGCTGTGAGAAGTTAATCTCAACCTGTGCGGCGCATATCATGCTAAAGTACTTCTCGCTAGTGTAACGTGCAAAGATGCCGCCATTGGCGCCTTGCTGCAGTTTTTGCCTGATTGAGGGCTGGAACTCCATTCTGCTCATGTTCAGACCACCGGCAACACCAATCTCAAGAATACTCCTGGGGCTCTCTACTTGCGCATTGGCGCAGGTGCAGAATGCCAGCAGAAAGGTGAAAATGTAAAGGCCTTTTTTCATCTGTAATTCCTTTTGTCTGTTGCGGGCTGTTATAGAATGGTCTCCTGGAAATCTTCCTGGAAACGCTCCTGGTCAAAATCCATCTTGTCTATGTAGTATTCGGGGCAGAAGTGAATGAAGAAGAATTTCTTGTTTATGAAACCATCCTTTTCGCTTATGCGCTCGAACTTGAAGTCTGATTGCACCGGGGCAAACGGCACCTGGCTGATGTTCTCGTGCATGGCGTTGCCATAGAGGCTTGCCGCAAGCAGGAAGAAATAGCCGGTGTCATAGCCCAACATTCCGTATCGTGGATATATGTTCTGTATGTCTCGGTTGTACCAGCGTATGAAATCCTCCTGGAACTCGGCTACACGTGGCAACGAGTAGTGGCTGTAGAAGGTTGCATAGAAATAGGTGTCCACTTCATACATGAGTTCCCTGGTGTCTTTGGCGTGTATCTGCCACTCGGGGTAGCCGAACAACTTGAACTTTGCTACATTCAGTGAGTCAATCCCTCTTGCATGTAACAATGATGGGAGCAAAGTGTTCAGTGTGGTTGCCGAGGATGATGTCGGTATGAAAATCATCTCTTTATCCTCGCGGTAAACGCTTGCCATAGTCGTCAGTACGCTGTCCTCGTTTGTCAAGAGGCTCATTGGCAGTGTAGTGTAGGGGATGCTGTCTTTTGCGAGTTCTGCAGTGAGGCTGTTGATAAACTCTTTCTTGTTGCTCTTTACTGTATCCTCTACAAAGACTACGTTTGCGTTGGGGAATGTCTTTACAAATGCTGAACTTATTTCGGGCAGAATGAATGACTGTATGCCGTTGGCAACATACACAGTGGGGTTGCCTACGGCCTCGTCCTTCTTGCTCGAGAATGGGATTACAAGCGGTATCTCGCGCTCCTTTGCAAATTTCGCAAGTTCCTTGCAGTGCTTGGGATACGATGCTCCAAAAATCATCTCCACATCCTCGAAAGCGCTGCTCTTGAGCAGGCTGTCAAGGCTCTTTTCCTTGTGTCCGGCATCGTAGGTGTTTATTGTGAATGAGTATCCCTCGCGTTTCAGTTGCTCTACAGCCATAAGGAATCCCTGGTAATACTCGACCATGCGGCTCTGCTCTTTGGGCGCATAACTGTCTAGCAGGAACGACAGTACAACGGCAACGTTGAGTTCCTTGTCGTTGTTGATGCCTTTAGAGATGGTTTCAACAAACTCCTCTTTTTGCTGAATAATGGTCTCGTGCTGCGCCGGCTCTGTCTTTCTTGATGGAGCAGGGATGTTCAGCACCATCTTGCGCTTTAGTTTCTTCTCCTTCAATACCGGGTTTGCCTTTATCAGTTCCTGCGGTGTGATGCCATACTCCTCGCAGATGCTTTCAATGCTCTCCTTGCGCTTTACCTTGTGGGTTGTTGCAATGACTGGCTCTTTCTCATCCAGCACAGGCTGTGTGGCCTGTACTTTCTCGCTTGCTTTTGCCTCTTCGCTCTCTTTTGTGGGGATGACAATTACCTCACCGGCGCGGAAATTGTTGATTGATAGGCCCGGATTTGCTGCGCACAACTCTTCGGTGGTGATGTTGTACATCTTGCTTAGACGGTAAAGTGTCTCGCCGCTTTTGATGGTGTGCGTCCTTGCGCTTTTCTTCTCTTGTGCGCTGTTGCTTGGAATTATAAGTTTCTGCCCAATAGAGAGCACTTCGGCGCATCCTGGGTTGAACTTGATTATCTCATCAACAGTAGTGTTGTACATCTTTGAGATGGAGTAGAGCGTCTGCCCTTGAGTAACAGTGTGGCTTACAATGTTTGCCTTCTGTGCGCTCAGGGTCGCTGTTGTCATCGCCAGGATTATGGTGAAGAGTATTTTTTTCAAGGTTTTCATAATAACAAAAATAGTAGCGTCTTCTCTTTGAAACAGAGTTTACCAAATTAACTGCGAAGATACGGAATAATTGTCAATATATGAAAATGTGAGACCGAAAAATAACTTCCCGCCTGCCATTGGAATCTTTCGTCCAAAGTTGTCTCATAAAAACATTAAAACCTGTGTTTTTTTCGTTCGGATTTACTATTTTTGTTTTTGCAGTGGCAGAGTGCTTTCTCTGCTGTTTGCGTTATATGACTAATTACGGAACCTATATGAAAAAAATACTCTTTTTTGTGTTTCTGGCAGTTGCTTTTTCGGCAAATGTAAAGGCGCAGGGTGCGCTATCGGCGCCAAAGCCTACAGCGCTGGTGGTTGACTCAAGAGGCGAACTTACCGATCTTGAGGTTGGCGACGACTATTCGGGCGAGGCGCCCGTAACGGTGAGGTTCTATGCCAATGCCCCCGAGATTGATGGCTATTCGCTCACTATCACCTGGGAGTTTTTCAAGGAGGGCGAGGAGGCACCATACCTTGTGCGCCACGATGCTAATGTAGAGATGTCCTTGCGCGAGAGCGGTACCACTATGGTTATGCCAAATATTACCTACACAAGCATTGAGAATAGTGAGGTCTTTTGGCCTTTTGATGCCGACACCTACCAGCCTTTCCGCATAATTCTAGCCGAATCGGGACTTGAGGCGCCCAACGCATTCTCGCCTAATGGCGATGGTGTGAACGATTACTACAACGTCTTCAACGTGAAGTCGATAGTTGAGTTTCATGGTGCCATATATAACCGTTGGGGGCAGGAACTCTATCGTTGGGGGCTCGATGAGATGGGTCGCGAGAACATTGGCTGGGATGGCACCTACAAGGGCAATCCAGTGAGGGCAGGCGTCTATTTTGTGGTTATAAAGGCCAAAGGTGCCGACGGTATTGAGTACGACATAAAGCGTGATGTGAACCTTCTGCGCGGATATGCCGAGGAGTAAAAATAAACAGTGATGATGGAGACAGAGGAAAAAGGAAAGATTGAGGTGTTTGGTGCAAGGGTGCACAATCTCAAGAATGTGGATGTTGATATTCCGCACGATTCGCTTACTGTGATAACAGGCCTAAGCGGCAGCGGCAAGTCGTCGCTGGCGTTCGATACGATATTTGCCGAGGGACAGCGCCGCTACCTCGAGACATTCTCCACTTATGCCCGCAACTTCCTGGGCGGAATGGAGCGCCCCGATGTGGACAAGATTACCGGCCTGAGTCCGGTGATCTCCATTGAGCAGAAGACCACCAACAAGAACCCGCGCTCAACTGTGGGCACAACAACCGAGATTTATGACTATCTGCGCCTGCTCTATTCGCGTGCTGCCGATGCCTACTCATACCTCTCGGGCGAGAAGATGGTGAAATATACCGAGGAGAAGATTCTTGAACTGCTGCTCGATGCATACGATGGCAAGCGCATATATATCCTTGCGCCGCTGGTAAAGAACCGCAAGGGACACTACAAGGAACTCTTTGAGCAGATGATGCGTAAGGGCTATCTCAACGTGCGCATTGATGGCGAATTGTGCGAGATGTCGCGCGGCATGATGCTCGAGAGATACAAGAATCACGACATTGAGGTTGTCATTGACAAACTCGCTGTCGATGCAAAGGACACACAGCGCCTGAAGCAGAGCCTTGCCACTGCGCTTGCACAGGGCGATGGGCTGGTGATGATAATGGAGATGCCGTCGGGCCAGGTGCGCCACTACAGCAAGCGCCTTATGTGCCCGGTTACGGGCCTTGCCTACAAGGAGCCCGACCCTCATAATTTCTCGTTCAACTCGCCCCAGGGCGCGTGCCCCAAGTGCAAGGGACTGGGCGTTATAAGTTGTGTGGATGTTGACAAGGTAGTCCCTGACCGTACATTATCGGTGCACGACGGTGCGCTCGCACCGCTTGGCAAGTATCGCCGCTCGTCAATATTCCAGCAGATAGAGGCTGTGCTCGCGCGCTATGATGCCGATTTGAAGACTCCTGTTGAAGAACTGCCCGACGAGGCGCTCGACGAGATACTCTATGGCTCGCCGGTGCCGCTAAAACTTATCAGTTCGTCCGAGATGTTCTATGACAGCATATCAACCTATGACGGTCTTGTAAAATATATACAGCTGCAGAAGGAGTCGAGCACATCGGCAAAGGAACTGCGCTGGGCCGAGCAGTTCTCGATGATGCAGACCTGCCCCGAGTGTGGTGGAGCGCGCCTTAACAAGGAGGCACTGCATTATCGTCTTGCAGGCAAGAACATATCGGAACTTGCATCAATGGATATCATTGCTCTCAACGAGTGGCTCGAGAAACTCGATGAATCGCTCACCGACAAGCAGCGTGCCATTGCGGGCGAGATTGTGAAGGAGGTAAAGACTCGCATAGGCTTTCTGCTCGATGTAGGTCTTGGCTATCTATCGCTTAACCGCTCATCGGTATCCCTTTCGGGCGGTGAGGGGCAGCGCATACGCCTTGCAACGCAGGTAGGCTCGCAACTTGTGAATGTATTTTACATTCTTGATGAGCCAAGTATAGGTCTTCATCCGCGCGACAACGACAGGCTCATCGCTTCGCTCAAGTCGCTCCGCGACATAGGTAACACCGTGATTGTTGTGGAACACGACCGCGACATTATGCTGGCATCGGATTACATCATCGACCTGGGCCCAAAGGCCGGCCGCAAGGGTGGTGAGATTGTCTTTGCAGGCACTCCCGAGGAGATGCTCAAGGGCGATACAATGACAGCACGTTTCCTCAACGGTAAAGAGAAAATTGAGGTGCCTGCAGTGCGCCGCCAGGGTAATGGTGAGTTCATCAGGATTAAGGGTGCCTGCGGAAACAACCTGAAGAATGTAGATGTTGAGTTCCCGCTCGGCAAACTCATTTGTGTGACCGGCGTGTCGGGTGGCGGAAAGTCATCGCTCATCAACGATACTCTGCAGCCAATCCTCGCAAAGCATTTCTACCGCGCGCTTCGCGAGCCGCTGCCATATGCCTCAATCGAAGGCATTGAGCATATTGACAAGATAGTGGATGTCGACCAGTCGCCTCTTGGCCGTACACCGCGCTCAAACCCCGCGACATACACAGGCGTGTTTGCCGATATACGAAACCTTTTCGTAGACCTCCCCGAGGCTAAGATACGTGGTTACAAGGCGGGCCGTTTCTCCTTTAATGTAACAGGTGGCCGTTGCGAGGCTTGCAGCGGTAACGGGTACAAGACGTTGGAGATGAACTTCCTCCCCGATGTGATGGTACCTTGCGAGGTGTGTCATGGCAAGCGCTACAACCGCGAGACGCTTGAGGTGCGCTACAAGGGCAAGTCAATTGCCGATGTGCTCGATATGACAATAAACATGGCGGTGGAGTTCTTTGAGAATGTTCCCACCATACTCAACAAGATAAAGGTGCTGCAGGATGTTGGCTTGGGATACATAAAACTCGGCCAGCCCTCTACAACTCTTTCGGGTGGCGAGAGTCAGCGCGTGAAACTTGCAACCGAACTGGCAAAGCGAGATACAGGCAAGACTCTATATTTGCTCGACGAGCCCACGACGGGCCTGCACTTTGAGGATATACGCGTGCTGATGAACGTTATTAATCGCCTTGTCGACAAGGGCAATACGGTGGTGATAATAGAGCACAACCTCGATGTCATAAAGATGGCCGATTATATCATTGACATGGGTCCTGAGGGTGGCCGTGACGGTGGTGTGGTAATGGCAACAGGAACCCCCGAGGAGGTTGCAGCAAAAGGCATCGGTCACACCGCAAAGTATTTGAAAGAGGAATTGGAGAGATGATTCCCTTTTGTGCTATTCCTGTGATTGGAAAGTCCGTTATTATATAAAATGAGTAAAAGCAACCCCAAAAGGTTGCTTTTCTTGTTGAGCAAATTTGTGACAAATTATCGAACCTTTATGAAAGATTTTCTAAAGGTGGTAGATTTCGTTCATTACTTGAAAGCAGAGGGTTACGATATGGTAACTTTTGACAAGGTTAATTGTATCGATAAATCTTGATTATATTGTTAGTTAGAATTTATCTTGTTCATAACAGTCTCAATTAATTCCTTGTCTTCATTTAATAATTGTAATACAAGTTTGTAAACTGTTGTGCAAGGGTTTTGGCTTGCATAGTCCTTGTCAGTAAATGTTTGATGTTGTTTCTTTGCCCAACTTATGGCATTTCTCATATTGCCATATGTGTTCATTATGTCATAATTGTTTTCATCCTCTTTTTTGTATTCGTAAGGTTTTTTCTTATTCCATTTTTCAGACTTTTTTACTGCATTGGTGATTGCTGTTTTATAATCATCTCTGCTCATTTCTGTTGTACGATTTAAGAAATGATATAGATACCACAATTCAAAAGCCTCGTTGCTCCACGCGACATTGATATTGTTGTTTTCTGCGGTATTAATGGCAACGTTGAAATCAGTAAAATTGTCCTTGTCAAAAACAACCCAAACACTGTCGAATGCTTGTGAATAACGTTTTGCCTTTTCTGCCAATTCAATGGCTGTATTAACAACCTTCATTGTGCCTTCTCCACAACCTTCACATTTGACTTCATAAGTAAAACTATTGTTGTTTATAGTTTTGAATTTCTTAAAATATAGTGGCTCTGTTTTCTCGCCTTCACATACAATGAGAATTCTACATAAAATCTTTTTGTTTTTTATCTGCTTCTGTTGCTTTCGTTCAAATCGCTTCAGTACAGTATCATCTATGTTGATTTTTCTTGCCATAACTATTCGTTTATAATGTACGGAATAGCACCATATCGCCCTGCAATATAGTTACGTTTGTAATTTGCATCCGAACGAGGTTTGTTTCCATCTGGGAGTTCTATATCCATCATGTTGTACAGGTCAGTTTGCTCTGTGGCATCCTTTTCTGTAAACCAAATTTGGTCTCTTCTTAACATTTTAGATGAGAGCAGATGTGTGTCGTGGGTTGTAAATATTAGTTGAGCATTTTTTGTATTCTTTTTGGGGTCGTTAAATAGATTGACTATGAATTGTGATATAAGCGGGTGCATCTTTGCATCAATCTCATCTACACAGAGTACTAACCCTCTATTTAAGGTGTCAAATATAGGGCCAGATAATTGAATTAATTTTTTTGTACCATCAGACTCTGCTTCGTCAAAATTAAAAAGAACAGTGTTTACAATATTACCATTTTTATCATAAACATTATGTTCGCTTTGTAATTCAATGCTCTTTTTCCCTTTGAATTTACTTGTAAGTCCTTTCTTTAAATAATATGGGAGATTTTCAGGGATATCAACGTCTCTTTCCATTGTTTCGATGGATTTAAATCCCAAATCAATGTTCTTATAGAAATTTATAGCATCTTCATAACCTTCTAGGTGTTTATGCAGCATTAATTTAGAATAACTTTCGTAATTGTTTGAATTTATTCCTGAAATAACATTGAATGTCCTAAATTTTTCAATGATTTGTTTTGATAAGGAGCCATTTAATTGAGCACATAAAGATAAGAAAAGACGATTTTCAACCGTGTTTTCTTCTTTATCAATACCTTCGGGAAAAGTCTTTTCATTTACTCCAATTCCATCCTCGTTTCTAACAAAAAGAACTAGTTCTTTTTTACTTCCAATAGGAGAAGTGTAAAGCCATTCGCTAATTATCTTAATATTATTATGTTCAAAACCATAACGATAAATTTGATTATTTAAAATATATCTAGCTTCGTAATATGTTGGTTTGTTTTGAGTTGAGGATAATTTAAATGGTTCATAGAATAGTTCGTCTCCTTCATTTAAACTAACCGAATGCATAATATGCCAAATCATTGCAGAAAAGGCATTAAGTACGTTTGACTTACCACTAGAATTCGCTCCATATATAGCAGCTGTCTTAAGTACGTTTAGTTTGTTGTTTATGTAAGCAATGTTGTTTTTAGGCTCATCTGTGATTTTTTGAGCGACCATTGATAATGTGCAAATGTGATGGATTGACCTGAAATTTGCACAAGAAAATTCTAGTAACATATGAATGATTGTTAGATTGTTGCTAATAAGTCTCAAAAACTTTTCAAAAATAGCATGTAAAATCCTATTTTGCAAGTGGTTTTGAGGAAAACTCTCAAATTTAAACAAAACAACATCTCGAAATGTTTGTGATATTGTTGCACTTTTCAACAAGGTTGGTAATGGTATCAAATAGCAAAACACATTCAGCACCCCTCTGTGGGTGCTTTTTATGTATGTAACCTATATCGCTTATCAAATATCATTTTTAGTAGTATAGATAAAAAACAGATTTCCATTTTTCTTGCAAAATTATTTTTCTAAAAAAGTTACTTACTATTTACTCTTTTCCTACTTATGCTACTATTTATATATAAACACATATTACAATGAGAACATATAGACAATTGGATGATGATACTAAACAGCGTATCAGTCAAGGTTTCGATGGGTAAAGTCGTACAAACTCTAAACTTTGAAAAGGAGTTCTTTAAAGTGATGAAATGGCTGGAGCATCCGAGTGCCGAGGTTTTTATGATTTAAGTGTTATCCCAATCTAAAATATCTTATTGATATAATTTTATAAATTTGTACTATTTTGACTGTTTAATTTTTATTAGTTATCTATATTTTTGTATGAAAATTTTAAAAAAGTAAGATATGACAAAAGAACAAGTACTAT
>JAZLBZ010000076.1:0-13178 GCA_045613945.1 Bacteroidaceae bacterium
TACTATAAGTCAAAATGTCAGCGAAAACGGTGCGTGTGGGAAGAAACGAGACTTTTAGATAATATCTTCACAGTTCTGCGTCCACGCCTTGTTGCAGGTGTCTGATGTCATCACCCAGCCATTCTGTGGGCTCAGTGTGCAGCAGGTTACCTGTGGACCGTCGGGCATAGCCGAGCGCTTGAACTGCTGGGTGAAGAAGCGGCGCATGAATGTCGTGAGCCATTTCTTTATCGTCTCGTTGTCATACTCTCCACTGAAAGCCTCTTTTGCCATGAGGTGAATCTTCTCTGGTGCAAAGCCGTAGCGTATGAAGTGATAGATGAAGAAATCGTGCAGTTCGTACGGGCCCACAAGGTCCTCGGTCTTCTGCTTGATATTGCCCATCTCATCGGCGGGTGTCAGTTCCGGTGAAATTGGGGTGCCCACAATGTCAAGCAGCATCTCTTTCACTTTCTCGTTGCTTTCGCCGGCTGCGATGTTGCGCACCATATGCTGCATTAGTGTCTTGGGGACCGATGCATTCACACCGTACATGCTCATCTGGTCACCGTTGTAGGTCGCCCATCCAAGCGCGAGTTCAGACAGGTCGCCGGTGCCAATTACAATGCCGCCCTCCTGGTTGGCAATGTCCATGAGGATTTGTGTGCGTTCCCTTGCCTGTGCATTCTCGTATGTGACATCGTGGTTGTCAATGTTGTGGTCAATATCCTTGAAGTGCTGTATGCAGGCATCCTTTATTGATATCTCCCTTATTCTTGTTCCCAGCGCCTCCATTAGTGTGATGGCATTCCTGTATGTGCGGCCGCTGGTGCCAAATCCCGGCATTGTCACGCTTGTGATGCACTCTCGCGGCATGCCTATGATGTCGCAGGCCCTTGCCACAACAAGCAGGGCCAGGGTAGAGTCCAGGCCGCCCGAAACACCTATCACGCAACTCTTGGCGCAGGTGTGTATAAGGCGCTTTGCCAGTGCTGTGGCCTGTATGCTGAACGCCTCGTTGCAATACTCCTCAATGGTGTATCCTGTTGGTATGAATGGCTGCTTGGCGAAATGGCGTGTGAATGTGCAGTCGTGCGATGCTGTCTGTGAAATTTCAATCTCGCTTATTCTCGCCGGCTGTGCAAAGGCGCAGTCGCCCTTGCGTTCTTTTGCTGCCTTCTCAACGTCAATCTCTGTTATTGTATAGTGCTGCGCTGTTGCTATGTTCTCGCTCTCTGAGATTATCTCTCCGCACTCAGCAGCAGCACAGTAGCCTGTGTATACGGCGGCGCTTGTCGATTCTCCCCATCCGGCGCTGCAATAGACATATCCGCATCTGTATCTTGCGCTCTGTTGAGCAATGCGTCGGCGTGTGTCCTTGTGTGCGCCGGCCACTGCGTGCTCTGCTGCAGGGTTCAATATTATCTGCGCTCCTGCAATTGAGAGTCCTGCGCCGGGGGCAGCGGGTGCTGCCGATTCGCAGCCAATCTCAATGCCAAAACTGTATGTGCCTGTGTTGAAAATTCCGTTCTTTACGAATGGCGCTTTCTTGCCGCAAATGGATGCATGGCACTCGTCAGGCAGGATGGTGGCGCTTGAGAACCAGCGGCTCTCGCCGGTTCGGGTGTTGAGGTAGTGTTTGGGAACAATGCCCATTATTTCGCCCCTATGCATCACGATGGCACAATTGTAGAGCGCATTCCTGTGTTCGACCGGTGCACCCAGTACTATTATGGCATTGCCCTCTGCTGTTTCTTTGGCAATGCGCGAAAGTTCGGCATTGCACACCTGTATGAAGTGAGGTTGTGTAAAAAGGTCGCCGCAACTGTTTGATGTGAGGCATAGTTCGGGCAGCAGTATAAGTTCTGCGCCATCCTTCTCTGCTGTGTTTGTCAGTTCTATTATGCGCTGTGCGTTAGAAATGCAGTCGGCAACTGCTATTGCCGGTGTTGCTGTCGCAACTTTTACAAATCCGTATTTCATATTCGTCAATAGTTTATTTCTCCTTATTATATATAATATATTTACAAATGTATGTATTTATTCTAATTATTGCAATGCAATGCTGTTTTAATTATTCCCGTATATAAAAAACGATTACCACGCCCGGCGTGGTAATCGTTTACAGTATGAAAGTCGGATGCTATCAATAGATATCTTCCGGGTTTGACAGGTCGTTCATTATGCCAACCGGAACAATCTCCAGGTAGTCCTGGTTGAACTCGTTGGCACCATTTGCGTTGCTACCCTCGGTTACATCCTTGAAACGCAACCAGTAGTCCTTGCCGTATTCAAGATTGTATGTTCCAATAATGCGACGGTACGCTGAAGGTGCGTGACGCAGATTGAGAGTCTTACTGTTGTAACTACCGAATATGCTTGCCGGTGCCTTCATGAAACCACGGTTGCGCATAGCCTTGTCGTTCTTGCGGTTCTCCTCTTCGGAGTCACTCTCCTTGACCCAGCCAAAGAAACTGAAGTTAGAGTTGCGCATATCAAGAGGAATGCCGCAAATCTTGTTGTCAAAATAGAACTGTGCCACACCGCGTACATCTGATGTCGAGAAACCGAAACGGATTTCATATCTGCCCTCGGGTACGTATGGGAGGCGGTATTCAAAGTCGTATTTGCCAATTACGAGAACCTCATCGCCCATGTAGTTTGCGTAGCCGCCACCTGCGCCCGGCGCTATATCTTCTCCATAATTTCCTACTCCGAGTCCTACCTTATAAGGTCTGTAATACAAGAAGTGGGTGCTCTCATTTCTGTGCCTCAGACGTTTGCTGAATCCTGCCGGGATGTAGATTGTATAGTAACTGTTGTCCTTTGGAACCGGTTGCCAACGTACGTCGTTTGTTGTAAGTTCAGGGAACAGTGACGATACGTCCCAACGCATGCGCTCGTTAAGAATGTTACCGGCCATCTCCGCCTCGTTGTAGATGAGAATCTTGTCAATGGTGAATATGGTTCCGTTTGGAGAGTCATGCTGGAACTCCTCAAGTCTTGGGCGCAACTTTGTTGTCGCGTCATTCTCAACAACAACATTCACGTGGTGCTCCATGCCTTTGGTCACGCACATACGTGTACCGTCCTCTTGTGCATAGTTAAGTATTATCTGGTCCTTGAGGTAGCCTGTCTCACCGTTGTGGTAGGTGTACTGTGCTGTAATATTTGAGAAAGGCTTGGTTACCTTGATTGATGTGAAAGGTAACTTTGTTTCAAAATAGTCATAACGATCAAAGCCCTTTAGGTTTTCCTCAGAGTTGTAGAGGTTGGGGTCAACTTCTTTTTCTCCGGAACTGCTGTTATTGTTGGTTTCGCTCATAGTCTGGAAACCTTCCATGATGAAACCGCCCGGGCCTTTGCCTGACTTGTATTTCAATTTACGGTCTATGATGTGATATGCAATGTACTTGTAGAGCGGGTTGTTGGGGTTCTTGTATTCGCCTCTCAGGTCAAAGGAGTCCGGGTTTACTACATTTGTGCCATACCACTGTGCTGCATACCACTCAAGGTCTTCGATAGTCAAGATGGGTATGCCTAGTGCATTCTTTGTGCTGTCGGCAAGGAGTTCGTCGGTCTCCACAAGCAGTGTGAAGCCATGATTGTAGAACTCGGGGTATGGTGGCTCTTCTTTTCTACCGCAAGTATTGAATTCTGGGCCATTTCTATGTGGGTCATAATCGGGGTCAATCTCGTACTGCAAGAGTATGTCGCTGAATCCGGTCTTGAGCAATGCCTCGCTGAACAATGAGAATGCGGGCTGCATGGCGAGCAGGTCTGACGTCTGCTTGTCCGATGGGGCCAACACACCTTCAATGCCCTGGATGTAACCGTTCTCGGTTTCAACGTCCTGCGCCACAACTCTAAAACCGTCAATTGTTGGCTCGGCTGTGGTCTTGTTCCAGCCGAGTGTTACATCGCGTCGGTTCATGGTCTTCTTGCCAAATGCACCTTCGCCAATGTCAATAGTGCTGAATCCCTCTTCTATAATGTGGTTCTTTGCAATCACGGTTGCCATACTGTCGCTCAAGTCTTCAAGGTAGGGCGAAGTTACACCAGTGTTTACAATCTTGTAGTTGTCCGGATCTGCGTTGTGCAACTCTACGCTTTCAATGTACTCCTGATACTTTGCTTCCAGGAATTCCTCAATAGCCTCATTGGTAGGTGCGATACAGGTGTACGAACCATAAGTGGACAATGTTGTGAGCATGTTGCCGGCCTTTTTGCCGATTCTTGCTTTCTCAAGAATCTTGCAGAAATTGCGGTACTTGCCGGGGTTGTTTTTCAAGTGGTCGGCAATGAGTTCTCCGGTAAAGGTGAAGCGGCTCTCCTCGGCAATCTCATCAGAGCATCCGGTAAATGCACCGCTTGCAACAATACTCAAGGCGCCTAATGCCCAAACCTTCATTTTGGTTCCAAACGACTTTTTCATACTGGTTATGTTTAATTAATTTATTTTCTGTTTGCTAATTTTCATTAATCCCTCAAATTTATATCATTATTTTATAATGGCAAAATAAAATTGTTGCCTTTTTTAATATTGGTTGAAATTTAACTTTCACACCCATGTCTGCTCTCCGCTTTTTGGGGTCTTTAGGCCGGGGAAAATCCTTCTTTTACATTTTTTAACTCAAAAACGTGAAAAAATACCCGTAAAAAATTTTGTGGTATCAAAAATGGTTGTAACTTTGCAATGGTTTCAGAAATGAAATGCAAACAGAAGAAAATAATAATACAATTCAATAACAGTTTAAAATTTTACGACTATGAAAAAGTATATTTGTTCAGTGTGTGGTTATATACATGAAGGTGAATCGGCTCCCGAGCGTTGCCCAATGTGCAAGGTTCCCTCAAACAAGTTCAACGAGTTGCAGGAAGGCCCCATCCAGTTCGTTCAGGAGCATGTGATTGGCGTTGCAAAGGGCTGCGACGACGAGATGATAAAGGACTTGAACAACCACTTCATCGGTGAGTGCACCGAGGTAGGCATGTACCTTGCAATGAGCCGCCAGGCCGACCGCGAGGGCTATCCCGAGATTGCCGAGGCCTTTAAGCGCTATGCATGGGAAGAGGCCGAGCACGCAGCCAAGTTTGCCGAACTCCTGGGTGACTGCGTTTGGGATACAAAGACAAACCTCGAGAAGCGCATGAATGCCGAGGCCGAGGCCAACAGCGACAAGTACCGCATTGCAAAGCGCGCAAAGCAGCTCGACCTTGATGCAATCCACGACACAGTGCATGAGATGGCAAAGGACGAGGCTCGTCACGGCAAGGGCTTTGAGGGCCTGTTCAACCGCTACTTCAAGTAATGAAAAAGACTTCCAATATATATGCTAGACAACTAAGGAATAGACTATTAGAATCTACTTTGAAAAACATCAACTGAGAAGAAACCATAAATGTAATTGTTTTAGTAAGTGAATAGTGTTTAAATGTTGCGCGCCGGCTGCAGTGATGCACCCGGCGCGTTTTTTCTGTGTGATAATATGTGTGTTGGTCTGTTGTCTTGGCCGTATGTCAAATGAATACGAAGTAGACGGCAAGTACAAGGAATATTACTGAAATCAGATGATTCCACTGCAGTGTTTCGCCCTTGAAGAGAACCGAAACTATTATGCCGAATACAAGGCACGAAATGACCTCTTGTATAACCTTCAGTTGCACCAATGAGAACGGTCCTTCGTTGATGTTCGAGCCAATTCTGTTCGCAGGTATCAGGAACGAGTACTCGAGCAGTGCTATGCACCAACTGATGAGCACGATTATCACTATAGATGTGTTCTGCTTGATGAAGCCCATTTCCTGGAGTTTGAGGTTGCCATACCAGGCGAGTGTCATGAAACTGTTGGAGATTACCAGCAGCAGGATTGTGAGTAGACTTTTTGACATTGTTATATATTTTTACTGTTTCTTTTCTGTTTTTGGTGGCAGCAGTGACGGCTGTATATTGCTCATTGAACCCCAAAGGTTATAGCGCGCCTCGGAGTTGAGTGACTCAAGGTGTGTAAGCAGGTCTTTCATTGCCTTGCGGTTCGAGTCGTTCTCGAACGGGCAGTTCTTTGTCTGTGGCGGGAAGTTGCTCTCTTTGGCATACTCCTCGACATCGTTCTCGTTTACAAGACACAGCGGGCGTATTATTGAGATGGGGAACTTGTCCATTGTCATGACAGGCGCCATTGCACTGAACGTGCCCTGGAATGTGATATTCATCAGCATGGTCTCAATGAAATCGTCCATGTTGTGGCCAAGTGCAATCTTGTTGCATCCAAGTTCCTGTGCCAGGGTAAAGAGCGCCTTCCTGCGGTTCCATGAGCAGAGAAAGCAGGGCGACTTGCGCTTGTCGGTCGATGCATCGAAACTGCTCTCCGGAATGTGCAGTTCCACTCCCAGGTTGTCGCAGAACTCTCGCAGGTACTCTATGTTTGCTTTGTAAGGAATATTTACCATTGTTACGTGCGCGGCAACAATGCTTATCGAGGGCTTGAAAATGCGGCTGCGCTCACTCATCAGCTGCAGCAATGTGAGCGAATCCTTGCCTCCCGACAGCGCCACCAGTATCTTGTCGCCATCGGCAAACATCGAGTAGTCCTTTGTCGCGCGGTTGAACTGCTTCTGTATTTTGCGGTAAATTTTCTGCAGTGGGGTGAACTTTGCCATTCTATAATTTTTTACTATGATAGCGCTCCCGGCCCTGTCCGGCTTTGCAAATGCTCCGGGGTGGCGTTTGTATCATCTCTTTTTTTAGGCTGCAAAATTAGTGAAAATAGAGCATTGGAGCAATTTTCTTTCTTTATCTTTTGCCTTTCTGCGCCGGTGCGTGCCCATATTTTCTTAATTTATTTAAAAAATAGCACACGCGGATGATGTTGTGTCGTTTTATTCGCTATATTTGCGGTAGCCGCGAATATATACTGCACTCACAGCAAAATGCGCTAAAGCAGGCTTCGCGTATCTTGCTCGTTTGTGGCATATTAGCGATACGGCTGGTGTGTGGCGTCTCTTTTGCCGCCCCGCTCAAGTGATGATTTTTAGATATGAAAAAGATATTTTGCATAACAATATTCTGCCTTGTTGCGGTCGTAGGTGCTTTTGCCCAGAGCCGGGAGTCCATGAAGAGGATGTTCGACGAAGGACGTTTTGCCGAGGCCAAGCCCCTGTTTGAGAAACTCCTTGCCAAGAGCCCCAAGAACAGCGAGTATAACTACTGGTATGCCGCTTGTTGCATTGAGACTGCCGATACCGTCGATGTTGAGGAGATGCTTGAATTTGCGGCATCGCGTAACATTGTCAAGGCTCATTGGTATCTTGGACGCTGGTATGCGCAACAGCAGGACTACTCATCGGCCGTAGAGAGTTACTCCGAGTTTATGGATAATACAAAGGACGACTCTCTGCGCAGTGTCGCGCAGCAGAGGATGAATCTCTGTGACCGCCTCAACAGAATGGTGCGCAACAGCGAGGTCCTCTGCTTTGTCGATAGCGTTGTAGTTGACAAGGAGTCTTTCCTCGCGGCATACAGGATGGGCGGTGACGTGGGTCGTGTTGCCACCTGTGCCGGCTATTTTGGTGACGAGTCGCTCCCCGGTCACATAAATGAGACCGAGCGTGGCATGGACATCTTCTTCTCTGATGAGAATGACGACGATGCCCCCTTGCTCAAACTCTACCGCCGCTCAAAGGTTGGTGGCGCTTGGGGCAAGGTGCAGCCTATTCAGGGCTTTGACACAAAGGGAAACGATGACTATCCCTTCATGCTTGCCGATGGCGTGACGCTCTATTTTGCCAGTGATGGCGAGGGCTCAATTGGCGGTTATGATATCTTTGTGTCGCGCATGGACATCGAGACAGGCCGTTTCTACCGCCCCGATAATGTGGGAATGCCATTCAACTCCACCGCCAATGACTATATGATGGCGGTTAACGAGGTCGCAAATCTTGGATGGTTTGCCACCGACCGCAACCAGCCCCCGGGCAAGGTGTGTGTTTATGTCTTTGTACCCAATGCTGACAGCAAACGTGTCGATGTCTCGGCCATCGGCTATTCCAAGGCGCTTGAAATAGCAAATCTCTCTTCCATTGCTGCAACGCAGGGCGATGATGAACTCCTGCGCACTGCACGCCGCCAGTTGGCGCTGCTGGCCTATGCCCAGGATGCTGCTGCCAAGAAGGATGACTTTCTCTTTGTGGTTGACGACCTCCATGACTGCAAGTCGCTCTCCGACTTCAGGAGCGAGCGGGCACGCGAACTCTTCAAGGAGTGGCAGGGACGTGTCAAGCAGCACGAGAGCGACATTGAGCAGCTCGCTGCGCTGCGCGATGAGTATGCATCATCCACAACGGCTGTCAAGAACAGGATGAAGGAGCAGATTCTGGCGCTCGAGGGCAAGGTCGAGGACGATGCTGTTGCACTCAGGCTTGCCGAGTACGAGATTAGGCGTCTTGAACAGGAGGCACTCTACGGGGTGGGTAACTAGTAGGGCGCGGCAGATTATGGACGGCAATTAAATTAAGGAATGTTTAAAACAAATAGAATATGGATATATTGATAACGGCTTTGCTTGTGGTTTTTGCAACAGTGATGTTGGTGGTTGAGGTGGTGTTCATACCGGGC
Source organism: Bacteroidaceae bacterium (assembly GCA_045613945.1). GTDB lineage: Bacteria > Bacteroidota > Bacteroidia > Bacteroidales > Bacteroidaceae > HGM04593. Next base: position 8,594 of record JAZLBZ010000076.1, read on the forward strand.
TTTGGCTTTACGGGACTTATGGGAATGCTTTCAATGATTGGCTCAGTGCTGTATGCATTTATGTTTTTGGGCAGTGCTGCCGGCTGGATTACGCTGCTTGTTGCAGTGCTGGTGTGCATTGCACTTTTCCTGTGGGCACTCTATGGCAATTCGCTCGACAAGATGGCGTTGAAAAAGAATATCAAGTCAAAGGTCAATGAACTGGACATGACACAGTTCGCTGTCGGCGATCGTGGCGTTACCAGAACCCGTCTTGCGCTCATTGGCGAGGCACTCATAAAAGGCGAGGTTGTCGAGGTGAAATCCGAGGGCGGTTTCATCAACGAGCGCGAGGAGATTGAAATCATCCGCATCTCGGGCGACTCCCTCTTTGTGGCAAAGGTAAACAACAAAAAGTAACTTAATATTTGAATTATGGAAACAAACATCTTTCTCATTGGTGGTGTACTGGTGGCTCTATTGGTCTTCTTGGCCATATTCTTCCATTACGTACCCTTTGTACTTTGGCTCTCGGCTAAGGTTTCAGGCGTTCAAATCTCGCTGCTGCAACTCTTTCTCATGCGCATCCGTAATGTGCCTCCCAGCACAATCGTACAGGCCATGATCGAGGCGCACAAGGCCGGTCTTGAGAATATCACCCGCGACAGCCTCGAGGCTCACTATCTTGCCGGCGGTAACGTCGAGAGGGTAGTGCACGCGCTCGTGTCGGCGTCAAAGGCAAACATAGAACTCTCTTTCCAGATGGCAACTGCCATTGACCTTGCAGGCCGCGACGTGTTCGAGGCTGTGCAGATGTCCGTTAACCCCAAAGTCATTGACACCCCGCACGTCACCGCTGTGGCAAAGGACGGTATCCAGCTCATTGCCATTGCCCGCGTAACAGTGCGTGCCAATATCAAGCGCCTTGTCGGTGGTGCAGGCGAGGATACAGTGCTTGCACGTGTAGGCGAGGGTATCGTCTCATCTATCGGTTCTTCCGAGAACCACAAGGCAGTGCTCGAGAACCCCGATTCAATCTCAAAACTCGTGCTCAGCAAGGGACTCGATGCCGGTACTGCCTTTGAGATACTCTCAATTGACATCGCCGACATTGACATAGGCAAGAACATCGGTGCTGCATTGCAGATTGACCAGGCCAACGCCGACAAGAATATCGCCCAGGCTAAGGCCGAGGAGCGCCGAGCAATGGCCGTAGCCCTTGAACAGGAGAACAAGGCCCGCGCACAGGAGGCCCGCGCACATGTAATCGAGGCCGAGGCCGAGGTGCCAAAGGCTATGGCCGAGGCATTCCGCAACGGCAACCTGGGCATCATGGACTACTACAGAATGAAAAATATCCAGGCCGACACAGCAATGCGCGACAACATTGCAAAGGAGTAAAGTGTTATATTAGTAAATAACTTTAAACCGATTTTATTATGAAGCGTTATTTCGCTCCTTCGGAACTACTCATTGAACCTAATGGAGCAATATACCATTTGGGAGTAAAGCCCGAACAGTTGGCCGACAAGGTCATCCTGGTGGGCGATCCCGGTCGCGTGCCTCTGGTGGCCTCCTATTTTAGCGAACAGGAGTGCGACATCCAGCACCGCGAGTTCCGCACCATAACCGGCACCTACAAGGGAAAACGCATAACAGTCGTTTCCACAGGTATTGGCTGCGACAATGTAGACATTGTTGTTAACGAGATTGACGCACTTGCGAATATCGATTTCGCCACACGTTATGAGAAGGATGAACTGCGCCGCCTGCAGATGGTGCGCATTGGCACCTGTGGCGGCCTGCAGCCCCACACCCCTGTGGGCACCTTCATCTGCTCGGCAAAGTCAGTGGGCTTTGACGGCCTGCTCAACTTCTATGCCGGCCGCAACGAGGTGTGCGACCTTCCAATGGAGCGCGCGCTGCTCAATCACTTGGGGTGGAGCGGTAACATGTGCCAGCCTGCGCCCTATGTCATTGCAGCCGATGAGGAACTCACCAATCGCATAGCAAAGGACGACATGGTACGTGGTGTTACCATCGCCTGTGGCGGCTTCTTCGGCCCTCAGGGACGCCGTTTGCGCGTGCCGCTTGCCGACCCTCACCAGAACGAGAAAGTCGAGTCTTTCCTCTATCAGGGACAGCAGATAACCAACTTTGAGATGGAGAGTTCGGCACTCGCCGGCCTTGCAGCCCTCATGGGCCATCAGGCAGTCACCGTTTGCCTTGTCATCGCCAACCGCAGAGCCAAAGAGGCCAACGTCGACTATAACGAGAAGATGAAGGAACTGATACAGACAGTGCTTGAACGAATTTAAAACAAAACGGAAAGCTGAAAGCGGAAATGTGAAAACCTTAGCAAGTAAAGCTGAAATATAAAAGCAGAAAACGAAAAGTTGCCTTTTCGTTTTCGCTTTTGCTCAATCCCAGTCTATTAGCCTTTCCGATTTCGCCTTTCCGATTTCACCTTTCACATTGATAACCATGAACGACACAATATGCGCGTTGGCAACGCCGCAGGGCGGGGCAATAAGCGTAGTAAGAATATCAGGCCCCAACGCCATTGAATATACATCGCAAATCTTCACCCCACGCAAGGGAGCACCGCTGGCCCAGCGCAAGTCGCACACCGCAGTGTTTGGCGACGTATGCGTCACGCCCGGCGAACTGCTCGACGAGGTGCTCGTCACCGTCATGCGCGCGCCACATACCTACACAGGTGAGGACGTGGTCGAAATCAGTTGCCACGCATCAAGTTACATCACCCAGCAACTTATGCTGGCATTGCTTGCTCTTGGCGCCCGCCAGGCCCAGCCCGGCGAGTTCACCATGCGCGCCTTCCTCAATGGCAAGATGGACCTCAGTCGTGCCGAGGCTGTAGCCGACCTCATCGCCTCCTCGTCAGAGGCGTCGCACCGCCTGGCAATGAACCAACTGAAGGGCGACTTCAGCAACGAACTCGCAGGCCTGCGCAACAAACTCCTCAAACTCACCACACTCATGGAACTCGAACTCGACTTCAGCGAGGAGGATGTCACCTTTGCCGACCGCAGCGAACTCATGCAACTGTGCGATGAGATTGATGGTGTCATGACACGTCTCACTAACTCCTTTGCTGTTGGCAATGCAGTGAAGAACGGCGTTCCGGTGGCCATCGTGGGCGAGACCAATGCCGGCAAGAGCACGCTGCTCAACGCCCTGTTGCGCGAGGAGAGAGCCATTGTCAGCGACATCAGCGGTACCACCCGCGACACCATCGAGGGCACAATGGCCATTGGCGGCACCACATTCCGTTTCATTGACACCGCCGGTCTGCGCGAGACAAGCGACATTGTGGAGCAGATGGGCATTGAGCGCACCGTCGAGCAACTGCGCAAGACATCCATAGCACTGTGGATAGTAGACCCCGCTGCCGACTATGCCCAAATGGAAACCACTGCAAAGAAAATACTCCCCGAGTGCCGGGAAAAGAAACTCGCCATACTCATAAACAAGAGCGATACCATCAGGGAAGAACGCCTTGCCGAGGTAATGGAGTGGGGCAAGAGCCTTGTCGCCGAGTGCGGCGAAGACATAGTGTGGAGCGAGAGCGATATGTGGCCAATCTCAGCCCGCCTAAGGAGCAACCTCGACAGGCTCGAGGAGTTCCTCGTGCGCAGTGCCGCACTCCCCGCAATCTCCAGCGGTGACGTCGTTGTCACCAACGTCCGCCACTACGAGGCGCTCACCCGCGCCCTCGCCAACATCAAGGAAGTAAAGCGCGGCCTCAACCTCGGCCTCAGCGGCGACCTCGTCAGCGAACACCTCCGCGCCGCCATCCACAACCTCTCCGAAATCGTCGGCGAAGTAACAAACGATGAAGTACTTGGCAACATATTTGCCAACTTCTGCATCGGAAAATAAACAGGTGGCTGAATGCAATATAGTTTGAATGCTTGTTTATACATGCGTAGCCGCTACGCATATTTTGTCAAAATGATGACTACAAGTATTACCAAACACTCAACCTCCCCTGCATCAAAGTGGCTTTATGGGCTACCATTGCTTGAGTTTATATAGTATTGAGTGGTGTGTCTTTGATAAAACCATAAATGTAATTGTATTAGTAGGTGAATAGTGTTTAAATTTCGTAACGAGGTGTAATTTGCTTATAAATAGTGCATTGTACTGCGTTTTTGTTTAGATGAATAGGGGCGTTTTTTACGTGTGTGTTTCGGCTATTTGCCGTTATTTGCCGTTATTTGCCGTTATTTACGTTTATTTGCGGGCAAAAACGGGCAAATTGAATGAAATTTTATTATTTTTGTCATTAAATGGGTGATATGTGCGCTTTGTCGGTCATTTGTGGTTTTATTTAGAGGGCGTTTACCGTATGCTTAGAAGATTGTGGACTCATGATGAATTGGTGCTGGCACTTGCTCTTTATTTTCAGTTGCCATTCGGACGCTTGAATCACGCAACGCCCGAGGTGCGTGAATTGGGGCACTTGCTTGGTCGTGGAGAGAATTCTGCAGCCTTGCGTCTTGTCAATTTCGCTGCTTGTGACCCTTATATATTGGAAACAGGTAGACACGGTATGTCGAGTGGTGCAAAAGTGTGTAAGCCT
>JAZLBZ010000077.1:0-42696 GCA_045613945.1 Bacteroidaceae bacterium
GTAATGGAATGTTGTCAAGGATCTATCGTCGCTATCGCTCGCATTGCGTTACCGCGTTGCTTGCCGAAAGCGAGTGCAAAGGTAAGGCAAATTTTGAAACTGACAAACAAATTGAGAAGTTTTTTGTTAAAAATGCGAGAAAAAATTAATCACGCACCAAAAACTGCGCAATTATATTAAATTCTTGCCAAAACTATTAAAAAACCACCCTTTCACAAGGGATTATTTGTTTGCAAAAATTTCACCGCCGAACATTAAAGTTGCAGACGTTTGCTGTACTCTTGCCTGGCTAAGGTATGCACTTTTTTATTACAAACAAAACTTTCCTCTCTTTTTTTGCGAAAAAATAGAAAATATTTCATTTTTATCAAAAACCGGCCAGTTTTTAAAGCAACGGAAAAAAGAAAAAGGGAAAAGGGCTGCAAAACAACACCACCTCCAATAAGAGCAAAGGCAATATCACAAAAAGGGCGAACACACCGGTTCGCCCCTACAGCAAATAACAATCTTCGGCCATATATAATATATAAGGTCTGTGCCCGCAGATGGCGTTTGCATCCACACAAATTGAAAGCATCACTCCAGCACCACCGCCTTCACCGGGTTCAAGCCCGACGGAACTTTACAAACGAGCATGCCATCAGTATCGTACAAATAGGTGTCGCCATCGTTTATATAATCGGACGAAGTCACACAAACATAATTACCCGCAGCACACACCTTATAAGGAGAGGGCAAGAAAGAATCCTTTATCCAGGGAGAATCGACCGAACCGTCGGCAATATTATACGAAAGATAGGTTACAGTAGCATTCCTGTTGGCATCATACTGCGAGAAGAAACCATAGAGACAGCCGGCACTGTAGCAGAATTCTGTCATGTTAGAGCACTCCTCAACAACTGCAACGTCACCGCCTGGCGAGATGTACTGCAATGTGCTTGGGATATTATAATAATTTCCATAGGATGCCACATACACACCATCCTCACAAGAGACTACTATCGCAGGGTTACAAACCACTTCAATTTTCTCAACCTCGGCAAAAGCATCAAGGTCAACAACCGAGACCGTCTTGTCATATCCAACTGCCGTATTGTAATCCATACCACCAGAGTTTGCAACATAGAGAGAGCCGCCATACACCGCCAGTTGCTCAGGATTACGGCCAACGGGAGCAATTGCATCAACCTCGAGCGAAGCTGTATCTATGCGAGCCACATTACCATCGTAGTATGTCACATACACCTTGTCGGCATGAGCGGCAAGATAACGAGGCTGCCCCTCACACTTTATCTGCTTGATTGACTTAGCATCGAGCGAAGTGATTTCAATGGTAGACTCACCCGAAACGGCAATATACATCATAGAGCCATGAACCAGCATATCATTTGCTGTACTTCCAAGACCACGACCATTCTGCAACTCGAAATAGCCCTGAACAGCCTGACCGGTTGCAAGGTCGTACTTTGTAAGCGAGGAGTTGCTGCTCTGCCAGTCGCCCGAGTTGAGCACATAACAAACAGCAGCAGAATCACCACCCTGCGGAGGTGTGGGAGCATCGCTTACATTTTCACAAGCGGCAAACGCAACCGTCAAACTCAAAAAGAGAACTTTCTTAACTAGACTTTTCATAAGTTTATAAATTAATGGTTAGGAATCAAAAGTCGACACGTGCCGAGAGCCTCCACTGGAATCCCGGCATGGGATAGTTCTTTATAACCTCGTACTGTTCACCCGCAACATTCAGCAATTCTGCCTGCATACGCAGCACCACTCCACTAAAAGAGAAACTGCGGTTTAACGAGAAACTATGCTCAAGATACCCATGCATACGATTCCTTGCCGTATTCTGGGGAAGCATATATCGCTCACCAACAGCAGAAAGCAGGTATGACACATTGACAATAGGATTCTCCACCGACATAGTCAAGGCACCGGAGTGACGAGGTGTGTAAGGTAACTGGTGGCGATAGTTCTTTGCAGCAACATCTGTTACATCAACAGCATACTGGAAAGAATAATTTGCATCAAGAATAAGCGCCAAATTGCTTGCAAAGGCCAGACGCAGCGATACCGAAGCGTCGGCGCCCCAGATATCAGCCTCGCCAAAATTCATCATTCGCCACACATACATTGTGGGCAAGGCAACAATCTTGTCGCGCACATTATTATAATAGCCATCGGCAGTCAAGGTCAGGTTACGGAAGACACCACCACCATTCAGATACAGGGTCGCACCCACATTGCACTGCGTCGCCTTCTCGGGCTTTAGGCCCACATTCCCAAGACGCAAATAATACAAGTCGGCAAACGTTGGCACACGACAAGCATCCTTGACCGAGGCACGCAAATGAAGGAGGTTATTATCAAAGGGAGAAACCACAACACCCAACGAAGGAGAGAGACGGAAGAGCGAAGGCATCCCACCGCCACCCCGAACCTCATCGACAATTGAGGTTGCCAACAAAGACGCCGAGAATTTGAGACGGCAAAGTTCATATTCGGCAGCAGCAGCCACCCACGACGAGAAGCGGCGCGGCGCCTTGCAATTCTCAAAATTATTATCAAGCGTGGTATATGCAGCATCTGCAGCCAGTGTGAGATGAAAATTCGGCAAAGGCCTGCCCCCCGCCGCCAAAGAGGCATAGCACTCGTTCTGAATGTTCACATCCACCTGCTCGCCCGCAGCATAGTTTGCACTTATCTCACGATAACGGGAAAAATTATAGTCGTACTTAAAGAGTGCCTGCAGTTTCCACGAGCCACCCAGCGCACATGCATATTTCGCCTGAGCAAAAGCATTCCTGTTCCACAGGCGTTCACGATTCTCCTTATTATAGAGATTTACTGCACCCGGCAAGCCACGCTCCGAGGAGTAGTAATAGAGTTTCGCATCAAGACTGCCGCCACCAAGCCGAACGTCGGCATTAGCCTCAAGAGCAAGCGCATCTATGTCACCGTCGCGACGCTTCTCGCGCGTTTCAAGCCCCGCATTGACAAGAGTAAAAGGATACATTCCATCACTGCGGAAGTAATCGCCATTAAAGGCAAGCCCCCACTCCCCCGCAGGCTTGTAACGATGATAGAAAGAGGCGCCGGCATAGCCAAAGGCACCACCCTTTACCCCGACATTTGTCATTGTCTCACAATGAGAAAGAGTACGCAACGCCAAGAGTGACGCCGCCGAATATTCGCGAGCGCTACGCAAGGTGCCATCACCGCCAAGCCCCACAGCAAGCGTAACCGCTGAGAGATTATTCAAGGGAAAGCGGCCCAAGTCCACAACTCCGCTCTGGGCGTCACTGACAAGCACCCCGTCATAACTGACCGCCGTATGCTTCGCCCCCATTCCACGCACGGAAACAGTCTTGAGACCACCCACGCCACCATAATCGCGCACATTGACACCCGACATGTACTTGAGGACATCCGCCACGCCTGCATACCCCAATCGCTCAATATCCCCACGCTGCACCTGTTGCAATGGAACGGGTGATGTCACCGCCACAGGCAACACCACCTCTACAGCATCAACCTCGGGAAGAAGATACTGCAACGAATCAAGTTCTTGCGCCGACACCCCAAAGGCGAACAGCCACAAGCACACAAAAAGGGCATAAAAGTTCCGTAACATAAACAAATTTATAGAAACCCTTACCCGGGGTTTGTATAAAACATAATGAATAAGGCAGGTTTTCTGACTTGTCCACCCAAGCACCTTCCCACTCCCAAAAGGAGCAGTGGCTATTTGACCACTTGGGCATCAACGGACTCACAGCTACGGGTATAGTTCCGGACTTTAACCGGATTCCCTTTTACTAACCGGCACTGCAGAGCAGCGGTTACACCATTATCCAAGCGCGAAGATAAGAATTTTATTTGCAAAAGACAACAACGCCACGCAAAATAGCACAAAAAAAATGGCGACACCAGCAAAAGTGTCGCCATCTATTGTATTCTAAAACTAAAATTATTCAGCCTCTGCAACTACTGTGAAAGGAACCTTAACGGTAACCTCTTTGTGCAACTTAACAGTAGCCTCGTAAGAACCAATCTCCTTAACAGCAGAAACTACGATAATCTTGCGGTCGATCTCGAGACCGAGCTTTGCGAGTTCCTCAGCAATCTGGATAGCACCTACTGAACCGTAAACAGCACCGGTAGCGCTTACCTTTGTAGCGATTGTCAAAGAAACGCCCTCGAACTTAGCAGCAAGAGCCTCAGCGTCAGCCTTAATCTTAGCCAACTTGTGAGCGCGCTGGCGCAAGTTCTCAGCAAGCACCTTCTTTGCAGACTCGCTTGCGATGACAGCCTTGCCTGTAGGAATCAAATAATTACGGCCATAACCGTCCTTTACCTTAACGATATCGTCTTTGTAACCCAAGTTGATTACATCTTCTTTCAAAATAAGCTCCATAATTATTTCCTCCTATTATTTCATCATATCAGTAACAAAAGGCAGCAAAGCCAAGTGACGTGCACGCTTAACAGCCTGTGCAATACGACGCTGGAACTTCAATGAAGTACCGGTGATGCGACGTGGGAGAAGTTTACCCTGCTCGTTCAAGAACTTCTTCAAGAACTCGGGATCCTTGTAGTCGATATACTTAATACCGTTCTTCTTGAAACGGCAATATTTCTTCTTCTTGACATCCACTGTAGGAGGAGTCAAATATCTGATTTCTGAAGGTGTCTGTGCCATAATTAGTTCTCCTTATTACCTTTTAAATTTCTTCTCTTGGCAGCATACTCTGCAGCATACTTGTCCAACTTAACTACCAATGAGCGAATAACGCGCTCGTCGCGACGGTACTGCAACTCTAACTTAGAAATAACCTTAGGCTCTGCGTTGAACTCGAACATTACATAGAAGCCAGTGGTCTTCTTCTCAATGGGGTAAGCAAGTTTCTTAAGTCCCCAGTTCTCCTCATTGACAATCTCAGCACCTTCAGCAGTGAGAATGCCCTTGAATTTCTCTACCGCTTCCTTCATCTGAGCATCAGACAAAACGGGAGTCAAAATGAAAACGGTCTCGTATTGATTCATTTTTAATTAATAAATTGGTTAAACAATCGTTTTTACTAAACGCGGGTGCAAAGATATACAATTTTTCTTAAACACAAAAGACATTAGACATCTTTTTGCCCAAACAACCACAAATCAAGGCCATTTACAAACTATTTACACGCAATGGCCTTTATTTTTCATTAAAAAATTTCGTTCTCTTAATATTTATGTGTTTCTTTGCAAAAGGAATATAACAAAAAACAACATAGCACTATGGCAAAAAAAATTCAACTCATTGGATTCATTCTCATTATCATTGGCGCCATCCTCATCTCATTGAGCATGACACTGGCGTGGAACAACTACAACTTCATAACCTTTGGTTCTGTTGCCTTGATTATCATCGGCCTTATAACATACGTGTTTGCGGGCAAGAAGGGCATCAACGACAACATCACTAAGGAATAAGGAGATTTATCCAATTGACAACTCAAAATAAAAAAGCACCCGCATGCGGGTGCTTTTTTATTTTAGACATGACTCTATGCTCAAGCCTCGGCATCGGGCGCAATGAGTTTATATCCTTTGCCGTGTATATTGATAATCTCAATATTAGGATCGGCCTTCAAGTGCTTGCGCAACTTGGTAATATAGACATCCATGCTGCGTGCATTGAAATAGTTATCATCGGTCCACACAGTCTTGAGAGCGTAGTCACGCTGCAGAATCTCGTTGCGATGTGCACACAGCAGGCTCAGGAGTTCCGACTCCTTTGTTGTCAGTTTTGTCTGCTGGTCATCAATGGCAAGCACCTGTTTCTGTGTATCGAACTGAAAACGTCCAATCTTGTACAGCGCATTCTCCTTGTTCTTCTTGCCACACACGCGACGCAGCACTGTCTCAATGCGCACCACAAGCACCTCCATGCTGAAAGGCTTTGTAATATAGTCATCGGCACCAATCTTGAATCCTTCAAGAATATCCTCGTTCAAGGACTTTGCGGTAAGGAATATGATAGGGATTTCAGGGTCTACAGAGCGAATCTCCTGCGCCAGAGTAAATCCATCCTTAATAGGCATCATCACATCAAGCACGCATAGGTCGAACTTACCTTTCAAAAAAGCCTTATAACCGGCATCACCATCGGGGCACAGTTCGGCATAATACCCTTTTGCCTGGAGATATTCACGCAAAAGCATACCCAGATTCTCGTCATCCTCGCATAGCAAAATTCTCTGTTTCTCTTCCATAATAAAATTATTTTAAAGGTAATACAATTACAAATGTTGTTCCCACACCGCTCTCACTCTCGGCATGTATTGTTCCGCGATGCGCCCTGACAATCTGCTTGACATAGGCCAGGCCAAGACCAAAGCCCTTCACATTGTGGACATTGCCGGTGTGCACGCGATAGAATCTCTCGAATATTTTCTTCAAATGCTCCTTTTTCATTCCAATGCCATTATCCTTGACAGACATCATGAACTTTCCGCTTGCATTCCACGTACGGATTTCGAGTTCAATGGGCACCTCCTGACGCCTGTACTTGACAGCATTATCCAACAGATTGAAGACAACGTTGGTAAAATGCATCTCGTCGGCACATATATAAGGGTCTGTTGCCTCAAGCACAGTCTTTATTGCTCCACCACCCTGGCTCACCTTCACTGCGAAAGTGTTCACGATACCCGAAATGAGTTCATTGGCATCAAGTTCCTTCATGTTAAGGGCCGCTGTGTTCTTGTCGTCGAACATTGACATCTGCAACACCCTGTCAACCTGAAAACGCAGGCGCTTGGTCTCGCTGGATATAACCCCCGACAGGCGTTGGAACATCTCGGGCGACTTTGCCACGCTCTCATCCTGCAGCATCTGCGCCGCAAGCGAGATTGACGAGATAGGCGTCTTGAACTCGTGGGTCATATTATTGACAAAATCATTCTTCATCTTTGTCATCCTCTTATGCCTTACCGCCATATACAAAGTGAACACAAATGTTATCAACAAAACAAAAGTGAACAGCAGTGACGGTAGCATAAATTTAACCGAACCATATATAAATTTGTTCAATGCCGATTTGGGGAAACAAAGTTCCAGCATCGCCGCACGCACAGGATTGTCATTCACAAACAACGGTTGCCTGATTATCTTGCCGCAATCATCGCCAATACTGCTGTATACAGTATCGCGTCCATTGTGGTCGAGTACCCTTATTCCAAAAGGCATGTCTACCCCATTGTCGTGCAGTTCGGCAGCAACATACTCCTCAAGTCCCTTAAAATCATCAATCCTGCTTTGCAGAGGCTTGGTACCGGCATTTTCGAGCATGTGAAAAATAACCTCATCAAGGACATCGCGCTGATACTTCGCCCTCATCTTGAGCACATCGTGCTGCAGCCTCTGCGCCTCCTCGACCGTGAGCGCCTTGCTCAAATCCTTGATAAAGAAATCCTCGTCGAGATGATGATGGTTCTTTGGCACCGCCGTGTTTACTGTAATTGTAGATACAACACCGCCATTGCTGGTAGATGTGGTATAACTGCGAACAACCATAGGATTTCCACCAACAAAACTACCTCTCTTTATATAGCCACTGTTATCCTCGGTCAAATACTTTCGCACCTCATCCATCTCCAATTTGTGCGCCACCTGGTTAAGGCTTCTGTGCGCACCTTCATAGAAATGATTCTGGCGTATGGTAACAAGCGTTTCAATATATGTAACCTGCAAATAGAGCAAGGCTACAAAACAAACACCCATTACAATGGCAACTGCACTGATAGTCATCTTTTTCATATCACAAATATAATCCACTCATTTTAACTTACCCAAAACAAGTCACAACTAAATAAACTCATTTTTTATTAATTAACATTTTCAATGCTCTTATTTATTTTTTTAACAACTAATATCATCACCAATAAATACAAAATGCTAAAAACAGGAGTTTTTTAACAAAACAACAGGAGAAGGATGGGCCATCCCATCCTTCTCCTCAACTATCAAACCGGCAAGGTTACTCCTCGTCCTTGACAGCCAACTCCTCAACAAGTTTGTTCTGTACATCACCGGGAACAAGTTCGTATGTCGAAGGCGACATGATGAACGATGCGCGTCCACCGGTGAGAGAACTCAATGTTGTAGAGTAAGAAGCCATCTCCTTCAAAGGAACCTTAGCAGAGAGTTTCTCATAACCATTCTCGCTCTCCATACCCATAATCATACCACGACGGCCCTGAATGTCGCTCATAACGTCACCCATCTTGTCCGATGGAACGAATACCTCTACATCGTAAACCGGCTCAAGAACCTTTGGACCAGCCTCGCGGAATGCTGCGCTAAAGGCATTGCGACCTGCGAGCATAAATGAGAGTTCATTAGAGTCAACCGGATGCATCTTGCCATCGTATACAATCACGCGTACATCTCGAGCATAAGAGCCGGTGAGCGGACCGCGCTCCATGCGCTCCATAACGCCCTTGAGGATTGCCGGCATAAAACGAGCATCAATGCTACCACCGACAATGCTGTTCACGAACACGAGTTTGCCGCCCCAATCGAGTGCAACCTCCTCAGTAGCCTTGGCGTTAATCTTGAACTCCTGACCACCGAAACGGTAAACCTCCTGCAATGGCTTGCCATCCTCGTATGGCTCAACAATCATGTGAACCTCACCGAACTGGCCGGCACCACCCGACTGTTTCTTGTGACGATAGTCGGCACGCGCCGCCTTTGTAATTGTCTCACGATATGGAATCTTTGTCTCCTCGTACTTGACCTGAACCTTCTCAACGTGCTCAAGACGCCATTTCAAAGTGCGCAAGTGAACTCACCCTGACCATGAACAATTGTCTGGCGCAGTTCCTTAGACTGCTCAATGCGCCATGTAGGATCCTCCTCGTGCATGCGGTTGAGAATCTGCATCATCTTCTCAATCTCAGACTCGTTCACAGGCTTGATGGCACGTGAATATTTTGATGCAGGATACTTCACTAGAGCAAACTTGTGTGTACAATCCTTTGCATTGAGAGTATTGCCAATCTTAATATCCTTCAACTTTACAGTACATCCCAAGTCGCCGGCCTTGAGTTCGTCAACAGCCACACGGTTTGCACCGGCACTGCAGAACAACTGGGCAATGCGCTCCTTTGAACCACGATCGGCATTCACAAGGTCATCACCGGCCTTGAGTGTACCGCTCATCACCTTGAAGTAGTTAACCTCACCGATATGTGGCTCAACCGATGTCTTGTAGAAGAACACAGATGTTGGAGCCTCGCTGTTGTAAGGAACTGTCTCGCCATCGGCGTCAACAGGCTGTGGCATATCTGTAATCTCAGGAGCCACATTTGCAAGGAACTCAAGCAAACGGCTAACGGCAACATCTGTTGAAGCCGAACAGCAGAGTACCGGATAAACGCTATCGGTCTCAAGACCAAGACGCGCTCCCTTGCGGATTTCGTCGGTAGTCAATTCCTCTGACTCAAAGAACTTGTCCATCAGGCCCTCCTCGTTCTCGGCAGCCTTCTCAACGAGTTCCATGTGAAGAGCCTTTGCCTTCTCGAGTTCGCCTGCAGGGATATCCTCAACAAGTGGCGGCTGACCCTCACCTGTGTATGTGAGTTTCTTCATCAACAGAACGTCAATGATAGTGCTGAAACCGGGACCTGCGTTCAAAGGATACTGCACAGGAACAACCTTTGAGCCATAGATAGACTGCAACTGCTCAATGATGGTATCATAGTCACACTTTTCGTTGTCGACCTGGTTAACCACGAACATCATTGGCTTCTTCATCTTCTTCACATAGCGGTAGCAGTTCTGTGTACCCACCTCGACACCATACTGACCGTTGATGACCATCATTGCCAAATCGGCAACAGTCATGGCGCTGACCATACTGCCTGCAAAGTCGTCCGAACCCGGGCAATCGATAAGATTCAGTTTCTTGCCCGCCTGCTCAATCTGGAATACAGTTGAAAACACCGAATAGCCATACTCCTGCTCAACAGGGAAGTAGTCACTAACGGTGTTCTTTGCCTCAACGGTACCTCTACGTTTAATGATTCCACCCTCATAGAGCATAGCCTCTGTGAGAGTGGTTTTTCCAGAGCCGGAACATCCTACGATTGCAATGTTCTTGATTTCGTTAGTCTGATAAGTTTTCATATTATTTTGTTTTTTTAGTTTATGGAATGAGAATGGGGTTAAAACAAATAATCTTCATCATTCAGAATAGTTTTTATTCACCTTGCGCCCTTAACTCCATCCCAAAAGGTTAGTTAGTTAGTTTTTTTAAATGTGTTGGCAATGTAGGAATTTTTCGAAACAAAAGCAAATAGAATGGGAATGTTTTTTAAAAAAGAGAGAAAAAAAGTAACTTCGCACTCTATTTTTAACATTAAGCAACAGATGGCAGGCATATACATACATATACCCTTTTGCAAGCAACGATGCAGTTACTGCGCATTCTACTCTACCACCTTATATAATATAAGGGAAAAGTATGTCAATGCGCTATGCAAGGAACTCATTATGCGCAAGGACTATGCATTAGACGCCGCAATTGAAACAATATATCTTGGCGGCGGAACACCCTCCACGCTATCCGTTGAGCAGTTGCAAAGGATATGCGACACCATATATGCCACCTACCCGGTGTCGGCCACTCCCGAGGTGACAATAGAGTGCAACCCCGATGACCTCACACCCGATTTCCTTGCGCAACTAAAGAAACTGCCCTTCAACCGCATAAGCATGGGAGTACAGAGTTTCAGCGACACCCAACTAAAACGACTTGGCCGCCGCCACAATGCCGACAGGGCACGCCAGGCAGTGCATAACGCACGCGAGGCAGGATACAAGAACATAAGCATTGACCTCATCTTTGCCCTCCCCGGCTCAACCATTGCCGAGTGGGAGCACGACCTTGAGAGCGCCATAGCACTGAGGCCCAACCACCTGTCGGCCTACAACCTGACATACGAAGAGGGAACACCCATGCACCGCGCCCTTGAGCGCGGCGATTTTGCCGAACTCAGCGAGGAAGAGAACATTGAGCAGTTCCAAATGCTCATATCCAAACTGAAGCAGGCCGGATACAAGCATTACGAGATATCAAATTTTGCGCTGCCGGGATACGAGAGCCGTCACAACAGCAGTTACTGGAACGACACCCCATACATAGGTTGCGGAGCAGCAGCCCATTCCTACAACGGAACATCGCGCCAATGGAACGTTGCCGACATCAAGGAATACATCAAAGGGATTGAGAGCGGAGTTCCCAATTTTGAGATTGAAGAACTGAGTGAGGAAGAACGCTACAACGACACTATCCTCACCCGCCTGCGCACAGTCAAAGGCATTCCGCTTGCGTGGATGAAGGAGAAGTTCAGCACAAGGCTGAACAGTTATATGCTACGGGTAGCCGAGAAAGAGATTGCATTGGGCAACCTCAAAGAAGAAGACGGACACCTATCGCTTACCACAAAAGGCATCTTCATCAGCGATGCGGTGATAAGGGAGTTCATCTATATATAAATAAGAAAAAGACAGAGGTGTGCCTCTGTCTTTTTCTCTATATACCAATATGGATTACATCAAACTGTTTGCAAGTGCAAGAATCTCCTCACCAATTGCATCGGCAGCCTCCTGTGTAGGACCCTCTGAATAGATGCGGATGATTGGCTCGGTGTTGCTCTTACGCAAGTGTACCCATGTCTCGGGGAAGTCGAGTTTCACACCATCAACAGTATTGATTTCGGCCTTGCCTGCGTATGTTGCCTTAATCTTCTCAAGGATAGCATCAACATCACAACCTGGCTTCAAATCGATACGGTTCTTACCCATGAAATATGCAGGGTATGTAGCGCGTAATTCACTTACGGTCTTCTTCTCGTGAGCAAGGTGGCTCAAGAACAAGCAGATACCTACCAATGCGTCACGACCTGCGTGGCAAGCAGGATAGATAACGCCACCGTTACCCTCGCCACCGATGATAGCGTTTGTCTCGCGCATCTTGGTAACGACATTCACCTCACCAACAGCAGAAGCAGTGTAAGTGCAGCCATGAGCGTTTGTAACGTCGCGGAGCGCGCGTGTTGAACTGAGATTAGAAACGGTATTGCCGGGAGTGTGCTTGAGGACATAGTCAGCAACGGTAACGAGTGTATACTCCTCGCCGTACATCTCACCGTTCTCGCAGATGATAGCCAAACGGTCAACGTCCGGGTCAACAACAAAAGCAACATCATTACCACCCTTTGCCATCAGACCCATGATATCGCCCAAATTCTTTGCAAGGGGCTCTGGGTTATGCTGGAAGTCACCTGTAGGCTCGCAGTAGAGTTTGTCCACCTTTGTAATACCCAACTTCTCGAAAAGTTTTGGAAGGATAACACCACCAACAGAGTTTACACAATCAATAGCAACCTTGAAGCCTGCAGCCTTGATAGCCTCTACATCGACAAGAGGCAAAGCAAGCACTGCCTCAATGTGCTTGTCATCATATGACTCATCAAGACGATACTTGCCAAGAGTCTCAACATCGGCATAGTCGAACTCCTCGGCAGCAGCAATGCGCAGAACCTCCTGGCCCTCAGCTGCATTCAGGAACTCACCCTTCTCATTGAGAAGCTTAAGTGCGTTCCACTGGCGTGGGTTATGACTTGCAGTAAGGATGATACCGCCACAAGCGTCCTCCATTGTCACGGCAACCTCTGTTGTAGGAGTAGAAGCCAGGCCAATGTCAACAACATCAAAGCCCATGCCCATAAGAGTACCGCAAACAATCTTGTTAACCATCTCGCCCGAGAGACGAGCATCTCGGCCCACAACAATCTTGTTGCTAGTTTTTGTAGTTGTCTTACGTATCAGCGCTGCATACGCCGAAGTCAATTTCACAACATCCAGAGGAGTCAAACCTTCATCGGCTCTACCACCGATTGTACCTCTGATACCCGAAATAGATTTAATTAGTGTCATTTATAGTTAATTAGAAGTTATTCTGGATTCATCACCGAAACACTGGGCTGGAATGATATCTGGTAACGGCAAGGATATACATATGACGCAGCGTTTGACGTTCCCTTTGTGTGCGGTACAATTATATTCACTTTGGCAAGATTGCTCTGCTTGCGGGTAAATGTGAGGAAACGCAGCGGAACCAGCCAGCCCGTAGGCACTGAACTGCCATACACCGTTGCCATAACACCCGAGGTAAACGTTGCAGTGTATGAACCACTATTGTTGGTAACACGCATCTCATCGGCATCTGCCGCATACTGGTTGGCAGTTATCGTATCATCGTCCTGTATATTATACTCATAGAAACGGATGAGCAGGTCCACATTACTGCCTTCGGCAATTGGGTATGCCGTAGCATCCTTGTGCTTGGGATTGTTCACAATCTGCATGTAGACATCATCCACCAGTACATACTCGTTATTGCTCACATCGGTGGTCGAATCGTTGGCAACAAACTTTTCGTATGAAATCACATTTATCTTTTGCTCCTTGATATAAGCGCTAACAGCCTCACGCTCTTTCTCCTTCATCTCGGAATACGTCACCGTGTCATCGCACGAAGCAAAGAGAAATGCAAAGAGAGAAAGAATCAACAAATAGCCAAATTTATTTTTCAACATACTGATTTCCAATATTTACCAACTTTGTTGGATTTTCAAAAATACAACTTTTTGCGAAGATACAAAAACTATAGCAAAAAAAGGTACACATTATCATGAAATAATCATAAAAGGAGATATTTTTGCACACTACTCTGTCAATTCGACCTTGTATTTCTGCAATGCCTGCCTGAAACGCTCTACCGCCATCTCCATTGTACCGTACAGTTCGCCTCCCGAGGCATTCTTGTGGCCTCCACCGTTGAAGAACTCTGCCGCAACGGCATTGCAGGGAAAATCGTCGACACTGCGCAACGACACATTTATCTTGCCGGGCTGCTCCTCGCGCAGGAAGCAGGAGAAGCGCAGCCCCTTGACCTGCAAAGGCTGGTTCACAAGCCCCTCTGTATCCCCCTTCGAGGCATAAAAGCGCATCAGTTCACTGTGCGAGAGTGTTATAAGCGCCGCATTGTACTTATTGTAGACCTTGAGTTTGTCATACATTGCATATCCCCAAAGACGCATCTTTGTAACAGAGAAATTATAGAACACCTTGCGGTATATCCAGTCCTTGTCAATTCCCTTGTCAAGCAGTTCGGCAATAATAAGATAGACATCCTTGCGGGCCGAGGCATAGGCAAAGGCGCCGGTATCGGTCATCATTCCCGTATATATGCACTGCGCCATATCATAATCAATAGCCTCCACACCGCCCAGCGCAGCTATTACCCTGAACACTAGTTCGCAGGTTGAGCAGGCCTCGGGGTGCGAGACAAGTATTGCAAACTCGCCCGACGGCTGTGGGTGATGATCTATCAGCACCTTTGTTGCTGACGACTTTTCAAGCGCCGCGCAGACATCGCCTGTACGTGAAAGGAGATTAAAATCCAGACAGAAGAGTGCGTCTGCTGCTGCAATCGCACTGTCGCACTGCTCCTTGCCCGTCTCATAGAGCAGGACACCATCTGCTCCCGGCAGCCATGCCAGGAATTGCGGGAAAGCATTTGGCAGGACAACCACAGCCTCCTTGCCAATGCTGCGCAGATAGCGACAGAGCGCCATTGTAGAACCTACGGCATCACCATCGGGGTTCTTGTGGGCAAGCACAACAAACCTACTTCCCTTTTCAACAACCTGCCTCACGGCATCAATATTATATTGCGATATCAGATTCTCAACCATATAAATTATATTTTAACAAGCACGAAGATATTACATCGGACGGAAAAAACACAAATTTCGGCGTTATTATTTTCCCCGCAAAGGAATTATTTCAAAATTATCGCCATGCGGAACAATTGACACAGCACCGGTCCTTGATATGTCAACAACATCAAGCCCCAGTTGCGCACACTCACGCAGAATCCTGTCGCGGCTATGCCTGTAGAGCGAGGCATCGACAAGGATACAGCCCGAGGGATAGGCCTCGGTAAGTTCCTTGATGGGACCAAGAAAACCCCGGCACAGCACCAGAACATCCACCGGCTCGGCCAAGATATTGCTGCGCCACAAATCGTCGGCAAGCAGTTTTATCTTGAGCCCGCCATACCTTACCGTTCCACCTTTGAAAGAGAAGTCGTCGCAAGTATAGTCATCATCTACCCAATGAGGGTCGGCAAGGCCTTCACGCTTGACAAATGGCGATGAGACATACTCATATTCGGCATCGAGTTGCGGCACGGTTGAGAGCAGCCAATCCTCGCCATCACCAGCAACAATATGCAGCAAAGGATTCTTGTTATTGTTATAGACAATGACGCCTGCGGGCATCCCGATACCATGCCCAATTACAGCGCCCGCACCACACAGCACAAGCGAGCAGCCTGCTGCAAGCACAGCCATGCGCCACTTGCGGTGTATAAGAGCATACGAGGCCCAGACAACAAGCAATGCCACAACCATTGCGCCAAGAACACCGATAGGCGGCAATGAAACAGAGGCTCCGGGCAACGAAGCGACAAGGGAGACACCACCGTTCATTGCAGATGCTACAATACTTAGCAAATTTACAAACAGCCATCTTGCAGGACCAAAGAACGACGTTGCAAGCAGCAGCAATGTCAATACAATTATGACAAAGGCCAGCGGAACGACAAAAATTCCCGTCAGCAACGAATAGAGCGGAAAAACGCCAAAGTGATACCACATAAAAGGCAGAGTGCCCAACTGTGCCACAAACGAAAGAATCAGCAGATTCACAATGTAACGATAGGCCACACCATGTTCATCGACCTTGAAGAAACGCTGCAGATGAGGCGCAAGCAACACTATTGCGAATACCGCCGAGAAGGAGAACTGAAACCCCACATCAAAGAGCGAATGAGGCTCAAGAATCAGCATCAGGATAGCCGCAAAGGCCAGCGAACTCAACGGAGAGGAGTCCTGACGCAAGCAACGCCCTACCGACATCAGTGTAAACAATATTGCCGAGCGCACGACTGATGCGGGAAGACCGGCAATGAAAGCGAAAGCCCAAAGCACAGCAACAACTACTGTTTCGCGCAGCACCATCACCCAACGCCTTCGTCCACGATAGGGCAGCAGGAACGTGGCAAGCAGATATATGATACCAAGATGCAGGCCCGACAATGCCAGGATATGACTTGCTCCGGCAGCAGCATAACTCTCTTTCAGTTCTTGCGAGAAATCACGTTTCTCGCCCACTGTCAATGCCGATAGCAGCGACAGGCCATCATCCTCAAAACCAAGTCGCCGGTATCTGTCTATAACCTTTTCACGCATAGCCAATGCATACATGGCTGCGTTCATCTCACCACTGCCAAGAGACTCCCATGTATCGCCCCATAGATAGGCCGAGCCGGTAATTCCTTTGATATAATGGTAGTTCTCTATGTCAAATTCAGCCGGATTGCCGGCATTGCAAGGCGGCAGAATCCCAGCCTTGAAACGAAGCATATCCCCCACTCCAAGAGCATCCGATTCAACAGAACGCGGGAAATAGAGATAGACCCGCCCCTCCCGGCGACCATTCGCAGCGCCGGATGTATCG
The DNA here is from genome assembly GCA_045613945.1 of Bacteroidaceae bacterium. Lineage (GTDB taxonomy): Bacteria > Bacteroidota > Bacteroidia > Bacteroidales > Bacteroidaceae > HGM04593. The sequence continues at coordinate 16,642 of JAZLBZ010000077.1, forward strand.
ACATCCACCACATTGGCAAGTACCTTTGTAGATGTCCCCTTACGCAGCGGCACCTCAAGCAACTGCGCCTCGTACAAACGAGCATCCCCGTTCCACTGCGGCGCCATTACCTCACGCTGCTTATGCTCCACAAAAGCACCGACAGCAAACATAAGAACAACAGCGGCAACGCCAAAAAGCCATTTGGGGACTTTAGATGAGAACCCGGACAGCAAAACAAGCAACGAGACAACCAACAACGGCAACAGTTCGGCTGCAGTAAACCCGCAGAGACGCCCTACAGCAATACCAATCATCATTGGTATTGCCAATTTAAGCATGGGATTACCACCGAACAGTTGATTTCCGGGCACAGTATTTAAGGGATTTGTTTAAAGTGCACGCAAGGCCGATATAACCGCATGGGGGTCGGCATCCTTGAAGACGGCATTGCCGGCTACAAGAGCATCGGAGCCTGCAGCAGCAAGCAGTTTGCCGGTCTCGACATTCACGCCGCCATCAACCTCAATAAGAGCCTTTGAACCTGTAGAATCAACAAGTTCACGCAGTTCGCGAACCTTGTTAACTGTATGAGGTATGAATTTCTGGCCACCAAAGCCCGGATTGACACTCATGAGCAGTACAAGGTCCAGTTCGTGAATGATATCCTTGAGCAAGTGCACAGGTGTTGAAGGGTTAAGGGTAACACCGGCCATCATACCGGCATCCTTTATCTGTGTAACGGCACGGTGAAGGTGAGTGCAGGCCTCGTAGTGGATGTTCATGATTTTTGCGCCCAAGTCCTTTACCGCAGGCAGATAGTTCATAGGCTCAACCACCATCAAGTGTACATCGAGCGGCTTTTCGCACAGTTCGGCAACATACTTGAGTACAGGAGGACCAAAAGAGAGGTTTGGAACGAAAACTCCGTCCATAATATCTATGTGCAGCCACTCGCAAGCGCTGCTGTTAATCATTTTCAAATCCTCTTGCAAGTTGCCGAAATTCGCCGACAACAACGATGGTGAAACTATCTGTGCCATAATTAGACGCTGTTTTGAATTTATATCGCGAAGATAGTACAAAGAGCGTGGAAATGCAAAGCAAGCAAGACAAAAAACACATTAACCACCTTTTTCATTCCATTGGCAGCAAGGCAAGTTGGTTTTGTTCCATTTTTTTATTTATTTTGCAGATAGAAGCAAGTATAAACAAACGCAACCAACATATGAAGAAAGTTTTATTCTATGCACTGCTTTTTATCGCAGGCATATCAACAGCCAATGCACAGGAGATTTTCTCACAGACATTCAAGAGCGGCACACCCGTTCACATCTCCAACAACCGCGACAAGGCGTTTGCCATAAAGGCTGGCAATGCGTGCGAAGATGTGAAAAGCGGCACAGCGGCATATACAGCCGAGGAGATATGGTACCTCGTTGGCGATGCCGACGGGTTCAGGATGTACAACCATGCAATGGGCAAGAAGTACGCCCTGAAACTGGAGAACAACGAAAGTGGCGCAGCAGCAATAATGGCAAGCGAAAAAGAGGCCACACTGCTCACCATTGCCGCACAGGAGGATGGCAGTTATGCCATTTCGCCAAAGGGTGCTACGGAACAGAGTTTCAATATGTTCGGCGGCGCGGGCAGGGACATCAAACTCTATTCAAGTAGCGACAAGGGCGGGCACTGGAACTTCAAGGTGCTTGATATGAGCAGCACACTCAAGATTGAATACAACACAGATTTTAACGGCGCGCTTGAGACCAACTACAAGATTGGCGAGATTGCCATCTCCATTGACGGGCAACAAGGCGCCATAGTAGTAGACCGCAACAACATCCCCCAAAGCACAGTATGCTACCTGCCAATGGATGCAAAGGTAGGCATATCGTGCAAGAAAGCATATCATGGCTGGAAAATGGACGTGAACGGCGTTGAAGAGATTGCCGAGCAACCACTGCCCGAGAAAGGCCTGCAGGTTGCAATAAACATCACAGCCGACAAGGAGAACCGTTACCAATATCTCTACTACTCGCCCGATGAGAAGGGAGTGCCCTACCGCATACCAGCCATCACTACAACTGCCAACGGATATGTATTCGCAATCAACGACTACCGCCCCTGCGGCAACGACATCGGTTTTGGCGAGGTAGACCTCGTAATGCGCCACAGCACAAAAGCCGGCAAAGAGTGGGACGGCACATCATGGACCGCGCCTGTAAAGATTGCCGACGGTCTTGGCAAGGAGGCCGCAGAGACATGGCTGACAGGATTCGGCGACCCTGCGATTGTTGCCGACCGCGAGCGCAACGAGATACTCGTGATGAGCGTGTGCGGCAACCGCGTATGCTGGCACGGCAACTACGGTGCAGGAACAGAAGAGAACCCCGAGAATCCCAACCGCATGGCACGCCTGCGCATTATATATAATGAAGCAACCGGCGAATGGGAGGCGACAAAGCCCGAGGAGGTGACATACGACATCTACCCGCTTTTCAAGGACAAAGACGGCAAGGCGCATGTAGGTTCAATGTTCATTGGCGCAGGCCGCATGGCACAGAGCAGCATGATAAAGGTAGGCGACTACTACCGCATATACTGCGCCGTGTGGGCTGTTGAGACAGGCAGCTACCGCCACCACAACTACGCGCTCTACTCCGACGACTTTGGAAAGACATGGAACCTGCTTGGCGAACTTGGCAACGATTTCAACGACAGCCCGGCCCCCTACGGCAACGAGCCAAAGTGCGAGGAACTGCCCGATGGCAGCGTGCTCCTGAGCAGCCGCAAGGGTTATGGCCGCTACTTCAACGTGTTCCACTATACCAACTTTGAGAGAGCCGAGGGTTACTGGGACGGTGCCGTGGCAACCGACCAGGTGGGCAACCTCAAATTCGGCAGCAATGACACCAACGGCGAGCCTTTGCGCATTGGCAACGTACTGTTCCAATCTGTACCAACAGGCAACAACCGCAGTGGCGTATCAATCTTCTACAAGACACTCGCAGACGACCCGGCAACATACACCCCTACCGAACTCTCAAATGGTTGGAAGAAGATTCAGATAACCGACCGCGAGTCGGCCTACTCATCAATGTGTATATTGCCCGACGGCAACATAGGCCTCTACTACGAGGAGGAGCCGGGCGGTTACTCAATGGTATACGTACCGGTAGAACTGGCAAATACACTTGATGCAATAACATACGGCGACCTGCCATTCCGCTGCAATACCTGCAAGAAAGGCTTAGAGCCTAAAACCATCTTTCTTCTTATTGATGATATGTAAAATAGAAGAGCAAGCCAAACTGCATAAATTTGCCCCGCAGACATTGTGATGTCAGCGGGGCAAATTGTATTATCAAAAGTCTTATTCAAACGAACGCAGCAGTTCTATCTCCTCGGCCCAACGAGCCTCATCGGGCGTTTCAAGGATAATGGGGATATTGTCAAAGCGAGGGTCTTTCATAAAGCGCTTGAAGAAGTCAATGCCAAGCAGGCCTATGCCTACGCTATCGTGCCTGTCGACACGTGAGCCAAGAGGTTTCTTTGTATCATTGAGGTGAATACCCTTCAAATACTCCAGGCCTATCACGCGCTCCAGTTCGCCGAACGCCCCGTCATAATCGCCTACGATGTCATAGCCTGCCGAGTAGAAGTGACAGGTATCTATGCACACACCAACGCGGCTCTTGTCATTGACGCGGTCAATGATGTAGCGTATCTCCTCCAGTTTATTGCCCACGTTGCTGCCCTGCCCTGCAGTGTTCTCAATGACCGCTGTAACGCCCTTTGTCTTTGAGAGTGCAAGGTTTATGTTTGCAGCAATCTCATCAAGGCACTGCTCGACAGAAATCTTGTTCAAATGGCTGCCGGGGTGAAAATTGAGCATTGTGAGCCCAAGCTGCTCGCAGCGCTGCATCTCGTCAAGGAACGCCGCACGCGATTTTTGCAAAGCCTCCTCATCGGGATTGCCAAGATTGATGAGATAACTGTCGTGTGGCAATATATGCTGCGGAGCAAACCCTCCCTTCCGGCAGTTCTCCTTGAAAAGTTCTATACTCTTTGCCGTAAGCGGCGCAGCCACCCACTGACGTTGGTTCTTTGTAAAGAGCGCAAACGCATTTGCGCCCACAGCCGTTGCATTGAGCGGAGCATTCTCAACGCCACCGCTTGCCGAAACATGAGGTCCTATGAATTTCATATCCTAATCATTCTTTTTCGCTAAAGTAATAAAAATAATGCCGGCAAAGGCTATTTTTTAAAATTTTAACCCTTGCCGGCAATATAAATAATTCAAACATGTCTTTAGAGTCTCGGCTCCTCGGTCGATGTAACCTGCAATGCAAAGAACTTGTTGCTACCACGCAAGAGGTTACGCACCTCACTGAGCAACTCGTGGCTCTCCTGTATGAGGTTCAGATAGACAAAGTCCATTCGCAAACTGCCACCACTCTGGTGCAGGCGCAATGTCTGCTCCTTGCGCAGGTTGGCAAGTTTATGCTTGAGATTCTTGGCTCTTGTAGAAACCTCCTCGGCAGTGCTGTAGTCACCGGTTGCAATTATCTCATTGATATCCTTCAGTACATAGTACACGTCACGGCAATACGGCGAGAACTCATCGACATAACTCTGTGACAGCGGATTGAAACTATGGTCGGCGTGCTCTCTCATTGGTTCGCCAATACGTGTGAGCGTATTCAGCATCTGCTGGCAACTGTTTGTACACAAGTGATACCATGTACTGCGCTCAAATGCCACCTGCTGGTCAATGCGCTGCAGACCACGAGTCTCGGAACGGCGCTGTTTCTTCATCAGGGCCTTTTCCTCAACAATCTTTATAAGTGTGCTCTTCAACGGACGCAACGCATCCTTTGAGAAGGAGTCAAACATTTTCTTGTATGCCTCGGCCGAGAACTCAAGTGTATGTGTAAGGGTCTCAGCAGCATGTCCCTTGAGATTATGCCACACCTCATCCTGATTGTCGGACTTGAGGATAATATTCATCTTCTCGTCAACCTTCTCTGCCGACTTTTTCTTGTTATAGTTGATGTGGCTGCGTATGAGCAGATATATGACAACTGCAATCATCACATACATTGCATAGATACCACCATAATTCATTACTGTAGCAACAAGTGCTGCAATGATGAAGGCTGCACCGGCAGTAATGAACCATCCGCCAATAACCGATACAACGCCTGTCACGCGATAGACAGCGCTCTCACGCCCCCATGCGCGGTCGGCCAGTGAAGAACCCATTCCAACCATGAATGTTACATATGTAGTAGAAAGAGGCAATTTGAATGAAGTACCCATTGCTATGAGCAGGCCGGCAAGCACCAGGTTAACCGATGCGCGTACAAGGTCAAACGCCACATCCTCACGCTCCTCGAGCGGGGCAAAACGCTTGCCAACCCATTTTTTTACACTTTCGGGGGTATTGCGCAGCACTGCATCAACCATCTTGGTTACCGCACGTACAAGATTGCGTGCCACAGACGATGTTCCAAACAGTTCACCCTCCTCGTTCTGCTGACTTGAAAGGTCAATAGATGTCTGCAACACCTTACGTGCCTTCTTGCTTGTAAAGAGAGCATACACCATAACCGCACCTGCACCAATGAGGAATAGTATATTTGTCTTGGCGGGAAGGTTCAGAGAGCCCATTGTCATTGAGACATCACCGCCATTATCAACGAATGTCAGGAAAGACTCAAAGCCGGCGAGTGTAACACCTATGAAGTTCACAAGGTCATTGCCGGCAAATGCCATAGCAAGCGAGAATGTACCCATGAGCACCACAACCTTCAGGACATTCACCTTGCAGAAGTGCAGCAACTGCATCAGACAGGTGAGCACAACAAAGGCGCAGAGAATGAACATTCCGGTATCCTCAAAGACAAACTCCTGCACATTGGCCGGCAACATCGCCTTGAGAGAACTGCCTTTCAGGCCCTTGACAATCATAAAGTAGATGATTGCAGTAGAGGCAAAACCGCCGAAAAGACCAATCTTGGCACTAAGATTCTTGCGGTAGTGGAATGTAAATATTACACGTGAAATCCATTGCACAATGAGACCAAAGACAAACGCTATGGCAACGGAAAGGAATATCGAGATGATAATTGTCATTGCCCTGTCAGTATTCAGCATACCCAGGCCTTCGCCCGACGATGAGAGCAATGCTGTGATGAACGAGGCACCAAGCAACTCAAACACCATTGACACAGTGGTTGACGTAGGCAATCCAAGCGAGTTGAAGAGGTCTAGCAGGAACACGTCGCTGATAACCACTGCAAGGTAAATGCACATTACATTCTTGAAGGTAAAGAAGCCCGGGTCAAAAATGCCATGACGCGCCACATCCATCATACCACTGCTGAACGCAGCACCGACAAAAACACCGACAGCAGCGACTATGAGCACATGCTTTATTTTTGCAGCCCTTGAACCTACTGCCGAACTAAGGAAGTTCACCGCGTCGTTGCTCACACCAACCGTCAGGTCAATGATTGCAAGGACAAACATAAAGGCAATCACAAACATATAGGAGAGTTCAACCGAACCGAGCCCCGATACGTAGGAGATAATGTTGTTAAAAAAATCCATATATTATTGAATAATGTTTTTCACAATATCAGCGGACTACACCAAAATACAATGAATCCCGTTACAAAAATATCCATAATTTTCATAAAACAAAATATTATATAGAAAAAACATCAATACAGCACAGCAAAAACCAGCACACAACGCCTCACAAATGGGACGGACATATAAAAAGCCCCGACCCCAAAGGGCCGGAGCGGCAAGCCTCAACGCATGAGACTCCATTAGAAATCGTACCTTGCAGAGAGGTTTATTCTGTTGGCATTGTACATCTTTCCGCTAAAGTCAAAACGCCAGCCATGCAAGTACTCAATACCAAGCTGCATGTTGTCGGTCACATTATAGAAGAAATTGGCAGCTGCATATTGGCCTTTCTGGTATGAGCCCGGGTTGGCGGCAGCAAATCCGTTACGCGAGCTGAGCACTGTCTGGCTATATGTTGCCGAAGCAAAGAAACGCTTGCTGAAGTTGTACTGCACACCTGCATACCAGCATTGGCTTGTAAGCATCATGGCCTCACCGGGAGTTGTCGGGTCGGGCACCACATCCACGCCCACATTCGAGATATTGTTCACAAGCGAGCCTATGCCCTCACCAATAGTGTACTGGCCACGAATCTGCAGGCCGCCCATTGTAGCAATCATACTAGCCTGGGCACCCCAGCCCACCTTGTCATTATCCTTATTGGTAACCTTGTTCACATACGATATATCACGCATCACTGCGCCCAGACGTATATGGTTCTGAGGGTTATTGAACATGTTGTACTGTATATAGACCGGGATATTGGGAACACGCTGCGCACCAATGGAGAATGTCTCATTCTGGGTCGCGTTGACATTGGGAGCCTCAAGGCTTATACCCATTGAAAGGCCAAAGTCGAACCCGTAGCGCAGCATAACCTGGGTTGCACGATAAAACGTCATACCGCAAGGGCCGCCATAGTCAATGGTAACAGGGATTGCATCAATATCCATGAACGAACCGATAGAATAACCAATCTTGAGATACTTGGTGCTCATATATGCGTTCTGCAACTGCAAGCCCAGCCCGCTACCTCTCCAGTTGGCCGATGTAAAGACCTCGAAATCACCCAACAGGCGGCTAGTACCCACAAGTTTAAGAAATATCACAGAATTTGTCATATCCATTCGGAACTGGCTCGATGGTGCTCCTCCACGCTGAATGGCCGAGGGCAAGAAATCAACATTATCGACAGCACGGTCAAAATCGTACTCAATTTTGGTCTGCAGATAACCGCCAATTCCCAGGCCCCATTTTCCTTTTTGGTCAACAAGGACAAATCGTGGAGCACGCGGGTCGTTGTGGTACGTGCTTTGCGTTGTCTGGAAAATCTCGACAACGTCCGGCGCCTCATTGACCGTTTCACTGATGCAAATAACCGGCGTAGCATCGTCATCAAGTTCAATCCAACGCTGCGCACCTGCAGGCACTGCAATCAACAGGCTCAATGCCGGCAGCAAAGTAAATTTGAAAATCCTTTTCATAATTGTCACATTTTAAATGAATACAGCATTTTAAACACCCGGGCAGGATTTTTGTTTGAGCGATGTTGAAGCGGTACAGTAAAAATGCAGCACCATCTCCTTATTTTATTATAAAAAGCAGTGCATTTTCAAAACTTATTGTTTTCTTTGCAATAGAGAGGTTCTAAGAACCAACAGGAACAGTATGACAGAAAGCACTGACAGCAGAGAGAAAGTGGAGCGTTACAAATACATGCAGACAACGCCGCGCGACAAGTCATGGGGACTTGCCGTAACTACTACCGGATACCAGCACGTGCATCCCGGCGAAAGCTACCCCCTCTCAACACCCCCTGCCGGCTATGGATTCCAGGAGAACGGGCGCAGGGTACTCAACGAATACCAGCTCTATTACATCACTCGCGGCAGCGGCTATTTCGAGAGCACCTCTTGCTCAAGAACCAGGATTGAGGCCGGGATGATGTTTATGCTCTTCCCCGGCGAATGGCACACATTCGCTCCCGACCCCGCCACCGGCTGGGACGACCACTGGATTGGGTTCAACGGCAGTTTTATGGACGACAAGATCAGGACAGGTTTCTTCACCTTCAAGAATTGCGTGTTCAAGGTTGGAGTGGATGAGAAGATAATAAATACATATCACGAGATTCTTGATATCGCGCTCGACGAGAAGAAAGGCTATCAGCAAGTAATTGCAAGCCTTGCCATCTCACTCATTGGGCGCATACACTACGAGGACCTGAACCACACCTATGGCGACACGTATATACTGCGCATCATAAACCAAGCAAAGGCAATAATGAAAGAGGAGATGGCAAACAGCCTTCCTTTGGAAGAGATAGCACACTCACTTGGCATCAGTTACTCCCTTTTCCGTCGTGAGTTCAAGAAGAAATGCGGTGTCTCTCCCGGACAATACAGGCTGGAACTCAAGCTTGCAAAGGCAAAGGAACTGCTTCTTGTCACCAACATGAGCATTGCCGACATATCGTCAAGCCTGCATTTTGAGTGCATGGGACAATTCTCCACATTTTTCAAGAAGAAGACAAGCCTATCGCCATTGGAATTCCGCAAGCAAGGGATTAAAAAAGATTAAATCCTATTAACTTTCACTAACCACACGAGGGAAAATTTGTTTTATACCATAATATTTCCCAAATTGCAGCACGCCGCAGCACGTCGGCGAGCCAAGAAATTGTACAAATCATTTAAACAGAACAATATGAAAAGATTTTTGTCATTCGCAGCAATGGTATTCATCCTTGCGATAGCAACAGAGAGCACCGCCCAGACCTTATCACAGCCCTACATTGACATAAGCACCACTGTCGAGCGTGAGGTAACACCCAATGAACTATACCTGCAAATCGCCATCAGGGAAAAGGATTACAAAGGCAAAAAGAGTATTGAGCAGATGCAGGAAACCATGATTGAGGCACTGAAGGCCAACCACATTGACATTGGCGAGTGCCTGACAATCAATTACATGGGCAGCGAAATTGGCTACAAGTCCTTTTCAAAGAAGATAAAGTCACAGACCGAGGCGACATATATGCTAAGACTCAATGACGCCTCGACTATGCAAAGTGTCATAGCCTCACTCGAGGAACGCCAGATTTCAGACATTGAACTGGTGCGCACAGAATACACAGCCGAGAAGGAACTTAAAAAAGAGATGGGCATTGAAGCAATGCAGCAGGCAAAGGCCGAGGCGCAGTTGCTTGCCGGAGCCATTGGCCAGGAGGCAGGCAAAGCAATAACCATCAGTTATTGGATGAACAACAGCCAGGCACAGCCAAGAGTATACAAGGCGCGTATGTCAAACTTTGCCGAAGACGCTGTTGCGGACATGGAAAGCGAGCCGGCTATCAGCATTGGCAAGAACACTTACCGTTTCACTGTAAACGTGCGTTTCGAACTCAATTAAGGCAGTGTAAACAAAATGATATATGCGGTGTTTTTTCTTTAAAAGACACCGCATATTATGTATAAGAAATTACTCAAATCCCTGTTCAGCGAGCCCATCTCATCATCTACCAAGTCATTGGTGCTACTTTTGGCACGCGTAATCTTTGGATTCCTATTCCTTTCGCACGGTATTGCAAAACTGCACGCCTATGCCAATGCCCCCGAACTATTCCTTGACCCCATTGGACTGGGCAGCACCTTGTCACTATGGTTGGTTCTCTTTGCCGAGATTCTTTGTACAACAGGCTTCATACTTGGAGCACTCTTCCGCCTGTGCCTCATACCAATGATATTCACAATGTGCATTGCCCTCTTTGTGATACATGCAAGCGACCCGCTAGGCGTTAAGGAACTGTCTATGATGTACCTTGCAATCTTTGCACTACTCTACATCACAGGCCCCGGACGATATTCAATTGACGGTATTCTCAAAAGAGTATATCTTAGGAGATAACAAATAAGGGAGTTGCCCAAAAGCAACCCCCTTCATACATATCATATCCTATTTCAAGCCTTCAAGAATATTCTTGAGCACCACAGTTGCAGATATTTCACGATTGGCAGCCTCGGGAATCACCAGAGAGCGTTCACTTTCAATGACCCCATCGGTAACAATCATATTGCGACGGACAGGCAGGCAGTGCATGAAATAGGCATTATTCGTAACCGCCATCTGGCGCTCGCTCACCGTCCAGTCGCGGTCGGTAGAGAGTACCTTGCCATAGTTATCCCCGGTATATGCAGCCCAATTCTTGGCATACACAAAATCGGCACCCTCAAAAGCCTTCATCTGGTCATACTCAACACGCGCATTACCCACAAAAGCAGGGTCAAGTTCATATCCTCTGGGGTGAGTGATTACGAAATCGTAATCGGCAGCGTTCATCCACTCGGCAAATGAGTTTGGAACGGCCTGTGGCAGAGCCTTTGGGTGTGGCGCCCAGGTGAGAACGACCTTTGGACGCGGTTTTGCCTTGTGCTCCTCAATGGTAATGAGGTCGGCAAAACTCTGCAGGGGATGACGTGTTGCCGCCTCCATTGAGAATACAGGGCGACCGGAATACTTAATGAATTGATTGAGAATAACCTCATTGTAATCATCGGCTTTATTCTCAAAGCGTGCAAAAGAGCGCACACCTATGACATCGCAATAACTGCCCATCACAGGGATTGCCTCAAGGATATGCTCTGGCTTGTCGCCATCCATAATCACTCCGCGCTCAGTCTCCAGTTTCCACGCACCCTGGTTAATGTCAAGGACAATCACGTTCATTCCAAGATTCAGAGCCGCCTTCTGGGTACTGAGCCTTGTTCGCAGGCTCGAGTTAAAGAAGACCATCATAAGAGTCTTGTTCTTTCCAAGTTCACAATATTTATAACGGTCGGCCTTAATCTCAAAAGCCTCATCAAGCGCCTTCTTTAGGTCTCTTATATCATTGACAGATGTAAAATGTCTCATATTATAATAGGTATATATTACTCTTCACTCACATTCCCGTTCCCGGCCGCTTTATCTTCAACAGCATCACCTTCGGCCAATTGCCTTGCGGCATCCTTCCTGTCTTTTTTATCCTTTTTCTTTCCCCACCATTTCCAGCGGTCAAATTCAAAGAGGATTGATGTTCCCACACCCTGCGTAGTGAGGTCGGTTTTTGAGAAGTAACGGTCGTTTGTCTTGCTATAGGCCTTGATATTCCAATTATAATTGGGGCTCAGCAGCCACAGCACCTCAAAGTCGCCGATAAAGTTACGGTTGGCAACCGGGTTCTCACGATAGCCGAGATTACCGTTTATCTGCAGACGGTTGTCGAGCAGACGGCCACGCAGCATACCCTCGACCTCCATACTGTTCCAGCCACGCTCACTTGTGGATATATTTCCCGATATATCCCAATTACCGTCATTGATAATTTTTCCGAGCATATTGTTCAGCTGGCCCGATATTGTATTTGAGATAAAGGACTCCACTGCGGTAGAGGTATTTGCACCACCATCCAGCGCATTGCTTGCATCAAAGGTATAGAACTTGCCCACACCCAGCAGATAGACAAACTGCATATTCTTCTGGTCGGGAGTACTTGCTACACTAGCAAGCAGTTCGCGCTCCTCCTCACTACCCTCGGGGAGTTCAAGATCAAATGCAAGGTCGGGCGATTCAAGGCTGCCGGTAACATTCATCACACAATTCACCTTAACAGTCTTGCGCCTTGCAATTTCAGTTGTAAGGTCGCTGAGCGATGCAGATGGCACAAGGTACTTTGCCTTAAGATCAAGTTCGGCCTTGTAAGGATCTCCGTTGAAAGCGATGGTGCTTCCCTTTGAAATCTCAAACACTTTAGGGAAGATATCCTGAATTGTAAACTTGTAGGCTCCACGCACCAGGTTTAGGTTTCCCTTCATGCTAAAACCGGTCCTGTCATTATACACAGCATTAATTGGGCCGTTGCCGTAAAGGCTGATATAGTCATCGGTCTGCAAGTTCGTGTAGACCTTGAGTTCAAGCGCATCGTTCACGTCAAGCATGAAGTCGAGAGTCAGCCTGCTTGCAGTTGTGCTGTACATGTTATTTGCGACCGGCTCGCTCACCTCCTGCTGTTCGCCTTTCTTGCGCTTGCTATTGTCGGTAAATGTTACAAAGCTATTATCCCGGGCACCACTGGTAACGTTGGAATTGTATACGAATCTCGAGCCCGGCATACTCTTCATATTCGCCTTGAGCAAGAACCCGCCGGCGTCGCTCTTAATCAAGGCATCACCTGTTGCAAAAACAGTGCCATAGAATGGTAACTGGCCAAAATCATCAGTGTCATATACAAGCAATTCGTCGGCCTCCACATTAAAATTACATGTCCATGCTCCAAGATTCTTGTGGGTCAGCGGACCCGATATGCGCCCACGATTACCATACCTGTCATATGCCCTCGTATTATCGAATGCAATTATTCCCTTTGAAAACCTCATTGAGTCACCGGTAAAGTAATACCTGGTATTGTTGGCATTGACCTTTGCCGAGCAGAACATTGCAACTGCGCCCTCAAGGTCAACCGCACGCCAAGCGCCATGCAAGTGTACCTTGCCGCTGCCGGTACCGTCAATGTCACTGATAAAGTTCTTCAGTTTCTTGTTCAGGAAGGCTACGTTGAGGTTATTGGCATCAATCTTCAGCGTAATAGTATCGCCGGGCTGTGACAGGAATCCCTTGACTGTAGAGAGTTCGTTCTCGCTGTTATATATGCCGGCATCAAGCACAATGCTCTTTGTCTTGTCCTCCCAGCCAACATACACATCGCCCCTTCCCAGCACTGCACCATCAATACTGAAGTTGCTCACATCGATCCTGCCGCCGGCATTTGGAGCAGATAGCACCCCTGTCACGTGAGCCGCGCCGGTTGCCTTGCCGCCAAAATCCAATATTCGGAAATTGATAAAATCAAACACCGTTGCTATATCGACATTCTTGAGATAAGCATTAAGGCTGTCGCTCTGCTCCTTACCAATGACACCCTCAACCTTCAGGTCCTGCCTGTCGCTTGAAAGTCCGATATTCTTAACAAGCAGCCTGTCTACACAGCCCTCTACTGTACCCTCGTCAATATGCCACACCTTGTTCTTGTGTATTATACTGTCCTTGTGTATCCTTGCGGCAAGTTCAAGTTCATGGGAGTCATTGCGACTGAATGCAGCATCCATCCTCACCATACCCATCATCACCTCATCGGACTTGAAATTATTCCAGTTGACAATACCCCTTATCTCGTTGGATACGACATTTGCGTTGAGCCTGACGACAATATCCTCGGTCTGGTCATTGTAATCAAAATCCTTGACATTCTTCACCAGCGGCTTGTTGAACTGCACATTCATATCAAGCCCCCTATCGCCCGATTTGCCAGTCACATTAAGCGAGCGCACCAGCCCGCCATAAAGTTCAATCTTGTTAATTGAGGCATCAATGGTAAAGACATTCTCGCGTTCGTTGAACGCACCTTTTATCCGTGACGGTTCGAGCACAGTCACCGGGACACCAAGAATCTTTGTCAACGGAGTACTGTTCTTGATGGTGACATCATAATAGAAATCATTTGCCGACAATGTCCGCACATCGCTATCCGGTTCAATATCCAGCACCGGCAGGTGGGATTTAATGGTTGCAATGAGGCTATTGGCAATTCGCTTGAAGTCAAAATCGCCATAAACGCTGGCTGTGGCAAAATCAGATGTCACCACAAAGAGCCTGTCATCACCGGCCTTGTTATCGCTCACGTAGAAATTGCGTACGAATGTAGTATCGCCACCATCGACCAAAGAAAGATTGTCAATCTTAGCATTGACAATAGTCTTTCCCGCGCCATAGTCTATGTATTCACCATTGAGGTCAAAGGAGAAATCCTGGACCCTGTCACTCTTTACAAGGTTGAGATTTGCCGGAGTAAACTTATCGGTTCTCATAATCACCTTAAGCATACGGCCATTGGCAATATCATATCTTGCCGTAAGCCGCATCCTCGCATTCGGGTCATCAGTCATGACCTTTGCTGTAATTACATCGGCCGTGCAGTTGCCGTTAAAACTTATCGGGGAATATGAATAGCCATTGTATACAAGATTTGTGACATCACCATCCACGTTGGCATAGCCATCCCTGTCATCAATATCACCGGTGGCCCTGACGCAGAACTCGCCGCCTTCAAATTCTCTAACCCCGGTCAGTTCGCCCAAATTCAGTTCCTTGCCATTCACCGTCAAGGCATACTGCCCGTCAGCTGCCATAGAACCTTCGGCAGAAAGGCTTCCGCTTTTACAATCAACCGCAGCCACACCCTCTACAAAGTCCCTATCGAATGATATGTTACCGTTTAGCGATGTACGCCCAAGTTTCCCGGCAATATCATAGCCGGCTGAGTCAAGATTAGCCAAGACGATAAGTGCCGACACAACCTCTTCATTCACAAAACACTCATCCACACACAAGCGGCCCCTTCTCTGCTCCACTAAAGGAGAGAGAATAACCGCATCGGCCTTTGCGCCAAAACTATTGTCAACTGCCATGAAATCAACAGCAACATCCACACTGTCATTGCTGTAGAAACCATCAACGGCAAAGGACACCGGGGCTATATTCGTGCGTGTGATATCAACAAAATGTGCTATATCTTCAATAGCAAAGCATTCACTCTTTATGCAGCCTGCAACACGTATATCACTCCAGGCGCTATCGGCCAGGACATCAATTCTGTCTGCAGCCACAACACTATTGCTTGTCCTAAGGCTCAAGCCCTGCAAACTAAGGCTATCCCCTTCCTTTACGACATGGGCTCTCAGCCTCTCCAAATCAAGACCGCACCTCTCCTTTCCGCTCACAGAACGTATGTTAAGGTCAATCTCATCGCCCTGTAATTTCTTCAACGACAGATTACAGGCGAAATCATCAACCAGAATGTGGTTTACATCGAACTTTGAGCCCACAGGTTCCTCGCTGAGCACATCATAGGAGAAGAGACCGTCATATATCAGCAACTGGTTTATACGCAGGTCGATATCCGACTTCTCATCTTTCTTGTCGCTGTTCAGTACATCCACAAGGAACTGTATATTCAGTTCCCCATCCGGGGTTGCACGACTCAGGCGTATATGAGGGGCTGCAAAAACCAGTGTGTTGACCCTCACTTGACCATCCAACAGCCTTTTTGTCTGCAGATAGGCACGTGCCTCATCGGCATGCAGCACAGTATCACCCTCCAGGTCAAGCAGCAGCACATTCCTCAGACGCAGGTCATTGACGCCACGCACCTCAATCTCCTCAACCTCGAGCGGTATTCCATACTCTTCGGTTATCTCCTTTGACACATACGATGCAAGACGATGCTTGACACCGTCGAACCTCATTGAGAAAAGGAGCAGAAAAAGCAGAGCCGCAATCACTGCAACCGTACCGAATATGTACTTGAATAATTTTATAGCAACGCTGTTTTTTACATTAATGAATCACCGCGCAACGCGCGTTGCGCAAAAGTTGATGCGAATATACTCTTTTTGCACGATTAAAACACACTTTTATCACATAATTTTGCTAACTTTGTGACCATAATATCAAGAACTGAATAAATGTACACTTTCATCTCGGAGAATCTCGATGCTATCGGGACACTTGCAACTTTAATATTTACAATGGTTTTCTTCATATCGGGCAAAATCCGCTCCGATATTGTCGCATTATGCGCATTGGCATTGCTTGTCATGATGGGCATTCTGGAACCAACGCCTAAAGAGGCCTTCTCGGGTTTCTCAAGTACTGCTGTCATTATGATGGTGGGACTTTTTGTCGTAGGTGGAGCCATATTCCAGACCGGCCTTGCAAAGATGATTAGTTCAAGACTGATGCGTCTTGCCGGGAACAGCGAGACACGCCTTTTCATTCTGGTAATGGTTGTAACATCATTCATGGGAGCATTCGTCAGCAACACCGGTACCGTAGCAATCATGATTCCCATTGTAGTGAGCATGGCCATGAGCGCCAAAATGAACCCCAGCCGCCTGCTCATGCCTTTGGCATTTGCAAGCAGCATGAGCGGTATGATGACCCTCATCGGTACCCCACCCAACCTTGTAATCAATGAGGAACTGATAAAAAGCGGTCACGAAGGACTTGGTTTCTTCACATTCCTGCCTGTTGGTCTCATCTGTATTTTCGCCGGAACAATAATCCTGCTGCCATTAAGCAAGAAATACCTTTCAAAGCCAGGTTCCTTGAGCAGCAAGAGCGCAAGCAGCGCCAAATCGCTCAAGGCACTGGTCAAGGAGTATGGCATCTCAAACAGTCTGCACAAGGTACAGGTCAACACAGACTCACTCGCAGCCGGCAAGATGATTGGCGAACTGAACATCAGAAAAGTATACGGTCTTAACATCATCGAGGTGCGCCACATAGAGAAGGGACAGCGCAATTTTCTCACCAAATCAGTCATACAGCAGGCCGCCGATTCCGACACCATGCTGCGCGCCGGCGACATTCTCTACATCTCAGGCGCCGAAGAATTGGTCAAGAAACTCATGGCCGACTACAACCTCGAATACATTACAGACAACGAAGCCAACAAACTTGATTTCTACGACATCGGCGTTGCCGAGATTGTGCTCATGGCATCGTCTACAGTCATAAACAAGAGTATTAAGGAGGTGCAGTTCCGCACCCGGTACAATGTCAGCGTCCTGGGTATATGCCGCAAGGGCGAATACATTCTCAACGGACTCGCCAACGAGATAATACACACAGGTGACGTCCTGCTGGTACAAGGAACATGGAGCAACATCGCAAATCTGGAAAAGGAGCCCAATGAATGGATTGTCATGGGACGCCCGCTCGAAGAAGCCGCCAAAGTAACTTTGGACTACAAGGCGCCTATCGCAGCAGTAATTATGATAGGTATGATTGCAGCAATGGCATTCAACATTGTCGAGCCGGTGACTGCAGTGGTGATTGCCGGACTGCTCACCGTACTCACCGGATGTTTCCGCAATGTAGAGGCTGCATACAAGACTATAAACTGGGAAAGCATCATGCTCATTGCCGCTATGATACCATTGTCCATTGCATTGGAAAAGACCGGAATCTCGACATGGGTAGCCGCATCTATGGAAAAATCACTTGGCGGTTTCCACCCCACAGTAATGCTTGCAGCAATATACTTTGCGACATCGCTATTGACAATGTTCATCAGCAACACTGCAACAGCCGTACTCATGGCCCCCATTGCCATGCAATGTGCCACCAGCATAGGTGTAAGCCCGGTTCCGATGCTCTTTGCCGTGACACTGGGAGCAAGCCTCTGCTTTGCATCGCCATTCTCAACACCACCGAACGCATTGGTAAAGCCGGCCGGACAGTACACGTTCTCAGACTATATCAAGGTGGGATTACCATTGCAAATTATACTGGGCATTATAATGATACTCGTATTGCCCTTGTTATTCCCTTTCTAAGCACAAAAAACTGCCAAAATTGCTTGTTTTAGACAAAATATAAGTAATTTTGTCAGCAAAACAGGATTGTATGAATTTAGCAGATATACAGAAAGTAAAGCAGCAGTTCGGCATTATCGGCAACGACCCGGCACTGCTGCGCGCAATAGACACCGCCATCCAGGTAGCAAAGACCGACCTCTCGGTGCTCATAACCGGCGAGAGCGGTGTGGGAAAGGAATTCTTCCCAAAGATTGTGCACACCAACAGCATACGCAAGCACGGGAAATACATAGCTGTGAACTGCGGTGCAATTCCCGAAGGCACCATTGACTCCGAACTATTCGGACATGTCAAGGGAGCCTTCACCGGTGCCGTAAACGAACGCAAAGGCTACTTCAGCGAGGCCGACGGCGGCACAATATTCCTTGACGAGGTTGCCGAACTACCGCTATCGACACAGGCACGCCTGCTTCGTGTACTTGAGAACGGCGAATTTATAAGGGTTGGCTCATCCGACGTTGAGAAGACCAACGTGCGCATTGTCTGCGCCACTAACGTAAACCTGCCCGAAGCCATTGCCGAGGGGCGTTTCAGAGAAGACCTCTTCTACCGACTGAGCACAGTACCCATCAGCATCCCCCCGCTGCGCAAGCGTGGCGAGGATGTGATATTGCTGTTCAAGAAATTCTCAATGGACTTTGCCGCAAAATATAATGTCCCAAAGATACAACTGGACGAAAGCGCCAAGCAGGCAATCCTTGCATACTCATGGCCGGGCAACATACGACAACTCAAGAACATTGCCGAACAGATATCAATTCTGGAACTGAACCGCGAGATTGATGGCAACGCCGTAATGAACTATCTGCCAAAGGAGCAGAAGAACAACCTGCCCACGTTTGCAGGACACAAGAGCGAGGGCAAGACTTTTGAGAGCGAACGCGAAATTCTCTACAGCGTGCTGTTCGATATGCGACGTGACATCACCGAACTGAAAAGCCAGATAGAGATTCTCCGCTCGTCACAGGAGAACGCAAAGAGCACAGCCCCCTATTACGCCGAAGCCAACGAGGTTCCGGTAATGCAGCATCAGATAAAGCCATCGTACCAGATTCAGCCACAGCAAGTCCATTACGAACCGGTAGAGCACGTTGTGGATGAATATGTAGAGGAGGCACTGTCACTCGACGATGTCGAGAAGAAGACAATACTGCTTGCACTTGAAAGGAACAAGGGCAAGCGCCGCCACGCAGCAAAGGAACTGAACATCTCGGAGCGCACACTCTACAGAAAAATAAAGGAATATGGCATTGAATAGAATCATACACAAGATTGCATACACAACCATGCTGCTGGCAGCTGTGGTTGCAACAGGCTGCACTGTAAGCTACAAGTTTACCGGTGCATCAATCGACTACACCAAAGTCAAGACAATCTCTCTTGAGACATTCCAGAACCGCGCCGCATACCAGTGGGGTCCAATGGCCACAATGTTCAATGAGAGGCTAAACGACGTGTTCGTCCAGCAGACAAAACTGCAGCAGGTGTCACGCGGAGGCGACATGCAGTTTGCCGGTGAAATCACAGCATACGACCAATATAACAAATCCATTTCGTCCGACGGCTACTCTTCAATGGTACAGTTGAAGATGACTGTAAACGTACGCTTCACCAACAATACCAACCACGACGAGGACTTTGAGCGCCAGTTCAGCGCCACACGCGACTTTGACGCGACACAGTCACTCGACTCGGTACAGGAAGAACTTGTAGGCCAGATGATTGACGAGATTGTTGAGGCAATATTCAATGCAGCAGTAGCAAACTGGTAATGATGGAAAACCTATCAACATATATATCGCATCCGGAAAAACTCAACCGCGACACGCTCTATGAGTTGCGCCTCATTGTGGGCAAGCACCCCTATTTTGACGTTGCACGCCTCTTGATGCTCAAGAACCTATACCTGCTGCACGACATTGAGTTCGGAAAGGAGATGCGCAAGGCAGCCATCTACCTGAAGAGCCGTTGGCCAATCTTTGAACTGATGGCAGGCTACGGCACTGCACCCGCCATAGACGAGGCGCCGGCCGACATCCCTGTAGACAGGACAATGGCACTCATCGACGCCTTTCTCGAGACCATCCCCACCGAGACACTCTCACTCGAGGCAGAAGGCGCCGCTGCGGTGGACTATGTATCGGCATACCTAAAGGTAGATACCGCAAACGAGAACATCCCCGAACTCAGAGGCCAAAGCCTTATTGACAACTTCCTTGCCGGCGAGAATGAAAGGATATCACTTGACCTGAATGCGCCAACAGCCGATGTTGAGAGCGAAAGCGAGAAGCATGCCATTCCCGAAGAAACCGGCACAGAGACATCGTTCTTTACCGAGACTTTGGCCAATATATACATCAAGCAAGGCAAATATAGCAAGGCCCTTGAAATTATTAAACGATTATATTTGGAATTTCCGAATAAAAATCGTTACTTTGCAGACCAAATAAGATTTTTAGAAATTATAATAAAACATACAAAAAAAGAATAATATGTTTACATTTTTTGTACTCTTGATTGTTTTGGCATCTATCCTGATGTGCCTCATCGTACTTATCCAGAACTCAAAGGGCGGCGGCCTTGCATCGGGTTTCGCATCCTCAAACCAGATTATGGGCGTTAGAAAGACTACCGATTTCCTTGAGAAGGCAACATGGACAATTGCAGCCATGATGGTTGTATTCAGCATTTTCTCGGCTCACGCTCTCTCATCAGAGAAGGCAAGCCAGCAGGAGACAGAGATTTCTTACTCTGATGCATCGGGCAACAGCGCTGCGGCACCAACATTCCCGGTAGAGGAATAACAACAGGACAACAGATAATAAAAACATAGAGGATATGCGCGCATATCCTCTATGTTTTTGTGTCTTGTATTTTCATTGATAACAGCCGTTATACTTTCTGCAAGATAAAACAATAAGCATAGGCCGACCTATGCTTATATTGAATTCGAGTCATTTGCTGAACGGCTTATCATCGCCCCAACACTGTTTCATCCAGGCTTTAGCCTTTGCCTCAACGGGATTATCCTGCGGCATCCAGAACGAGAACGACTTGCCGCCATCGGGCAGGAACTGCTGCTTGGCAAAATGCCCTGGATAGTCGTGCGAGTATTTATATCCGTCGGCATACCCAAGTTCTGCCATAAGTTTTGTGGGAGCATTGCGCAAATGCAACGGCACAGGCAAATTGCCCGTCTCACGCACTGTCTGCAACGCCTTGTTTATGCCCAAATATGCCGAGTTGCTTTTGGGCGATGTTGCAAGATACACCACAGCCTGGGCAAGCGGGATGCGTCCCTCGGGCCAGCCTATCTTTGTAACAGCATCAAATGCCGCATTCGCAAGCAACAACGCATTGGGGTTGGCCAGACCAATATCCTCGGATGCCGAAATCACAATGCGGCGGGCAATGAAAGCCGGGTCTTCACCTCCCTCAATCATTCGTGCCATCCAATAGAGCGCCGCGTCAGGGTCACTGCCACGTATTGACTTTATGAATGCCGAGATAATGTCATA
Source organism: Bacteroidaceae bacterium (assembly GCA_045613945.1). Lineage (GTDB taxonomy): Bacteria > Bacteroidota > Bacteroidia > Bacteroidales > Bacteroidaceae > HGM04593. The sequence continues at coordinate 38,255 of JAZLBZ010000077.1, forward strand.
GTGCATCTCGCCATCCTTGTCATACGCCGCAGAATTCTGCTGCAGGCACTGCTTCACCTTCTCATCAGTAATCACAACCGGAGAATCGGGGTCACTCTCCACAACAAGTTCAAGAATGTTGAGCAGTTTGCGTGCATCACCACCGCTGTAACGCATAATAGCCGCAGTCTCATGCAACTCAACGCCACGCTCTTTCAGCACACTATCTGTTGTTACCGCATAATTGAGCAGTTGCATCAAATCGCTCTGTTCAAGCGACTTTAGCACATAGAGTTGGCAGCGCGAAAGCAAGGGCCTGATAACCTCGAACGAAGGGTTCTCCGTTGTTGCGCCAATGAGAGTTACAACACCCGTCTCGACAGCACTCAGCAGAGAATCCTGCTGCGACTTGCTGAAACGGTGAATCTCATCAATGAAAAGTATAGCACTTCCCCGGGCAAAGAGTGGCGAACTCTTTGCCTTGTCAATAACCTCGCGCACCTCCTTGACACCCGCCGACACCGCATTAAGCGTGTAGAACGGACGATTGAGCGTGTTGGCTATAATGCGGGCAATAGTCGTCTTGCCGGTACCCGGAGGGCCCCACATTATAAACGAGAGGATTCTGCCCGAATCAATCATACGGCGCAGCACAGCACCATCCCCTACAAGATGTTGCTGACCCACATAATTATCGAATGACGTAGGGCGAAGACGCTCCGCCAATGGTTGTGCCATAACTATCTATATTAAAAATGGCGCGCACAAATGCGCGCCATCAAGTTTGTCATTTTAAGCCATCTTTTAGCTCAGACCTACAATTTCTCCATCTACAAAATCGATATTGTTCGCCTGTGGAACCTTTGGCAAGCCCGGCATACGAATGATGTCACCGGCAATGGCAACAATCATCTCGGCACCCGCATTGAGCACTACATCACGAATCTGAAGATTGAAATCCTTCACTGCACCATACTTTGTAGCATCGGCGCTGAACGAGAACTGTGTCTTTGCAATACATACGGGGCACTTTGCGAGGCCATACTTCTCGGCCAGCCTGATGCGGTCAAGCGCAGGCTTTGCAAATGTAACCGAAGCCGCACCATAGATTTTCTTTGCAACCTTCTCAATCTTTGTCTGCACGCTATCCTCGTCATCGTATGTAAATTCAAGAGCCTTTGAAGGATTATTCTCAATTGTATCTACAACAATCTGCGCCATTTCAACAGCACCCTCACCACCCTGGGCAAACGCATTGTTGATTACGAATGGCAAGCCAAGTTCCTGCTCGCAGTGATTGCGCAGCAGCGCCATCTCCTCATCGGTATCTGTAGCAAAGCGGTTGAACACAACAATAACCGACTGACCGAAAGAGCGGAGGTTTGCCACATGACGGTCGAGGTTTGCAAGACCATTACGCAAGCCCTCCATGTCGGGCTCCTTAATCTTGTCGAGTTCTACGCCGCCATGCATCTTCAGGCCCTGAGCAGTTGCCACGATAACTGTAGCATCGGGCTGCAGGCCGCTCTTGCGGCAAAGGATGTTGTAGAATTTCTCGGCACCCAGGTCTGCACCAAAGCCGGCCTCGGTAATGGTATATTCACTGTGCGCAAGCGCCATCTTTGTTGCAAGTTGCGAGTTACAGCCGTGAGCGATGTTGGCAAATGGGCCACCATGAATAATCGCAGGGGTATTCTCGGTTGTCTGCACAAGGTTTGGCTGGATAGCATCCTTCAACAAGACCATGATTGAACCGGCAACGCCAAGATCTTTCACCGTGAAAGGCTCGCCTGCATAAGTATAGCCAAGCATAATGTTCTCAATACGACGGCGCAAGTCGTTCTCGTCTCTTGCAAGGCAAAGGATTGCCATGAGTTCCGAAGCGGGAGTGATATCAAAACCGGCCTGCTCTACGATACCATTGGTTGCGGGGCCGATACCGGTAATAATTGAACGCAGCGAGCGGTCGTTAACATCGAGTACACGACGCCACAGAATTTCCTTGAGACCGAAACCGTCCTTTGCGTGCTGGTAGAGATAGTTGTCGAGCAACGCCGAAATCATATTGTGAGCCGATGTGATTGCATGGAAATCGCCTGTGAAGTGCAAGTTAATCTTCTCCATTGGAAGCACCTGTGCATAACCACCACCGGCAGCACCGCCCTTCATGCCAAAGCAGGGACCAAGAGACGGTTCGCGAAGAGCAACAACAGCCTTCTTGCCAATTTTATTAAGACCCAAAGCAAGACCAATAGATACGGTTGTCTTACCGATTCCTGCCTTTGTTGCTGTAATTGCTGTAACAAGGATAAGTTTACCCTTCTGCTTGCCAATAAGGCTTAAAGGCAACTTTGCAATGTACTTGCCATAATGTTCAAGATCGTTGGCATCAATACCGATTTGGGCTGCCACATTTTCGATACGCTCAAGTTTGGTTTCATGAGCAATTTGAATGTCACTCTTCATATATATATGTTTTTTGATTACGTTTTCCCTATTATTTTGCGAAGATAGTAAAATATATTCATATTACCATAATCACAAGAGCTTTCATTGTGAATATTTGAGCAAGTTTTATATCTTTGCAATAGTAATTACGAAGATAGGCAGCACTCGTTGAAAATAAAACTGTTTTATTCACTCGCTTGCACTATCTTTGCAGCAAAAGAAACCGCAAGCCAATATGCTATCAATCCTAATCCCGGTCAAGAATTTCGACTGCAGCAAACTCGTAGAGATGCTTCACAAACAAGGCGAAGCACTAGGCTGTCCTTATGAAATACTGGTTGCCGAGGACGGAACTGATAAAAGCAAGTTGCACCTGAACGCCATTTCCGACACTTTGGCAAACTGCCGCAGAATAGTAAAAGATATCAACATTGGGCGCGCAGCAATCCGCAACCTGCTGGCAACCGAGGCACAGTATCCTAATCTAATCTTCATAGACTGCGACGCTGTTGTTGAGACAAACGACTTCCTCAAGACATACGCTGGCGCCCTAAAAGAGCATAAAGTTGTCTGTGGCGGCCTATACCACCCTGACACAATCCCCAACGAGCATTGCGCCCTACGCTACAGATATGAGAGAGAAGCCGACAAGAGACGCGATGCGCTGACACGCAGCAAGGCACCATACGACAGGTTCACATCATTCAACTTTGCAATGGACAAGGCCCTCTTCAATTCAATTTTATTTGACATATCAATAACACGATACGGATATGAAGACGTTCTCTTTGGCAAAGAACTTGAAAGACGACACATAAAGATACTACACATCAATAACAGCCTAATGCATAGCGGGTTGGAAGAGAACGCAGCATTCCTTGAAAAGACAGAACAGGCACTTGCAACACTCGCCGACATCAAGGACAAGATAGGCAACACCCCGTTGCTTGACACCGTAGACAAACTGAGCCGTTACCACCTCACAGGCCTGTTTATGGCATATTGGAAACGCAACAGGGAGAGGCTCAGGAAAAACCTTCTTGGCCCGTCCCCTTCACTGCTAAAATTCAAGATCTACAAACTTGGATATTACATAACACTCAGCCGGCAATAGCAGCCGGCTGAACTTTTTTTCTGCCGGCAACGCATTTTAAACAGCACCAACGGTTTGTTTTAAAGAAAAAAAGAGTTATTTTTGTAAATTGAAATCAAAGATTTCATCAAGCAACGGTTATAATCATTAAAAACAAGATAAAAATGGCAGAAATCAACGAAACTGAAAAGAGCGAGAAGAAAAGCATCAGTTTTATCGAGCAGATAATAGTAAACGACCTTGAGAAGGGCAAGAACGGGAGCAAGGTACAGACCCGTTTCCCGCGCGAACCGAACGGCTACCTGCACATTGGCCACGCAAAAGCCATATGCATGGACTTTGGCATGGCACAGAAATATGGCGGCATCTGCAGCCTGCGTTTCGACGACACCAACCCCACAAAGGAAGACGTGGAGTATGTAGACGCTATCATGGAAGATATCAAATGGCTTGGCTTTGACTGGGCTAACGTATACTACGCATCGGACTACTTTGACCAGTTGTGGGACTTTGCCATCAAGCTCATCAAGGAGGGTAAGGCATATATCGACGAGCAGAGCGCCGAACAGATTGCTGAGCAGAAGGGTACACCAACCCAGCCGGGCACAAACAGCCCCTACCGCGACCGCCCCATTGAGGAGAGCCTTGAACTGTTCCAGAAGATGAACACCGGCGAAATCGAAGAGGGCAAGATGGTACTACGTGCCAAGATAGACATGGCAAGCCCTAACATGCACTTCCGCGACCCTATCATATACCGCGTTGTAAAGGCGGCACACCACCGCACAGGCGAGAAATGGAAGGCATACCCTATGTACGACTTTGCACACGGCCAGAGCGACTACTTCGAAGGTGTTACACACTCGCTCTGCACCCTTGAGTTTGTACCCCACCGCCCCCTCTATGACCTTTTCGTTGACTG
>JAZLBZ010000078.1:0-12679 GCA_045613945.1 Bacteroidaceae bacterium
AAGTCAAAAACTTTCGGGGGGCATGCTATTATATGTAATTCATTTTAGAAACCTCTGTTCTTCAATAGTGCATCAATCTGCGGCTCGCGGCCTCGGAAGTTGCGGTACATTGTCATACCGTCGTCAATGCCTCCCGGTGTGAGAACATACTTGCGGAACTTCTCGGCAACCTCCTGGTTGAAGATGTCGCCGGTCTCCTTGAATGCCTCAAAAGCATCGGCGTCAAGCACCTCGGCCCACATATAACTGTAGTATCCGGCGCTGTAGCCGCCACCCATTGTGTGGCTGAAGTTTGTCATGCGGTAGCGTGGCAGAATCTGTGATGGGATGCCGCGCTCGGCAAGTTTCAGTGTCTCGTACTCCATTACATTAAGGTCGGCAGGAACCTCGGTAAGCACGTGAAGGTCCATGTCGCTCAGCGATGCTGCAATGTACTCAACAGTTGCAAAGCCCTGGCCATACTTGTCGCTCTCCTGGATTTTTTCAACAAGTTCCATTGGGATAATCTCGCCAGTCTGGTAGTGCTTTGCATATACTGCAAGTACCTCGGGTTCCAGTGCCCAGTGCTCGTTTATCTGTGATGGCAACTCAACAAAGTCGCGCTCAACGCCGCTTGCACCGCTGTACTTCACGTCGCGCATGAAGTTGTGGAGTGCGTGGCCAAACTCATGGAACATTGTCTTTACGTTGTCAATGCTCTGCAAGGCAGGTGTGTTCTCTGTTGCGGGTGTCATGTTGCAACTGTTTACTACAACAGGAACAATGCGCTTGCCATTCTCATAACTCTGTGGGCGGAACGATGTGCACCATGCACCGGCATTCTTGCTCTCGCGTGTGAACTGGTCGCTGTAGAAGATTGCAAGCAGGCTGCCATCGCGGTCAATTACCTCGTATGCCTTTGCTGTGGGCTCGTAAGATGGAACCTCGGCTGTAATCTCCTTGAATGTGATGCCATAGAGTTTGGTCGCAACATAGAAGATACCCTCCATCACGTTGCCGGCCTCCATGTAGTTCTTGATCTCCTGCTCATCGACAGCATATTTTGCCTGCTTTGCCTTGTCGAGGTAGTACATGTAGTCCCAGCCTGCAGGCTCAAAGTCCTTGCCCTCCTTGCGAATCTCGGCACGGATATCCTCTATCTCCTCCTTTGCCTTTGCTACAGCAGGTGTCCAAACCTGGTCGAGCAGGGCATATACAGCCTCGGGGGTCTTTGCCATGCGGTCCTCAAGCACCATCTGGGCATAGTTCTCATAGCCCATGAGCCTTGCTTTATCAAGGCGCTTTGCTACAATCTTTGCGCAAATCTCCTTGCTGTCATACTCGTTGTCCTGGTTGCCTCGGTTGTAGTATGCGTTGTACACCTTCTCGCGCAGCTCGCGGTTCTCGCAGTACTGCAGTACAGGGTTACAGCTTGGGCGCTGCATGTTGAACATCCACTTGCCCTGCTGTCCGTTGTCGGCGGCCATCTTTGCAGCAGCGTCGATGTTTGCCTGTGGCAAGCCCTTGAGTTCTTCAAGGCTTTCTGCAATGACGTATGTGTTGTTTGTCTCGTGCAGCAGGTTCTGCGAGAATGTGAGCTGCAGCATTGAGAGTTCCTTGTTCAGTTCGCGCAACTGTGCCTTCTGCTCATCGTTGAGGTTTGCACCGCTGTTCACAAAGCGCTTGTAGATGTTCTCAAGAATCTTTGCCTCCTCGGCTGTGAGTGTGAGCGACTCGCGGCCGTCATACACTGCCTTTACGCGTGCAAACAACTGCTCGTTGAGGTAGATATCGTCGTTGTGGGCCGAGAACAGCGGTGACATCTCCTTCTGCAATGCGCGCATCTCCTCAGTAGAGTTGCTGCTTGAGAGGGGGCTGAATGTGCCGCGCACCCTGCGCAGCAACTTGCCGCACTGGTCAAGGGCAACAATGGTATTCTCGAATGTGGGCGCCTCGCTGTTGCTGATGATGGCCTCAATCTCCTTCTTCTGCTCCTCCATGCCAAGCAACATGCCCTCGCGGTAGTTGTCGATAGTAATCTGGGCAAATGGAGCAATGCTGTGTGGAGTGTTGAACTCGGACAGCAGTGGGTTGGCGGGCTCTTTTTGAGAGCAACCGCACAGTGACAATGATAGCGCTGTCATTAGAATTGTTGTTCTGAATTTCATAAAATATGTTTTTGTCGTTTTTTAGTAGCGTTTCCGCTTTAACCACACTTCGTGTGCTTGAACCCGCTTCCGCTCGGCATAGTAAGAGCAACCATTTCCTCTGCTCTCGCTTACTCGCGGCTTTCACCTTTCCGCTTTCACCTTTCCGCTTTCACCTTTCATCTTAACTTAGCCACGCCCTCAATCTCAATGAGCAGTTCGGGGCGGCATACGTCGGCTACAAGATAGTGCTTCTGCGCCGCTGGGTAGTGACGCTGCATGTAATCGCAAACGGCGGGTATGTCGCTTTCGCGCTTTACGTACACGCGCAAAAGGTCATATTGCGAGCCGTTGTTCTCCACAGGGATATTCTCCTTGCTTGTGAGCCTGTCCATAATCTCCATTGTCTCGGCCGCCTGCTCAACAGCGTCGGTGCTGTAGTTGCTGCACTCGCCCTTTATGGCTGCTGTGCCCGATATGAGAACTGTGCTGCCCAGCAGGCGGGCACGCTCAAATTTTGGCGTGGTCCTCTCGCTCAGGCTTTCAATCACCTTGCCGTCTAGTACCTGTTGCGAGTAGTTGTGCGCTGCAATCTGCAATGGGTTGTCAATGGGCAGGTTGGCGCATTGCTCGCCCTTTATGGCACAAATCTCAACCACCACACCGCCGGCGCTTGCGCCAATGCCCGTTGCTGCAGGGTATCCGTTATTCCATTGGTCACTGCCATAGAATATTGAGCGTGCATCGTTGAACTCCTGGTAGTTCTGGCTGCCGTCGTTCAGCACTGTGATTCCCGGTATGTAGTTCCATTGGCGGTAGATGTCGCTTGGCTTGAAACCGTTGCTCTTGAGCATCTTTTCAATACCCTCAAAAATATCCTTTGACTGCTCAAAGGTGCTTCCGCCTTCAAATCTTGGAACAATGCCGCCTGTCATCAGTTCGGTGCAGCCGTTGATGGTTATGAGCCTGTAGTTGCGGTGGTGCTCAATTGTGGCATCGTTGCCGGCAATGTATGTCGCTTCAACAGTCACGCCACCATGCGATGTCTTTTGCGCAATGTAACTTGTGAGCGGTGGCTGCTTGCCAAAAACCTCCTCGGCAACCTTGTCAACAGTGGCAAGGTTCTGCCTGTATTCGCAGTTATCCGATGGCTTGCTGAAAATGGCTAGTTTAATTAACGCGACGGAGCCAACCTGTGACAATGCACTGCGGAGCATCTCTTCAAATGCCCCCTCAACTGTTGATGTATATATGCGTTGTATCTTGTTGACCATTTTGCGCAAATCCTAATATTCTGCAAATATACGATTTTTTTCGTTAAACTAAGTGGTTGGCGCCCGCTTTATTGCTATCGTTGTTCCAGTTTGAACCTCAGGCGTAGCGTGCCATTCTCAAATGTGTGACTTATGATCTTGAACCTTCCAATCTCGCTTGTGTTTTCAACGTGTGTTCCAATGCAGGCGCACACGTCATAGTCGCCTACACGCACAATGCGCAGCGTCTCGCTGGCATCGGCGGGCAACTTGCTAAGGTCAACCCCGGCCGGGACACTGTCGCGTGTTACAAACTCAATTGTAACGGGCAGGCATTGAGTGATAACATCATTCACCTGCTGCTCAATAGCAGCAATCTGTTCTTCTGTTGGCGCGCAGGGCAGGGTATAGTCGCATTTGCTCTTCTTGCGCTCTATGTGAGCATTGCGGCTGCGCTCGCACCCGAACATGCGAACCATAGTCTGGTTCAGAATGTGCTCTGTGGTGTGCATAGGTGGGTACTCCGCCTTGTTGTGGTCGTTGAGTTGGGGTGTGTCTGTTCTCATTGGTTTTGTTGGTTAATGAGGTGTACAACTACTTTTACCATTATGTCCTTTACCTCGGTGCGGCTCTCGGCAATCATCAATGTAAGTGCAACAAGAGTGTTGTCTGCTATTCGCTTGCTGCCGTCGGCACGGTAGAGTATTCCGTTACGTTCCATAAACCAAAGGAAAAGCATTGCTGCTATGCGTTTGTTTCCGTCGCTGAAAGAGTGGTTTTTTGTAACAAGATAGAGTAGCATTGCTGCCTTCTCTTCAACGCTCGGGTATAGTTCCACGCCGCTGAATGTCTGGTATATCTGGCCTATTGAACTTTTGAAAGAGTTGTCCTTTTCGTTTGCGAACAGATTGCTTTCGCCGAACTTCTCTTTCAAACTCAAAATAGCTTCCATCGCATTTTCGTATGTCGCGTGGAAACGTTCTTCTTTTGTGGTGTTCTCAATGGTCAGTTGTTGATAGTCGTAGCGGTCAAGGGTGTCAAGTGCGTAAACATAATCTGTAACAACCGATAGCAAGCCCGTTGATTGTTCATCACTCAACTTTTCTTGTGAATGAACAGTATGTGCAAGCAAACGGACAACATCTTTAAGCTCGTTGTAATGCTCAATTCTTATCTTGTCGTTGATGGCATAACCTTTTACAATGTAGTCCTTAAGTACTCTGTTTGCCCAAATGCGGAACTGCGTGCCGCGGATAGAGTTTACCCTATAACCGACTGATATTATCATATCAAGGTTGTAGTATGGTATCTCACGTGTAACGTGTCGTTTTCCCTCTTTTCGAACTTGTGCAATTTTTGCACAGGTTGATTCCCTTTCTAGTTCTCCAATTTTATATACGTTGTTTATATGACGCAGTATAGATGTTCTATCTGTGTCAAAAAGTAATGCCATCTGTGCTTGTGAAAGCCATACGGTTTCATCCTCCAACTTTACATCAAGCGAAATGGTGTTGTCATCGCTTGTGTATATTGCTATTGGTGATGTGTTAAACTCTCCGTTGTGCATTGGTGGGCACTCCGCCTTGTTGTGGTCGTTTAATTGTGGGCTATCTGTTGTCATATATTTATATATATGTTATTATCAAACTGCTATTTTGCAATGTCCAGTCTCCCGGTACTTGTTAGGGGCTTTTCATGTTGTTCATGACAGATATTTTTGCGTCGTTACTGCAAAGATAGCATGCCATGTGTTAAAACCCAACCCCGTTTTAAAGGTTTTTTTGATAAATTTATACTACTTTTGTCGTGTATATGTAAATTTAAAATAAAATCAAATTCAGAATATTCCTATGATTAATGTTTCGGATAAAATATTCTTGTGCTATGCATGGGATGATATGGCCGAGGTGAGGCGTGTTGTGACAGAACTGGAGAGTGAACTCGATATCAAGATTTCCACAACCGAGGACTTTGCAGTCAACGCGTTTGAAGCGAGTGATGAGACATACCGCTCCATAGAGAACGCCAGTATAGTCATCCTGTTCATAACAGGAGCCTCAAAGAAGACCGCCTATGTCAAGGAGTGCATTCTCAGAGCGCAGAACACAAACAAGAATATCCTGCCCATTGAAATAGAAAAGAGTAAGTTTACCTCCATGCCGTCCGAGTTCAAGTTCAGGACAAAACCCTACAATTATAACGACAAGGACGGGAAGGCAAAACTCTTGGCACAGTTAAAGGCTTCATTGGGTATAAACATAGAGAATGGCGACGAGGTGGGTGCTGTTGTTCGCGTCGTTACAGATTTGAATGCATACGTTTCGCGAAATGGCGAGAGGTTGGATACCGTATTTGTGGGCAAGGATAACAGGATAAGGCTCAGGCAGGGTACCCACTTGCTTGAATTTGTTGCTGTGGACGATTATGAGATACGTTGCAGCATGTCGTATGAAGTATACAGCAATGCCGGCGAGCAGTATCTGTCCGTTTCGTTGGCCGACCTCTTCAACAAGAAACAGGAGGAGAAAGAATTTGCTGCACAGCAGGCTGCAATAAGAAAGGAGATAAGGGAGAGAGAACTTGAGCATCTGCGCCGTGCCGAGGAAGAGGCTGCAAGAATAAGACAGCAGCAGCGTGAAGAGGCTTTGAGGAAGGAGCAGGAACTTGAGTTGCAAAAGCAACAGGGACACCAAACTGTTGATGTGGGCGGTGGCGATATCAGTCCCGACAAACTCGACCCTTTGTTTGCCGATGCTGCGCGCGTGGTAGTGTTTGCCCAGCACGGTTCAGTATCGCTCATTCAGCGCAAACTTGAGATTGGCTATAATCGCGCAGGTCACATTATGGACCAACTCTGTCGCATGGGTATTGTTGGCGAACAGGAGGGCAGCAACCCTCGCCAGGTGCTGTGTGCCAATGAGAACGATCTTGAGGAAATCTTACGGAGAGGACATCTGCAATCATCGCAGCCGCAGTTGCCTATTGGTTACGACTTGCTAAATGCTGAACAGTGCTATGAAAAGGCCGTACAGGCTGATGCTGAAAAGGATTATGCAACCGCCTTCAAATGGTATCTTGCCGGCGCAGAAAAAGGGAATGATATGTCGCAGTATAAAGTTGCTGTGCGATATGATTTTGGCCTAGGTGTCGCTACGTCAAAATCAGAGGCCCGAAAGTGGTACCGTCTTGCAGCGTCGAACGGAAATCGTGAAGCCGCTGATAAACTTAGAGAACTGGGCGAGAGTGTGCGAAAACAGCATATTCCTGTTGAAGGCAAGTTGCTCAAATCCTTGAAACTTCAATTGCAAATGCAGAAATCTACCGATGATTATGTGGTGACAGATGTCTGCGGCAAGAATTTTCAATGTTCTGTCCTTCAAAGCGGAAGGGCATGTTTCCAGGACGGAGTCGAAATACCATCAAATAGCAGTTATGGACTATGCTTAGTCTTTTTCTTTGACGAGGATAATAAGTATCATAGAGCATTTAAGTCGTTGGATTGCTTTTCTCGATTTACAGAAAGGACTATTTGGGATGGCCGTAATTTACACGAGTATTACGTGGACTTTGGTGAAGATGCAAAGACTGCGGCAAGGATATTAAGCGTGATTCTTGATAAAGTATACGGAATTACCGATGGTGAACAATTTGATTGTTATGTCAATTCCGGAGCTAATCGTGACAATGCTAATATACAGTACGAAGGCAATCAGAACTCTTGGTCGAGGTGGTTTGGTGAAGAATCTTGGCAAAATCCCTGGGCATGGGTTCTTGGCATTATAATCTTTATACTTTTAAAATTTATCTTTTAGTTACATACACTAATCCTTTAAACTGTATGAATAAAACTATTTTAAAACAGATTGGCAACGTCTTTGCATTTGCTCTTGTTGCGTGTTCTATTCTTTCGTGTTCAAAACCCTCAAAAGCGGAGTTTCTCAATGACTTTTACACCAACTGTGTCTTTGGTCACACCACCGATTGGGTAGAGATTCTCAAGGAGAATTCAAGCGAGCGCCTGCAGGAATACCTGATTGAGAGTTATCCGTATGAATGCGAAGAGGGCGACTGCTACGATATCGACTGCTTCAGGGCAGGTAGCATGGATAGCCATCCCCTCGCTGCCGATGTGTCGAAAGTGGTGGAAATCATCAAACTTACCGATGACAGTTACAGGGTGAGATACCTTGACATGGGCTGGAAAGGCTCAACAGTCATCAAGTTCGTTGAGGAGAACGGCAAGTTTGTGATGGACGAGATTGTGGACGAGACGGGTGTGGATCCTTACACCATTGAGGACGGGGAATATGTGACAGAAGAAGAACTATAACTTAGTGTAAAACGCCGTAAGCAATGATAAGGAACCTGTTACTGGTGGGCGCGGGTGGTGCGCTTGGCAGCATTGCGCGCTATGCAGTGTCGCTGCTGTTTGCTCATTTTGCGGTCTGCAGCCATTGGACAACGCTGCTAGTGAATGTTGTGGGCTCTTTCCTTATTGGCCTTGTCATTCCTCTGTTTTCAAACGGCGCATACCTGTTTGTGGTTGTCGGTTTCTGTGGGGGTTTCACAACCTTCTCCACCTTCTCTTCGCAGGCCCTGCAACTCTTTCAGGCGGGTGAGCGGCTCACTGCGGCAGTTTACATTGCAGCATCGGTTGTGGTGTCAATTGTAATGGTGCTGCTTGGAATGTACCTCGCCGGCAAGTTCTTCAAGTAACGATTGTAGGCTGTAGAACCGTTATATAGCCTTGTCGAAAAATCACCTATTTGAGTATGTCATAATCATCAAGACTGTAATATACGCCAAAATTTATCCAATCTACATACTTCCCTTCTTGAATACAAGGATGAACCATTATTTCAAAACAATCGTTATTGCTCAAAGGAGTCTCGCGCCAATTCTGCATACTGCCAAAATAGGAACTTGTTTCAAAATTCCTAGCAATGTACCAGTTTATAATTGCTTTTATAACGCGGCTCATTGGTTTTATGCTATGCCCCATGTTTCTTGAAATACGCATGGACTTGAACCCGTATTTCTTGGCCAAAGAAACCACCAAAGGTAAAATGGACGGAGTGTGATGGAGGTGATGATGCGAGTCGATATGCATGAGTGTACATCCCAACTGCAAATATTTTTGTATTTGCGCCTCAATTTCCTGTCTTATTGCTTTTCGAACCTTCGTAGATACAAAAAAATTATTTATCTTATTTTGCCAGAATGCCTTTGTGTCAAAAAGATGGTACTCTTTTACAGCCTCGGTCAGCGCTTCTCCTGCATCAAGGCATAGATGCAACCCTATTTTATCCATATACCCTCCTCTAATTGCTTTATATACAGCGTCTTGCACATGTGGCATGTTGACCATTAAAGTCGCCTGGTTTATAATTCCGTTTTTGAAGGCATAATCAATGGCTTGGTTGACTGAAGGACTTGCACCGAAATCGTCAGCATTAACAATTCTTTTGTTCATATGAATAATGTATAGTCACAATCGAATACAAATATACGAATAAGCGAGCGAGAAATAACAAGTTTACTTGATTATTTTTAACCGCAAGTATAAGTACATTGGAGTTCTTCTTAAATACATGGACAAGTGGACGAGAAATTATAATCGCTTTGCGACCGCAACCCACGCGGCATAACCTTTGGCTATGCTGCGCGTGACCATTGCTTTGTAATTGCTTCGGAAGGAGTAACAAAAAAAGAGTCCTGAGGCTCTTTTTTTGTTACTCTCACTCGACTAGAACTGTTAATTTGTTGCTAATTGTTTTAACTTTATTATCAATACTTTCACGCTTGTTTTAACTCTGAAATGAGCGAACTGGTGTCAAAAACTGGTGTCGTTTTACATATACTGACTTTATTGTTGAAAAAAATAGTACCTTTGCCTTGAACTAAATTTAAATATGACGATGAAATTATTAGAAACTTTGACTCATTTTAATGGTGGAAGTAGTGTTTCAGAACTTGATGAAAAATTCTCAAAGATTGCTTCTGCTTTTTTGTACGGCGGATACATTGATGTTAACAATGTGTATAAGGTGTATATTAAAACAGTAGAATTCTATTTCCATAGTGAAACAGATAATGGAGTGCACGACCCTATAGTTTATCATAGAAACAAGAATGAACAAAAAATACCATATTTCCCTTTGATGACACTTCACGCTCATAATTCTGGTTTTGATATTACTTTTGAAAGTAAGGACAAATATCGAGCGTCAGCTCTTATCCGTTCCTATGAAGTAAAGAAAGGTGAAAAATACCTCAAGTGGAACAAAAACCATTTTAAAGAAAATGACAAGTATTGTTTTAATTCTCAATCGACATATCTCTATTTCTTGCTAAATGGTTTCCCTTTGGGTGAAATCAACGGTATTAAATGGGTTGATGTGCCATATACTCCAATTACTTCTAAAGGTGAGCCTCGTAAAAATGTGTTCGTTTCTGAAAGTGAAACAGAATACATTAAGACAAAGGAGAGGTGTAACCGTAAATGGAGTTTTACTCGTAAAGATGAAATATGAAGCATAAAATTGTTATATATACTTCCAGTCATTTACGTACAACACCCGAAACGGTTTGCATTGCAAATGCAATTTCTAAAGCTCTTGGAGATTTGGGAATAGAACATCGTGAACTTAACAACACCAATGATTATTGGTGTCGAGATTATATGCCAGTTTTGCTATCAGATGATGGTGTTTATGCAAAATATAAATATAATCCCGATTATTTGAAAGATTATATAACAAAGCAAAAATATATAACTGAACAAGATGTTGCATGCAGAGACCTGAATATTTGTACTCCAACTGACCTTGGGATAGTTTTTGATGGTGGCAATTATGTTAGATGTGATGATAAGGTGATAATGACAGATAAAATATTTATGGAAAACCCAGAATGGAAACCCCTTGACCTGCTGTCTCATCTTACAGAAAAACTATCTGCCGAAATAATCTTGTTGCCTTGGGATATGTATGATTTTTGCGGGCACGCAGATGGTATGGTTGCCTCACTTGGTGGTAATAAAATTTTGTTGAACAATTGTTGGAAGAATAAAGATAAAGAATTTCATAAAAGACTCACAAAGATACTTGAACCACATTTTGATATCGTAGAGCCTGTATATAACTGTAAAGAGGATAAGGATTCTTGGTGTTATTTGAATTATTTGCAACTACCTAATGCAATCTTACTTCCAGTATTGTCCAAAAATGCTGATTGTGATAACGACATTGCTGCAATTGAAACATTTTCTAGATTATTTCCACTGCTTAAGATTATTCCAATATATTCAAGACCTCTAATTGAAGATGGAGGAGCATTACATTGTGTTACTTGGGAATTTGTTGAAAATCTAAATGTATCCCATAAATTGTAGTTTTTGAATATTGTTAAAAGTATTATAAAAGTTATTGCTCCCGGCTCCGCCAGGAGCAATAACTTTTATAATGAAAATTCTCTCTTTACTCTTTGTACTGTACTAACGCTAACGCTTGAAAGCCACGGTTAAGCGAGTGCAAAGGAAATGTATTTACTTTGCCGAGCGGTAGTGGGTTTGTGAAACAAAGTTTTGCAGTGTTTCGTACAGAGTAACCACGCTTTAAGAATGATATAACCTCTTTGTATTCCTCTTTCTTGCGCTCTGTGTGGGCTATTGTAGCCGCGTTGCGGCTCTCCCATTGAAAACGTCCATGTTATCTTCGATAAACGTATCCCACACGGCACGACTTTTAGCCGTGCAACGTGTGACTATTACTCATGTACGTTTTATATCATTTTGTAAGCAAAATAATTGAAGCAATTACAATCGCTTTGCGACCGCAACCCACGCGGCATAACCTTTGGCTATGCTGCGCGTGACCATTGCTTTGTAATTGCTTCGGAAGGAGTAACAAAAAAAGAGCCGCAAGGCTCTTTTTTTGTTACTCCCACTCGACTAGATATGTTAAATTTTGATTTAATATTTTAACTTTATTATCAATACTTTAACATAAAATTCTGCTCTTAATTTAGCGAACTGGTGTCATAAACTGGTGTCAAAGAGAAAGTTTGCTATTCATAATAATTGTCAGTAATTATTTGTAGTTATTTTATTTATTCAAAACAAATAAATTGTATTTTTGCATTAAATGTAAATTTTATGGCACATATTGAAATCAAACCTGATTACACAAAAAATCCAAAATGTCATTTTTGTAAAAAGAATAATGCTGTGGAGGGAGTTGAAACAACTCGTAAATGTTTTTATTTTGAAAAGGTGTTTCATCTTACTGGAGTATATCATAAGTATACATATAAGATGGTAGATGTGTTAGTTCCATCTTGCAAAGAGTGTGCAAAGAAAGACGCTAAATTGAGTGGTATTGTGTTAATTTTATCGTTATTAGTGTTTATTGCTTCTGTATATGTGATGAGTGGAGTGTTTGCAGATACTGATAATGTTGAAAGAAATTGGAATAATGTTTTAATAGCTTGTTTGCCTTCTATTCTTATTACTATATTAAGTTCTGTAGTGTTGAATTTTATTATTCGTGTTGTATTTGAACCCAAAATTGGATTGGAAACCTTTTGTGATGACTATGCACCCATAAAAAAATTAAAGTCTTTGGGCTTTGAACCACGTGATGAAGCACCTTCTCCTAAATATTCAGGTATAAAAGCTAATGAACCTTTAGACGCTGAAAAAATGAATATGACATTACAAAATATAGTCAGCAATGATGATTGCCTTATTAAATTAAAATCATAAGTTATTGCTCCCGGCTTCGCCAGGAGCAATAACTTTTATAATGTAAACTCTCTTTTCACTCTTTGTACTGTGCTAACGCTTACGCTTGATAGTTTTGCTGTGTTTCGTACAGAGTAACCACGCTTTAAGAATGAAATAACCTCTTTGTATTCCTCTTTCTTGCGCTCTGTGGTCTTACAGGACCCTTTCCTGCGTCCCAACTTTCCACCATTGGCAATATAACTGTCTCTGCCCGAATTGAGTCTGTAAACGATGTTAGAACGTTCGATATTCGCCATTTCTGCTAAAACTGTTACCATTATGCTGGCGATTGGATTCGCCTCTCCTGTGGCGTTCAGGGTGTAAATGCCGAGGTTTTGGATATATACCGATACGCCCGCTTCGTGCAACATTTCAAGGGATTTCAAAACTTGTAGGGTAGAGCGACCTAAGCGTGAAAGTTCAGAAAGGAGCAAAAAATTAGCATTTTGACTAACACAAAAATCCAAGCACTCCATTAGCACTGTTCTGTTCTCGTTCTTTGTCGCTCCGCTTAT
>JAZLBZ010000079.1:0-28875 GCA_045613945.1 Bacteroidaceae bacterium
TCCATTGCATCGTGCCGACGTTGCCTCTTTCCGTTTCCCAAGATTGCGCTACGAGGGTAACCTCCCCGGTTTCTATCGCGGCACATTCACCATTGACAAGGTTGGCGATACCTTTGTCGACATGACCGGCTGGGGCAAGGGTGCCGTTTGGGTAAACGGCAAGTCACTCGGTAAGTTCTGGGGCATTGGACCGCAGCAGACAATGTATCTGCCTGCTCCCTGGCTCAAGGAGGGCGAGAACGAGATTGTGGTGTTTGAGATGGAATACACCGGCAAACGCACGCTCTGTGGTGTTGATAAACCTATTCTCAACGTGCTTGGTCCCGACAAGAACGCCTTCAAAACATCGCGCGACTATAGCCGCGTGCCCATTCTCGACGAGTATGACGGCATCTTTGCCGGCACAGTCGAGCACAAGACCGGCTGGCAGGAGTTTACCTTTGATGGTATCAAGACACTGCGCCACCTGTGCATTGACGTGCAGACAACATACGACGACAAGCACTCTTGCATCTGCGAGATTGAACTCATTGACGAGAGTGGCAACATCATCAACAAGGACAAGTGGAACATCGTATATACCAATACCGAGGCACTTGGCGAGGGTGTTGCCGATGATATGATTGACGGTGACGAAAAAACCTACTGGCACTCTGCTTGGCGCAAGGATGTTAAGCCATTGCCACATCGTGTGATTGTCGACTTGGGTAACATACGCACTGTTAAGGGTTTCCGCATACTCACACGCGATGTCAACCTCCCCGGCTGCATCAAGGAGTTCCGCCTCTACGGCCGCCCACAGTTCTTCCTGTACGAGTAAAAGAATCTTAAACGAATAAAAAGACATTGATGCGCGCATCAATGTCTTTTTTATTGGCAATAATATAGGTGTTTACCCAGCACCTAATGTCATGCTGAGCATAGCGAAGCATCTCTTTTAAACGCGATTTAGAGATTCTTCCTGTCGTCAGAATGACAAATTCCCGTGTTGTATCACCGGGGTCAACTTCTATATTATTGCTTAAGAAAATTTATACCCACGCGCCACTCAAACAGCCTCGCACAATGGCCGACAAACATCGGGGATTTCCGTTGAAATTTTGACACTGCCGGTTTTCTTTGATATTACCATTGTACGCAAATTAAGCCTTTATTGCATATAAAAACTGTTCCCCACGCAAATGCGTAGGGAACAATCCGTTTCTTGTAGGGGCAGACCGGTGTGTCTACATAGGAGAAACTACGATTTTACTTTACCAAGACCTTTTTGCCATCAATGATGTAAATACCGTTTCTTGGGTTCTCCACCACGCGGCCGTTAAGGTCGTAAACAGTTGTAGCATTGCTGTTGTCTTTATCTGCAGCCACATCATTTATACCCAATGGCAAATCTTCAATAAAGAAGAACTCTCTCCATTGCTCAGCAGCAATATATGCGCTCTTTGCTTCATTTGGAACATATAAAGTACAATTCCACTTGTTTATATCGTCAAGTGCCTGTGTTCCACAAGTGGGAGGGATTAACGCGTTTGTCAAAATCTTTGTGACATTGTTACAGTCACTGAAAGCCTCTGCACCAATACTCTGTACATTCTCGCCAAAAGCAAAAAAGTCGAGATTGCTACAGCCGCTGAAAGCCCATTTGCCTATCTTGTTTACGCCGTTACCAATTGAAACATCCTTCAAATTAGAACAACCGTAGAATTCATTGTCATAGATTTCGGTTTCTGTGTCTGTGATAACCACCGTTCTCAAGGATGTGTTACGATAGAAAGGTGAATATCCATAACTGCTTGATGTATTGTAAGTTATTTTACAACCGATATATACAGAATCCAACGGACAATCGCTGAATATTGGCGAAGAGCCATTTGAACCCAGTGACAACGATTTTGTTTTATCCTCTATAATAACATCGGCAAGGCTAGAGCAATTATCAAATGCGTAATTCTCAATTTTGGTTACAGACTGTGGGATTGCAACTTCAGCAAGTGACGAACAACCATTGAATGCATTCTTGCCAATTGTTTCTACATTTTCACCAATAGTTATTGAAGTCATTGCGTTACAGCCACTGAATGTCGCTTCGTTTATAGCTGTAATACCAGTACCAATTTTTGCAGACTCCAATGATGAACAATTGTAGAATGTCTTTGAACCTAAAGTTGCAACATTATCAGGGATTACAATATTACTAAGGCTGGAGCAACCGTTGAAGGCTTCTACGCCTATAGATGTTACATTGTCACCCAAAGTTGCTTCAACAAGATTACTACAATCACTGAAAGCGTAGTTACCAATGCCGCCTTCGTTTGAAACAGTTGCTGTTGTCAGTGTTGTACAGCCGCTGAAAGCGTAATTGCCGATATTACCTTCGTTTGAAACAGTTGCTGTTGTCAGTGCTGCACAGCCACTAAAGGCATAATCGCCAATATTGCCTTTGTTTGAAATATCAGCAGATTGAAGTGCTGTGCAACCGCTGAACGCATAACCACCTATGTTGCCTTCGTTTGAAATATCAGCAGTTTGAAGCGCTGTACAACCGCTGAAAGCATAATTGCCGATATTGCCTTCATTTTCAAATTTTACACTTTTTATTTTTTTGTTTGCATATAATGCGTAAGGCATAATTTCTTTGACATTCATTGAAATACCTTTGTACGAAACAGTTTTACCTATAACAATATCAATGCTTGTTGTATCATTATAGGTACAATCTATAGCATCACAAGTGCGTTCTGCCAGACTTACGGGTACATACTTCACACCGTCAACTTCAAACATCGAACTCAAATAAGGATAAATTTTTGTATTGTTTAAACCTGAATATTGGTTGTTGGCAACATAATTATATGTCGCTCCTACATTTTTATAACCCGATGGCGGCGTATTTGTGAGCCAAATAGCTTTTTTTAGGCCGGAGCAGCCAGAGAACGCAGAATTGCCAATGCTTGTTACGCTATTGGGGATTACAATGCTGCTAATTGTTGTGTTGTTTTTGAATACATTTGCACCTATTACATAATTCTCACCTTTACAATCGTCTGGCAAGGTCAATTCAGATGCATTACCCAAATAGTAAAGCAATGTATTTACATTATTTTGTTTACCGAATATAAAATCATCCTCTTTTGAGCCATTAGGTACATTGTAAACTTTGTCAGCATAATATGCAACATAACCATTGCCAGTTGGGCCTTTACTGAATGTGAGATTAGAGAAATTTATAATAGTCTTAGGCCTGATGCAACCACTGAACGCAAAATCTCCAATGCTTGTAACGCTGTTGCCTATTACAATGCTTGTAAGGCCGGAGCAACCATCGAACGCCCTTTCTCCAATGCTTGTAACGCTGTTAGGGATTTCAATGCTTGTAAGGCCGGAGCAACCACAGAACGCTTTATATTCAATGCTTGTAACGCTGTAAGTGCTACTATTATATGTAACACTCTCAGGAATTACCACACTGCCGGTGTACTCGTTGGAATATTGGCTATAAGAACTACCTCGGTATGTCACCGCTACCGTTTTGTTTGTAGCATCTGTAATGTTGTAATAGATACCACCCACCTCAAAGTCGTGGGCAGTTGCAACTGTTGTGCATAGTAGCAACAGCGCTGCGAATAGATGTTTAATTGTTTTCATTGCTAAGATTATTATTATTCAACCTAATTAACTTGACTTCATCTTCCGTAAATGTTGCACCACATTTCGTACATCTATAATCTCCGGTATGTCCGAAAGGACCGTATTCCTTCTCTACATTAGGATGAGAACAAGGCTTATCACCCCATACTTCCGCAATTCGGTTTGCTTTTTCAAATTGTATAGCCATAGTTTTATAAATCTTGCTCTCACAATTCCCGGATGAAAGCGATTAACAAAAAAGAAAGCGTGGGAACTATTGTAGTTACCACGCTGAGGCTCTGGACTGCCTGCCTATCTGTAACAAACAATAGCCCACGCCGAACAGTATATAGCACACCCCATTGATGGGGTGCATATATAACACCAGCGTGAGCACCTTGCTCATTATCCATGATAGGCTGAAATTGTCCAGATTTCGGCGGTGGATAAACGCAAAACGCTCTTTTACTAATATGTCACCGCAACCGTTTGTAGGTTGTGGCATACAAATGTAGTGCAAGCCGAGAGAAGAACAAAATAAATTTTATTTATTTTTTATTCCGAGGCGAAGCCTACATTCAACGAATGTAAAATGTAGTGCAAGCAAATGAAATAATACAATTTATTTGCAATTAACTCCGTTAAAAGTAGTCAAAAGGTTTTGTCTGAGCAAGTAATATTTAATTATGGTAATAATATAGATGTTGACCCAACGCTGAAATTATTCGTGAATTTGTCATCCTGAACGGATGTGAAGGATCTCAAAACCACGCAGAACAAAGATTTTTCGGGCATACCCTCAACAACACGTTTTCGCTTTGCTCAGTATGACAGGGGCCGCTGGGTCAACATCTATATTATTACTATTATTTATGCAAGACTAAGCAAAGATGGTTCTTTGATTATTTTATAAAGTTGCAGTTCTGCCACTTTTGTAATGAAAATGAGTATTGCACTTATATAGTGTAAATAAGGATGTTATTTCCTTATTTTCTATTACAACTTTGCAGTCTATTGCATTTTGACTATATTAGCACATCTATTCAAGAGTTACTATGAACAAATACATTGAAATTGAAAACTACGACGCTTTGTTGCCGCTGATTGTTCCGGGCGCTGTGCTCAGGCACTATGCTTTCCAGAACATTGAGTTCGGGCGCAATGCAGTGCAGTGCCGTTACGAGGATTGCATCTTTTTCGGTTGTACGATGCCCGATGTTATGCGCACCGAACTTGCCCCCGATTGTTGTGTGCTCCCAAAATTGCCGGTTCCGTTCAATCCATTCCCGGCGCAGTTATATACGGCTGCGACGCTTTATGCCGGTTACGACTACCGTAATCCCGATACTTTTGAGCAGTGCTATGATACCCGCATATACAGGCATTATATGACACATGGCAAGCAAGCGGCGGATATTGCCGAGACTCTTGCACGCTCACTGCACGACCACTCGATGAGTGATGCCTTGCATGATTTTCTCTCTCACTACGACGAGCGCAAGGTTGTTGCGGTGATGGGTGGGCATGCCCTGATGCGCACCGATGAGAACTACCGCAAGGTGGTGATGATTGGCAAGCATCTTGCCGAGCAGGGATACCTTGTTGTAACTGGTGGTGGCCCTGGTGCTATGGAGGCAGCGCATCTTGGTGTGTGGCTTGCCGGGCGTGACGATGTGGCGGTTGATGAGGCATTGATGCTGCTTGAGCAGGCGCCATCGTACAAGGACAAGGAGTGGCTCACTTCGGCCTTTGCCATGATGGACAAGTTGCCGCGTGTGAGTGAGTGCTGCAGCGTGGGAATACCAACGTGGTTCTATGGGCACGAACCTGCAACCCCGTTTGCAACTCACATAACAAAGTATTTCGATAATAGCATACGCGAGGATGTGCTGCTTGCCATTGCAAAGGGTGGTGTGATATATTCGCCGGGCAGCGCCGGTACAATGCAGGAGATATTCCAGGATGCTGCGCAGAACCACTACCGCACGTTTGGCTATGAGAGTCCAATGGTTTTCCTTGACAGCGAATACTGGTGCGGGAAATTCCCGACATACCCGTTGCTGCAAGGACTGCAGCAGAGTGGTGGGTACAAGAATCTTCTGCTGTCGCTGGCCGATACTCCGGCCGATGCCGAGCGGGCAATAATGAAGTTCGTTGAAGGTAAATAAACAGCAAGAGCACTGCCGATTGGCAGTGCTCTTACTTATAAAAACTCTCTTGTCAATTACTTTACCAAAGTCTTGACACCGTCGATAATGTAAATTCCTGTAGTCGGGTTTTCTACTTGACGACCGGCAAGGTCGTAGATACCTTTCACATTTCCGCTTTTACCTTTCACCTCGGTGATGCCTGTCTCAACCTGTACATTGCTCTTCTCCAATGTCCACACGCTGCCGCCCCATGTGTAAGGCTTTGTGAGCACGTGGTTCCAAGCGCTAGGGTTGATGTACCAAGCCGATGAGCCGTTGCTGCTGACAATTCCGATACCTTTGTTGCCCTGGTCGGTGGTAGTTTCAATCAATGTCCAGTTGTATTCTTCTCCCACCATCAGTGTCTGATCGTCGGCATCGGTGCTGATGTAGGCTGCTTCTCCGTTGGCTTTGTTGTAGATATACACGGTGCCATCTGTGTTCTTTACGAAACTCCACAGATAAATATCGCTGGTTCCTTTGTTGCTTTTTACACCAATTTGCTTGTTGCTTGTGTTGAGTGCTGCATAGTAGTTTGTGAAATATCCGTTGCGGATGTAGTAGTATGCACCAAAATCAAGAGCGTCGGCCATTGATGTGCGTGGCATCATCTGGAACTGGTGGTAGAGTGCAACATATGCGTTGTACTGCTCCTCGGTAACTGCGCCGTCGGCAACAGCCTGGCTTGCTGGGTTGATGACGCTGTTCTGCAAGTAGTCAAGAGCCTCCTGGCTTGGCTGGCTAATCTCGCCCACCTTTGCTGTGAGGATGATGAGCTCGCACTTCTTTACAAGACCTGCAAGCTGTGCAGTGAAGTCGCTCACCTCAACAATCTTCCATGTACCGTTGTAGCAGAGTGCTGCATCGTCCTTTGCATATACATCACCTGTAATCTGCGCGCTCAAGCGTTTTACACTGCCTGTAACCGATGCGCTATAGCCGTTTACTGCAGAGATTGTAACGACACCTGGGATGTATGTGAAGTTGCCTGTTGCAACAGTTGCCTTGTCAATTCTTACTGCTGTACCGCCATTCTCAACCATTGAAACTTTCTGGTTGTATCCCGGCATCTGTAGTACGTTGCAATTGTAGAGGTTCTTCATGATATAACCGCCCTCGGTTGCAATGAACTGCCACAACTCCTCTGGCTCGGTCTGTGGGGTGTAGTGGAAACGTACACCATTGTTCTTCATGTACATTGTTGAACCCTCATACTGCTGACGGAAGTATGTACAAGCCGAAACAATCTGATAGGTCTTGCCCTCAACAGGGAGTGTGATTGCTGCATTCTTGTAGTTTGCGATAGCCTGCTGGATAGCAGCGGTCTCGCCGCCATCGAGTGCAGCCTGCAATGCGTCGTAAACCTCGGCAGAAGGATAGCCCACGCCACCACGGATGCTCTTTGCAAGGATATCCTCGGCCTCAATTACAGCAGCCTCCTCGGCAGTGTACTCTGTTGGCTCAATGAAGTATTTGGCATACTGGTAGTCGAGATAGTCGAGAATCTCGTCATGGCTCTGCAAGCGATGGTAGAACGATGTCCAGTTCTTCTTGCTTGTTGGCAACCAACCAATCTCGGCAAGCGCGAACATACGTGGGAGCAACTGGTATTCAACCTCGTCAATGTCATTTGTTGTCTCGGTCCACATGTTACCCTGTACACCCAAAGCAAACTCCTCCTTGCCGCCAAGTGCACCAAGTGGGTTAAGGCTGTAGATCTCGTCGAGAGTGTTCACGCCCCAACCACCGTTGTATGGCTCGTCAACAGGACGGTCGGCATCTTGTGCCTGCTGGAAGTCGAGATAGAGGTGGCTGTAAGGAACAATGATTGATTTCATGCCTCTCTTAGCAGCTTCACTGCTATAGTTAAGGCTGTTCCATGCCATGATAACAGGCTTTGTCTTGTTGTTGTCGTTCCAGTTTTTGAGCAACTCGTCCCAAACAACGATGTCTTTATTGTAGTTCTCCTTTAGGAAAATACCAAGTTCCTCTACCAACCACGACTGCAACTGGTGAACGCCGTCGAGGCCAAGTTTCTGAACAAGTGCAAGACACTGCTGGTTTGTTGCCCACTGCTCTGTGGGGCACTCATCGCCACCGATGTGTACGTAATCGTATGGGAATGTCTCGGCAATGTGGCCAAGAACGCACTTGAGGAATGTGATAACCTCTTCGTTACCAATGTTCAAAACATCGTGTGAGATACCGCCATCAACGCGTACCTCGTACTGCTTTGTGGGGTCGCAACTGAACTCGGGGTATGATGCCACTGCGGCAACCATGTGGCCGGGGAGGTCAATCTCGGGGATAATCTCAATGTTGCGTGCCTTAGCATAGTCAACAATCTCCTTGAGATCGTCCAATGTATAGTACATGCCACGGCCATACTCTGTGTCGTCGTAGAAGTTCTGTCCATCAGCATTGCTGAAAGAAGCCTTGCGGATGGCACCAACCTCTGTCAACTTTGGATATTCGGGGATTTCCACGCGCCAGCCCTGGTCGTCGGTCAAGTGCCAGTGGAAACGGTTCATCTTGTAGAGAACCATGATGTCGAGCACCTTCTTTACCTCATCCTTGTTGAAGAAGTGGCGTGCGATGTCGAGCATGTAGCCACGGTGGCCAAGCAATGGCTGGTCATTGATTTCAACTGCGGGAATTGTCCACTCTACATTCTCTTTGCGTTCGCTTGCGAAGAACTCGCGTGGGAGCAACTGCATGAGGGTCTGCAAACCATAGAGATGGCCGCCGAACTGTGATGCCTTGATGAGAATCTGCTTCTCGCTTGTTGTCAGGGTGTAACCCTCGGCGGGCAGGGTAGTGTCGGTGCCGAACCATATCTCGCCGTCGGTAGCGGTCGCGCCTGCCTCTTTTACCTCAAGGCTGATGCCTGCCGATGTGTTCAACTGTGCTGCGAATGCCTCAACATGCTCCTTCAACTGTTCACCCTTGTAGGCAATGGCTGTGAACTTGGTGAAGTCAATTGTTCCTTCGCCTACAGTCATGTTCAATGGCTGTGGAATGATAGAAACCTTGCCCTGGTTCTCAAACGCAACAGCTTCAGTAAACTGTACGGGGTTGTTCTGGTCGTTCTTGTCCCAAAGACCAACGCCACGGTTCTCGGCAGGGCCACCCCAAAGATTCATTGAGATGTTTGTGTTGCCCTTTGGCTGGATTTCATAACCGCCACTGTAGCTGCCGTTGCCGGTTGCATTGATGAAGAACTTGTTCACACCGCTTGCATTGGTGTGTGCATTTACCATCTGGTTCTTCGCAGCCGAATTTACATAAAGGGTGTATCCCTTCTTGTTGGTGAATGTGTAACCGTTGGTCTCATCACCTGTAATCTTCCACAACTGTGCATCACTGCCCAAAGCGGCTGCAGTTGTGATTTGTGCTCCGGAGTTCTCTGCAGTGAGTGCATTTCCTCCGTTCATGAACTGGATGAGGTACCACTTAGTGTTCTCATCGGTGCTTATGGTAGGGAATCCTTGTGCAAGGGCACTCGCCACTCCCATAAACAGACCTAACAGGAATAGAATTGATTTTTTCATAAATTTATAATTAGTTATATAATTCTCATCTTTACAAAGATAGTTTAAAATTTCTAAAATTGTTGTTTTTACCTCATTAAATAATAACCTTTAATGGTGCGCGTTTTCCGATACATTTGCGGCATTAGTGGCTTTTTCTTCATTCTCGCGCGGTTAATGTAAAAATATTTTACCAATGTGCATTGTTGCTTTATTGCTTTAGTGCGTTTTTTTTCGTAATTTCGCACCAGATTAAATGAATAAAAAACATAATGAATAGATATCTTCTCTTTTGGACAATAATATCAATGTCAATTCTGTCGGTTTCGTGTGGCAGCGACAAGGAGGATAGTGGCGCAGCTCCGGTTGTTGGGGCCATCAAACCTGCTGTGCCCGCAAAGCGCAATAAGATTTACTACCTGAATGCCGGCAGAATATTCCGTGACGACAACGACACCCACCTTTCGGCGGTGGGGGAGATTGGCATAAAGCCTCTTGCATCGCGCGATGGGATAAAGAATGCTTCGCGTGAGTTGTGCCTTGTAGGCGGAGCAATGCGCTTTGGCGAGTCATATGTCGTTGACAAACTGGCGCACTCAAGTCCATTCCTTGTGCCCGAGGCTGCACGCCTGCTGCAGGATATTGGCGAGGCGTTCCATGACTCCTTACGTAACAAGCATCTTCCGGCCTACAGTGTGATTGTAACGTCGGTATTGAGAACAGATGCCGACATTAAAAAACTTTCAAGGACAAATATAAATGCATCCAAGCGCTCGGTTCATTGCTATGGAACAACATTTGATATAACTTACACGCGTTTTGCAAAGCACGATGATGAAGGGCCTGATGCCCGCGATGTTGATTTGAAGGCTGTGCTCACCGAGGTGCTGCGCGATTTGAGAGAGCAGGGTCGTTGCTATGTGAAGTATGAAATAAAGCAGGCCTGCTTTCATATAACGACACGTAAATAAAATAAGGAATCAACCCCTCCTGTTGCAGAACCAAAGAATAGCGCTGAACTACTTTGCTATTGATACAGTATAATCCATTTTTAAGGTGGTTTTAATGGCGAATGTGGTGCGATGCATGTATATTTACTATCTATTCGCATATAACAATCAATGCCTTTCCGCGCGGAAAGGCATTGATTGTTATATTGTAACGTATTTATTCTTAATTGAATAATTCATCTCGTTGAAGGTATGCTATAATCTCTCCTCTTTCAACATGGTCGCCTTGCTTTGCACAAACCTCTACAACGCGTCCGCCAAGACCTGTGGCAACAGGGTGAAGTTCTCCCCAGGGGGTTATTATGGTGCAGAACAGTTCGTCGGCAGCATAGTGGCGTCCTATTGCCGGTGCGTGTGAAACGCCCTCAACTACAACCTCCCAAAGAATCTGGCCCTTCTCAACAGCAAGGATAGGGTCGGCCTTTGCGTGCTTTATGGCCCTGATTTCCTCTATGCTCACACCTTTGCTTGCCATTTCGCTGTCCTTTGCCTTCTCAATGTCGGCAAGGAAACGTTCTTTGGCAACACCGCTCTTGTAGTCGCGGTACTGGCGGTCGTGCATGGCGAACTCCCACAGTTCCTCGTCGTCCTCGCCTGTCTCCCAACCAAGTTCCAGCATCTCCTTGCGGTAGTTTTCAAGCGCGTCTGGGTAGAAACTCTGCGGGTCGGCTGTCGTGAACTCGTAGCCCTTCTCCTTTGCAAGTTCAATGATTTCGGGCGCAAGTTCTCCCGGTAGGCGGCCGCTCTTGCCAAGAATCATACCCCACATGCTTTCGTCCATACGACTGAATCGTGGTTCGTCCTGGGCGCGTGAGAGCAGGTTCATAAGTGCGATATTCTTGACATACTGGCTGAATGGTGTTACAAGTGGGGGATAGCCCACGCGTGGCCATACGTATGCAACCTCGTTGAATAACTCAACCATCAGTTCATCAAGTGTATATGTTGGCTTGCCCTTGCTTTGGAGAATGCCGTTTATGCCTTTGTGTACGCCTGCGAGGTCCGACATCATGGAGCCCATCATTCCGCCCGGCAGTCCGCTTGTGAGCAACAGGGAACTCATCAGTTTGTTGTTGTTGTCCATGAATACACCAATCCATTCGTCAATGAACTCCTGTGTCAAAGTGCGTACTTTCATATATGCATTCATGTTGATTTCGGGCACTTTAAATCCCGCATCTTTAAGCATTGCTTGAACACTGATTATGTCCGGATGAACCTTGCCCCAAGAGAGAGGTTCAACGGCGGTGTCAATGATGTCGCAACCATTCTTGCACACCTCGAGTATTGATGCCATTGACAATCCGGGGCCACTGTGTCCGTGATACTGGATGATTATTTCGGGGTGCTTGTCCTTGATACTCTTGGTCAGGCGTCCCAGGAATGCGGGACGTCCAATGCCTGCCATATCCTTCAGGCATATTTCGGTGGCGCCTGCTGCAATGAGTTCGTCGGCGAGGTTGCTGTAATATTCAACAGTGTGGACGGGTGATGATGTGATACAGAGTGTTGCCTGCGGTATCATGCCTGCCTCAAGTGCATATTTTATTGAAGGAATGATGTTTCGAGGGTCATTCAGGCCGCAGAAAATGCGTGTTATGTCTACTCCCTGTGCCTTTTTTACCTTATACATAAGGCGGCGTACATCGGCAGGGACCGGGAACATGCGCAAGCCGTTTAGCGCTCTGTCAAGCATGTGGGTCTGAATGCCGGCTTCGTTGAACGGCTTTGTAAAGCGTCTTACGGCATTGTTGGGGTTTTCGCCTGCCATAAGATTTACCTGCTCAAAAGCACCGCCGTTTGTCTCAATTCGTGAAAAGCACCCCATTTCAATTATTGCGGGCGCTACTTTCTCAAGTTGTTCTGCCAAAGGCTGGAATTTACCCGATGATTGGAACATATCGCGGTAGACCAGACTGAATTTAATCTCTCTTTCCATAATAATGAATATTTGTAGAGTAGTGTGAACTACTTGTGTGTTTATAAAACTGTGTTTTTGTTGTAATCCTAAATGCAAAGATAGTCGCTTTGTTTTTAAAACCTAATTTTTAAAGAGGTATTTTTTATGTCAGGCAAGCAATGTTTGTTAAAGCATGTAGATGAGTTGGGCCTAAAGGGCTTTTGGCAATTTCATCAAGACGACAAATCATCAGAACATCATCCGGAATAAATCAATTAGAGGCGGAACAAACACCGCGTTTTCAAACTATGCTTCCGGCTGTTCAAAATGTGCGTGATAACGTGTTTGATTTGGTGAAAAGTGCTTAAAGCGGTGCATAAATAACTAAAAGCAACAAATTGTTTCGCCACTAAATTTAAAATTTTACCAAATATTTCAAGTTTTCGCCAAAACGAACGGCTCTATATCGCTGTTTTTAGATGTATGTTAAATGAATTGCGACCTTTGCATTGTGAACGCATGAAAACCGGTTTTGATTTATTGGATTAAAGCCACTGGATTCTATGCGGATTGATTGATTTGAACAACTATTATTACTAAGACGCTTTTATGAGACACTATCTTTCGTATGTTGAGGATGTTGTGAAGGGCGGCTGGGAAAAGCCTGCCATTACCAATTATGGCAACAATACCTTAAAGAACTGTGATATTGCAAGAAATATTGAGAGACTGCATATTCTTTTTGAGCAATGTGGAGTTGAGGAAGGTGATCATGTGGCTATTTGTGCTCGAAATTCGGCCGAATGGTGTGTCGCTTTCCTTGCCATTACCTCTTACAAAGCAGTTGCGGTTCCCTTGCTTGCGGATTTTCTCCCGGAAAATATTGCAAATCTGGTCAGAATATCAGACAGCAGGGTGCTCTTTGTTGACAAGAGTGTGCTCTCCGGTCTGCAGCATTCTGGTATTGCTGCAAACTTTGGTGAATTTGATGACTTTGTAGGTGTTTATGATATTGTAACATACGAGGGCATAAGTGATTGCAATAATTCTGTTAATGTAAGTGTTGAAGATATTGACAAGGCTTTTGCCCTGAAATATCCTAACGGAATGAGTGCAGTTGATGTTCATTTCAATATCGGTGGTCTTGATGACTTGAATGTAATCAGTTATACCTCGGGTACCAGCAGTTCTCCCAAAGGCGTAATGCTTTCGGCAAAGTCCCTCTCAGGTAATGTTGAACTTGCGCACAGGCTTGTTCCTGTTGCTGTTCAGCAGCCTGGCAATACCTTGTCAATCTTGCCTTTGGCGCACATCTTTGGACTTGCCTTTGATTTCCTTTTCCTTTTTAGTTGCAATTGCCACATTCATATATTTACAGAGAAACCCGTGCCGGTTCGTTTGCTTAAAGCGTTGTCCGAAGTAAAGCCATTTATCTTCTTGACTGTGCCTATGTTAATTGAGAAGATTTTTAGGGCTAAGGTTATCCCTACTCTAAAGAAACCTGTGATGAAATTCTTGACTGCGATACCAGGTGTGCGCCGTCTTATATACAACAAGGTACGCTCAAAAATTATTGCAACATTCGGCGGCAATCTGCATAAGGCCGGTTTCTTCATTGGTGGCGCTGCAATAAGCAAGGATGTTGATGTGGTTATGAAGAAGATTAAGATTCCTTATGCTGTGGGGTATGGCATGACCGAGTGTGGCCCTCTCATCAGTTATGTGGCCTCTTCTCACCCCACAATTCATGAGGAGGGCGGTATTGCCGGCCCTACAATTGAGGTGCGTATAGACTCGGACAAGGAGAAGAAGGTTCCCGGTGAAATACAGGTGCGTGGCGATGTGGTTACATCGGGATACTACAAGAACTCCGAGGCTACAAGCGCCTCCTTTACAAAGGATGGCTGGCTGAAGACCGGTGACATGGGCATACAGCCCCGCAAGGGAATAATTTTCATTAAAGGACGCTGCAAGAATATGATATTGACCGGTAGCGGCCAGAATATCTATCCCGAAGAGATTGAGGATATGATAGTACAGCTTCCTTATATTACTGAAACAATAGTCGTTGGGCGCAACCATGCGCTTGTTGCACTGATAGTCGTGGATTATGATGCTTTGAAGGCTGCAGGTATTCCCGAGGAAAAGGCACAGGCGGTAATAGAGGAGAGTGTGTTTGCGTTGAATGCCAAATTGCCTGCATATAGCCAGGTTGCCCGTTGCGAACTGCGTCGTGAACCGTTTGAAAAGACTCCTAAGTTGAGTATCAAACGTTTTATGTACAATTAAAGCGGGCGGCGAGATTTCACATTTCCGCTTTCACATTTCCGCTCGTGCAACCGCAACTGTAGTTTTGTATCTTTAATTTGATATTATTGATAGTGATTGATTGATTTTTTCCCGGGGTGCAATGCCCTGCGTCCCGGGATGTTTTTAGCGTTTAAGTGCAAAATTTTGTTAAACAAATGTATTTTTTGTACTTTTAAACGATAAAAAGAGACCTACTTTAAGTTAAATATCAACAATGATTTAATTATTTGGGGTCATTTATTGAAATTTGCGTAATTTAATTTAAAAGAAACTTTTTTCTGAAACGGACATTATTTAATAATAGATATATTATGAAACACTTTGTTAGTCTTTTGAATGATTCTATCAAGACGAATTGGGCATCTCCCGCTGTGACAAATTTTGGTGCAAATACTTACACCTATGGTCAGATGGCCGAGCAAATAGCAAAATACCACATCCTTTTCAGTGAGGCTGGCATCAAGAAAGGCGACAAGGTTGCTCTCTATGCACGCAACTCGGCCGAGTGGGTGATTGCATATTTTGCAACCCTTACATACGAGGCTGTGTCAGTACCTTTTCTCCCCGACTTTATCCCTGCAGCGGTGGCGGAACTGAGCGCATTCTCGGAGTGCAAGTTGCTTATTGCAGACGATATTGCTATCAATAGTCTTAATGAGGACAAGAAATATATTGAGCAGTTGGAGTCAATTGCAGGCTTTGCGGGTATCATCAACGTTAAGGATATAAGTGTAAGCTTGGCTACGGAAAAGGCATTGGCTGTTGCGCACGATGCTATTGATGCTCATTTTGCAAAGCTCTATCCAAATGGCATTAGTGCAGACACAATCAACTTCTACCCCCAGGAGCGTGATATGGAGGCTGTTGTTGAAATCAGTTTTACATCAGGTACCACCAGCGCTACATCAAAGGGCGTTGTTCTTCCTGCTCGCTCATTGTCGGTGAACCTTGATTTTGCACGTCGTGAGATTCCAATGACACAGGGTGCTCACATCCTTGCAATTCTTCCTATGGCACACATGTTTGGCCAGACATTTGACGTGCTTTTCCCATTGGCAGGCGGCAGTCATGTATTTGTTATGCCTGGCAAGCCAACACCTGCACGTCTGTTGGGTGGCTTGGCTGCGGTTAAGCCTTTCATGTTCCTCACCGTGCCTTTGGTAATTGAGAAGATCTTTAAGTCAAAGGTGTTCCCTGCAACACGCAAGTTCCCGGCAAATCTCCTTTTGAAGGTTCCCGGCTTGGACAAGATTGTGCTTGGCAAGATTAAGAAATCGCTTCTCACAGCCTTCGGCAATGGCCTGACCACAGGTCTTATCCTGGGTGGCGCTGCCCTTAACCGCGAGGTAGAGGACTTGCTCAAGCGCATGAATTTCCCATACGTAGTAGGTTATGGTATGACCGAGTGCGGTCCGCTAATCTCTTATCGTGACAAGAGTGAGTTTGTGAAGTATTCTTGCGGTGCTAAGGCCGATCCTCTTGAGGTGCGTATTGATTCGGCAAATCCACGCCGCATTCTTGGCGAGATTCAGGTTAAGGGTGATGCTGTTATGCTCGGCTATTACAAGAACGAGGATGCAACAGCTGCTACATTTACAAAGGATGGCTGGCTGAAGACCGGTGACATGGGTCTTATTGACAACAAGGGTAACCTCTTCATCAAGGGACGCTGCAAGAATATGATTCTTACTGCCAGTGGCCAGAATATCTACCCCGAGGAGATTGAGGACAAGGTGAACAATCTTCCTTATGTTGTCGAGTCGTTGGTTGTAGGCCGCAAGAACGCTATTGTGGCGCTTGTTGTTGCAGACTACGATGCTGCCAAGAAGGACGGTCTTGACGAGAAGGCTCTTGAGGCGCTTGTAAATGACAACGTGCTTGCACTGAACGCAGAACTCGCTGCATACAGCAAGATTGGATATGTAGAAATACGTCGCGAGGGCTTCGAGAAGACACCAAAGCAGAGCATCAAGCGATATATGTATTCATAAATGTTAGAATATCGCATAATTGGAGGTTGACTAAAAAGGCTCATTATCCAAAACTCAACAAATCGAGACACCCGAAAAGGTGCCTCGATTTGTTTGTATTATAGGCAGGTTCTACAAATTAAGCCATTGCAAGGGTGCTGTGAGTTGAATATTGCACACTTTGAACTAAAATGTGCAAAAATATTTGTATTTTAGAAAAATAATTTAGAAATTTGCACCATCAAATCAATCACACAATCAATAAACTATGAGACATTTTGTAAGCTACTTCAATGATTCTGTAAAAAAGCATTGGGATTTGCCGGCGCTTACCAATTTTGGTAAGGAGACTTATACCTATGGTCAGATGGCTGAGCAGATTGTAAAGTACCATGTGTTTTTCAGTGATGCCGGCATCGGAAAAGGTGACAAGATTGCTATCTATGCACGCAACTCGGCCGAGTGGGTAATTGCATATTTTGCAACCCTCACATATGAGGCAGTTACAGTTCCTTTCCTCCCGGACTTCATTCCCGGTGCGGTGGCGGAATTGGCATCATTCTCTGAGTGCAAGTTGCTTATTGCAGATGATATTGCAATCAATGGCCTTAAGGCTGATGACAAGTATATTGAGCAACTTGAGTCTACTAAAGGCTTTGCAGGTATACTTAATATAAAGGATATGAGCGTCGCTCACGCTACAGACAAGGTGCTCGCAGACACCAGCGCTGCTATTGACGACCATTTTGCAAGGAACTATCCAAATGGCATAAGTGCAAGCGATATCAACTTCTATCCACAGGAGCGCGATTTGGAGGATGTTGTTGAAATCAGTTTTACATCCGGTACAACCAGTGCCACATCAAAGGGAGTTGTCCTTCCTGCCCGTTCATTGTCAGCGAATCTTGAGTTCGGTTTCAGGGAGATACCTGCATGCACAGGCGGTCACATTTTTGCTATTCTTCCAATGGCTCACATGTTTGGCCAGGCATTTGATGTCCTGTTTACAATGTCAAGCGGCTGTCATGTGTTCGTTATGCCCGGCAAGCCTACACCGGCGCGCCTGTTGAGTGGTCTTGCTGCAGTTAAGCCATTCATGTTCCTTACAGTGCCATTGATTATTGAGAAGATTTTCAAGTCAAAAGTGTTCCCAGCAACACGCAAGTTCCCTGCAAAACTGCTGTTGAAAATTCCTGGACTTGACAGGATTGTGCTTGGCAAGATAAAGAAATCATTGCTTACAGCCTTTGGCAATAGCTTTACCACAGGTGTAATTCTGGGTGGTGCCGCCCTTAACCGCGAGGTTGAGGATTTGCTCAAGCGCATGAAATTCCCATACACAGTAGGCTATGGAATGACCGAGTGCGGCCCAATTATCTCATATCGCGACAAGAGCGAGTATGTGAAATACTCATGTGGCACTAATGTAGGCTCGGTTGATATACGCATTGATTCTTCAAATCCATATCGCGTGCTTGGTGAAATCCAGGTTAAGGGAGATGCCACAATGCTTGCCTACTACAACAACGAGGAGGCAACAGCGGCTGCATTTACAAGCGACGGCTGGCTCAGGACCGGCGACATGGGACTCTTTGACAGAAAGGGCAACCTTTTTATCAAGGGACGCTGCAAGAACATGATTCTTACCGCCAGTGGCCAGAATATCTACCCCGAGGAGATTGAGGACAAGATTAACAATCTTCCTTACGTTGTTGAGTCATTGGTTGTTGGCCGCAAGAATGCGATAGTTGCGCTTGTTGTTGCCGATTATGAGGCAGGCAAGAAGGACGGTCTTGATGAGAAGGCTCTTGAGACGCTTGTAAATGACAACGTGCTTGCCTTGAACGCAGAACTCGCTGCATACAGCAAGATTGGTTACACTGAAATCCGCCGCGAGGGATTTGAGAAGACTCCAAAGCAGAGTATTAAACGATTTATGTATTCATAAATAATTTTTACCAAACTGCAAGGCTCCAAACTGTGTGATTTGGAGCCTTGTTTTTTTTCCGGCAGTTCTAATTGGTGAAACGCTTTTGCATTCTCATCATAAAACAGTACCTTTGCGCACAAAATTTGGAATTTTACGTATGAAAATAACAGTCATTCAGCAAGATATAGCATGGAAGGATGTAGAGACTAACATCGCTAATCTTGAAAAACTTGTCCGCAATGCTGAGAAAGCCGACCTTTACCTCTTCCCCGAGATGTGCTCAACCGGCTTCTGTATGCAGCCACAGGGCGTTGCCGAGGATGTTGACGGTGTAACAGTGCTGTTGATGAAGCGCCTTGCTGCGGAGTATGATGCAGCGATGGTGGTTCCTGTAATGACGCATGAGGGTGGCAAATACTATAACCGTATGTACTTCATCACTCCCGAAGGCGTTGTGGGGCATTACGACAAGAACAATCTTTTCGAGTATAGCGGCGAGGACAAGGTCTTTACTCACGGAACCGAAACCGTCATCTGGCAATGGCGCGGCGTGCGTTTCCGTCCGGCAATATGCTATGACCTACGTTTCCCTGCATTTCTTTACAATAGGGCGCAGTATGACGTACTGCTAATCTCGGCCAACTTCCCCGATAGCCGTCTGCTTGCGTGGGATACACTTGTGCGTGCGCGTGCCATTGAGAACATCTGCTACGTTGCAGCGAGCAACCGCGTTGGTGCCGATGAATATGGTACATATAAGGGGCACAGCGTGATTCTAAACCCCTACGGGCAGACACTGGCAGCCTGCAATGACAACGAGCAGGGTAGTGTGACTGTTGCACTTGATGATGAGATGCTGCAGAAGATTAGAATGATGCAGCAGTTCAACAGATAAAATCATAGAGGAGATTTGACAGCCGTCAAATCTCCTCTATGATTTTATTGTATTCAGGTATCTCCTGCAGGAATGCAAACGTGTTGCTTTCGTAGTCCATCTTACAGCAGTAGTGCTGCAGGCCATTGCTCACAATCAGGTAATCGACTTTTAGAATGAGGTTGTATCGCGAAATCTGCGCGAATACCTCCTTTGTAATCTTCACTGTCGGCGCCTTGTATTCAATGATTACACGCGGTTTAAGTGCCTTGTCATACACCACAGTATCGCAGCGGCGGTTCATCCCGTTAAGTGTTATGGCAATCTCGTTTCCCATCAGTGCGGCAGGGTAGCCCTTGTGGCCCAGCAGATAGTGCACAAAATGCTGGCGCACCCACTCCTCGGGGGTGAGTGCCACATAGCAGCGGCGCAGAGTGTCGAAAATTTGTCTCTTGCCGTCGGTAGTGGTGATTTTTGTGTCGTATGCCGGTAGGTTAAGTGCGAGCATTTTATTACCTTTGTAACTAATTTCCTTTAGTGCGCAAAGATATGCTATTTTATCGGGATTTTGCGTCAAAATAAAGAATTATGGCAAAATATACTTACGAATCAATAATGTCGGAACTTAAATCGGGCGTCTATCATCCCGTCTATTACCTTATGGGCGAGGAGGGGTATTACACCGACAGGATTACCGACTACATAATAGAGAACTCCCTGACCGAGGTTGAGCGCGATTTCAACCTCACGGTGTTCTATGGTCTTGAGAGTGATATTGACACCATTATCACAGCAGCAAAGCGCTTTCCAATGATGGCCGAGCGCCAGGTGATTGTGGTGCGCGAGGCGCAATTGCTCAAGAATATCGACAATCTGCTCTTCTACCTGCAGAACCCTCAGCCCACAACGGTGCTTGTCTTTGCCCACAAGAATGGCTCTATAGACAAACGCAAGAAGGTTGCAGCCGAACTTGAACGCAAGGGAGTGGTGCTCGATTCCAAGAAGGTGAAGGATGATTATTTGCCATCGTTCATCAATGCCTGT
Organism: Bacteroidaceae bacterium; assembly: GCA_045613945.1. Lineage (GTDB taxonomy): Bacteria > Bacteroidota > Bacteroidia > Bacteroidales > Bacteroidaceae > HGM04593. Next base: position 20,385 of record JAZLBZ010000079.1, read on the forward strand.
CTGCGCGAGAAAGGGCTCTCGGCCGATAATAAGTCGGTGCAGATGATGCGCGAGTCAATAGGTGCCGACCTTGCCCGCATTGCAGGTGAAATAGACAAACTGGCGATAGCCATGCCGCAAGGTACAACTGCCATAACCCCAGAACTTGTTGAGGAGCACATCGGCATCAGCAAGGAGTACAATAACTTCGAGTTGCAGAACGCCCTTGTGAACAAAGATGTCTACAAGGCAAACAAGATAATAAACTATTTTGCCCAGAACCCCAAGAAGAACCCCATTCAGATGACATTGGCACTGCTTTTCAGTTTCTTTTCCAATGTTATGATGGCTTACTATGCTCCCGACAAGAGCGAGCGTGGCGTAGCCGAGTTCCTGGGCTTGCGCAGCACATGGGGCGTTGGCGACTACATCAAGGCAATGCGCAACTACAGAGCAATGCACGTCATGGAGATTCTGCACCTCATACGCCTTGCCGACGCGCAGTCAAAAGGTGCCGAAGGCCCGCAGTTGCCCGATGGCGAGATCATGCGCGAATTGCTCTACAAGATTCTGCATTGATGGTTATGCACTTTGTCATTCCGAACCTTGTGTGAGGAATCTCAATGGGATAAACGCAAGAGATCCCTTGTCGCTACGTTTCTTCGAAATGACAACATCGCGCACTTTGTCATTCCGAACCTTGTGTGAGGAATCTCAATGGGATAAACTCAAGAGATACCTAGTCGCTTCGTTCCGTCGAAATGACATAACAGAATTAAAGAAAAAACACAACAACAATGATAAACAAAAATTTGGATGGCTCGGATATAACCTTCGGGCAAGATGGAAAACTCTCATTCAACGAAGAGGCGCACCGCTATTCGCTGAATGGAGTAGAGTTTCGCTCTGTGAGCAACGTGGTGGGAATGTTCTTCCGCGAGTTTGACGCAATTGGCATCAGCCTCAAGAAGTGCTGTGGCAACGAGGTCGAGGCTGCCAAACTGCGCGAGGTGTGGGAGAGCAAGGGTGCAATTGCCAGCCAGGCCGGCACATTCATGCATAAGGAGATTGAGGACTATCTCAATGGCAAGCAAGTGCCCGATTTGCTGTGCGATGTCAGTTACAATGGTAACTATGTAAAGTACAATGAGACGGTCGACATTTCGCGTGAGTGGAGTTACTTCAAGGCGTTCGAGAGAAACACACCATTCCAGCCTTTCCGCACCGAGTGGAGAATTTATGATGCCGATGCGCGCATTGCCGGCACGCTCGATTTTGTTTGCTGCTGCCCCGATGGTACATACGAAATCTACGACTGGAAACGCAGTAACAAGATTGACCCTACTGAGCGTAATCCCTGGGCAAATGGCCTGAATGGGCTTGAGCATCTCACCGATACCTCGTATAGCCACTACTGCTTGCAGCAGAACCTTTACCGTTATATGATTGAAAAGAACTACGGCATAAAGATTAGTCGCATGAATCTTGTTGTGCTGCATCCGGAGTTGCCTACGTACAAGATAGTGCCGGTTCCGCCAATGGACAGGGAAATAAATATTATACTAAACAAAATAAAGTAATAGCACTGCAGTTACGATAAATCTCTAAAAGAACAGATGGTTTCCAATAAATAGTCAAGAGGCTAACCCAAAAGTCGTTTTACAAAGAGAGCAACCCCTGCCAGAACATGTTTCTGGCAGGGGTTGCACACTTTACTGCGTACAATGGTAATATCTGTCAACCTCACTGCATCAGTTCAATACTGCGCTTAACAAAGTTGTTCAACGCCTCGCCTGTGAGCATATTGTTCTGCAACAGCGTGATGTCGATGAGTTGCTTGACTGTGTTGTCGCCGGCTGCATACTCGGCAAGGATACCCTCCTTGTTGCTCTTGGCAGCAGTTATTTCCTTCTCAATCTCAAAGAGTTCGTCCTTCTCGCTCTGTGGAACTTCGTCCTCCTTCTTGCCCATGCGTGCATCGTAGAGTGCCTTGCGGCGGCTCTCGAGCGACTCAGTCTGCGCATTCAATGGCTGCAGTTTCTCGGCGCAAGTGCTCTGTGCGTTCTCAAGCACGCGCTTGATGAGCGGGTGCTCCTCGTTGAGCAAGAGTGTGTACATATCTGGCATTTCGCCATAGAATGACATGCCGCCCTGGATGGCTGCCATGTCCTTCATGCGGCGCATATACTCGGCCTGTGTAATCATCACCGGGGCCGCTGTCTCGCCCAGAGCCTGTGTCATCACGTGGAACTCCTTTTTCTCCATCTTTGGCAACTGGCTCTCGAACACGCCGGTTAATACCTCGCGCTGCGTAGTGCTGATGGTGCTCTCCTTCTTTTCATCCTTTACAATGAGGTTATCGATAGTGTCGCTGTCAACGCGTGTGAAACGTGTCTTCTCGAACTTCTGCTCAAGCAGGCTGATGAGCGCCACATCCAACTGACCATCCATCAAAAGCACGTTATAGCCCTTGTTCTTGGCATTCTCAATGAAACTGTACTCCTTCTCCTTGTCGTTAGAGTAGAGGTAGATTACGTTGCCCTCCTTGTCGGTCTGCTCGGCGCTTACAAGGTTCTTGTACTCCTCGTAGGTGTACTTGTTGCCGTCAGTGTCCTGCAAAAGCGAGAACTTGTTTGCCTTGTCATAGAAGTCCTCCTCGGTGAGCATGCCGTAGTGGATGAAAATCTTCAGGTCGTTCCACTTCTCCTCGAACTCCTTGCGGTCGTTTTTGAAAATCTGCGCCAGACGGTCCGATACCTTCTTTGAGATATATGTAGAGATTTTCTTTACGTTAGAGTCGCTCTGTAGGTATGAACGTGACACGTTCAATGGAATATCCGGCGAGTCAATAACACCGTGCATCAGGGTGAGGAAGTCGGGGACAATGCCCTGTACCTCGTCGGTCACATATACTTGGTTGCAGAACAGGAGAATCTTGTTTTTCTGCAACTCCAGATTGCTCTTTACCTTTGGGAAGTAGAGCACGCCGGTGAGGTGGAATGGGAAGTCTACGTTCAGGTGAATCCAGAAGAGTGGCTCGTCGCTCATCGGGTAGAGTTTGCGGTAGAACTCCTTGTAGTCCTCGTCCTTCAGTTCGCTTGGCTTGCGTGTCCACAGCGGGGTGGTGTCGTTGATTATGTTGTCCTCCTCGGTTTCAACCTGCTTGCCATCTTTCCACTCCTTCTTCTTGCCGAAGGCAATCTCAACAGGCAGGAAGCGGCAGTATTTGCTGAGGATTCCGCTTATGCGGCTCTCGCTGAGGAACTCCTTGCTGTCGTCATCAATGTACATGATGATGTCTGTTCCGCGCTCTGCCTTCTCGGTCTCCTCTAGTGTGTATTCGGGGCTGCCGTCACAACTCCATTTTACAGCCTGGGCACCGTCACGGTACGATTTTGTCACAATCTCAACCTTCTTAGATACCATGAATGCCGAGTAGAAGCCAAGACCAAAGTGACCTATGATGCTGTTTGCTGTGTCCTTGTATTTCTCAAGGAAGTCTGTAGCACCCGAAAGGGCAATCTGGTTGATGTACTTCTCAATCTCCTCGGCTGTTAGTCCGATACCGTTGTCGCTAACAGTGATGGTGTCGGTGCCAAGTGTAACCCTTACTCGTGGTGTGCCAAGTTCGCCCTTGAACTCGCCTTTCTCGTAAAGGGTCTTCAGCTTCTGTGTTGCATCGATTGCGTTCGATACAATCTCACGGAGAAAAATCTCGTGGTCGCTGTACAAGAATTTCTTGATTACGGGGAAAATGTTTTCGGTTGTTACCCCAATGTTTCCTTTCTGCATATTATTAAGTTTTTAAGTTTATATCATTGATAAAAATATCATTCCTTTTGTTTGCGCTATTGTGGTCCACAGTACGTGTCTTGTTTGACATTATATATATCCAATACTGATGTATGTTGACCATAAGCAATGTTTTTTTGAGATTTCTCACATACGTTCGAAATGACAAAAACTGTGATAGTGTCATCCCGACAGAGCATAGCGACGAGGGATCTCTCACAATCGCGCATAATAACCTCCTCACCTTATATAAAACAAAAAAAATGCCAGTTGTTCATGTACTGCCATTTTGGCAGACAAAGAACAACTGGTGCTTGTTTGTTGGATTATAAGATACTTCGCTTCGCTCAGTATGACAATTTCGCGTGCAGTGTCATTTTGAGCAAAGCGAAAAATCTGTTGAAGGCATATTTAGAGATGTTTCACAATGCAGTTCTCATCTCTTTACCTCGAATTTCAGCTTCTGTTCTCCTGCTGTGGCTACAATTGTGTCGCCGGGTTGCAGTGCGCCGTCGAGCAGCAGTTCCGAAATCTCGTCCTCCACGTAGTTCTGCAATGCGCGCTTCAGCGGGCGTGCGCCATACTGTATGTCGTAGCCCTTGTCGGCAAGGAAACTCTTTGCCTCGGCGGTCATTTCAATGCTGTAGCCCAGTTCTGTAACACGCTTTACAATATGTGCCAATTCAAGGTCAACAATATTCACGATAGCCTCCTTGCCAAGCTGGTCAAAGTTGATGATCTCGTCAATGCGGTTTATGAACTCGGGCGCAAAGCGCTTGTTCAGAGCCTTTTGTATCACTGCGCGTGAATACTCCTTGTCGCCGGCGCGCTCATCCTTTGCAAAGCCAATGCCGCTGCCAAAGTCCTTAAGTTCGCGTGTTCCCACGTTCGATGTCATAATGAGCACTGTGTTGCGGAAGTCGACTGTGCGGCCGTAACTGTCGGTGAGGCGGCCCTCGTCCATCACCTGCAGCAACAGGTTGAACACATCTGTGTGTGCCTTCTCAATCTCATCGAGCAGCACAATGGAGTAGGGACGTCGGCGCACTCGCTCGGTGAGTTGTCCGCCCTCCTCATAGCCCACATATCCCGGAGGTGCTCCAACAAGGCGCGACACTGTGAACTTCTCCATGTATTCGCTCATGTCAATGCGTATGAGGGCATCGGTACTACCGAACATGAACTTTGCTAGTTCCTTAGCAAGCAGTGTCTTTCCCACACCGGTGGGGCCCAGGAACATGAATGTGCCTATTGGCTTGTTTGGGCTTTGCAGGCCCACACGGCTGCGCTGTATTGCCTTTGTAAGTTTTTCAATGGCATTATCCTGTGCAATGACCTTGCTTGTGAGTTCGGAGCGCATTCCCTTGAGGCGTGTCCACTCATCCTGCTGCATGCGCTGCATTGGAACACCCGATATCATTGATACAACGCCTGCAATGTCCTCGTCGTCAACGGTCTGGCGGTTATTCGTAAGGTTCTTCTCCCACTCGGCCTTCATCTCGGCAAGCGCCTTCTGCATCTCCTTCTCGCGGTCGCGCAGGTTGGCTGCGTGCTCAAAATCCTGGTTTTTTACAGCAGTGTTCTTCTCCTTGTTTATTATGGCAATCAGTTTCTCCTGCTCCTCAATCTCCTTTGGAACAACAATGTTCGTTATGTGTTTGCGTGCACCGGCCTCGTCCATTGCATCAATGGCCTTGTCGGGGAAACAACGGTCGGTAATGTAGCGGTCTGTCAATTTGACACACGCAAGCAGCGCCTCGTCGGTGTATGTGACATTATGATGATTCTCGTAACGCTCCTTGATGTTCTTTAGTATTGTAAGAGTGTCCTCGGTCGATGTTGGCTCAACAAGCACCTTTTGGAAACGGCGCTCAAGGGCACCGTCTTTTTCAATGGTCTTGCGGTATTCGTCAATGGTTGTCGCGCCAATGCACTGTATCTGGCCGCGTGCAAGCGATGGCTTCAGTATGTTGGCGGCATCCATTGAACCAGGGGTAGAGCCTGCGCCAATGATGGTGTGTATCTCATCAATGAATATGATGATGTTGGGGTTGTTCTCAAGTTCGTTGATGATGGCCTTCAGGCGCTCCTCGAACTGTCCACGATACTTTGTTCCTGCCACAACGGCGGTCATGTCAAGCGCCACAATGCGCTTGTCAAAGAGCATACGCGATGTCTTGCGCTCAACAATACGTTGCGCAAGTCCCTCTACAATGGCCGATTTTCCGACACCCGGCTCGCCAATGAGGATGGGGTTGTTCTTCTTGCGGCGGCTCAGAATCTGCGATATTCGCTCAATCTCCTTCTCACGCCCAACGACAGGGTCCAACTTGCCCTCGGCAGCCGCCTTTGTCATGTCAACACCAAAACTGTCGAGCACAGGAGTGTCGTTCGATGGCTTTGCCTGCTGCTTCTGGTATGCCTGCTGTGTGTTGCCTGCATTGCTGTTGCCAGGCAATGTCTCATCATCATCGTCCTGGTCGGTAAACCCAAACCCACCTGTTATGCTGCCGCTTGTATCGGGCATCTTTGACTTGATGATGTCGGTAACCTTCTGGTATGTGACATTGCTTGCATCAAGAATGTCATAGGCCACGTTGTTGCGCTCGCGCAAGATGCCAAGCAGCAGGTGCTCGCTGTCGGCGTTCACCTTTCGTGAGCGCGCCTCAAGTGTGGCAAAGCGCAGAATGCGTGCTGTGCTCATGCTCATCTCAACATCCTCGCTGTATGGCAGTTCCAACGTTGTAGCGTTGCTCACGCGCTCCTCAATGAGCTGCTTTATCTCCATTACATCAACTTCCATGCCGCACAGAATCTCCACTGCGCTGCATTTCTCCATGCGAATGATACCCAGGAGCAAGTGCTCCGGGTTAATTGTCTTGCTGCGCAGGCGAGCAGCCTCCTCCTTGCTCAATGATAGTATTTCAGTTATTTTCTGCGAAAATTCATTTCTCATTTCTTCTTCCTCCAAATTAACGTCTTGTGAATATTCGTGTCCGGTTGTTTTTCAGGACGCGAAGATAGCTGATAAATGGCAACTATCTTCACCTTTTTACATAAAGTATCTTACAAAAACCGTGCCAAAGTATTAAAAAAACGAAATAAAATATCGTTTGGCGAACAAAACGAGTGTAAAAAAATCAACGTTGGTGTCATGTCGAACGGATGTGAGACATCTCTATATCGATTTAGATTCCTCGTCGCTCCGCTCTGTCGGAATGACATTGGCAGAGACTTCACATATCAACTGCTATATTATTCTTATATTTCTTGCAAAGAATGACGCAAAATCCTTGTTTTTTTTGTAATTTCGCACTTTGTAAGCGCACCTTTGTACAAGGCGCTGCAGTGTAATGCAATAACTAAAAATAGATACAATAATGTTCAGAACAAAAACTTGTGGCGAACTCAGGTTGGCCGATGTAAATGCAACAGTTACCCTCAGCGGTTGGGTACAGCGTGCACGCAAGATGGGTGGTATGACATTCGTTGACCTTCGCGACCGCTATGGCGTGACCCAGCTTGTATTTAGCGAGGATGTAAATGCCGAACTCTGCGAGAAGGCATCACATCTTGGACGTGAATATGTAATCCAGGCAACTGGTGTGGTGAGCGAGCGTCAGAGCAAGAACGCCAATATCCCAACAGGTGACATTGAGATAATCGTTAGCGAACTCAATATCCTCAACGAGGCAGCAACACCTCCTTTCACCATTGAGAACAACACCGATGGCGGCGACGATATCCGCATGAAGTACCGCTATCTCGACCTTCGTCGCGAGGCAGTGCGCAAGAACCTCGAACTCCGTCACCAGATGACAATGGAGGTGCGCCGTTACCTCGACTCAATGAACTTCATTGAGGTTGAGACACCAATGCTCATCGCATCAACCCCCGAGGGCGCACGTGACTTCGTTGTTCCTTCACGCATGAACCCGGGCCAGTTCTACGCTCTGCCACAGAGCCCACAACTCTTCAAGCAGTTGTTGATGGTATCTGGTTTCGACCGTTATTTCCAGATTGTAAAGTGCTTCCGTGACGAGGACCTGCGTGCCGACCGTCAGCCCGAGTTTACACAGATTGACTGCGAGATGAGTTTCGTTGAGCAGGAGGATGTAATCTCGCTCTTCGAGGGCATGGCAAAGCACCTGTTCAAGACAATCCGTGGCGTTGAACTCACCGAGGCATTCCCACGCATGACATGGCACGATGCAATGAAATACTACGGCTGTGACAAGCCCGATACACGTTTCGAGATGAAGTTCGTTGAACTCATGGACGTCATGAAGGGTCACGGCTTCCCCGTGTTCGATAGCGCCGAGTACATCGGCGGTATCTGCGCAAAGGGTGCAGCAACATACACACGCAAGCAACTCGATGCACTCACCGACTTTGTTCGCCGTCCACAGATTGGCGCAAAGGGTATGGTATATGCACGTGTAGAGGCCGACGGTACAGTCAAGTCAAGCGTTGACAAGTTCTATACACAGGAGGTACTGCAGGCAATGAAGGCAGCCTTCAATGCCGAGCCGGGCGACCTCATCCTCATCCTCAGCGGTGACGACACAATGAAGACACGCAAGCAGCTTTGCGAGCTCCGCTTGGAGGTTGCAAACCAGCTTGGCTTGCGCGACAAGAACAAGTTCTCTTGCCTGTGGGTTGTTGACTTCCCGCTCTTTGAGTACAGCGAGGAAGAGGGCCGTTACATGGCTATGCACCA
>JAZLBZ010000080.1:0-9168 GCA_045613945.1 Bacteroidaceae bacterium
CGGTGGTGTTACTGCCACATACTGGGTTAGCGCAGCTACTATCGATGGTGCAACAGTTACATTTGTACCTGAGATGAATGCGACTATCTCAAATCCAGGTACATATACATTCGAAATCCCTGCAGGCCTCATCAAGGCTACTGACGGCGAGGAGTACGCAGGTGGTACATTCACATTCACCGTTGTTGAGCCAACAGGTATCGAGGGTGTTGAGGCAGAGGTTGAGAACAACACAATCTATGACCTTTCAGGCCGTCGCATTGCAGAGATCACAAAGGGTGGCATCTACATCATCGGTGGTCGCAAGGTACTTGTTAAGTAACTTTTTGCTATCGCAAAACATAATCCAAGCGGATGCGCAATTGCGCGTCCGCTTTTTTCATAATATAAATAAGGTTTTAAAGAGATTTTTCCATAAATTTGCAACATGAAATTCATAAAGAATTTTGACCGACAGATTCCGGAATAAAAATAACTATATAAAACATTTATACTTATGAGAAATTTTACACTTTTCGTTGCATTGATAGCCGCTATCGTAACCACAGCATCGGCACAGGTAACCCTCAATGAAACAGTTGTATTTGACTTCACAAACGGCGCTTGGGGCATTCCAACAATTGAGGAGAATAACTACAGTTCTATTAAGACAGCAGGTGAATACACCGATGGTGCAAACACAATCAAGATTGACCCAACAGCAAACAAGGGCAGTTATATCTATGACAGCAAAGGTTTCTTGAATATTGGTAAGCCCGGTTCAAAGATCGTTCTCCCGGAATTCGGTTTCGCTGTTGAGAAAATTGAGGTTGTGGGTCACTCTTCGGCAACAAACTATCCGAATGTCGACATGAACGTATATGTAGGCAAAACAGCAGTAAGTACTGCATGCATCGGTTCAACAGCAACGTCAACATTTGAGATTACAGCAGCCAATCAGGCAGCCGGAAACGTATATGAACTTGTCATAGGTTCAAACGGCGGTAACTATTCAAGTAGCATGTATATTACCTATATTAAGGTATATCCTGCCGAGAACAAGTTCGAGGCTCCAATATTTGACCTTGCAAGCGATGTATATATAGGTGAGCAGACAGTAAATGTACACTCTGTTACTGCAGACATTGAGGGTGTAACAGACGTTACATACTACTACACTACTGATGGCAACGAGCCTACCGTTGAAGATGAGGAAACCGACGGCGAAATCACCATCAGCGAGAGTTGTACACTTAAGGTAGTTGTTGAACTCACATATGGCGACAAGGTGTATGTAAGCGCAACTTCAAGCGCTGAGTACATCATCAGCGAAGAGGCAACATACTCTAATGCCACAGTTATGGCCTGTGGAGAATATTTCATCATAGCCAACAACAACATTGCATTACCGTTCAGCAATGGCATACTCCCAACCAAGCACACCAATGCCAACGGAGAGAATATTACAGACGCTGCGTACTATGCATACAGTTTTGAATGTGCCGGCAACGGCGAATTCTACATCAAAGATGCCAACGGATTATACCTGACAGCGACAGCAATGGGTACAAAAGACGAGATAAAGACATCTACCACATACCACAACAGTGCATGGAGCGTCACTATCGAGGATGGCATAGCAAAGATAAGTAAAGAAGGATTTATTCTTGCATACGAGAACAATGCAATCATTGTCGTAAGAAAGGAAAATGCCACAGGTGCCACAATCTATCCATCACTCTATGGTGTTTCAAATCCTCCATCTGTATTCACTTACACTCCCAATTCATACACTACAGAACTGAAAACAATAAGCATAACATTCAGCGAGCCCATAAGATTTGAAGGTATTCAATCATCTGATTTATTCCCAATATACGATGTAGAGAATGACATATACCCTGTAGACATGGGCAAATGGACATTGTCCGGCGATATTCTGACAATTGAATTGGAATATGGCATTACCACCAATGGAGACTACTATATAGTAATCCCCGGTGAATGCATAGTAAGTGAACTAACAGGTAAAAGCCCGGCTGAGGACATTAAAATAGATCTGATAGTATACAACGAAGACCAGACATCTATAAAAGACATTGACTGCGATAACAAAAAAGTTGTTATCTACAACCTCACAGGCAGCAAGGTTGAGAAAATCGTAAAGAGCGGCATCTACATTGTAGGTGACAAGAAGGTTATGATTAAGTAATTGACCCAGACTTTAACACAAAGCGGATGCGCCTGAAGCGCATCCGCTTTGTGTTATTATGTTGCAAACAAAGGCAGACACACCGGCCTGTCCCAATATTAGTTATCTGACACTGCCGCTTACAAACTCCTCGGCAGGTTTCAAAGCGTCAAGTTTGCCAACATCAATGAACTGCAAGTCCCGGGCCAAGACACCATATATCGGGTACTTCGCAGCAGCCCACATATAAAAACTCATAATTGGGAAACGGGTACCCTTGACCTCATCCACAGTCAAGCCCTTCTCCTTCACATACTCCTCCATCAAGGCAAGCACCTTGTCGCTGAGAATATGAATGCCAGAGAATGCCAGAGCCCTGCACTCAGCCGGAACAACATCGGGCGATGTAACACTGTAGTCGCCGGTATCGGTATTCATCCAGCCAACCATACGCATTGTTTGCGGCTCAAAAAGCAAGAAACGCGTAGTCTTGCGCTCGCTGACAAGCAGCGATGCAAGGGCATCATCCTTCACCTGCTGCTCAAACCAGTTGATATCGCAATTTGAGAGGATATCCACGTTGTGTATCAGAAAGCGTCCGCGCCCCTCAAGATAGCGGCGAGCATGCAGCACTGCACCACCCGTCTCAAGCAACAGTTCGCGCTCGTCGCTAATTTCAACAAGCATCTTACCGTCGCATTTTTCACTCTTGTCGGCAACAATCCACTCTTCACCGGCAACCCACTGCTCCACCTTATCGGCAAAATAGTGTATATTTACGACAACTTCGTCTATTCCGGCTGAAAAAAGTTTGCGTGCCACGTGCTCAATGAGCGGTTTGCCGCACACCGGCACAAGAGCCTTGGGGAGCGTGTCGGTCAAAGGTTTAAGGCGAGTCCCCAATCCCGCCGCAAAAATCATTGCTTTCATCTCATTAATCTTTCTGCTACGAATGTAGTGCAAAAAAACGAATAAGGGAAATATTTCGTGCGCCATATTATCATATCCCTGAGGTTAACCTCGAGGATACTTCTTCGCGCGGCAAAAAATAATCAAGCAAACTTGATATTTCTCGCTCGTTTGTTTGTATCTTTGAGAAAAACTCGAAGATATGCTGCACTCGCTGTGAAAAATATTCAAGCAAGCTTGATATTTCTCGCTCGTTTGTTTGTATCTTTGAGGAAAACTCGAAGATGTGCTGCACTCGCTGTGAAAAATATTCAAGCAAGCTTGATATTTCTCGCTCGTTTGTTTGTATCTTTGCAAAAATCACAAGGATAACAACTGATGGAACAGGCCAACTCAAAAGGATTCTACCAATACGCAATGCAATATGGCACATACCTGGGTATCTTTTGGGCAGTAATGTACATATTGCTGTTCAAGTACCCGAATAACGCCACACTTTCAATGATTGCATTGGGCATATTGATTGGCTCGCCGTTCATAGCAGGCCGCTATGCCGCATTCTACCGCAAGAGAGAGTGCAACGACTCCATAAAGTACCCACAGGCCTGGACCTTCCTTTTCTGCATGTACATATGCGCTACGCTTTTCAGCGCAATGACAAACTACATATTCTTCAGCATCATTGACCAGGGAGCATTCCTCATGGACCTGAACGAGACCTTGCTGCAGATGATAAACGCTCCGGGCATTGATGAGGAGTCAAGAATGCAGTTTGAGGGCCTGCAGGATATGGTCTCGCACCTGACAGCAAACGAAACCGTATGGCAACTGCTCAACAACAACATTTTTAACTCATTGATACTGCCACCGGTCATTGCACTGTTTGTAAGAAAGAACAACGATACAATATAATTAGGAACAGAATATGGATATATCAGTCATAATACCACTATACAACGAGGCCGAATCACTGCCCGAGCTTACCGCATGGATTGAGCGCGTGATGCAAGAGAACAGGTTCACCTATGAAATCATTTTCATCAATGACGGCAGCACTGACAATTCGTGGGACATCATTGAAGAGTTGAAGGAGAAAAATGACCGCATACATGGAATAAAGTTCCGCCGCAACTATGGCAAGTCGCCTGCGCTTTATTGCGGTTTTGAACGTGCTAAAGGAGATGTTGTCATAACAATGGATGCCGACCTGCAGGATAGCCCCGATGAGATACCAATCCTCTACAGGATGGTAGCCGACGAGGGGTATGACCTTGTATCGGGCTACAAGCAGAAGCGTTACGACCCGCTCAGCAAGACCATCCCCACCAAACTGTTCAATGCCACAGCACGTATGGTATCGGGAATAAAGAACCTGCACGACTTCAACTGCGGCCTCAAGGCCTACCGCAACGAAGTGGTAAAGAATATCGAAGTCTATGGCGATATGCACCGTTACATTCCCTACCTTGCCAAGAATGCAGGATATGAGAAAATAGGAGAATTGGTTGTTCACCATCAGGCACGCAAATATGGCAAGAGCAAATTCGGAATAAGCCGTTTCTTTCACGGCTATCTCGACCTCATGTCCCTGTGGTTCCTCTCAAGGTTCAGCCGCCGCCCAATGCACATATTCGGCCTTTGGGGCACGCTCATGTTCCTCATAGGCTTTGTATCGGCCATCATTGTAGGCACCAGCAAACTCATCGCACTCGCCAACTGCGAGCCTAGCAGACTGGTAACCGACTCGCCCTATTTCTACATTGCATTGACAATGATGATATTGGGCACACAACTGTTCCTCACCGGTTTCATAGCCGAACTAGTGAGCCGCACATCGCAAGACAGGAATAAGTACAATATTTCAAAGGAGATATAATGGGCCGCATCAGAAAAGAGACTACTGCACTCGCCTTGCTGCTATGCACATTGCTATTTCCGGGATGCGATGGCGGGTACGACTGTGCACTTGACAACATCGCATATAACCGCATCGGGTTCTACAGCATCAACGAGTATGGGGTTGAAACAGAATACACTTTCCCCGACTATCTGACAGCATCGATAATGATTAACGGGCGCGACTCAATCGTTGTCAACCACGCCACCAATGCTAAGGAACTCACATTGCCAATGAGTTATACAAACGTATGTGACACGCTCATCCTTAACTTTTTTGACAGGTACAACGACACGCTCTACATCAACCACGAAAATATCCCCATTTACCAGTCTATGGAGTGCGGCGTAATCATGCATCACAAACTCACCGGCACTGCACACACCCGCAACCTAATCGATTCAATGGCAATAAAGAGTGCCGAAATCAACTTCAACCCAAATGAGAATATTAAGTTATATTTTGTTGAGTAGCATACTGCTCGCCGCGCCACTGCAAGGAATTGCACAGGAGAAGAGCAAGCAAGAGAAGAAAGAGAATTTCTGGGACCTATTCTCTTTCAAAGGGTTTGGATTCTCTACCGACCTGTTCGGATGTGCATATTCACTCATTGGCGAAGGCATAAGCACAGAGATTGCAGCCGAACTTAATTTCGGTAACCGCCTCTACCCCATTTTTGAGGCAGGATGGGCATGGTGCAATACCACCGATGAGAATACTGATATCAAATACAACACTAATGCACCATATTACAAGGCGGGATTCAACTATAATTTCATGACCACAAGGGAGAATCCCAACCCCAAACACTATGTCTATGGACTCCTGCGCGTTGGATGGACAAATTTCAGATATGACGTGGAGACACCACCAATAACAGACCCCGTGTGGGGAGGAGAAGTCGCCCTGAACCTGAAGGACGTTGAAGGTTCCTGTGTGTGGGGAGAGGTTGGAGCCGGAATAAAGGTGAAAATAGCGAAAGGTTTCCACATGGGCTGGAGCATACGCTACAAATTCCGTTTCACCGAAAAGCAGGCCAAAAACTCAAGAATGTGGTACGTCCCAGGATACGGTATAAACCAGAGCACCTGTTTTGGCGGTACATACAGCCTGATATATGATATACCTATCAAATAAAGTGAAAGCTACGAGTGAGTGAGCAAAAGCCAAGCTTGCTTGAGCTTTTACAGCGAACGTGAGTAGGTTCAAGCGCACGAAGTGCGGTTAAAACGGAAAGGTGAAAGCTACGAGTGAGTGAGCAAAAGCCAAGCTTGCTTGAGCTTTTACAGCGGCAACGCGGATGAGCGTTGCTTGCGACGACTGAACCTTTAGGTTTACAAAGGAGTACGACAAGGTCGCCTCAAAGTAGGTTCAAGCGCACGAAGTGCGGTTAAAAGTCAAAATTAAACAACATAAACCAAAACATGAACGGCAAATTAAGCAAATGGAAAATTGCGTTCCTCATTTTTCTAATTGTAGGAACATTCTATATACTAAGGAACAACACGCCCGAGGTATACACCACCAATAGCGGATACATATTCGGCACACAATACAACATCAAGTACAAGAGCGTCGAAGACCGCCACGAGGAGATAAAGGCAACACTGATGCAGGTCGACAACTCCTTGTCAATGTTCAATAAAAGGTCAATCATTAGCGCATTCAACAGCAACAAGGACACCATCGCAAACGAGATGTTCACCGAGGTATTCAACCTTGCACAAGAGATTTCGGCAAAGACCGGCGGAGCATTTGACATCACCGTTGCCCCGCTTGTAAATGCCTGGGGATTCGGTTTCAAGCGAGGCGAGTTGCCCGACAGCGCAACAGTCGAAGAACTGAGAAGCAAGGTTGGCTACACTACCATAGCGCTGGTTGACGGCAAAGTCGTTAAACAGGACCCCGGCACAATGCTCGACTGTGGCGCAATTGCAAAGGGGTATGGATGTGACATGGTAGCGCGCCTGCTCGACAGCAGGAACATCACAGACTACATGATTGAGATTGGAGGTGAGGTTGTGACAAAGGGCAAGAACGACAGAGGCACCGAATGGAACATCAGCATAAGCAAGCCTACAGAGAACACCACCGGCGGCCATAACGAGCACCAGAGAATTGTTGCCATCAGCGGCAAGGCTATGGCAACGTCGGGCAACTACCGCAACTTCCGCATAGAGAACGGAAAGAAGTATGCCCACACCATTGACCCACGCACAGGATATCCCGTACAGCACTCACTGCTTAGCGCAACGGTGCTTGCCGAGAACTGCGCCAAAGCCGATGCCTATGCCACATCATTCATGGTAATGGGACTTGAGAAGGCCATAGAGCAGTGCAAGAGCGACAGCATTGAAGCATTCTTTATATACTGTAACGAGGACGGCGCACTGCAGACCTATGAAACAGCAGGGTTCTAATAAATGAATATATAAACAACAGAAAATGCCACAGAACATATCTGCGGCATTTTTTATATTAGCATAAGCATTACCCCTCGACCTGCGCAGTAGCACTCATCGTGTTTATAAAGTGCAGCAGGTTCGAGGTAAAGAGTTTCACCGAGATTGCCAGCAGAATTATACCGAAGAACTTGCGGGTGAAATATATGCCACCCTTGCCTAAGGCTTTTTCTATAAATGCTGTTGCAGACAATATTATATAAACAACAATCGCATTCACTGCCAATGCCGAGAGAATGTTCACCGATGCATACTCAGCCTTTAGCGCCAGCAGTGTGGTAAACGAGCCAGCACCTGCAAGCAAAGGAAATACCAGCGGCACAAAGGTTGCATTCTTTGCAAGGTGGGAACTATCCTTGAAAATCTCGATGTCGAGAATCATCTCAAGGGCCATAAGGAAGATGATTACCGCACCAGCAACAGCAAACGAGTTGATATCTACGCCAAAAAGTCCCAATATCCAATCTCCAACAAAGAAAAACAGGAACATGAGAGCAAACGAGTAGATAACCGCCTTGTTGACATTTATCTCCTTACCCTTTCCACGCAGAGAAAGCACCA
The DNA here is from genome assembly GCA_045613945.1 of Bacteroidaceae bacterium. Classification (GTDB taxonomy): domain Bacteria; phylum Bacteroidota; class Bacteroidia; order Bacteroidales; family Bacteroidaceae; genus HGM04593. The sequence continues at coordinate 8,000 of JAZLBZ010000080.1, forward strand.
CCGGCATGATGCCAATAGGGTCTATGATTGCAAAAAGCACAATGAATGCACTGAAGAACTCTATAAGACTAAAAGCTGAAAAAAAATCCATGATATTCCTAATATTTATATTATAAGGTCTACAAATATAACAGTTCGCGGCACAAATATATCTATATTTTTCAAAAGAAAAAGTGAGCATTGCCACAAAGGCAAATATTTTTAAAAAAATAACAAAAAAGAGAGCGCAAAACGCCCGTATTTGACAAAAAAGTTGTACCTTTGCGGCCGAATTCTATCAACATAATGTCTAACTCATTAACTTTTAAAAAATTATGAGCAACGAAATTCTAACAGGTACACCCGATTTCAATTGGGAGTCGTACGAGAAAGGCGAGAACATCTCAGGTCTTTCACACGAGCAGCTTGAGCAGGCCTATGACGGCACACTTAACAAGGTATCAAGCCGCGAAGTAGTAATGGGTACCGTAATCGGTATCAACAAGCGTGAGGTTATTGTAGACATCAACTACAAGCAGGACGCTATCATTCCAATAAGCGAGTTCCGTTACAACCCAGACCTTAAGGTAGGTGACCAGGTTGAGGTTTACATTGAGAACTTGGAGGACAAGAAGGGTCAGTTGAACCTTTCACACAAGAAAGCACGCGCAAGCCGTTCTTGGGAGCTTGTTAACAAGGCTATGGAAGAGCAGGCAGTTGTACGTGGCTACATCAAGTGCCGCACTAAGGGCGGTATGATTGTTGACGTATTCGGTATCGAGGCATTCTTGCCAGGTTCACAGATCGACGTTAAGCCTATCCGTGACTACGATGCATACGTTGGCCAGACAGAAGACTTCAAAATCGTTAAGATTAACCAGGAATTCAAGAACGTTGTTGTTTCTCACAAGGCACTTATCGAGGCTGAGCTCGAGGAGCAGAAGAAGAAGATCATCAGCACACTCGAGAAGGGTCAGGTACTCGAGGGTACAGTCAAGAACATCACTTCTTACGGTGTATTCATCGACCTTGGTGGCGTTGACGGTCTCATCCACATCACAGACCTCTCTTGGGGCCGCGTAAACGATCCTACAGAGGTTGTAACTCTCGACCAGAAGATCAATGTTGTTATCATCGACTTCGATGATGAGAAGAAGCGCATTGCTCTGGGCTTGAAGCAGCTCACTCCA
>JAZLBZ010000081.1:0-51424 GCA_045613945.1 Bacteroidaceae bacterium
CTCAACTGCAACTTCCTCTACGACAGCTGGACACCCGCACAGATTGGCAACCAGAAGTTCGATGAGAAGCACCCGCAGATTAAGGGCGGTTCATTCGCTGTATGGAATGACCACGCAGGCAACGGTATCAGTTGCAAGGATATCCACTACCGTGTATACCCTGCCATGCAGACAATGGCTGTGAAGATGTGGACAGGCGCTAAACCATCAGTTCCTTTTGCTGAGTTCAACCAGGCACGTCTTGCACTCAGCGATGCCCCCGGTGTGAACATCGCAGGCCGTTTCAGCGGCGAGAAGCGCACAATCCTTGAAGTTGCCAATGTTGCAGCCGGAACAAACCTTGTAAAGAAGACAGGCATCAGGGAAATTGGTTTTGACTACAGCGTATCATTCGACATCGAGTACAATAACGAGCAGAACGGCACCGTGCTGTTTGAGTCACGCGACGCAGTCTTCTACGTAGCCGACCCCGTACAGGGCAAGATCGGTTTCTCACGCGACGGCTATCTCAACACCTTCAACTACCGTTTCTACCCGGGCGAGAAGGCACAGGTAACAATCTGCGGTGACGAGAAAGAGACAAAACTGTATGTAAACGGCAAGCACATTGAGACACTCGACAAACAGACTCTGTACCACAACGAGGGCGGCAAGGACAAGATGTTCTACGTTCGCACACTCGTGTTCCCACTTGAGAAGACCGGCAATTTCAACAGCAAGGTCAGCAACCTCAAGGTTACAAACTACAGCAAGTAAAGACTGTAGCAGACAATAAAAAACATTCCGCATGGTCGCCACCATGCGGAATGTTTTTTGTATATCTACCCTACTGCTTATATGAAGATAAATTTCAAAATGAACAGCGTTGCCAGTATGTACATGGTTGGGGTAAGTTTCTTGAACTTGCCGCACAGCATATTCAACACCACATAAGAAATCATGCCAAGCATTATACCGTTTGATATTGAATAGGTAAGCGGCATCATTACAATGCAGATGAATGCAGGGATTGACTCGCAGTAGTCGTTGAAGGGAATCTTTCTCACCGATTCAAGCATCAGCATACCCACAATCACAAGCGCGGCTGTTGTTGCTGCTGCAGGAATTGAGAGGAACAATGGTGAGAAGAACAACGAAACTGCAAAGCACACGGCAACCACAAATGCAGTGAGGCCCGAGCGTCCACCCTCGGCAACACCGGCCGCACTCTCCACGTATGTCGTGGTTGTCGAAGTACCGAGCACAGCACCGGCTGTCGTTGCAATGGAGTCGGCCATGAATGCTTGTTTCACCCTGTAAATGTTACCGTTCTTGTCCATCATATTAGCCTTGCCGCACACACCTATAAGAGTACCTACTGTATCAAAAAGGTCAATAAAGAGGAATGTGAATACAACGACAAGCATGTCGAGCGAGAATATCTGATCGAACTGGAACTGGCAGAAGATAGGCTTTATCGACTGTGGAGCCGAGAGAACACCCTTGAACTCAGTAATGCCACCGGGAATACCTATAAGCATTGTAATGATGATACCAAGCAGGATTGCCGCCGGCACTCTCTTGGCATACAATATTCCGGTAATTACAATACCGATAAGAGCAAGCAATGCCTGACCCGATGTAATGTCGGCCAGTGTAACCAAAGTTGCAGGGTCGGCTACTATAAGCCCACCGCTATGCAAGCCTATGAAAGCGATAAAAAGTCCTATGCCGGCACCAATGGCATTCCTCAAGTGCATGGGAATTGCGTTCACAAAGGCCTCGCGCACGTTGGTAAGTGTAAGAATAATGAATATCACACCCTCAATGAGCACCGCCGTCAAAGCAAACTGCCATGGATATCCCATACCAAGACACACGGAATAAACAAAGAACGCATTAAGCCCCATACCCGGCGCCAAGCCAAAAGGCAATTTTCCAATGAATGCCATTGCAAGGCAACCAATGATTGCAGCCAAAGCGGTTGAGGTAAATACAGCACCGCCGGGCATTCCATCGAGAGCGCTGAACATTGCAGGGTTCACCGCAAGAATGTACGACATGGTAAGAAACGTTGTCACACCTGCAACAATCTCTGTTTTTACGGTAGTCTGTTCCGGATTGAATCCAAATAATTTCTTTAACATCATCTATTTGTTTTATCTATTGAAAACTTATTGATTTACTTCTCATTTTATTCAGAAAGCATATTTCACGGCCACTGTAGGCATCACATCAAAACCCTTTGCAACAAAGTTATTCGACAGTTCCACCTCGGTACCAAGGCTCAGGTTCACCTTCTCCCAACCCTTTATCTTGTTGAGGTTCACCCACAGCTGCGGCTCGGATGTGAATATATACTCTGTGCCCATAAGCACATTCTTCTCGCGCCAGAAATCGGCATAGCCGTTGAACGACAGCCAATGGTCAAGGAAATCAAGATTCCACACAGCCGTTATCTGGAAATTGCTCATGCTTGCATTGCCGGGGATGGCCTTGTACATTGCCGACACAGACCATGTCTTGCTCCAATCCTTTGAGTGCCCCGAATAGGTTGCACCGGCAAGCCAGGCATTATCAAATGACATAGCATTGTTCAAACCGCCATTGTACTCAATGTGGGCCGACAGCCAGTTCAACTTACTCTCCTGCCAAAAGCATAATTCGCGCGAAATCTCACCATACGCTCCAAAGGCTTTTGGAGCAAAATCCATGTCAATAAAGAAGAATGTGCTACCATAAGTGTCGGCACGGAACATCTCCACCGTCGATGTGGCACAATTGCGACGGACATCGTAATGCAACTGGATGTTCTGCGCCTGCACCTTTGCTGCAAATGCCACAAACAGCACCAAAGCGACGAAAAGCCTCGACTTTAAGAAACCTGTGTTTTTCATATTAAAATGTTTATACAACCCCATGCAAGGTTGAAGATAAAAAAAGTGTAGAAACCATCGACCGCAAAAATAAGTTAAAAACAGCAATAAACAAACTATTGTTTCCGCTTTAACCACACTCTTCTTTACGCTTTAACCGCACTTCGTGCAATTGTCGCAGCTTTGACTACATCAAATTACCGCAACTCGCATAAAAAAAATCTCCCGCTTTTTAAAGAGGGAGTACGGCTTTAGCCGGGAGGGAGTTTGGCGCAAGCAACGCTCCCCCGCATTACCGCTGTAAAAGTTCAAGCAACCTTGACTTTTGCTCGCTTAACCGCAGCTTTCCGTTTTCAGTTTTCAGTTTTCAGTTTTAACCGCACTTCGTGTGCTTGAACCTGCTCACGCTCGGCATAGTAAAAATAAACTTTTCCTCTGCTCTCGCTTACTCGCAGCTTTCAGTTTTGCTTCGAATTACTAATAATAAAAGTTAAATATTCACCTATAGCACATTTTTCTATTTCTAAAGTTTTAGATTTCTAAAATCTTCGTTATATATTTGCGCAAGCAAGAAAGAAAGAAAGAAAGAAAGAAAAAAATAAGAAGATGAAAAAATTCGATACACTTACAAAAGCCGAAATGCAGGTAATGAGCGCACTTTGGGATATGCCCGACGGCGGTTGCATACACGACATCATCGAAAAGTACCCCCATCCCAAACCCGCCTACACAACTATATCCACATTCCTCAAGATTCTCCTGAACAAAGGATTTGTGGAGTATCGCAAGCTCAGCGGCAAGACACACACCTACTACCCTCTCGTGAGCCGCGATGCCTACACCGGCCAAGTGATGAATGACGTAAAAGAGTCGTTCTTCGGTGGTTCGGGCTCGTCAATGGTAAAATTCTTTGCACAGAACGAAAAACTGAGCGAAGCCGACATAAAGGAACTGTTGGAAATAATACAAGGAAACGAAAACAAGTAATGAGAACAACGAATTACAAACTCACCACTACCTTCTTCCTTCTTTTTGTAGCATTGACAGCCAACGCACAAGAGATAACAGTTACAAACAGAGAAGGAACAATAGAAACCACTCTTGGTAACACAAAAGGAATTTATTCCGACGGACTCGACTTCAACGAGTTTTTCACCAGCGCCACAATCACAGCAAGGGTAAAGGCAAACAAAGAAGGAGAAGCCACAAGAATCAATATCACAAAGTGTAAAGTATCATCTGTTGGGAACTGCGACGAGAAATCCTTGAACACTGCAAAAAAGCTACTGAAAGAGAATTGCAAAAACATTATCGCCGGTGAAAAATGGAACTGCGGTAAGAACAGTTGCCGCATAATTTACAAAGCCGGTAAAACTCAAAAGGCAGAAAAACCGAAGATTAGTAAAGAGATTCAATCAATAATCGACGCGCACATTACAGACGAGAAAAGGAGAGAGATTTATGGCATAAACGGCAGCGCGTTCATAAATGCGAAAATAGACCACGAAGGTAAAATATACGATACCGGATACATTGGCTGCATAATTTGGGACACAAGGTGGCAGACCGCCCGTCGCAGCGACATAAACAGCCTGCACATTGCTGTAAGGTCAAGTTCCATTACAAGCATCAGACTGCGCCCCGACTATTCAAGCACTGAATATAAGACTGTGGAGAATGCAAGAAAACTCCTGAAGAGCACAGCCAAAAGCATTGGAAATGAGTTGGAAGGTAAATATTTTCCCACAGCATCAAAGGAGAATATATGCATTGAGGTAAACATAAACGGATACGATGTTGACATTGAGCAAAGTGAGCCGGAGTACCCCGGCGGTTATAAGGCTCTAAAGAACATATATGTCGAAGAGTTGAAGAATGACAGGACCATTTCACGCAACAACATAAAAGGACACATAGACATCTATCTGAAGATTAAAAAGAACGGTAAAGCCATATTCTACTCTGCCAACCCGGAAATCTCATGCACTAACGGAAAAAACAGCGAAAGTAAAATTATAAAAGAGATTATAGACTGTTTGAAAAAGACAACAAAAAAGATGCCACGCTGGACACCGGCAACATTCGACGGCAAGGAGATTGAAAAAATTGCCCGCTTGCGCATTGAATTGAAGACATATGATAATGACATTGCAGTCCTGTCATTCTGAACGGAATAAAATGGAGTGAAGAATCTAATAGAATCAAGTATCAAGCTATGACAGCCATACTAACCTACATACTGAAATGGTCACTTGGCCTGGCGGTACTCTACCTGCCGTTCGCACTGCTGCTGCGCAAGGAGACGTTCGCCACCCTCAACCGCAGGCTCCTGCTATGCATAATCATAGCCTCTGCACTGCTGCCATGCATCATTGTAAGCTACCCGGTTGAAATAGAACTGCCGTCACAGTCCCATGCAACAGCCACGGTAAATGACACCGTAACCTCGTACTGCGCAAAGCCCATTGCCACCACAGCAAGCATAAAGGGAATCATAACCTCACGCAACATATTCATATTATACAGTGTGGGCGTGATTGTGAGCGTACTGTTTTTTGCAACAAGCCTCATCAGGGCAATGCGCCGTTTAAGACGCGGAGCAATATGGGTCGACAGGCAAAAAAGAATGACAGTATACTGCCATGCTGGCAACACCGCACCGTTCAGCCTTTTCCGCAATGTGGTAATCTCACAAAGCGACTATAACGAGTGCGGCAAGGAGATTCTGTTGCACGAGGAAGGGCACATCAGGCGCGGGCACTCATACGACATGCTCCTCATAAGCATTGTAAAGGCCCTGCAATGGTTCAACCCTTTCATATACCTGTTGGCAAATGACATCAAGGAGATTCACGAATACGAGGCCGACAGATATGTGCTGCAACGCAACGGCAACGCACAAGCCTATCAAATGCTCATACTCAAGAAAGCCGTCGGCAACATCCCGTTTCCATTGGCAAACAGTTTCAGCCAAAGCCACGTGCGCAAACGAATAAAAATGATGTCACGAAAACAGAGCAGCAGCGGCAAGCGCTGCAAATGGTTCTACCTCCTACCTGTAACGGTTGCCTACATCGGAGCATTTGCACAACCCGAATACATATACATAACTGTCCCCAAAGCCGCAGAACAGGGAACTACGCAACAGCAACAACCGATAGAGAGTGAGGAAAAAGCACTGCGACCAACCATTTGCTTGCCGGTAACAGGCAAAGCAACCATCGCTTATGAAAAGACACCATCCGAACGATTACCAAAGAAGATTGCGAGGATTGAACTGCCGGTGATTAAAGAAGAGCAACCGCTCACCGACAGTTATTGCGAATACATTGACATTGAGTGTTCCACCACTGCCGAGGCATTGCGTGCGAGCGGCATCAGGAAATGCGACATCAAAGTGCGCTTTACCACCGGCAAGGATGGCAAGCCAACCAGCATGAACATTGCAAGCTGCAACGTCACTACAGCCGGCAACGCCACACCTGCCGACATTGAGCAGATAAAGGCCACTGCCGCAGCTGCAACCATTGAGCACATTGCCGGCAAACAATGGTACGCAGAGAGAAAGACACTCTACAATGCACATATAATATACCACTACGGCCCATCGATGGAGATTGCAAGCAACAGTGCCCAACTCCCGCTGATGGCCGGTGCTACAGCAATAAGATAACACACCCTATGTTACTTTTTGAATTCCTCCCTGTCTTAGGGGAGGTGCCAAAGGCGGAGGGGTTTAACACCAACACCATGAAACGTACAACCATAATACTATTACTGCTCACTGCACTGCTGCAAGGAGGCCTTGCACAGACAACAGGCAATGGCGAGGCGCCACGCAACAGCCTCGACAACATAATCATACGCACCGCTATCAAGCAAAGCCTCTTCCCCGAGGAGCGCGTCTATCTGCACTTCGACAACACCGCCTACTATCTTGGCGAGAGCATCTGGTTCAAGGCATACGTTATGAGCGGCGTCAATGACGAGCCAACCACAATGAGCCGTGTGCTGTACGTAGAACTTGTATCGCCCGAGGGCTACGTTGTAAAGACCAACAAATACAGGATTGAGGGCGACGGCAGCTGCCATGGCTCGTTCGAGCTCACCCCACTGCTACTGTCGGGATATTACGAAGTGCGTGCCTACACACGCTACATGCTCAATCGCGGCAAGGAAGCAATCTTCAGCCGCGTATTCCCAATATTCGACAAGGTGAATGCCGACAATTGGGATTTCCGTAACATGCTCGACCGCCGCAGAGGATTCCTTGTAGACATTGAGGAGAACGACAGCCTCACCGGCCTCGACCGCAAAGTCAAGTGGATAAACAGCGATCAGCCACAGTGCAACCTCCACTTCTACCCCGAGGGCGGCCACCTTGTCGACGGCATTGAAAGCACCGTTGCATACGAAGTATTCGGCAACGACGGCATAAACAGTGAGCAGAGCATCACCATCACTGCCGACGGCAAGCCACTGCTCACCTCCACCCCCGAGCATTTGGGGAAAGGCACATTCACCATCACCCCACGCAAGGATGTCAAGTACAAGGCAATACTCAAACAGGGCAAAAAGGAGAAGAAGTTCGACCTGCCCGATGTCGAGAACGAGGGCGCTACAATCAATGTTATCGAGGAGAATGGCACATACTACATAACCACCCGTAACAACCTTGACGGAACAACGGAGATGGGTTGCGCCATAGTACATCGCGGCAAAGTGTTCTTCTATGAGCGATTCCTCTCTACCGACACATGCATGCTATTTGCCATAGACAGCAAGACGCTCGACGAGGGTGTGAACCGCGTGGTACTCTTTGTAAACGACAGCATACCGCTTGCCGAGCGCCAGTTCTTTGTCACACATACCGAGCCGCAAGAAAGCGACAATGCAACAGCCAGGTTGCTTGTAACGAGCAACGGCGAGGAGATTGAGGATTTGAACATTGTACCGCACGGCAGGATAACACTCGACATTGAGCGCGAGGACGGCAGGCCCATCAGCGGCGGCACATTCTCGCTCTCCGTTAGTGATGCCGACTACCGCCAGGAGACATCATACACCTACAATCTTTATACATATATGCTGCTGGGGTCCGAACTCAAGGGCTACATCCCCAATGCCGCACGCTACTTTGACCCTGCGAACTTGAACCGCGCCCGCGAACTTGACCTCGTCATGCTCACTCACGGCTGGACATCATACGACTGGAGCAAGCTCAGCCGCCGCGATGCCAAGCTGGAGCAACCAATTGAGCGCGGTATAACCATCAAGGGACGCTTTATAAAGAGACGCCCCGACAAGCGCTTTGGCAAACTCGACAGAATCATAGTCACCAACAAGCCCGGAGCGAACATCAAGTTCGACATAACATACAACGACAGCCTGCTCACGAAATATAACTTCAGCACCGATGCCAACGGCGAGTTCCGCATACAGACTCGCGACTTCACCGGCAAGCGCGTGGCAAGGCTCATGGGGCCACGCACATCATACGACAGCCGCGACAGCATCTTCGCTTTTGCTCTCGACCGTTACTTCTCGCCCGCGATGCGCCTCTACCACTATTGGGAGCGCAATACAGGACTGCCAACCACGCAGGAGCGCCTTGCTGCCGAAAGGGACAGCATCATCAAGGTGCGCCCGTTCGAGTACCTCATTTCACAAGTGGAGGTCGTATCAAAAAAGAAACGCGAGGCCAACTACCGCCCGCCACGCAGCGAGATGCGCCTCGACTTCCTCGACGAGTGGGAGTATGCCCAGGATGTCACCTACCTGTGCAACGAAAAATCGTCCTACTTTGACGGCAACCTGTGGGGATATGACTTTACCGGCGCATCCCACTTCAACAACTATGCACCCACAGCCACCATTGAAGGTGCAGAGACACTCTCATCACTGGACATGTGGGCAATGGGCAGCAACGGAGGCTATTATGAAGGCAGTGGCACAGGCCACAAACAAGATTTGGGCAGCGGATTCCGTACCGATGACAACGGCCGCTACAGCATCAACGACCCTGCGTTCTACAACACACTCACCGCAGCCGACATTCTTCGCAGCGCATTCTGGCGCCACAACCTCAACTGGTGCTACTGGATACAGTCAATGGTCGTTGACGGCGAATACAGTTCGTTTGACACCCCCACCCCCGACACAGAATACCTCAAGGGTATCCAACAACGCAAGATGATGAATTTCAAGGAGATTGTCATCCGCTCCGACGAAAACATCCGCAAGCAGTTTGGCGGCGGCAAGCGCATACCACAAGCCCGCCACAAGAGCGAAGGCACCCTTAACTACTCGGCATACTATGAGGGATTCTTTGGGCAGATGGGCATCAGTGCCAGGAACGGCAACATCGACGATGCCCCCGATGCAGCCATACTCCAAGACCGCATCAAGTCACTAGCACACGATGCCATCCCCAACTACGTAGCCTGTTTCATACCCAACACCCTGGAAGACGAGCAGAATGGCCTGATACCCGAATATACCAAACGCGGCACCACACGCTACACAATGGTCTATGGCTACACCGAGAGCAAGCAGTTCTACTCGCCCGACTACAGCACCGTCAAACCCGACGCCACCACTGCCGACTACCGCCGCACATTGCTGTGGTCGCCAAGCATCACAGCCAGGAACGGCCGACTCTCCGTTGAACTCTACAACAGCACATCGGCAAAAAGAATAGCTGTAGACGTTGAAGGATATGCCGGCGGCACATTCTATAGCAGCAGCGACATCGCAACACGTGGTGCCGACAAGGACGATGCCGGCATTGACCACTTGACAATGCCCGAGACACCAATTGTGGGCATACACAATATCGACATCCTCGCCTTCTGCTTCAAGAAAACCGAGGAGGGCCGCAGTTTCTTCAAGCATCGTATGTACAACGAGGCCTTCAGTTGCTTCAACGAAGCATCGGCGCTAGGCTACCCCGACGCCATCTACAACAGCGCTGTATGCTATATGAACGGATATGGCGTTGAACGCGACACCATTGAAGGCTTCAGGCTATTCCGTCGTGCCGCCAACACCGGACACAACAAGGCACTCTACAACCTTGCCACCTGTTACCTTGCCGGCATAGGAACAGCAAAGAACGACAGCCTCGCATTCGTCTGCTACGACAGAGCCGGCAAAGCCGGATATGCAAAGGCACTCACCATACTTGGAGACTGTTACCTCATGGGGCGCGGAACAGCACAGGACAGCACACTGGCCTATGAATACTACAGCCGTGCCGCAGCAAAGAACGAACCACGCGCCCTCTACACCATTGGCGAAAAGAGCGCGCAAGCCGACTCCCTGCAGCAGTTCAGCAAAAGCCAGTTGCGCAAGCAATGCACCATAGACTATTACGAGAAAGCAGCCAATCTTGGCAACGTCAATGCACAGTACAGGCTCGCACAATTCTATGAAGATGGCTACTACGTAAAGAAAAGCAAGAAAAATGCCTTCAACTGGTACCTGCACGCCGCCAACAACGGACACCCCCAAGCCGCCGAAAAGGTAGCATATATGTACGAGAAAGGCAAAGGAACAAAGCGCGACGACCAAAAAGCCGCCGCCTGGTACCGCATAGCCATGGAACACGGCAGCCAAACAGCCAAAGAAAAGATTGATTGGTACAATATGTTCAGGTTCTTTAGTGAGTAACAAATATAAATTTCAAGAGATAATTATTTATGAGAAAATAGTGTATCTTTGAAAATCACTTGAAAACTTCACATCAAATAATTATGAATAAATTAAGAATTATTGCATTATTGACATTCTTCTCTTTGTCGTGTTTGAATTCATCGGCCCAGTTTGACTCCAAGGTTTTCGACAAGCAGGTGAAGTTGACCGAATCACGCAACAGGCGTAAACCCAAAGGTGTAAGCAGGGGATTCAAGGAGACTGTATAAAAAGGAATATGGCTTGAGTAAGGCAAAATTGCCTTTCAACTCTTTTACAAGCATTTATCCAGGGTATGAATCTATTCTACTGCACAGAAATGACTATATAGGAACTATGAGCAACCCTATCGCTATGATCTCTTCGGACGGCGATTGTATAGTCTACATTCCGGTCATGAGCCAGTACGCCGATGCTGATGCTTGGATGATGCCAAACCTCAGGAAAGGTATCGCCGTGGATGTCGTGTGCAACAGGGATGATATAAACTATTGGCAAGTAAAGATTTCCGGGGACGATATCAACAGAATAATTGATGAGAATGTAACGGTGTACGAAGATGACTCATACACAGCACAATGTGGAGCCGATGCAATGCTGCTGTGCAAATTCCCCTACAGGGAAAAAATCTGCACTAATAGTAAAGAGGGCTATATCTCCATTCACGAGGAGCACCCCCACTACTATACTCTCATCATTTACAAGGAAGGACACAAGCCCATTAAAATGCATTTGTTTGTTACAGACAAGGGTTCTGACAAAATAGACAGCTACCTGTCAAATATATGTGGCTCTTTGAAGTTTTAGAATTAAGTGTTGATCCCTACTAAGATACTAAAGAGGGCAAGGAGGAATATATCAAGGCATTGGTCCTGTTCGTAACATCACAAAGAACAAACCTCCATAACGAGCGTTAGTATGATACCTAGTGTATCATTTAAAAACCGATTGTTATGAAGATATCAGAGATTAGAGGCAGAGAAATCCTTGACTCGCGCGGGACCCCCACTATTGAGGCCGAGGTTATACTTGAGAATGGCGTGGGAAGGCTGGGCCATGCTCACCCGGCGCATAGGCAACCGCTGCCAACTTGTAGGCGATGACCTTTTTGTAACCAATGTCAAGTATCTTGGCAAAGGTATAGAACAGAATTGCGCCAATAGCGTACTGGTAAAGGTCAACCAGATTGGGACACTCACCGAAACCCTTGATACCATTGAACTTGCACGTCGCAATGGATACACAACCATCATCAGCCACCGTTCGGGTGAAACCGAGGATACAACAATTGCGGATATTGCTGTGGCTGTAAATGCCGGGCAGATAAAGACCGGGTCAATGAGCCGCAGCGACCGCACCGCCAAGTATAACCAACTGATGCGCATTGAAGAGGAGTTGCGTAGCACAGCACGCTATGGAGCGTAAGGAATTTCATGTTCTTGCCCCCCCTGTTACATAAATTTAACATTGCAGTAACAAACACTTAATTAAAATTTACGTTATTTGCAAAAAGATAACAATCAAAACAAAGCATTTATGAAAGCAACTAAAATCATCGCAGCAGCGCTGATGCTTCTTTCAAGCATCAGCACTCATGCCCAGGAGGCGGGAAATGAACCAAAAGGCAAGGCAATTGTACAGATATTCACCAATTTCCACAGCGGGTTCGGCGTGACGAATGACGATCGCGGCTTTGAACTCGACCGCAGTTATCTGGGATATGAATACTCCTTTGGCAAAGGTGTGAGCGTGAAAGGAGTGATGGACATTGGGCAGTCTAAGAGCATTGACGACTATGACCACTTCGCCTACATAAAGAACGCCCTTGTCAAGTGGAGCACAGGGAGTTTCACCCTGCAGGGCGGCATGATAGGAATGACACAGTTCAACTATCAGGAGAAGTTCTGGGGCTACCGCTACATCTACAAATCGTTCCAGGACCAGTACAAGTTCGGCAGCAGCGCCGACCTGGGCATCTCGGCATCGTGGCAGATTGCCAAATGGATTGAGGCCGATGTTGTCATTGCCAATGGCGAAGGCTACAAGGTTGTCCAGGTGGACGACGGGCTGCTCTACGGCGTGGGCACAACCATCATGCCGTTCAAGGGAATGTCTCTGCGTCTTTATGCAGGCCTCAACGAAGGTGTTGACGATGAGAAGGACATCATCAACTACGCAATGTTCGCAGGCTACAAGCACAAGTACTTCTCACTTGGTGTAGAGTATAACATCATGCGCAACAACCGCCGTGTTGAGGGGCAGAACCTCTACGGATTCTCAATGTACGCATCGGGTAGCATCAACCGCTGGCTCGACCTCTATGCCCGCGCCGACGGTCTCATGTCGAGCGATGACTGGAACAAGGAGAAGGATGAGGTTGCCATCATTGCAGGCGCACAGTTCAAGGTTGGCAAATATGTTAAGATAGCGCCCAACTTCAGGATGAGCATCCCAAGCGCCGACGGACAGGATAACCTGTACTACGGCTACATCAGTTGTTTCTTTGGACTGTAAGGCATAGACCGTTTATAATGCCCTAAAAGGGCAAAAACACAAAATACAAGTGTGCCGTTTTTTAAAGGATGGCGCGCTTGTGTTATCAAAGTTTCTTTGCCTGCATGTGCCACATATCGTGCCCCAGGAACGTTGTGGCATTCACGCGTTCAAAGCCGAGCGACTTATAGAGTGCCTCGGCGCGTGGATTCTCGAAATCGACAATCAGCCCCACCCTTTTGTACCCTGCCGCAAAAGCCCTGTCACGTGCGGCAGCCAAAAGCGCGCCACCCACGCCACAACCACGATACTGCGGCAACACGGCAAGCGAATCAATGTAAAACTCCCCTGCCGAGGTCTCATCCTCAACAGTTGGCACACTGCCGAGTTTCTCGCGCATAAGTTCAAAAAGCGGCCTGCGAAGTTCTTCCAGCCGAGCGCCGTCATAGCCGATTATGGCTCCGACAACAGAGCCGTCAACCTCGGCCACCAGCGCATTGCGGTAACTGTACTGCGACACCTCGCGCGATGCCAGCTCTGCAAATATCGGTGTCAACGGGTGTGTATCGTCATAATGCAGCGCCATAAGCACCACCCTGCCCACCAACGGTGCATCCGCCGCCACCGCCTCGCGTATATTTATATTCCCGGTTTTCATCAATAAAATTTTATTCAAGCAACGGCAGTATCTCCTTTTCAAAGATATCCTTTGCGATAATGCGATAGTGCGGAGCATAATGCTCGTTGTAGAAACGGCTGTGGTGCACAGCATAGCGCCCTTTGGCAAGCATCTCCTTTATCGCTTTGGAATCGGCATCATAATTTGGCAAAGAAAGTTCCATTGCTGCAATAATTCCTTCTATCTGCTCCCACTCTTTTGCCCATGCATCTATTTCTGATGGCTGTACTGCCCGCACACTGCGCAGGAAGGCCGACAAGAGCGCATCGGCCTGCACCTTGCCGCTTGCAATGGCAGCGAGCGACACACGATAATAGTTACCCTTGTAACCTGTCGGTTCATACAACGGCACGTCCAACCTGTCAACTTTCACAAGTTCGTTACACAGCCACGTTGCAGCCTGTGCACTGTCGGGCGCAGCATGTCCCGGGCCGAAATTATCCTGGAAGAAACTCTTGTAGATGTCCTGCAGGGTTGAATGGGGATAATCTGCCATCATCCGTTCAACTGCCACGCGGACAGCGTCCGCATCAACGCACTTTGTCTGCGCGGATGCGCAGACAAAGGCAAATACCAACAGGAATGTATATACTAGACTGCGCATCACTTATCAATGCTACGCAGTTCGTACTCTCTTGAGCCAAGACCAATTACTGCTGCATGCTCAAGGATGTGTATTCCGTGACGTGAGTTGATGCGCTCGATGAGAGCCGCAGCATCATCACCCTCGCTCGACGGGTAGTTGAACACAAGGTCAACGCAAGCCTGGTCGAGCGCTACAGGATCAAGCGATGCAAGAATGCCCACATCCTTCATCTCCGGATCGGCAGGGTGTCCGTTGCAGTCGCAGTCAACCGACAGGTTGTTCATCACATTAATATAGATAATGCGGCCATCGAAATATTCGTGTACCGACTGCGCGGCAGCTGCCATAGCCTCAATGAACTTGTCCTGCTCGGCCGTGTGCTTCCATATGAGTTCCTTGTCCTCAATGGCACCGGCCGAGTGGATATATGCCTTACCGTTGGATGATGCAATACCTATTGACTGGTTCTTGAGCACACCGCCGAAACCACCCATCGCGTGACCTTTGAAGTGAGCGAGATTGACAATCCAGTCATAGTTGAGCATGTTTGCACCTACAATGTTATACTTTATGTAGGTTGTATCCTGCACCGGGATTTTCACCTCGGCCTCACCATCAAGCAGGTCAATTGGGGCAATGGCTGTGAAGCCATGGTCCTCGAACACCTTCAGGTGGCTCTCGGTCTCAAAACGCGGACCTTTATATGCTGTGTTGCACTCCACAATGGTACCGTTCACCTTTGTTACCAAGTCCTTTATAAGTGATGGCTGCAGGAAATTCTTTCCGCCGGGCTCACCTGTGGAGATTTTAACAGCTACTTTTCCTGTGGGGACAACCCCAAGTGCATCGTACACCCTCACAAGCCCCTCGGGGGAGATATCGGTGGTCATGTACACGACAGGTTTTTCGGCCGTAACCTCAACAACAGGAGTTGCAGCCTCGTTCTTATTCTCTGCTTTTTTGCCACATGCAACGCAAGCCATTGCCACTGCAGTTATAAAAAATAGTTTTCTCATATTTATAATTGTGTTTTGTTTTATCTGTTCAGCTTACTGTGCAATATGCAAGTAAATTTGCGTTGCACTCGCTCAACCGCAGTGGAAATAGCGCTGCACAAGCTTGAGCATCTCCTCGCGGTTGTCACCGATGTCGGCTCGCAGTGTGCGGTCGTCGTATGAACGCAGGCGCTTTATTATGCCGTCAATCATAGCAGGGCTGAAGACATTGTACTGCTCAAAGACTGCGCGTTGGCGCTCCAGACAGTCGGCACTCGCAGCGCAACTGTCAGGCAGTTGCTCAAGCATAGCCAACTTTGACTCATTCTCCTTTTGATGGATATTCACGTTCACGTATGTGCGCTCGGCAATTTCCAGTGCATTCTCAAGTTCAAAGCCATGACGGCAAGCAACTGCAAGGCCGGCAATGAGTTGATAGAGGTCGGCCGAGCCATCGGGTGAACGCATCTCCACGGTCTGTTTCATTGAAGTATCGTAATTGCTTGCACCCTCCAACGGATTGGCAATGCGGCACATATCGCTCTTTGCTGCCCAGCCAAGCGGCACACGCACCAGCACCGAACGGTTGCGGTCGCCCCAACAGATGTTCGTAGGTGCCTCCTGATGCGGCACAAGACGGAAGTATGATGTCGGGTTAGTGTTTCCGAATGCAGTTATCGACGGAGCAAGCACCATCATGCCGGCAATGGCACGGCGCGCGTTCTGCGACAGTTTGCCCTCGCCATCGAGCATAACATTGGTTCCATCGTTCATAAGGCGCATATGGACATGCAGGCCCGAACCGGCCTTTCCGGCGGTGATCTTGGGCGCAAAAGTCACATCATAGCCATACTTGAAGGCAAGGTTGCGGATAATCCACTTTGCAATCATAAGCTGGTCGGCAGCCTCACAGGCAGGGACAGGTAGGAACTCAATCTCGTTCTGCTCATACACCATGTCGTCAATGGT
This sequence comes from Bacteroidaceae bacterium, assembly GCA_045613945.1. Taxonomy (GTDB): domain Bacteria; phylum Bacteroidota; class Bacteroidia; order Bacteroidales; family Bacteroidaceae; genus HGM04593. The sequence goes on from JAZLBZ010000081.1 coordinate 16,270, forward strand.
AAAATTGCCCACCTCGGAGTGTCCATACTTTATCTGTCCGCCGGCCTGGGCAATATAAGCCATGCACTCGGTGCGGAAGTCGTTGAACTTGGCATATGGTGCCGACTCGTGATATCCTTTCTGGTCGGTTGCAGGGTACATTCCACTGTCGGGGGCAATCACATAATACTCCAGTTCGCCCATAGCCTGGAACTGCAGGCCTGTCACATCATTGAACGCACGGCACGCCTTGCGCAAGGTATTCTCGGGCGAACTCTCAAGCGGTTCACCGTCCTTGTTAAAGTATGAGCAAAGCATTGACAATGTCGGAATCTCGGCAAACGGGTCAACGAATGCAGTGCTGAAACGTGGCAACACATAGAGGTCACTGCTGCCGGCCTCGATAAATGGGAAGAGCGACGAGCCGTCAACGCGCTCGCCACAGGTGAGTATGGCGTCCAGGTATGCAGCACTATTGATGACAAAGTTCAGTGTCTTGAGCCTGCCGTCACCGGCCGGGTACATGAAGTTGACCATCCTGATGCCGTTCTCCTTGATGTAACGTACGATGTCGGCCTTTGTAAACTCACGACAATGCTTTCCAAGAAAAGCCACCACCCTGTTAGGGCTCATTTCCAATGAAGTATCCATAAGAATAAAATTTGATAACCGTTAAAAAACAACAGCGCGCAGCCGCACTTTGTTATAGCGCAAAGTTATCCATTTTATCAATATGACAAAGTTTTAAACGAGGAAATTCACAAAAACCGTCATTGTATATATACCGGTAAAAAAATATTGGCACCTGCCACAATCAAAATAGCCCCTTTATATTTGTTTTATAACAAGACAGTTGATAAATTTGCACTGAAACACGTCCCACAAATACATGAAACGGAATCTTAAAGATAAAATACGCGGTTGCCTTATGGCAGGTGCTGCTGGCGACGCCATCGGCTACGCTGTGGAATTCATATGCCACAATGCAATTATTGAGCGCTATGGCACAAACGGCATCACCAAGTTTGAACTCAAAAACGGCAAGGCACTAGTCAGCGACGATACACAGATGACGCTTTTTACAGCGAACGGTCTTCTCAATGCACACAAGTCGGGAGTAAACCCCAAAGAAGCCATAACCAATGCCTACATAGACTGGTATTACACCCAAATGGGAGGAACAAACGAAAGAAAGAGTTGCCGGATTAGCGACATAGACGAATTGAACCATCGCAGAGCACCGGGAAACACCTGTCTCACGGCATTGTATTCAATCATACAAGGTCAAGAAGTCATCAACAACAGCAAAGGATGCGGAGGCATCATGAGAGTCGCACCAATTCCTTTGTATACCCTTGCAACAAACAGCGCCGACATAAATTCGACAGCCCTTTTGGCGGGAGATGCAGCAGAGATAACCCATAAGCACCCACTTGGGTTCATGCCGGCGGCACTCTTGGCAGCATTGATATATAAGGTTGCGCCAATGGAGACCGAAATGGTGAAAAGAAACATCGGCAGGATAATCGCAGACACATTAGAAATACTTGACATCATCTATAAGGATGGATTGCAAGCCGAAAAGCAAAGACTAAAGGAACTTACGGAAAGAGCCATAGAACTGGCACACTCGGACACAAAAGACGTGGCGGCAATAAGCAAACTAGGCGAGGGATGGATTGCCGAGGAGACGTGGGCCATAGCAATATATTGCGTAGTAAGACATATCGGCAACATTGAGCAAGCCATAGCAGCCTCAGTGAACCACAATGGCGACAGCGACTCCACCGGCGCAGTCTGCGGCAACATAATAGGTGCCATCTACGGTTATGAACGAATAAAAGAAGCCAACATATTCTGCAACGACAGCACCCTGGAAAACACTCTTGAACTATCCGGAACAATCCTTTCCCTTGCCGATGAACTCGCCGACAAAGGGCAACAGCCACACAAGACCTTCTGGCAAAGATTATTCAACCGTTTAAAGAAAGATTAAAGTTATCCTTTCCTTGCGTTGATAATATAAATACCCGTCATTGCCAGCAGTGCTGCAATGGCATATTTCCAATAAAACGGTTCATTGAGACAAAGGCACGATGTCACCGCACCCACAACAGGAATAAGCGAATTGAAGATTGCCACCTTGCCGACAGGATTACAACTGAGCAACTTATTATATAATGTAAAGCCAAGCGTGGAGATACATATCAGCAAAAAGAGAATCACCACACCGGCAACTGTCACCTGCGGCAGTGTGCCGCCCATAAAAAGCCCCGGCAGCATGAGCATGACACCGCCCAACGCAAGACTGTAGCCTGTGGCAGCGAAGACATTGGCATGGCGTCCAAGACCACGTGTCATGAGCCCTGCAAATGCCGAGCACAATGCGTTAAGTATTATCATTCCGTCACCCATGAAGGTAAAGCCGCTACCGGCACCGCCGCCAATGTTCAGCACCAGAATGCCGGTAAATCCAACAACGCAACCCGCGATTTTGGCAGGGGTAAGCCTGTCGCTCTTGAAGAACATACAGGCAAGCAGCACAAGCATAAATACTCCGAGTGAGTTGAGAATAGCCGCCCTTGCCCCAACGCTGTGCGAAAGGCCAATGTAGAAGAATGCATAGTGTATCGTTGTGTTCAAGAGAGCATAGGCAAACAGATAGCCCCACCCTACAGCCCCCTTCACACGCAAGTTCACGCCTTTGGACAAGGCAATCGCCAGCACAATAAGGCCCGACAGCGTAAAGCGCACGCCGGCAAAGAGCATCTTGCTCGCAGTCATCTCTCTTGTAATCCCAAACTCATCAAATCCAAGTTTTATCAGCGGATAGGCCCAGCCCCATGCCACAGCAGCGGTAAGCGCAAAAAGCGCCACCCACACCGGGCGCTGAAATACTGAGACCTTGCCAATTGCTGTATTATCGTTCATATCTATTCAAAATTTATCGCTGCAAAAGTACACAAATACTCATAAACACCCAAAAGAACTTTCTTCCAAAACAAAACCGGGCGACCGACTGTTATTTTATTGCGAAAGGAAAAACTGTCATTAAAAGTGCGCGACGGTGGGGCAAGTGATGCAGATGATGAGACGTTGAGCCCCGCCGCACTTTTATAAATGCCTTGAAAACAGCACACTGCAAGAAACAAAAGGACAGATTCTATACTTTATTTTCATCCCCAAAGCACAAAAAGAGACTATTTTTTCAAAAAAAGAGACTCCAGGCATTGACTTTTGATTTTTTTTGTTCATATTTGCGGTTGTCGCAAACGTATCAGTTGCATTTGTACAGCACAAAAGGTGATGCGCAAGAGACAAGAAACACAAGTAAAACTGTATTGAACTATTATTTATGGAAGAGAACAAAAAGAGTGGCATGATTGAGAGTGACAAGGAAATAGTATTCTCACAGACTATCAAGGCAGGAAAGCGCATCTACTACATAGATGTAAAGAAGAACCGCAAGGACGAGATGTACATTTCAATTACCGAAAGCAAGAAATTGGTTTCGGGCGAGGGCGAGAACACAACTCTTTCGTTCGAGAAGCACAAGATATTCCTATATCGCGAGGACTTCACAAAGTTCGCAAACAGCCTGAACGAAGCAATAGGCTACGTTGTTGCCGAGCAGGGTGAATACGTTCCACGCTATCAGGAGGCGCCGGTTGAGCCCAAAGAGGAAGAGAAACTGAATATTGACATAGAGTTCTAAAAGGATTTGACACACTTACACACTCGCTTGCCGGCTACTTTTTAGCCGGCAAGCGAGTGTGGGTTATAGCGCAATGTGCAGAATCTTTATAAAACAGCAGAAAAACTCCATCAGCAACACGCCTTTTATTTGCAAAATCCAAAAAAAAGACGTATTTTTGCACCCGCTTTTAAGAGACATCGTGTGATGGCGAATTAAGCAGAAGTAATTTTAATCTTAATTTAGAGTAACACATTTTAATTATGAAATCAATCAGCATCAGCGGTTCAGTTAGAACTGAGGTTGGTAAGAAAGCCACCAACGCACTTCGCAACGCAGGTCTCGTACCTTGCAACCTTTACGGTGTAGAGAAAGAGGCTAAGGCATTCAGCGTACCTACAGAGGGTCTTCGCAAGTTGGTTTACACACCAGACATCCACGTAGTTGACCTTACAATCGACGGCGTAACTGTTAAGGCAGTTATGAAGGACATCCAGTTCCACCCTGTAAAGGACACTATCCTTCACGTAGATTTCTACCAGGTAACAGAGGAGAAGCCAATCGTTATGGCAGTTCCTGTTAAGCTCGAGGGTCTTGCAGACGGTGTACGTGCCGGTGGTAAGCTCGTTCAGGTTCAGCGCTACCTCAAGGTTAAGGCTCTTTACACAGCTATCCCTGAGATCTTGACAGTTGACGTAACATCTCTCCAGCTCGGTAAGTCAATCAAGGTTGGCGAACTTTCTTACGAGGGTCTTGAGCTCGTATCAGCAAAGGAGTCACTTGTTGCTTCAGTTAAGACAACTCGTGCATCTGCAGCAGCTGCAGCAGCCGCTAGAAAGTAATACCTGACGGCAAATGAAATATCTGATTGTAGGGTTGGGCAACATCGGCCACGAGTACGAGGGAACCCGCCACAACATAGGATTTACTGTATTGGACGCTTTTGCAAAAGCGTCCAATACTGCTTTTCAGGACAAGCGTTACGGCTTTGTTGCCGAGGCATCAGTACGCGGCCGCAAGCTCATACTGCTAAAGCCATCAACCTATATGAACCTCAGCGGCAACGCTGTGCGCTACTGGATGCAGCAGGAGAAGATTCCATTGGAGAACGTGCTTGTCATTGTAGATGACCTTGCACTGCCCGTTGGTGCACTGCGCCTCAAAGGACAAGGTAGCGACGGCGGGCACAACGGACTAAAGAACATTGCCGCAACCATTGGCACAACCAACTACGCGCGCCTGCGCTTTGGCATAGGAAACGACTTTGGCAAGGGCCATCAGGTAAACTTTGTGCTTGGCGCTTTTGACAGCGATGAGCAGAAGATTATTGAAGAGCAGCTTGAGACCACAAACGAAATCATCAAGAGTTTTTGCTTTGCAGGTCTTGCACGCACAATGAACCAGTTCAACAAGAAAGGCAACGGCAACAAGCCGCAGGAAAACAATGGCTGACCAGGCACGAATAGACAAATGGCTATGGGCGGTGCGCATATACAAGACACGCAGCATAGCAGCCGAGGCCTGCAAGAAAGGCCACATAAGCATTGGCGACCGCACAGCCAAGCCCGCAAACAACGTGCGTGTTGGAGACATTGTCAACGTAAAGAAAGCCCCTATCACCTACTCATTCAAGGTACTCAAGTGTGCCGAGAACCGCGTTGGCGCAAAACTGGTTCCCGAACTGATGGAAAACATCACCTCGCAGGAGCAGTACGAGATTCTTGAAATGAGCAAGATGAGCGGTTTCGTAGGACGCATGCGCGGAACAGGCCGCCCAACCAAGAAGGAGCGCCGCGACCTGGACCAGTTTGTTGACGACTGGGGCGACAATGACGCCGAAGAATTCGATTTCGATGAACTATAGAGAGTGTGTCATAATGATACACTCTCTATTATATAATTTTAGGATTAAACAAATTAAGTACAACATTCGTTTTAAATTTTCGCCCGTTTACACTATCTTCGCGATACAAAAAAGTAGTCACCGACAATGAGATTCAACAATATCAAACACATGGCCATACTGCTGTTGCTGTTTGTTTCGGCAAGTTGTTTTGCACAGACCATCACAACCAGATATGAAGCAAGCGGAACATACGGCAGTGGGGATAACACCCCATTCTGGCACATGGCTAACAGGCAGGGGCTCAGCAGCCACAAGAATACCGCGTTCTATGCACGAATAGGAGCCGAAGGATACAACCATTTCAGCAATAAGAATATAACCCTTGAATGGGGTGCAGATGTTGTCACCGGCTATGGCCTTACATCCACAATCCTCATACAGCAGGCCTATTTTGATTTCCAATGGAAAAAGTTCAGGGTATCACTGGGACAGAAAGAGCGTTGGGGCGAACTGCCCAACCACCGTTTGTCTACAGGCTCACTCGTTGAGAGCGGCAACGCGCGCCCAATACCACAAGTGCGCATTGAACTGCCCGCATACTGGAACATCCCTGGTACAAAAGGTTGGTTGGGAATCAAGGGCCACCTTGCATATGGCTGGTTCAGCGATGGAAAATGGCAAAAGGAGTTCTTCGACGAGACATCGCCCCGCTCCGAGAATACACTCTACCACTCAAAGGCAGGCTTCATGCGAATTGGCAATGAAGACAAATTCCCATTGACTGCCGAGATTGGCCTGCACATGGTAACACAGTTCGGCGGCAACTGCTTCAACACAAATAGAACTTCCGGTCAGCACTACAAGAACCCTGTACGTCTCAAGGACTTCTTCTATGCACTTATTCCACTGAGCGGCGACGCATCGTACGATGCCAGCGACCGCGCAAATGTTGCCGGCAACATGCTCGGCAGTTGGCAAGGCGCCATAACATGGAAAGACAAGGAGTGGACACTGCGCACATACTACGAGCACACCTTTGAGGACCACTCGCAGCTATTCTGGGAGTATGGTCTGTGGACCGAGCAACTTGTCGGCTTGGAATTGGAACTAAAACAATTCAAATGGATAAAGAACGTTGCCTTTGAATATTTCAACCTCAAGAACCAGAGCGGACCGGTCTACCATGACACAAACAGTCTGTTCCCCGACCAGATAAGCTGTGTAGACAACAACTACAATCATGGCAAATACCCAGGATGGTTCAACTACGGCCAGATGATAGGCACACCATTGTGTACTTCGCCAATATACAACAGCGACCGCGTACAATATTGCTACAACAACCGTGTCGAGGCTTTCCATTTTGGACTTGAAGGCCAGCCTCTCGATTGGCTCGGCTACCGCACATTGTATACCCGCAGCAACAACTGGGGTACATACGCCGTACCATTCAAGGATATAAAATCAAACCGTTCATTCCTTCTTGAACTGACCTTCAGTCCACAAGCAATGAAAGGCTGGAGCATAGCCACCTCATTCGCGCTTGACAACGGCAGTCTTTACGGCAACAACTATGGCGGGATGCTCACTATCAAGGGGGAGAACATCTTTAACACCTATAAAAAGAGATAATATGAAAAAGATAATATACATACTGCTGTGCGCAGCCCTCTTCACATCATGCCAAAAAGCCGATGATAACGGCGACCTGGGAGGCTGGTGGAAACTCCTGCAAATAGAGGACATAAAGAACGACACAGTCATAGACAAAAGAGGCGAAGACCGCTTTTGGGCAATACAACTAAGAATGATAACCACAAACAACGGTGGCAAAGGACGTTTCCAGCACATTGGCGACTCACTGTTTGTGCAGATGATACAAAAGCCCTCCGATGGCAAGAATGTTGGCATGTACACCCCCGAAGATGAGCGCTTTGGCGTAAACAGGCTCACAAATAAAAGTATGATACTGCAATCGGATAAGGTAGTACTTACATTCCGCAAATTCTAACGGCAGACAATGAACCTGGAACTATTCCTCGCCAAACGGCTCTACAGCACACGCAAAGGGACGCGACGCCTGTCGCAGCCCGCTGTCACCATTGCACAATGGGGAGTAACTATTGGCACCATCGTCATGTTCCTGTCAATATCAATAATCGTCGGTTTCAAGAGCCACGTACGTGAAAAGGTTATAGGCTTTGGCGGGCACATACAAATACTCAATTTTGAAAAGAACAGCGAATACGCCACACCAATAACTGTTGACAGCACATTGACACAGGAACTGCTTGCCGTCAACGGGACAAGACAGGTGCAGCAATACGTACAGATTCCGGGCATCATACTCTCAGGCGGAGAATATGAAGGCATTGTACTAAAGGGGGTCGGTGGAGAATACGACCTCTCCTTCTATGCCGGGAATATCGTCGAGGGCATGTTGCCCACATTCGGCGACAGCGCAGCATCAAACGAAATTGTCATATCAAGAACCACTGCAAGAAGGCTGAATCTAAAAAGCGGCGACAAGGTAAACATCTACTTTATGCAGGATGGCATCAGAGCCCGCAAAATGAGTGTTGCCGCAATATATGAGACACACCTCACCGAGTTCGACAACATCATGGCCTTGACAGACATCTACACCACCCGCAAACTTAGCGGGCTGAAAAACGATAAAGCCACCGGCATTGAGATAACAATTGACAACTTTGGACAGAGACATGACTATTGCGCCGGGATTGAAGAAACCATCAACGCTGCATCCGGGCGAAACCACGAATGGCTGTGCGCAGCAACAATAGACCAACTCTACCCTGCCATGTTCAACTGGCTCGACATCCTCGACCAGACAGTGTGGATAATACTAATCCTTGTCATCTGCATCGCCGGTTTCACAATGATATCGGGCCTTTTCATCCTTATCCTTGAGAAGAGCAATTTCATAGGCATTATGAAAGCAGTTGGAGCAGGCAATCTCTCCATAAGAAAAATTTTCATTTGCTATGCCGGCATGATAGTAATAAAAGGCATGCTCATTGGAAATGCAATATCCATAGCAATATGCATCATACAGCAGCACACCGGCCTTATTGCAATAGACCCCGAGATGTATTACATGGACAGCGTGCCAATTGAATTCAGTTGGCTGCTTGTACCAATGAATATTGTAATGTTCATCATATCCATTGCAATACTTGTCATACCCTCAATGCTAATATCAAAGATTGAGCCGGTAAAGGCAATAAAGTTCGAGTAATATTATAAAAGCCACCGCAAATTGCGGTGGCTTTTATAATATATTAAACTGAAAATCATTCAACATCTGTAGAGAGCACAGCCTTTGGCAACGCGCGACAGTTGTAGCCGAACGACATAGCCTCGCCATATGCACCCGCCGACCTTATCGCAAGCAGGTCACCACGCTCCGTAGCCGGCATCTTGCGGTCTCGACAGAACACATCTGACGACTCGCACACAGGGCCAACAACATCATACACCTCATCGGCCTTGCTAGAACAGATATTCTCAATGCGATGGTACGCGTCGTATAGCGCCGGACGTATAAGGTCATTCATTCCCGCATCCACAATCACAAACTGCTTGCAGCCGCCATGCTTCACATAAGTGACACGTGTCACAAGAGCACCACACTGGGCTACAATGCTACGGCCAAGTTCAAAATGCACATGCTGGCCGGGATAGAGTTTGAGATTGTTGGCATATGTTGCAAAATAGAGTTCAAAATCGGGGACAGGATATTTGTCGGGAGCGTCATAGCGTATACCCAGGCCGCCGCCCACATTGATGTGCGGCAACACCAGTCCACGTGTCTCGTACAGCAACTCCTGCAGTTCGTTGATTCTGCCGCACAGAGCAATGAAATCATCCATCACAAGAATCTGCGAGCCAATGTGGAAGTGCAGACCAATCAACTTGACGTGCTCCAGGCCCTCAACAACATTGATTACATCGTCCAATTGCTCATAGCCGATACCGAACTTATTCTCGGCCAAGCCGGTGGTGATATTGCTGTGAGTATGCGCTCCAACGTTAGGGTTTATCCTGAGTGCTACCTGTGCCACCACACCGCGCTCTGCAGCAAGAGCCTCGATAGCCTCAAGTTCGGGCACAGACTCGGCATTAAAGCAGAAGATACCCGCATCGAGCGCAAGCGCAATCTCCTTGTCGGTCTTTCCCACACCGGCAAACACAATCTTTGATGCAGGCACACCAGCTGCAATCGCCGCAGCAACCTCGCCGCCGCTTACACAGTCGGCACCCAGGCCCGCGTCTGCCATAATCTTTAGCAAGCGTGGATTATAGTTCGCCTTAATGGCATAGTGAACATCGAAATTGCCATAGCGCCCGGCCTCGGCCTTCACTGTCCCAATAGTCTTCTCCAAGAGTTCTACATCGTAATAGTAGAACGGAGTGTCAACGCCTCTGAAATATTCAACAGGAAAGTTCATCGCCATCTTATTTGCCTGTTCCAAATATTGACGCACTAAGTGAGCGCAACGCCCTCACCTTGTCCTCCTCTCGCACAAGGAAAGAGATATTGTAGTTGCTGCCGCCATACGAAACCATGCGCACAGGAATATCCTTCATAGCCTCCATAGCACGTGCCTCAAAACCAACATTCTCCCAGTTCAGGTCGCCTACCACACAAACGATACACATATTGCGGTCAACAGTGATAGTACCAATCTTCTGCAGTTCGGCAACGATGTCATCCAAACGGCGGTCGTCATCAATTGAGACAGAGACACCCACCTCTGATGTACAGATCATATCGATAGATGTCCTGTATTTCTCGAATATCTCGAATACCTTGCGCAAGAAACCGTAAGCAAGCAACATTCTGCCACTCTTTATCTTGATTGCAGTAATATTCTCCTTTGCTGCAATAGCCTTGATTTCTCCCGGACGGGTGAGGTTATTGTCAATACGTGTACCCTCGGCCTTTGGATCCATAGTATTGAGCAGGCGCACCGGAGTGCCTGTCAACTTTGCAGGCAGAATACATGTCGGGTGCAGAATCTTCGCGCCAAAGTATGCAAGTTCGGCGCTCTCCTCAAAGTGAAGGTTACGCACCGGCGTAGTATTCTCAACCACTCTTGGGTCATTGTTGTGCACGCCGTCAATGTCGGTCCAAATCTGCACCTCCTCGGCCTTGACAGCCGAGCCTATGAGTGTTGCAGTGTAGTCACTACCACCACGCTGCAGGTTGTCATAACTACCCTCGTGATTCATGCATATAAAGCCCTGTGTAATATATATGCGTCTCTCGTTATCGGCATCAAGAAGCGGCAACAGGTTCTCGCGGATATACTCAAGGTCGGGCTCTCCATTGACAGCCAGGCGCATGAAATCAAGAGCATTCAACAACTTCACGTCAATGCCCTGCTCCTGCATGTAGAATGTCACCATGTTGGTTGAGATAATCTCACCCTGAGCAACAATCTCCTTCTCAAGTTCATCGGTGAGTTTCTGCTGTGCCAGGTCGCGCAAGTGTGCGAAAATCTCGTTAACCTTCTCTGTTGCAGCAGCCTTTCCTGCCTCTGTTGTGTAGAGTTCGCTTATTGTCTGCATATACTTTGTCTGCAAGAATGTAGAGTGCTCGCACGCACCATTCACATTGCCATTGCGCAGATAGTTTGTAAACTCTATGAGTGAATTTGTTGTTCCCGACATTGCCGAAAGGACAACAATCTTTGTCTCGCCATCATTAATGAGGCTTACAACCCCCTGCATACGCTCGGCCGAACCAACTGATGTTCCGCCAAATTTCAATACTTTCATATATTTTTTCGTTTAATTATTTCAAAAAAAAGTTTTCATTTATCACTCAGCCTTTGTAATCTTGCGGTCGGCACAACGGTACACCGTTGCTGGATAGTCGCGCAGCCACTGCTCGTTGTGAGTAATCATCAGCACCGCCATCTTCTCTTCTTTAGAAATCTTATGCAACAAGTTCATGATGTAGTCACCCGTTGCGTTGTCAAGGTTACCCGTCGGCTCATCGGCCAGCAGCAGGGCCGGGCTGTTGAGTATGGCGCGGGCAATCACAACGCGCTGCTGCTCGCCGCCCGAGAGTTCGTGCGGGCGCTTATAACTTTTCTGTGTCAGTCCCACCAGTTCAAGCACATCCTGTATTCGTGCCTCGCGTGCGTGCTTATCCTTCCAGCCCGTGCAGCGTAGAACGAAATCAAGATTATCGTGCACGCTCCTGTCGGTCAGCAACTGGAAATCCTGGAACACAATGCCAACTTTCCTTCTCAGTTCCTGCAGTTTCTTGTTGCTGATGTCAAGCAAGTCGAACTTGTCAAAGACCATTGCCTCACCACCTTCAATATCAACCTCGCCATAGATTGTCTTCAGCAGCGTAGACTTGCCGGAACCCACAGTTCCCACAATATAAGCAAACTCACCTTCGTCCAATGTAAATGTCACATTCTCCAATATAATCTTGGAGTCAATCTGCACATCTACATTCCTGTACTCTACAACCGACATATTCTTTCCAGTTTTAATACAATTTTACAAAAAGTGCACGCGCACCTCTCCAATTATGCAAATTTAATTATAATTTTCAAATTCATAGCAATGTAGCGAGGTTTATTTATGTACATCCACCCTGCCGGCTATCGAAAAATTTCAGGAATATATTTACCTTGCCACATTGTAGACAACATATATTTTTCTAACTTTGCAATAAATTGCGAAAAGACCATGTTTGAATACACATCGATACTGTTCAAGAAGACCCCACGATACCTGCTCGAAAAGCGCAACCTCATAATAATGGTTCTTTTCGTGTCAATCTTCGCGGTCATCTTCATCAATGTATACAAGCCTTTCGGTTCGGCACAATGGGTGCAGCGTGGCATCACCCCCACACAGTACCTGCTATGGTCCACCATACTGGTAACCATTGGAATGACCGTTGTCGCCATAAGCCGAATCATAATGTACAGTTACTCGCGCAACCCCGAACACAGCGTCACCTATCTAAAATACGCCATTTGGGTATTCATTGAACTGCTGCTGCTCTCCGGTGCATTCACCATCCTTGCCCTAATTGTGGGCAAGCACCTAAACCTCACCAACCACGACCCGCTGGAGATATACAAGAATGCGATGCAGAACACAATCTTCATCATCGGAATCCCCTACTTCATCTGCATCCTCTACTTCTCCTATCAGGAGCGCTCGGCCAAACTAAAGGAACTCATGAACGAGAACATAGGCTTCAAGTCGAGCAACCTCATCTCCATACGCGATTCACGCGGCATACTGCAGCTTTCCGTAGCAAAGGAAAACCTGCTCTACATTGAGTCGGCCGACAACTATATGTGCGTCTGGTACAAGAAGAACGACATCCTAAAGAAACAGTTGCTGCACATAACAATGAAAGAGATGAGCGAGCAGCTTGCCGAGAGCAACATTGTACGCTGCCACCGCTCATACATGATAAACCTTGACCTTGTAAAGGTCATGCGCCGCGAGAAGGGCAACCTGTTCCTTGAACTGGAGGAACCCGGCGTGAGAGAGATACCAATATCAAAAACCTATGGCGAGGCGGTACTGCGCCGTCTTGTGCCAATATCATAACAACACTTTTACACGATGAAGAAAATTGCAATCCTAGCATCGGGCAGCGGCTCAAATGCCGAGAACATTGCCAACTATTTCAAAGGGAGCGACTACGCCCAAGTATCATTCATCATTGCCAACAACCCACAGGCCTACGTCCTTGAGCGCGCCAAGAAACTGGGCATTGAGGCAGCCGTTGTGAGCAAGGCCGAATTTATGGAGGCCGACGGCGTCATTGCAATGCTCCGCGAGCGCGACATCGACTTTGTTGTACTTGCAGGATTCCTGCTGCTTGTTCCGCAAAAACTCATCGCCGCCTATCCAGGCCGCATTGTCAACATCCACCCCGCACTGCTCCCCAAGCATGGCGGCAAGGGAATGTATGGCGACAGAGTACACAAGGCTGTTGTTGAGTGCGGCGACACCGAGAGCGGCATTACCATCCACCTCATCGATGAGCACTACGACAAGGGCACCACATTCTTCCAGGCAAAATGCCCGGTACTGCCAACCGACACCCCTGACGACGTAGCAGCAAAGGTACACGCATTGGAGTACGAGCATTTCCCACACGTAATTGAGGAGATACTCCACACCCTCGACTAAAAAATCATCATTTTTTGATATAAAACCAGCGGTGATGAAAAACATTCATCACCGCTGGTTCGTATAAGAGTTTTCCGTTTTAACCTTTAACCTTTCACCTTTCCGCTCTCACCTTTCAGTTTTCCGCTTTAACCACACTTTGTGTGCTTGAACCCGCTTCCGCTCGGCATAGTAAAAGTAACCATTTCCTCTGCTCTCGCTTACTCGCGGCTTTCACCTTTCACCTTTCAGTTTTCAGTTCAATACAAGCCGTTACCTTGTTGTCCTTCACCTCAACAAAACCACTTTTCACAGCAATCACCCGCTCATCCTTGCCGCTTTTCCATTTTATATTGCCGGCACACAACACTGAGACCAAAGGCGCATGGTTGCAGAGCACTGTAAAAGGAGCCTTTGCACCGGGCAGCATCACCCACTCCACCATGCCTGTGAAGAGCCTCTTCTCGGGCGAGACTATATCAAGTCCAATCAACTCCTCGTTCATATCATTACTTCAATTGTTCAAGTATCTGCTTACCCTTAGCAATAGCCTCATCAATGGTACCCACATTCAGGAATGCCTGCTCGGGCAGATGGTCGAGTTCGCCATCAAGAATCATATTGAAACCGCGTATTGTCTCTTCAATAGGCACCATAACGCCCTTGAGACCGGTAAACTGCTCGGCCACCGTAAAGGGCTGCGACAGGAATCGCTGCACGCGACGGGCACGGTTTACTGTGAGTCGGTCCTCATCAGAGAGTTCCTCCATTCCAAGAATTGAGATTATATCCTGCAGTTCCTTGTTGCGCTGCAGAATCTGCTTCACTCTCTGCGCTGTGTCATAGTGCTCCTTGCCCACGATGTTTGCATCAAGGATACGCGATGTAGAGTCAAGCGGGTCCACTGCCGGGTATATACCAAGTTCGGCAATCTTGCGGCTTAGCACCGTTGTTGCATCAAGGTGAGTAAACGTTGTAGCAGGGGCAGGGTCGGTAAGGTCATCGGCAGGCACGTACACAGCCTGGACCGATGTAATTGAGCCATGTATTGTAGACGCAATGCGCTCCTGCATTGTACCCATCTCGCTAGCCAGCGTAGGCTGATATCCAACAGAGCCCGGCATGCGGCCAAGCAACGCCGACACCTCGGAACCAGCTTGTGTAAAGCGGAAAATGTTATCAATAAAAAAGAGTATATCATTGCGTTTTCCATCGGCAGCGCCCGCATCGCGGAACGACTCGGCAACCGTAAGCCCTGAGAGCGCCACAGCGGCACGTGCACCCGGAGGCTCGTTCATCTGGCCATATACAAGCGTTGCCTGCGATTTTGCCACCTCGGAGAAATCAACCTTCGACAAATCCCAGCCGCCGTTATCCATTTCCTTCTTGAACTCATCGCCGTAGCGTATGACATTCGAGTCAATCATCTCACGCAACAAGTCATTTCCCTCGCGGGTTCTCTCACCCACACCGGCAAACACCGAATATCCATTATATCCCTTTGCAATGTTATTTATGAGTTCCATGATGAGCACCGTCTTTCCCACGCCGGCACCACCAAAAAGACCAATCTTTCCACCCTTGCAGTATGGTTCGAGCAGGTCAATAACCTTTATACCGGTATACAGCACCTCCTGCACTGTGGATAGTTCCTCAAACTTTGGAGCATCACGGTGAATGGGGTATGCTCCCTTGCCGTCAAGGTTTCCAAGACCATCAATAGGCGCACCCACCACATTCATCATGCGTCCTTTAATCTGTGTACCCATTGGCATTGTTATCGGCTGGCCAAGAGCAACAACCTTCATTCCGCGAGAAAGCCCCGCAGTCCTGTCCATAGCAACAGTGCGCACAGTGTCATCACCAATGTGCTGCTGCACCTCGAGGATGAGTTCGCGACCATCGGGCGTCATAACCTTGAGTGCCTCATATATTGCAGGCAGAAAAACCTTGCCTTCGCTCTCATCGGCATCAAAGCAGACATCAATGACAGCACCTATCACTTGGGCTATGCGCCCTATCTTTTGCGACATATCAGTTACAGTTTAAATATAAACCAACAACGGTTGGCTTTGTTTCTAAAAATACCGGCAGCGGTACCCCATCTCAAATAACCGAGATTTTCCAAATGTACAATTATTTTCCTAAATTCCAAAAAATCAACGCATAAATAAACCTAATTCACAAAACAAATGCTGCCGGCAATTGCCGGCAGCATTTATCTCCAAACTGAAATCCTATTCTAAAGAGGAATAATCAATTATCAGAACAACTCAATTCTGTTCACCACCTTGAACAGCGCGCATACATCATTCTTGTGTATTGGGAACGAAGGATAGTTGGGCGACACACACCAGATGAGGTTGGGGTCGTTATTGTCGTGATAGCAGCGCTTAATCATTCGGTTGTCATTTGTAACCAACATATACACATCGCCATGCACAATACCCTCGGAACGGGCCACCCTCTTCACACCGACAATGTCGCCGTCATTAATTTCGGGCTCCATTGATGTGCCCGACACCGGAAAGTAGAAATCGGCATTCTTGCCCGGAATTGAGATGTACGATGTTGGAGTCTCACGGCCACCGTCCAGCACATCCTTGAAACCGGCACTCACAGGCAGGTCGTTGTAATAAGGTGCCTTGTTGTACGAAGGCTCGGCCTGACAAGCAATCATATCGCCCTCACCCAATAGGAGCCAGAGTGGCGAAATCTCGGTAAAATTATCGAGTATCGCATAAAGCAAATCCATACTGATGTTGCCATCCTCGTTCACTTGTCTGTTCAGGGTACGCTGTGGTATAGACAGAATCTTACTTGCCCTGTTGACATTAATTTTCTTGAAGCGCAGAACCTCGGTTACTCGCTGCTTAATACCGTTATCTTTCATATATCAATTAGATTATTTGCCTATAAATCAATAAACCGCCAAAAGTCTTATTTAGACCGTTTCCAAAATAGCAACTTTTTACTAATCCAGCAACTCGTTTTTCAACTTTACAACTTATATTTGTAGCCACAATCGGCTATTTGTATTATTCTTTTCCTTGTCAAGGCAAAAAAAGCAGAAAAACACAATACTTTGACAAACATAATACAAATATTATTAACTACAAAACAAATAAAACCAGATTTACTATGAGAAGTAGAGTTATTGTAAAGTGCCGGGAATGGTGCGGCTATCTTTATGAGAGTATTATGGAATGGTTCTACTCTATTGCACACAAGGCTATTCCACACAGAGTGACAGGTTACAGCCTGACCGAAGAGTACGTCATCTACGAACGCTATGCAAACATACCATTCGTGAGAGAATTCCTCGAACAGCGCACCTGCAAGGCAATAATGGGGAAGTATTGCATAAAGATAAAATGCGAGACCGAGGAGGGGAAAGAGAGTGTGCCAAATATCGATAGCACCACGACAATTGGAACAGTAAGACTAATGAGAAAAAAGGAACTCATTGACCGGGCAACATTAGTGATAAAAGACGGGAAAAGCGACCTTATTTTTTGGAAGTTCAACTAATAGACCAAACAAGACTATGAATGCAAGACTACTTCTAGCGCTGCAACTGACAAGTTTCATGATAATGCTAGTCACCGCAGAGAACCTGTTCGAGAATAATCTGACAACTGCACTATTCGCAATCGCATTCTTCATATTTGCACGTTGCAGCATATACATAAGCAAGCACAGCGCACGTTTGCTAAGAGAACTTGAGAATGAAAAAAGAGTACACAAAGCAAAAGGCTGAGAGCCAAGCACGAAAGGTGACTATTCCAATACAATGAGGAATGTCACCTTTTCTTCACTGTTATGCACAAGGCTCAATGTCCCGCCATGCAAACGGATTATCTGCTTTGAAACAGCAAGACCAATTCCCGAGCCGTCGCGTTTTGTTGTAAAGAACGGCGTAAAGATATTTTCGGCCACATCGGCAGGTATGGCACCACCACTATTACTAATTTCTATGCACACCTTTTCATCGGAAGCAATGCGCGAACACACCTCTATCCACTGCACACCTCCACGCAAGGCACACGCATCGGCTGCATTCTTTATCAGGTTGACAAAGACTTGCTGCAACTGCACCCTGTCGGCATAAATCATAGTGTCGGCAGGGGCAACGTCTATGCTCAGCGGCGCATTGCCACAATCTACAAGCGCTTTTATGTCTTTCAACAGGCCTGAAAGGTAAAATGGAGTTTTCTTTGGTGGGGGAATGCGTGTTACCTCGCGGAACGAATCCACGAACTGCATCAGGCGGTCGCTGGTGGCATGTATGGTCTCAAGTCCCTGCTGCAACACTTCGGGGTTCTCATTCGCATGAAGCAATGTGTTGCTTATTGAGGTGACAGGTGCAAGCGAGTTCATAATCTCGTGCGTCAGAATGCGCGTAAGTTTCTCCCACGCCAGCCCCTCCTGTGTGTCGAGTTCGCGGTTGATATTCTCTACTGATATCACGCGCATATTGCGGCCATCATGCAGCATTGCCGAACAGGTCAACAGCAGGTTCACGTTGCCCGTTTCTGTTGCAAGGCATACACTCTTCTGCTCCATTGGCAAAATGGAGAGCATTGTATCGGCAAGGTGCGCCGATAGCGGACGTAGCCTCTCAATGTGACTGAGCATTGGAACACCCAGCAGACTTATTGCCTTGCTATTATGTTTAACAACAGCGCCGTTCTCAAGCACAACCATAATACCCACATTGGCACACTCAATTATGGTCTCAAAATACTTTTCCTTTTCGACAGACTTGAGTTTTGTCTCATCAAGTACCTCTTTAATGCGGTTCAACGAATGGTTTATGACAGAATATCCCGCACGTTGGGGATTTTCCACAAAACGGTACGAGAAATCATTGTTGCGCACAGCGGTGAATATGAAGTCCAGTTTCCTAACAATCCCACGATACACATTCACCAGTTTTGCGGCAAACAACAGAGATACGATTGCACACAACGCGCACATGCGATAATGCCCAAGCGCAGCCAACCACCCCGCCAAGACTGCTGCCATCACCAGCAAGATAACGGTGAACAATGGTTTCGAAAGAGGGAGGCCGCGTTTTTTCATAGTCCGTAACGCTTGATTTTGTTATAGAGAGTCTGTCGGGTGATTCCCAGTTTCTGCGCAACCATTGAAAGGTTGCCGCCACATGAGGAAATAGCCTCGGCGATGGCAGTTCGCTCCATATCCTCAAGTGTAGCACCTGCAGTGCGCGCTGCTGCAGGAGAGACATGCAACTGCAGATGGTGGGGTTCAATCAATGCACCGTCGCACATAATTACCGCCTTTTCCATTATATTCTGCAACTCACGTATGTTACCCTCAAAAGGATGCGCCATGAGCCTCTCGGCTGTCTCGGGCGAAACACCCATAGGTTCCTTGCCATACTTCTCGCAATAGTGTTTGAGGAATATCTCGGCAAGCGGGACAATATCCACCTGGCGCCTGCGCAACGGAGGCAGATTTATATGCACTGTATTTATACGGTAGAGAAGGTCTTGCCTGAACACGCCACCTTCAACCATTGAATAGAGGTCGCGGTTTGTGGCAGCCACAATGCGTATGTCTATTGCCTGTGGAGCATTGCCACCAAGCGGTGTAACCATACGGTTCTGCAGTGCAACCAGCATCTTTGCCTGCAAATGGAGCGGCAAGTTACCAATCTCGTCCATAAAGAGTGTGGAGCCGTTTGCCGCAACCATCTTTCCCGCGCGGTCGGCATGAGCATCGGTAAACGCACCCTTCTTGTGACCAAAAAGTTCACTCTCAAAAAGCGTCTCGGGAATGGCACCCATGTCAAGCGACACCATCTCCTTTCCGCAACGTTTTGAGAGACGATGTATCTCACGTGCCAGTAGTTCCTTACCGGTACCATTCTCACCCGTAATGAGAACGTTGGCATCTGTAACGGCAACACGCTCAACCAATGCACGTATACGCTCCATTTCGGCACTGCCGCCCCAGAACATGGGAATCTCTTTGCGCACCGGTACATCAAGTTTCTTCTTTCCCTTGCCCATTGACAGTTCAAGAGCATTGAGCAGCGTCTCCATCAGTTTGTCGTTGTTCCAGGGTTTCACCACAAAGTCGAACGCGCCGTGCTTCATAGCCTTGACTGCAAGGTCAATGTCACCGTATGCAGTAAAAAGGACAACCTTGACGTCTGGGAACTTTTCGTTTACCTCCTTTAGCCAGTAGATACCCTCGTTGCCGGTGTTTATTCCTGCGTGGAAGTTCATATCCAACAGCAGAACGTTCGGTTTCTCAGCAGTAATGGTATAAAGCAGTGTCGTTGGCGAAGAGAGTGTCACCACCTTCGCAAAAGACCCGTCGGCAAGTAATTTCACTGCAGACAGGATATTCCTGTTGTCATCAACTATGAGTAATGTACCTCTCTTTGCCATATTTGTGTTTTATAGTGCGAAGTTAATAATAAATTTTCTCATTCCGCGACGCGGAATGAGAAAATCACAAATCAGTTCGTTTTCACCACATCGGCAGGATTTTCCGTTGCGGCCTTCAACGAACGCAGTGTCACCAATGCCACCGTAACAACGGTAACCACAGCCAATACTGCCAGCGGCAACCACAGTGCAACCTCAATGCGGTTCACGAACTGCTGCAGCCACCTGTCGGCTATGAACCACGCCAGCGGTGCGGCAACAACAAAGCAGACGACAATTATTGACAGGTAACGACGGTTGAACATGGCAACCACACCACCCACCGTTGCACCGTACACCTTACGCACGGCAATCTCGCTACGACGGTGTTGTGTCTCGAAGAGCACGATGCCGAACACTCCCATCAATGATATCACGACAGCAATTATTGCGAACATTGAAATGAGCAGTGTCTGTTTCTTTGTATCGCCATAAATCTTTGCAATGGCATCATCAACAAATTCAATCTTCGGGTCGTATGCATTCGGTTCAATCCCCTTTGCAATTGAGCAGATGTCGCGATACACAGCCTCAACGTCAACATTCTTGTGCAGTCGGACATAGAAATACATCCTGTAATTGGATTCACCCTGGCTATAAAGCATTGTATTTGTCTTTGCCATATTTGCACCCACAAGATTGATGTGCGGTATCACACCTACAATCTCCTCGCCATCCCACTTGTCGCCTATTCCAAGACCCGTAGCCTGCGAGGTGTAGTCGGTTATAAGATATCCCGGAGTACCCTTGACAAAACCGTTACCCATTATCACAGGAATACCAAACACATCGGGAGCATTATGGCGCACATAATGAATCTGCATCTTAATCTCCTTGCCGTCTATTATTCTGACATTGTATCCATCGGATGCAAATATCTCCCAGTTGGTAGATGTAGCCGCTGCAATATTGGGATTCTCGGCAAGTTTTTCCACAAACAACTCGTGTTTTGTGGCAAGGTCCTCGCTTTCTATCACAAGCAGGTTCTCGCGATCAATGCCTACATCGTATCGTATCATATACTCATACTGCATGGAGAATACCAGCGCCAGAATCATAAGTACCATTGAAACGACGAATTGCACTGCAACAAGCCCTGCGCGCATTGCACGGCCGGCTTTTGACGATGCGAAACCCTTCTTCACAGCCATCGAAGCGTTGAAACGTGTGATATAGAATGCCGGGTATACAGCCGCACACACAGCCATTGCCAAAGCAATGAGAAGCACCAACACCACAGCCGCGACATTATCTCCAACAGCGAGCGAATAAGTCGCATACTCGCTAACTACACTGCCGTCAACCAGCGACACGGTGCACAAGGCCACGGCAAGGGCTATGAGCACAAGACCCACAGCTTCAAAGAAGAAGTTCATGCGCAGTGTCCACTGCCCTGCTCCAAAGACCTTGCAGATGTTCACAGAGCGCATACGCACCGGCACAAGCGCCATAAAGAAGTTCACGAAATTAATGAATGCCACAATAACAATCACAAGAGCAATGGCAAGCATTGTCATTGTCACTCCCCAAGAGCTATTGGAATAGTACCGATACTCAGTATTGAAATAAAACTCGTCCATCGGCATCAACCTCACCGGCATGTTGAACATTGAGTTCTTTTGCTCTTCACTGAGTTCCCGGCCTGTCGCCGCAACATATTCGGCATAGGCGGCCTGACTGAATTCGCGGTGTTTCTTTTTCCACAAAGCCACATAATCGGCAGTGTCGGCACCCGGGCGCATTTTCACAAAGACCGAGTAGTTCCAGTTGTTGTTCACCATACCATACTCGCGGTTGTCATTGCGAAACGCCTCGCGACCTGCAAGGATTGTATTCTCGGGAAAATCCTTGAACAAAGCAACCACAGTGAGCGGTGTACCGGGTTTTACATTGCCTTCGTCAAGATTTATTGTCGAACCCACAGTGATACCCATGGCATCAGCCGTGCTCTGCGACAGCACCACGGCATCCTTCTGCTTGAAATCATCAATGTTTCCGGCAATGATATCAAACGAGAACACATCAAGTATTGAACTTGTACAACGTACAACGGTCATTTTGTTTCTCTCATAGTTCTCACCCTCTCTTTTTATCCACACAGGCTCATCATCACCAAAACAGTTCATTGATGCAATGGCCTCTACATAGGGCAACTCGGCTGCCGTCTCGTAACAGATTGGGTTAGGAGCATTCTCTGCCCATTCGCCTAAGTGTTCGTGATATGGCGATACCATATACACCCGTTCACAGTCCTTGATGGCTCTGTTGAATGTCATTGAACTGTACACCTGCGACATTATCATGTAGAAAGCCGCAAACGCCAGCGCAAGACCCGCAATATTCAACAGCGAAGCGACCTTGTAGCGCTTCAATGTTGTCAAAAAGTTCTTGAATGCTATTTTCATAGTTTTTTGTTTTATCAATTGTTCTTTTTTATAGTATCGACAGGATTGCCACTTGCGGCGCGCAACGATAGCAGCAGCTGCACAGAATATACCACAGCCAGAACAAGCAATGCACCGACAATGTATATCCACAGCGGAACATCGCAACGCATCCGTGCAAGCGTCGAAAGCCACTCCTTGTTCCACCACACAGCCAATGCGATACCGCACACAGCCGCAGGCAATACCATCCACAACAGACGTACACCAAGAACGGCAAGCACATCGCCAACCTTTGCGCCGCATACTCTGCGCACAGCAATCTCCTTGCTGCGGCGCACCATCTCGCCCTGTATGTAGCCAATGAGACCAATCAGAGCAATGAGCAGTACAACTACAGCCACAACCACCATTCCATTTCGCATTGCCCTGACATCGGCAAAAGTGTGTTCAACCCAATCGCGATAATATACCAGTTTATGTTTGAAATACCCGTCATTGACAGATGAGACTGCCTCTTCGAGCGCCGTTACATTCCCGGCATTCACCTCGTCAAGCAGAATGTTATACAGCACCACAGCATTGTACCCGGGAGCCATATCGCTGACATAAGGCACGGTATGCATCACAATGGGCTCAACGACACCGGTACTCAACATGCGGAAATCGGCCACTACACCCACAATTTCAAAGCTTTGTCCCGAACCGTCGTAGATAATCTTGCCGATAGGTGAATCCTCCCACCCACGCATCTCTACATACCTCTCGTTCACAATAGCCTTGTCAGCGCCATCAGTGGCAAAGAAATTGCGACCTTGTAGAATATTCATTTGCATCGAGGGGATATAGTTATGGTCGATTATATCCCATCTGCAACTGAAGAGCAGGTTCCCCTGTTCATCCACGCAAGGCATCCCCGAATAGCCTTCGAGCGGAGACTGCGCAGACATCCCTGCATTCTCCACAAAAGGCAAAGAGCGCAACTTGTCGGCAATGACACCGGCATCCCCTATTTTCGTAGAGAGCTGCGCAGCCATGAGTCTGTCGAACTTATAGCCATAATCGGCATTCACAACATGGGATGCCTGCCTTGCGGTAACAAACAGGAATATAACCACAGCGACCGTTGCACCCACCTGCACAAAGAGCAGTGCCTTTTTCCACAAAGAACGGTTGTCGCCGCCACGACGGAAAGCATAGTCTATGCTCACAAGCGAGAACAACACTGCCGGTATTATGCCGGCCACGGCAAAACCTGCAAGGCAAACAAGAACCGGTATCCACATACGACGGGGAGCAAAAAGGTCCGCTACTTCGTAACCCAAGAGTTCAAATATCTCACCACGCAGACAAAATATTGCAACAGCTGCAACAACCACCGATGCTGCAAGCAACAGCATTGTCTCCACCAACAGCATGCCGAAGACTCCGCTGCGCGATGCACCGTTGCACTTCATTGTAGCAATGGTGCGGCTGCGCTTTGCAAGAGCAGAGATTGTGAGTAGCACGTAATTGAGGCAAGCCACAACAAGAGCTATGAAAGCAATTGTGGCATAGAGAGCCTGCATCTGCCTCACATCACTGCCGACATATATGGTCGATGCCAAAGGAGCAAAATAGAATCTCTTCTGCCACTCCTCGCAATGCTCGGCAATACCATGTTTCTCCAAAAAAGCCGGCATGGCTGCCTCAACCTCGGCAATGTCGGCACCGGGGCGCAGCTTTATGAATGTAGAGTAGCTGTCCTGCCCGGTCCATACTTCGTCATCGCTGTCGTACGGGAGATATTCAAGAATATCGAAATCACCTATCGATTGGTTTGCAGGGGGTGTAGTGAATACACCGGCAACAACCATAAGCCCCAGTTTCTTGCCCAATGGGTCCTCATCACCGAACATTTTTCTTGCAAGCCGCTCCGAAATCATCACCTCATCGGCCGCTGCACCCTCACTACTGAGAATGCGATGGGCATCGCCACTGAGTACCCCAAAATCGAGGACATCGAAAAAAGTGCTGTTCGTTTCCAAAGCTTTTGCCGTCATCAAGTTATCGGTGGTACCGAAAATTTTTTCCACCTCAATGAAATGCACTGCAGCCTCAACCTGTGACATGTCGGCGACAAGATTCGGTGCCAGCGGTCTTACCTGCTTGTCGGAAATGCCGAACTGCGGCGACTTTATCCACACCTGGTATACACGCTCCTTCTCGGGGAAAAAACTGTTGAACGACATATTGAACCCCACGTAAGAGAATATGAGAAGCGCAACGGCCATACCCAAAGACAAGGAGAGCAACCTTGCCAATGAATTGCCACGGTTTTTAAGTAGATAGCGGAATGAATAGTTGAATAATTGCATATAATCCAATTAGAATGTTTTTGACAAAGCAAAGGCAGTGATGCCTGCAAGAGTGCTAAAAAGCAAGCACACTGCGCATTTGCCTGTCATCCCTTAAAATCATTGTAGCGAGGCAAAGACAAGGCTTGCGAAGTTGCGAGGAGCGCAGTTTACTGAGCGTAAACGAGCACCACAGCAACGAGCGTAACACAGTATTTGCCCGGTACAATGGTTTTATTACAACTTGTTTGCCACATCAGTAACAATCTGTCCATCAAAGAGACAGATGGTACGTGATGCGAACTGTGCATCGTGCTGTGAGTGGGTAACCATGATAATTGTTGTCCCCTCGCGGTTGAGTTCCTGCAACAGCGCCATAACCTCCTGTCCATTCTTTGAGTCGAGGTTACCTGTAGGCTCATCGGCAAGCACAAGTTTTGGGTTTGATACAACCGCACGTGCTATTGCCACACGCTGCTGCTGACCACCCGAGAGTTGCTGTGGAAAATGACCGGCGCGATGCGATATGTTCATGCGGTCGAGCATTTCATTCACGCGTCTCTTGCGCTCCGAAGCCTTCACACCCATATACACAAGCGGAAGTTCCACATTCTCAAACACAGTCATCTCATCAATGAGGTTGAAGGACTGAAACACAAAACCGAGGTTTCCTTTGCGGAACTGTGTACGCTCCTTCTCGCGCAAACAGCCCACCTCGTTGCCAAGCAACTGATAACTGCCGCTTGTAGGATTGTCAAGCAAACCAAGAATGTTGAGCAATGTAGACTTTCCGCAACCCGAAGGTCCCATTACGGCAACAAACTCACCTTCCTTTACTTCAAATGAAACACCACCCAGAGCAATTGTCTCTACTTCCTCTGTGAAGAAACTCTTCTTCAAATTCTCTACTTTAAGCATAATTGTTTTGTTTTTATTGATTTATATTTTGTTTTATATTTGGTAATAATATGTCCCCACTGTACCATCTCATACTGAGCGCAGCGAAGTATCTATTCCTTCGTGCGATTATAAGATTCTTCACATTCGTTCAGACGTGTTGTTGAGGGCTTGCCAGAAAAATGACAAATTCGCTTATACAGAATTGATTTTAGCCCTACTGCCATATCATTGATTATCTTACTTGTTTATAGCATCCACGGGATTGTCGTTTGCTGCCTTGTAGGCACGTGCCGTCACTGTCGCAATTGTTATGGCGACTACAATGGCTATGGCAAGCAGATAGACCCAGACGGCCATTGTTGCACGGTAGGCAAACTGCTGCATCCAACGGTCAATTACAAGATAACTCACAGGCACTGCCACAAGCGAACATATTGCAACGATGCGCAGATACATTATATTGAACATACTGAGAATTGAAGACACCGATGAACCGTGTACACGACGTATGCCAATCTCCTTGCGGCGATATTGGGTTTCAAACAGTACAAGACCGAACACACCAATCACCGATATCAGGATAGAAAGCATTGTAAACAGGGTGATGAGTGACGAGAGTTTCTCCTCTTTCTGATACTGCTGTTCAAGTTCTGCATCAAAGAGTGTCACATCGTAACTGTCGGCGGGAGCACTCGGTGCATACTCTGCAATAGTCTGCATTATATACTCCTTTACCGCAGGAATATCGGCGCCGGCCATTGTGCGCACATACAAATGTTCGCAAACTCTCCAAGGATATTTGCCGAATATGTAGAACGCGAATGGTTCAATGTTGTACTGCATTGGGCGATAGTTGAAATCACGGCATATACCCACGACATCGGCATCGGAACGGTGACCGGGAATCTTGTCATGCACTTTTATACCCACCTTGCGTGCAGCATCTTCATTAAAAATGTAAACCCCATTGACAGTAGTCTCGTCACTGCTACAGAAATCCCTGCCATCTACAATGTCAATCTTCATAAGCTGCAGAAAATCCCACGAAACAGGATAGACATTGAAATATATTCCTTTGCCGTCGACATTGCGTCCCCACTGCATTCTCGAAGGTGTCACAAGCGAGCCGTTGGCAAAAGCGACGTCAATGATTGCGGGGTTCTGTGTAAGGCGCTCGGCAAAGGCATCGCGCCTTACCTGAGACAATCCGTTCTTCAAGTCAAAGGACTCGAACACAGCCTCGGCAGGTAGTTTGTCGACTACAAGAAGATTCTCCTTGTCAAAACCCATATCGTAACCGAGCATAAACTCACGCTGGCGGTGTATGAAGAGTGAGCATATGATGAGCGTAATGGAAATGAAATACTGCACGGCAACGAGAGTGTAGCGCAAACGACGGCCCGGGGCCGATGCCTGGAAGCCGGAAAGCACCATTGCCGGCGAGAAGCGGGTAATGTAGAATGCGGGATATATGCTTGCCACAATGCCTGCAGCAATGGCTACCACCACAACGACAAGTGCAATCCCCCAATTATTGCTGAATGAAATTGATGTAGAGAGTTGGTTGACCATTGGTGTCTCGGCAAACAGTTCAACGAATAGAGCAGCAACGGCAAGTGATGTAGCTACAAGCCCTACGGCTTCTATAATAAAGTTAAGGCGCAGCCTCAATGTCGATGCACCAAAGACCTTGTATGTGTTTATTGCCTTTATGCGCACGGGAATGAGTGCAAAAAAGAAATTCACAAAGTTTATCATTGCAATTAGAATTATAAGCACAGCTATTGCAATGAAGGTATATGTAGTCAATCTGTTGCCCACCTCGTGATAAGCACTGCTGACATCACTCGAGAAATAGAGTTCAGTCAACGGATTAAGGCGCGGAGTAGCCATTTTAATGTATTGCTCTACAGTTTCTTCATCAGCATACAATTCGTGCTCTACATTGAGTAGACGAAGCAAAGCCTCTTTCATCTTCTCAACAACGGCATCGGATGATGCACCGTCTGCGAGCTGTATGTAATAAGGGTTGTTCCAATTGTTGGGGTTCTCATTCTCCTGAGCAACAGACATACCACCCCAACCGTCTGTTCCGTCAAGAATACTTGGTGAAGGTGTGTCCTTGCATATTGCGACCACTGTAGCAGTTGCTTTCTCCTCATTTGCATCGCGGCCGTAGCACAATACATCACCTACAGAGAGATTGAACCTTTTTGCAGCAGACTCTTTAAGAACCAACGAATAGTGGTCTATCACATTTTCGAGCGAGCCCTCGATAACCTCAATGCCAAGAATCTCCAGTCCCTCATGCTCTGTCTCACACAGGTTCAACTCAATATTGTCTATGCGGTCGTCCAACTTTCTCGAATAAACAGAGTTTATATTGAAATGTCCGGTAGGTGTTATTGTGGCACTCTTTTCAATCTCGGGAATATCCTTGCATAGATCGTCGGGCAACTGACGAGCCCATGTGATATCCCAATACCCCTCCTCGCTCCAGTTGGGATGTTCAAGACGGTAGATGTTACGGGCATTGGATATGCCTTTGTTGTACGACAGGTCGTAATTCACCTGTACCATTATAAGATACACCGCAGCAAAAGCCAATGCCATTCCAAGAATGTTGAGCACCGACGATGTGGTGTAACGCTTCAACAATGTTATGAAATTCTTTATATACATGGTTTTGTTTATTTGATTCAGTGTTTTGCTTCCATTATTTCAATATCAGTTCTTCATTCTCGCAGAAATTGTCATACGACGAGGTTATAACTTTCTCTCCGGGTGCAAGTCCATCGAGCACCTCATAGAATCTCGGATTCTGGCGGCCAATGCGTATCTCGCGACGGTAGGCCTTTTCGCCCGTAGCATCCACTACATATATCCAACGACCGCCGGTCTTCTGGAAGAATGCGCCACGCGGGATGTACACAGCCTCAACAGGCTGTCCAAGCTGCAGATTAAGGTTGTAAGTCTGTCCCGAGCGGATATTGTCGGGCAATTCGCCGGTGAATGTGAGGTCTACCTTGAACTTTCCCTCACGCACCTCGGGGTAGACTTTGCGCAGCAACATATCATAACTGTTGTCGCGACGCACAAAGGAGGCTGTAAGCCCGGTAACCACGCGATCAATGTAGTGCTCATCTACCATAGCCGTAACCTTGTAGGCCGAAAGGTCGTTTATCTGCCCTATGGCACCGCCCTGCGAGAGTGTCTGTCCAAGCACCACGTTTAGCATGCCCACCTCGCCATCAATGGGCGCCTTGACCTTGAGATTACCTACACGCTCACGGATGAGTTGCATATTCAGTTGCATTGAGCGCAGGTTCTCGTCGAGTTGTGCCACCTGGACGGTGCGGTAGAGCGAGTCTTGTTTCTGACGTTCCTCAACAAGGGAGCGGCGTGCAACGGCAAGCTCATAATCCTCCTTTGACTGCAAGTAGGCCTCGCGCGAAATGAGTTCACTGTTGTAAAGTTCAAGGTTTTGTTCATAGGCACGTTGCTTGCGGGTTACATCAAGGTCAAGTTGGAGCATCTCCTGGCGCAGGGAAAGTCGCTCCTGCTCCATTGAGATGAGCGTGTTACGCAAGATATTCTGTTTCTCGGCCAAGTCTGCCTCTGACTGCAGAATCTGCATCGAAAGTTGCTTGTTTGTCATTTCAAGAATTACATCACCAGCCTTTACGGTTGTTCCCTCCTCGGCAACAATGCGTTCCACCACTCCGCTCTCCAAAGGCGAGAGTTGCATAGTTGTTATTGGATGCACTATGCCATTGAGAGTGGCATAATCGTTAAACTCACCCAGTTCTACGTCAGATACAACAATTGTCGCGCTGTTCACACGCAATGTGGTGGTGTTCTTTTTGAGTAACAGCCACGCAACAAGCAGCAACAGGAGTGTTCCAAAGAGGTAAGGCAGACTCTTCTTGCTTAGAATGGCACGCCATCCTTTTTTCTTTTCCAGTTTTATATCCATAGTCTTTAATTTATTATTCTAAAAATATTATCAGATACTTCACTCAACTTCCACAAGCGGAATGCCGCTATAATAGTCAACCATACGTTTCTCAATCATATACTGCAATTTTGAACGCAGACAGTCCGATTTTGCCTGCAGCAGCGTTGTTGCCGACATATGCAGTTCTATTGCTGTAACAAGCCCCCTCTCGAACTTTGCAGCAATGCCATCATATGCCAATTGCGCGGCCTCAATCTTTTTCACAGCCTGAATATATTGTTTTCCATATCCCTCCATCTGCCTGCAGGCCTGCACCACCTCACTCTCCACCGCATTGCGTATTGCGTTCATTTCGAGTTCGGCATTACGCAAAGCATTGCGCGAGGAACGAACAGAGGCCTTGCGACTTAGATTTGAAAAGATTGGAATTGACATTGAAACACCTAAATATCCACCACGATTGTTATCGAGTTGTGTCCAGAATGCCGGATAGGCCGAGTTACTGAAATTTGTATAATAACTTGTCCCCAAACCACCCGAAAGGCTTATTGTGGGAAACCAACAGCCTTTAGCCTTCATATAGTTGAGTTTTGATTCCTTTACAGCAAGAGCAGCTGAAACGATCTGAGCATTACAAAGGAGTGCTTTGTCCACAACGCTGGCAGAAGAGACCGTAGAGATTGCAGGAAGGACTTCGCCGGCCGCAATAACATCAAATGCCACCTCCTGTGGATAGTTCATAATCTCACGCAGTGCAATGTATGCCATTGCAAGATTATTCTGCTGCTCGGTGAGCAGATAATCGTAACCGGCCTCCTGTGAAGCGACCTCGGCAACCTCGGCAGCGCTCTTGAGTCCCAGTTCATGGAGTTTCTGTGCCTGAAGCAATGTCTTGCGCGATGCTGAGAGTTGTTCCTGGGCTATTGTCACAGCCTCCTTATAATATACGACATCGATATAAGCACGCATCACCTCCATTGCCACTTTGTCGCGCGCAATCTGCAGGTCGCTATAACCACGTTCGCGAGCCACCTTAGCAGCACGGATGGTGTTCACATATCGCAAGCCTGCAAACAGTGGCATTGAAGAACTCAGGTTATAAGAGTTACTGAATGTAGAAACTGTTGTGTAACTGTTTGTCTCAGGGTCTATTGAACGACCGAAATTGGTAGATGCCGAAACACCGGCCGACACTGAAGGGAAGAGTTCCGCAACAGATTGCTTGTAAGCCATCCGGGCATTGTCAAGGCTGTTCTCCTGTTTGGCAACAGTAACGGAGTGCTCAATGGCATATGCCATACATTCATCCATCGTCATTGTCTGCGCTGTGGCAAGAGTCACGGAACCGGCAAGTGTAAATATTACAAATATATTTTTCATAAATTTTGAATTGTTTCTGCAAGATTACGTGCCAAAACCGTGCCAAACTCACGAAAGCATTAATCTACAACAATTTACAGTATTTGATATTTTAACAAAGTGTAAAAAAATTAGACAATGGGTGTAAAATCGTTTGACAAACAATAAAAAAGGCCGTACAATCCATAAAAAGATTGTACGGCACAAGTCAACAATATTAAGTCATCGCTATCTGAGCCTGTTCTTCCAGGGAACGCTCACATCAGTCTCAATACCGGTGATGACACTCTCCTTACCCACATTGCCCACTATTGCAAAGAGGTAGTACTTATAGGACTGAGTTGGAAAATAGGGAAACAACACATCCTGTGTCCTACTCCTCTTTTCACAACCGGCAACAAGTTTAAAGTGTACTCCATCGTTACTGCAAAGCATATATAATCCTAACAGCGGTACATCCGGGGTAACACTCTGGGGTTGCTCGGCATAGGCATGCAGCATAAGTTGCATTATTCGTTTGGGCATTTTGGTTCCCCAGATATAAGGTCGCGTAAACAACAGGATTCTATTGTCGCCCGCTATCTCATCCTGAATTGCGTATACACGAGTGGTGCCATCTGCTGCAACAATAAAGGATGGTGTTGCATTCCCATTGACAAACCCCGTAACGCGCAGTTTCACTCTTGTCCACATACCCGAGACAAAGGAGTAGAGAAAGGAGTAGTTGCGTGAGACATCTGTAACAAGAACCTCGTTGTGCGACGGCAGGAACGAGACGCAAGCATTTGAGATATAGTCCTGGAAATCATCACTACCGGTCATGCACTCAAGCGACACCAATGATGAAATCTTCGAGAAGATATCGGCAGGGACCCCAGACAATGAATTTGCATTCCCATTCATGGCCAATGAGATTTTCTTTATGCTGTTTCCTGCGATGAGCATAACGCCCTGCTTGCCGGCAAAGACAACACCGCCGCCAATTCCACATATTGAATGTGGGTTCACACAGACATCACGCGACACCTGGTTCGAGGCCAGATAGGCAACACTGCCCGATGCGTCGACCGACATTGCCCATATTCCATCGTTGCAGAACACATACAGCGGGAACTGGCCGAACTGGCCTTGCGACAGGGTTACTGTGTTGCTCGAGAGCCCCACTATCCCACTTTGAGAAGGCGTGTAGGTACATTTGGCAGGGAATACAAAGGGATTCTCAAGCAATGACACCTTCAGCACGTTGCGCCTCTCTTCATAAGGCAACGACGCCTGTTCGGGCATACCATCCAGCGCATCCCATGTACTGTCTAGCGGAATATTGTATATATCCTTGAACGACATATCGCCAGTCCCGTCCCGCCTGATTGTAAATACCAGTTTGTCGCCATTGACCGCATTGCGGTGAATGGCAAAGACACGCAAGGGAGGAGAATCCTCGGGTGGGAATGGCTCGCCTTTATATGTCCATGAGTCAAGTGACGCGCTGTAGATTACCTCGTGCGTTCCCACCTCGCCATTGAACAGGCTCACCACATCCTCTACCGCGACACCGGCTGCCGGCTTGCCACCATTGGCAAAAACAGCCGTCACAAATGTCGAATAGGGAGAATACCATTTGTGCAGATAGTAGGCAATATTCAAGTATTTATGAGCAACAAGCGGGAACACCTTTCCATACACAGTCTCACCAACCTTTATATATATGTCCATTTCATAAGCGCGAATATCAGGGTATGTCAATATCGGCGAAAGCACCTGTGTGTAGCCATCATAGCCAAGCGTAGGGGAGGTGTAATACCTTTCGGTTGCAAAATCGCCCTGCGTTGTCCTCAGTTTCACCCTCACCAGCATTGCATCCACCACGCACTTTTCTGTTGCGGCAGGAATGTAGGCCACAGCATCGTATCCTTTGAAGAAATACTCCTTGAAGGCAGCAATATGCAAACGGGCATTGTAGACAAAACTAGCCTTTACGTCATAACTAGACAGTGAGGACGGAACTGTTTGCGTCTCGAGTCCCTGCTGCAAGGCAAGACCCACCGACGAGACATCGTCGATACTGAATATGCGGTTGCCGTCAATGTCATATTCGGCCACCTTGTAATAGAGCGATGCCGATGCTATCTCATTCCATAGCGCATTGATTGGCAAGGCGTCATAGAGTTCATACTTTTGAACACGAGGATTCATCACACACTTCTTTCCTGGCAGGGAGAGTGTTGAGAAAACATCAACTCCCACTACCACATTACGCCATTTCTCCAGGCACGACATATCGAAACTGAAGTTTGGCTTGAAACCACGCACACGTACCCTGTATTTAGATGGAGTTGTTGTTGTGTCGATAGGTTCAGAGAGCATATTGTTGCCATCACGCCCAATGCCATCCTCAAACGTCTCGTCGCTCACATAAAAAATATTCGAGACATTGATATAACTGCCATCATACAACCGCAATGCGACCCTGAAAAGCGCCCTGTCAATGTAATACCCCGCCTTGTTCAACAAAGCCACACACTCATCAATGTAACCCTTCTCGTTATAGTTCCAGGAAGACTCAAGTTCATCGGCAACAATCCCCTTGTAATATGTATGCTCAGTATTGAGAATCTCCACTTTTGACGAGATGGTTATATTGACATCAGGTATTGCCGGACGCTCCCCAAGCCCTCTATAGCAGCCCTTCTCAAACAGCAGATAGTGAATACCGCTCCCGGTAAGGCAACAGACCACGTTACCCAGGAACTCAACCTTTTTCACCCCGGACAGGCCCTCGATGACAAGCATGGCATCACCATCCATGACAGGAGCAAAATCCTTGTCATAGAAATGCAGCACGCCCTTGCCGTCATTGCTGACAGCAATGTAGTGTTCAGCCATTTCGTGCCAGAAGATAGCCGAATACTCATTTTGCAGCCATGCAATCATTGCCGGCTGTGGCATTGGCACCAGGCTGCCATTTGACATTCTCAAATTTACTATATCCAGGCACTCACCATCCTGCACAAGAGCAGAATCTGTGCTCAGATTTATTCCTTTAAATGAAAAATTCTTTTGCATAATTGAACTCCTTTCAAAATTAAGCCCCACAGAACAGACAACATCCCCGCACGCCACAGCAGAAAGAGCAGCAGTGCCGCCAACAGCATTTTCCACTTGAGCGAGAGAGTGGCAAGGCAGCCATGTTCCCTCTCCACAACCACCTCCCTTTCCCTGAACAATGTATCGCAGCGCACTATTGTATCAATCCTTAGGCGTTCCTTGTATACAGTCCGGTATCTTGTATAAAAGACAGTGTCGGCAAGTTCTTTCACATAGACACTGTCGTGCAGCATTACGCTGTCTACCCTTATGTGCTCTACAATACGGTTCTGCGACACAAACTCCACATCACTCCTCTTCTCAACCGTAGCACAGCCTGCAAGAAAAAGCAACAGAATGCTACAGCATATCCCTATTCTGCTTTTCATAGTTTATATAATCCTTTAGGCAGCCGCTACGTTCGAGCATCTTAAGGCTGAATACATAATAGAGGAAATTGAGCACGCTGTACAGGGTGCTTTTTTCATTTGTTATAAAGCGTGCATTACGCAATATGTTTGTCCCATAGAAATATATCGCGACATATATTGTAAACGACACGCAGTGCACGGCTGTCCCCTCCTCGCCCTTGAAGTAGCCAAGCAGGTAGATGCAGGCAACCATCGCAAAGTATATTGCAGCATCGCGAAAGAATCTGAATGCCTTTCTGAAACTCCAATCGCGATGGTTACACACATCTGCAAGCAGGCCAACCACAAAGTTGGCTGTAAAAAGAAGAACCAGCCCGAAAATATCATTCCTGATTGGGAACAGAAGGCCTATCACGTTTGCAACAAGTGATGCAGCCACAATTCTCAAGCTATCCATAATCATTTTTTTATTACTGTTTCTTACCTATTTGCCCACCACAGGTAGCCAGTGCGAGCGAGAGCATTGCATTGGCTGCATCATAGCGTTCGAACATAGTATAGAGCAACGAAGCACATTTGTACACCACAGCATCAGGCAT
>JAZLBZ010000082.1:0-34677 GCA_045613945.1 Bacteroidaceae bacterium
CAAGCGGGCGGCTGGTGTTATCTATTAGGCATTATTACTTTACAAGCACTTTCTCGCCATTAACCACATAGACGCCTGCTGGGACAGCGATTCGTGCAGTGCCGGCATTTACCTGCACCTTGCGCACAAGACGTCCGTCAACACCGTAGACAGCAATCTCCTGCGCCTCGAGCGCTGTCACTGTTATGCAGTCGCCGCCCTTCACGGCGTATGTCAGGAACGCATTGGAAATGCCTGTTGACTGCGTGAAGGCAATCTCAGCATCGTCAAAGCGCACCTCCTCGTTATTGCCGTCAACTGCATAGGCATTGACAATTCTAAACGAGCGGTCATCCTCCGCAACAACATACATTGAGCTGGCCTGGAAAGTCAAAATAGCATCATCAGTACCAAAGATTTCATTATCCTCGGAGTAGATAATGACACGATATGTATTCATATCCAGCATTTCATACGTCAAATTGTGAGATGCAAGCGCTTCGGTTGTCACGACATCGTCGATAGAGACACCGTCGGGCACCCTTACATCAAACTGCAAGGCCTTGTAGTCCTCGCTGCCGTATTTCATAAGGTTAAGAGGCAGGGCAGTCTCCTCGCCAAGAGCCAGCACTACATCGTTGCCATAGAGTTCGCCGGCAGCAAGCGGCGTAGAATATGCATATACAGCAGATGGCGCATCGGCAATCATAACCTCTGCCGCCACAAGTTCTGCATCGGCAAGGTCAATATTTCCGTCAGTGTTGAAATCGGCCTTCACCTCACTGAATCTCTTGTAGGCATCGCCCTGCAAGTAGGCTGTAATCAAGGCAACGTCATGCACTGTCAACTGGTTATTAAGGTTTACGTCACCCGGCAATGCATAGATGAGGTCGTCTATATCATACTCTTCAAGATTGCTATAGATATAGTTTGCACGCTCCTGAACCCACTGCTTCGCACGGTCGCGGTCGCTCTCGCTAAAGCCATAGGAGTAACCCAATTCATCAGCATTGTTCTGGAACGAGGCCTTTGCAAAGTTGTAGTAACTATCGATGTAATCGTGCAGTTCGGCAATAGAGTTGTTCTCCACAAACTCCTTCCACACATGGTAATAGTGTTTCTTGAAGGTTTCGTTATTTGTCAAATCCTGCCAAAAACGGTATGCCGCCATTGAGGTCTTGATGACACTCGATGTTTGGCCACTATAGCAATACTGGCTGCCGTTCTCATAGTTGAATCCCCAGTCGAAATCCCACAGCGGGCCAAAGGTAATCTTGCCTTCAGGGTCGCTCTCATTCTTGAAATAGAATGTACTCTTGGGGTGGTTGATCTCCTGATTGAGAACGAGGTCATTGGTGAGGAAGAAACGCGCTGTCGCATCCACATCCATCACATCCTCCAGGCCTTCGCCCAGATATACGGCATCCTGCATCTCTTCCGAGTCATCAAGGATTGCCTGCAGACGGTCGGCGGCATAGTACTCGTTTATATATTCATCAAGATCGGGCTCAGAGACCTTAATGGGAAGATTATAGGTACCGGTGCGATAAATAGGTTCATCAAGATTCTCGTATGTATCCAACTCTACAAGATAACCCTCCTCCTCGTCTATATCCACGCTGTTGTTTGCAAGGCCAACCTTCTCGGTGAACATATAACTGCCCATATACGTTCCGTTCATGTACAGCTCGACTGGGATAATGTGGTTTGTATACTTTGCACCTGCCATCTGGCCAATCTTCATGGCAATGGCATTTGCCATGAGCGAACCTCTCTGCGCATTTGCAAGCAGTACCCAACTCTTGCCCTTGGTGAGGCCGAATGGTTTTACCTTCTCGGCAAATTTGAGGCGATAGGGTTTCTTGTTTGCGCTCCATGACGAGTTTCCGCGACCCTTTATCTGTACAGAATCCTCAAAGTTGTCATAAACGCCGTTTCCGGAAATGCGGAACTTCGCGTTCAGGTAGTAATCCTTACTTGTAACATAATAGCCGCCATCAATGTCAATGTCGATGCGTGGCACTGCCGCGATTCTGTCGGTGAGCCAATCAACCGTAACATTGTATGTATTACCAAACGGAACACGACGGTTCTCATAAACGGCATCCTGAATCTTCACCGGCTCCTCGGCTGACGCAGGAATGACATTGTACACGCGCAACTCGGCCAATGCAAGGTGGTTCTTCGAGTACTCGCCGCTTGTCTGGACGATTCTCAGGTATGAATACTTGCCACCCAAAGCAATTGTCGGTGATGTATATTCCTGACCGTAACCACCCCTGGGCATACCATCAGCAATATAATCCAATGTGCGGATAAGTTTCCAATTGTTGCCGTCATTGCTTGCATATATCTCCCAGATAAGCGGATTATAACCGGACTGAGGACGGCACTTATAATAAAGTTGTATATTCTCCAACTGCTCGGGCAATGCAATCTGGATATAGGCATTCACATTGACAGTAGCATTGTTTGCGTTACCCCATGTTGAGTGGAATATTGTCGAAGAATTACCATCGAGCAGGTTCGCGAGTGATTCGCTGCTGCTTGTCGAAGGTTTGTTGGTAGAGAGCATATCGGCAGTGAGTTTCACCTCCTGAGTCTCGCCCGAGACAGATGGTGTTGACCATATCTCATCCTGCACCTTTATTCTCTTTACGATGCCATAACCTGGATATGTAACCTTGTATGATACTGTCTTTGCAAAACTCTGGCAAGTCTCCTTGCTCACCTGCAGCACAGTATCGACATACGCCACCGCCCTGTCATCGCTCAGTTGGAAACTGGCTGTGAGCCACTTGCCAATTGCATTTACGCTAAGGTACATATCATTGGTAACGTTGGCACATTCTACATCGACATTCAATGTTGGGTTATACTTGTTGTTGAACTTGAACGATGTCATTGTAGGCAACGCCGGCATCACGGTAGAGATGCTGTCATACTCCTCTTTTGTGTAATATTCGACATCACCATCCAGCAATGGGAAGTATGCCGTGCCGTTCTCAATGTAGTAGTTGCCATCGAGCGATGCGAGTGAATACCCCTCTACATCACCATTGGAGAGATATACATACACAACCTCGCCCTCCTCGGGCAGCACATCGGGAGTCTCCTCCTCTTCCTTATCCTCGCCGCCCGACGCGCCGCCGTTCTCGACCTTTGTAGACAGGAACTGCTCTATCTCGCGTTCAATCTGGGCATATATCTCAACATACTGCGACGCGCTGTACACACCGGCTTTCTCCTTTGCGCCCGCAATGGTAGTGACTATGCCATCGAGTATAGAACGTGAACTTTCGGGATATGTTCCGGCAACATAAGGATACTGACTGAAAGTTGAATTTGCAAGCAGTTCATTCACCTGAGCCTCATACATTGAAAGTCCGGCTGCCATATAATTTGACAACGCCTGGGAAAGAGAGCTCTGTGCCGATGTTATTTCATCCATGCTTTTCATTGACGGAATGTTCTGCTGGACACTGTTCACCAATGAACGCAATGTGGTATCCTCACCACCGGTGCAGTAGCCCTGATGATTTCCGTATGCCATAAGGTATGTCGTTGCCTCATTGATTATCGCACTAAGTTGTGTCTGCGCCAACTGTGGAATCGAAATCATCAGGTCCTCGACAGTCGATGCATCAAGCCCGGCCTTGTATATTGACCAATTGAAAGCCACAGGCAACGCATAGCCCTTTGTATAATCACCGCTTTCAAGAGCCTCCTTATGAACGAGGTCAAATGTCTTCATCTTGGAATTCACGCCACCGCGCAGTTCCGCACCCACATAAAGGGTCAACATTTGGGCAGAGTTCTCACCATCGTACTGCATCTCGAAATAGCCGTTATCTATAGCCGTAATCTTGACTTTGGCGGCAGATGCGAAATCGCTTGTACTGTATTGCCAACCGTTCAAGCCATTGAAATGTGAGGCAGAATTCGCAAGGAACTTGCCGGCAACAGGCCAGTAAACAAGGTAACGGCCATCACCGGCAGGAATGAGCTGCATTACATGAAGTGACGAAGGTTCCACATCACCCTCCTCGGCATACTGCAAATAGACAGGACCGCTGCCCGAATATGTTGTTCCATCGGCTGCGGTAAAACTCTTTATGGCATTACCTCTCAACACGAAGAGTTGCTTCTCGGCAGCAAGTTCCGCTTCAGTAACAACTGCATCGCCAAGCACGAACTCCTCACCTACTGAGGCCGGAGAGTAATCCGTTCCAAGTGTTATACCGACAACCGTCGGGCTGTTCTTGGACTCACCAAGACGCGTTGCCCACTCGATGAAGAAAGCATCGACACTCCTTTGAAGCTCCAACTCGACATAGTGGTAATCGGCAACA
The DNA here is from genome assembly GCA_045613945.1 of Bacteroidaceae bacterium. Classification (GTDB taxonomy): domain Bacteria; phylum Bacteroidota; class Bacteroidia; order Bacteroidales; family Bacteroidaceae; genus HGM04593. Next base: position 4,332 of record JAZLBZ010000082.1, read on the forward strand.
GCATTGAAAGAACTCCACATAGAATGGAAGTAAGTTTTGTAGTTGTTGTCGGAAAGAGCTGAAAGGCCCGAGCCATCAGTACTTTCCCATGACAATGAGTTGTGGTCGGCATTTGACGATGCTGTATAAGGCACAACCTGGCCATCCTTGTCATATATCTTCAGTTCGGACAGGGAAAAGATGATGTTGTTGCCATTGGGAGCCTCGTTGTTTACGGTACCCACAACAGTCATACGCACCCTGTTGGTCTGTACGCCCGGAGAAAGCAACTGCGAAGTAAACTCGTAATATCCGGAACCGCTATTGCTGTAGTCTATAGCCACACCGGGCAAGCCATCGGCTGCGGTCAGTGTAGCAGACCAGTTCTGGGCATTGACACCAATGAATGCCGAAAGGACACAAACCAATGAAATTAAAAATCTCTTCATATTGCCGTTAATTATTAAGTTTCAAATTGTGGCGAGACTCATCTTATCTCATTAGAGATAAGCCTCCAATTTGCAAAGGAACAAAATAATCATCTCCTTTCAAAAGAATTGTTCATTTATTTGACAAAACGGGTATTAGAATCAGCCAAAAGCGCATAGAACGGGGAGTATACGAAAACAGAATTTACAAAATATTTTTGGCAACATATTTTGTTTGTTTGCAAAAAATGCCTACCTTTGCAACGCAAAACAGAGCGGGATGTAGCTCAGCCCGGTTAGAGTACGCGTCTGGGGGGCGTGTGGTCGCTGGTTCGAATCCAGTCATCCCGACAAAGAGAAATATTTGATTTACAACCTTTTAGGAGTAGATTAGATATTTCTCTTTTTTTATTGTATCCACAACAACTCTTGGGGGACATCCAAAAGAGAATTGAAAAGCAAAACGAAACTTTTTTAGGCATTCGCCATTGCCGGTGTGCGGCAGGGGCAGATTGTATCTTGTTGTTTAACCTTTAATTGGTTTTTGACTATGGAAAAGTTTCCTTGTTATGAGTGGGTGGCCGGCTGCGCTGCCGACGGCAAGTTGAGAATGGCAAAGCATTGTGCCAATGCTTTCATTGAGTCGCACCGCGATTTCATCCACGGGACAGGCGGCGTAAAGCGCTACCACGAGTGGCTTGCGCTTGGCGCCATGTGCGAGGAGTTGCATCGCGACATTGAAGCGATGGATGCCTACATGGAGGTATTCGACCATGTGATGTGGGATAGCAGCATCAGGCTATCCACCGGGCGACGACGCCATCTAAGGATGCAGGCCATTGAGGGGCTGTTGCGGCTCGCTGGCAGTCCCGTAGAGGTTGTGTGGGAGATATGTACACAGATAACCTATGAATGGAGGAACATAGGTTGACCATATACAAAATTGAGGAACACTGACAGCGTTCCTCAATTTTTGTATGTACAACATAAGTTACTTATTCTTGTCACTATCAATCAACTGCAACAGGCGCTCGATAGCCTCCTCCTCGGGGATGTTCTTCTCCACGCACTCCTTGCGACGGTAAAGCGAAACCTTTCCGCGAGCTGCGCCAACGTAGCCATAATCGGCATCGGCCATTTCACCGGGACCGTTGACAATACAGCCCATAACGCCAATTTTCAGGCCCTTGAGGTGGGCTGTAGCAGCCTTTATGCGCGCCAACGTTCCCTGCAGGTCATACATTGTACGTCCACAACCCGGGCAGGCAATATATTCGGTCTTGCTTATGCGGGCGCGGGTTGCCTGCAGTATACCGAACATTATGGCATTGAGTTCGTCGGCACTGCTTGAGGGGTTCTCGAGCCACAGGCCATCTACAAGGCCGTCAATGAGCAGAACGCCCAAATCGGCAGCAGCCTTTATGCGGAGCGTCTCAACCGATGACTCATTGTATGCCCTGCGAATTATTACAGGAGCGTCAACACCCTCAACTGTTAACCTATGTACCAATGCGCGCAGTTCGCCAACAGGATTTGCGTGAATGCTAGAAGCCACTATCGCAAAATTCTCAAGCGATTTTAGTTTTGCAACATTCTCAACTGTAAGGTCTTTGTATTCAAGTGCTACAAACGAACCGTCAACAGCCTCGGCCGGCGAGCACACGACTGCATCTGCAGCAATGAAATCGGAGGCGATATCGGAATCCTTAACCTCGCCGCCAAACACTACAGGCACGTTGTCACCGCCAATAATGCCCCACTCCTTTGTGGCACGACGCACAGGTTCCTCATAGTTGAACGATGGCGCTACAACTGCTTCAACAGGCGCGTGACCATCACGGCAGGCAACATAACCGGCAAGTTCCTTTGCTACGGGGATTTCGTTCTCGGGAGCCTCGGCAAGTGACACGCGCAAGGTGTCACCTATTCCATCGGCCAACAAGGCACCAATGCCCACAGCGCTCTTTATGCGGCCATCCTCGGCATCACCGGCCTCGGTAACGCCAAGATGCAAGGGATATGATATGCCCTCCTCGGCCATCACGCGCACAAGACGGCGCACCGTTGTAACCATCATTGCGGTGTTACTGGTCTTGATTGAGACCACTACATTGTCAAAGTTCTCATCGCGACAGATGCGCAGAAACTCCATGCACGACTCCACAACTCCCGACGGGGTATCGCCATAACGACTCATGATGCGGTCGCTGAGCGAACCATGATTCACGCCCACACGCACAGCCTTACCCTCGGCCTTGCAGATATCAAGGAATGCCACAAAGCGCTCACGCAGACGCTTGAGTTCGTCGGCATACTCGGCATCGGTGTAATCGATATGCTTGAATGTGCGGGCAGTGTCTACATAGTTGCCGGGGTTGACGCGAACCTTGTCGGCATAACGTGCTGCCGTATCGGCAACCGCTGCATTGAAGTGCACGTCGGCCACAAGCGGAACACGACATCCACGCGCCAGCAACTGCTGCTTTATCTCGCCAAGATTCACAGCCTCGCGATTGCCCTGCGTAGTCAGGCGCACCAGTTCGCCACCACGTCCAACAATGCGCAGTGTCTGCTCCACGCTGCCCTCGGTATCCATTGTACTGGTGTTGGTCATTGACTGCACACGCACCGGATGCGCGCTTCCAATGAGCACTTCGCCAACAGCAACCTCAACAGTGGGACGACGCCTGTAGTTGAACAGGTCAATATCAGTTTGTCTTGTATTCATATTTGAGTTCCTTGAGCTCTTCGTTCGCTTTCTCAATCTTCTTGCACAGGTTGCTCTTGTAGGCTGCAAGACGCTCGGCAAGTTCGGCATCTGCAAGCGACAGCATCTCAACCGCCAGGATAGCAGCATTGAGCGATGCATTCACGCCAACAGTTGCAACAGGAATACCCGGAGGCATCTGGACAATTGCAAGCAGCGCATCCATGCCGTCGAGCGTGCTGTTGATGGGCACGCCAATCACAGGCAATGTGGTGCTGGCTGCAATGACGCCTGGAAGATGGGCCGCCATGCCGGCTGCTGCGATTATCACTTTAACACCACGCTCCTTTGCACCCTTTGAGAAAGCCTCAACAGCCTCGGGGGTACGGTGAGCCGAAAGGGCATTCACCTCAAATGGAACCTTCATCTCATTGAGGAAATCTGTGGCCTTTTTCATTACAGGCAGATCCGATGTACTGCCCATTATAACACTTACTATTGCTTTCATATCTTACTTTGTTTTATTGTTCGTTTTCAACGTCAACCACAACACATATGCTTGAACTTTTCAGTTTTCACCTTTAACCACACTTCGTGCGATTGAACCTGCTTCCGCTCGCTTTGTGTGTAAGTAAACTTCCACACACTCGCTCACTCGCAGCTTTCACTTTTCAGCTTTCACTTTTCACCTTTTATTGCGGCCTCTCCTTTATCACACCCTTGCGGTAGGCATAGAGCAGACGCTCAAGGTCGGCAATCTTCACCATAATGCCACGACCGATATCTGTGTCGCGCACCTTCTCGCGCTCACCCACAATCTCCACAATGTTAATTGTACCGGCAATATCCGTTCCGTTAAGAATTGCCTCCTCGGTAGACGTAAACGGAGTAAGCTGTACAAGTTCGAAACCTCGGCTATGATAAACAAGTGTATAGCCGGCAATACCTGTGCGGTTGTGATAAATCTTTGAGAAACCGCCGTCAATGACCATCAGGCGACCATCGGCCTTGATAGGTGTCTCGCCCTTGAACACGCGCACAGGCACGTGACCGTTGATGATGTGGCGATGGCTTCCCTTGACACCGAACTCGTCGAGAATATAATCGCACACCTCGGCATTGTCGCGCAGGATGTAGTACCAACCTTTAGGTTCCTTCTGCACCTCCTTGTCATCGAGCAGATAGCGTTCGAATGTCGCCATCTTTGCCTTGCCGAAGAGAGGCGACTCGGGACCACACCACAGATACCAGAAGAAGTCGGCATACTTCTCGCGAGTAGCCTCATCGACATCGCTGTCGAATGCAGTACGCGCCATGCGCTCAACCTTCTTCATTAGTTCCTTGCCCTTTACCGGCACGCCGTCAAAGACAACCTCGCGCATTGTACCGTCCTCGTTGATGGGCACGGCAGCGTGGAACATGAGGTTAGAGTTATATATCACGAACATACCGCCACGCATGAGCAGGCAGTTCACATGGTTCTGCAAACGCTCGCTGCGCATGAACGAGTGACGCAGACGGTCTATCACATCCTGCTCCTCGGGAGTGAGGGCGTATGGATTGGCAGGGTCAAGTGTAGGCCACAACTTGTCGCCAAGTTCATACTCCTTGCCATCAATGGTTATGATGCCGCGCTCCTTGTCAATGAATTCCATGAGGCAGCGGTCCATCATGTTCCACTCGGGGTGCTTCATTGCAATCTGTCCCGAGAGTTTGAACTCTATTACAGAGATAGCCTTGTGCATCTGTGCAATGAGACGCACATCCTTTTCGTTGAAGTTCGTGCGTTCCTCATCCACGCGAGGCTGATATATCGTACAAGGATCATCGGCATACTGCTCCATTGCAAAGGTGGCAAGCGGAACCATATTTATGGCATAACCCTCTTCAAGGGTTGTAGTGTTGGCATCGCGCAGAGAGAGACGCAGCACACTTGCAATACAGCAGGTATTGCCTGCCGCAGCACCCATCCACAGCACATCGTGGTTACCCCAAGTGATGTCCAAGTGGTGATAATCGCACAATGCATCCATGATGTGATGCGCGCCCGGGCCTCGGTCAAAGATGTCGCCAAGTATATGCAGGCGGTCTACAATAAGCCTTTGTATAAGATAGCAGAGAGCCGTTATGAAATGACCCGCACGGCCTGTGCCAATAATAGTATCAACAATGACTTTCAGATAGGCCTGCTTGTTCTGGTAATCGTCGCTCTCGTGCAGAAGTTCCTCAATGATATATACATACTCCTCGGGGAGGCTCTTGCGCACCTTTGAACGGGTGTATTTAGATGAAACATTGCGACACACCACTATCAAGCGGTTCAATGAAGTCGCATAGTACTCGTCAAGGTCGATATCAGACTGCCTTACAAGTTTCAGTTTCTCCTCGGGGTAATAGATAAGGGTACACAGGTCCTTCTTCTCCTCGGCGGTGATTGTATCGCCGAATAGGTCGTTCACCTTTCGTTTGATGTTACCCGACGCATTGCGCAGGATATGCTGGAACGCCTCGTGCTCGCCATGCACATCGGCAAGGAAATGCTCTGTCGGCTTGGGCAGATGCAGGATCGCCTCAAGATTGATTATTTCGGTTGTCACGCTCGACACTGTGGGGAAATCACGTGCCAGCAGACGCAGATAGCGGAGGTCTTCCTTTACCTCCTCAATTGTTATGTGCTGCTTTGCCATAATTACAAATTGTTTTTGACGCAGGAATGGGCAAACACCCACCACGCACTTATTACTGCAAATTTACAGTTATTTTCTCAATCTGCAAATATTATAAGAATTGTTATCTATTCCCAGTCCTTTTCAAACAACAAGGAGGGCTATCATCGCCCTCCTTGTCCGTTTTTATCCTTTCCAGATGTTGCCCCATTCGCCTCGTGAGCCACGAGCGGCATTGGGGTCTTCATCCTCAACTCCGGGTGCGGTTCCCACCTCGTTTGAACCCGAAATCACCAATATCGAAGATTCACATTCTACATTGCAGGCATTGGCCTGCGGTGCTACATAATCTTTTTTTATCTTCATTTTACTACACATTTTTGTCCGTTAACAATATAAATACCGGGTGCAAGAGAACTTGCGTCATTTCCAAGATAAACACCCTGCAGGTTATAGATTCCGGCATTGCTGTTACCCATCTCCTCAACAGTTTCGCTAATACCGGTGAAGTTGTCTCCAATATAAATTATTGCCTTGCGGCCTTGCGGAATAATGAAGTAACCACGCATACCCTTCAATGCTGCAGTACTCTCCTTGGCCTTGATTATATTGTTGCTCTTCACGCCATAATAGTACTCATCGGCAGGATTCCACTCATGCGGAGTGTAGTTGCCGGCAAATCGTATACCATCAAAGTCGGTCACTATCGGTTCGTTCTCCACCACAATATTGTTGTCATAAGTGAAGTATGGAGTTTCAACAGTCCTTTCGGGCTTTACAAGATATGGAACGCCCGCCTTAATGTTGTATGCCGATGTGAAATACATCTTGTCGTCCTCGACCTTCGTAAGCTGCACTATCATTGTAGCATATCCCCAAGTCTTGTTTATCTGCTGTTCCGATACATCGAACGGCACACAGAACGGATTCCACTGCCAAGCACTCAGTTTGCGGTTCATCGTAATCTTGTAATGCTTTCCGTTTGTATCGGCAAACATCGATGTATTGTCAGCCGAATTCTCGTCCAGGAATACTGCTACCACCTCGATTGGCTCGAATACAGCCTCGTACTCATCCTCACCCTTCACAGTGAATTCAAGTTCCGCATCTGTTTCAATAATCTCTCCCTCGTGACGCCAACCTACGAAGAAGTAACCGCTTGCTGCTGTAGCCTTCAGCTTTATCTCTTGGTTGTAGCTGAACATTCCGCTTCCTGCGCCCTCAACAGAGCCACGTGCCCTGCTGTAGATGATGTTCACATTGTATTGTATTGGTTGGAACACTGCTGTCACAGTCTTTGGACCGAACATAGAGACAACCGTTCTGGCATCCTCGCTTATAATCTCGTCACCGCTCTTCCAGTATAGGAACCTGTAACCCTCATTGGCAACAGCCGATACCGCAACATCGCCTTCATACTCCTGTTTAGAAGTTCCCGGTGTAAGCACACCTGCGCCCTCGGGCAAGCACTCCATAGTAAAGTTCGCCTTGCCGTCACTCACCTGAATCCAACCGGTCATCTTTCCGTTAACGCCCGGTTCACCCGTAGTATCGATGATGTTATTGGTATTTACTGTCAATGAATAGTAACCGTCAAGCGTTGTCAGTTCACCCACATATAGTTTGAATACCTTATCGTCGGTTCTTATAATCTTCACCTTTGACACATCCACTGACTCTCCCTGGAACAACAACTGAATATCATCGGTTGTAAATGTTGCCGGGTCAATAGGCTTATTGAACCCTACTGTAACGGTATCTACAGCCTCTTTTGTAATATCATTCTTATTGGGAACACCTGAGAATGAAAGCACCTGCAGAACATTCTCGGGTTTCTTAGAGAAGTAGAGTGTATAACTGTCACCCGCAATAGACATGGTATCGGCAAAATGCAGCAGGTTCTCATACACCGGCTCAAGCTTGTCAATCAGGGTCCTGTCCGTCTGCCAGAAGTTCGCAAGCGGAATCTCCGCGCCGTCACTCTTTCTCACGATTCTCTTTATCTGCTGCTTGCCGGCTGTCGGGTCTGGCATATTACCATAGCACCAACCGCTCTTTTCGGGGTGTACGGTCAACTCCCAAGTGTCAGCCTCAGCGCCCATTGCAGCGACACCGGTCGCGGCATATACGGGGTAAGTCTCGCCGTTTGTCATATATATGATGTCCGGGCGGTCTTCATAATCCTCTTCGTCATTCACAAGGAATCCAAGCAATTTCGGATTATTCCGTACCAAGGGAACCTCTATCTGATGTATGAGTTCGTGAATGTGTACGCTGTCGAGCAACGACAAGTCGGGATTGTCATACGATGTAACATGAGTAGCCTTCACATCATATTCCACAAAGTGACCTGTCAACGAACTTGTCATCCACCACTGTGCATACACTTGCGACAACGCAGGAATTGTGCCGAAGTCGGTTGCCACGCTCTCGCCCATGGCAAGCACCTTGTCACCGCCGTTGAGTTGCGAGCTCTCGATCTGTATGTCAACGAGCAAGCCCTTTTCGTTCTCTATAATCTTGGGCTGCTGTGTAAGCATCTTCACCTTTGTCGCATCGCCATATCCCTTGTTGTTTATAAGGAGCGAGAACTGTGAAGGAACGATTGGCTCAACCTCATCGGTCAGAGCATCGTCACCGAATATGTCACGCTGCATGAAGTAAACCAGTTCGAGGTTCGGGCTCGGATTCACTGTCAGACGCTCAGCCTCAAGTTCGCGTGTCATTTCAAGGCCTGTGAAGGGGTCAATGAATGATATGCTTCCCGAGAATGTGTACTGCATCGGTTCTGTAGGAGCCGCATACTTTGTCGGGATGAAGAGGATTTTTGCAACACCGGTTTCTTTGGGAGCAAGGTCCCAACCGCTCTCAAAGTCATCTTCACCTGTGAAACCGCTCTTCTCCTCGGTGTGAATCTCCATAATGTGGGAATCGGCAATATTGCCGTACGGGTCGGTAACGACAAGATTCAGTGTCACATTCTTCATGGCCTCGCTCTCGCTGGCATTATAGACGGTGAGCGTACCGCGTACTGCCTGACGGGTCATGGTCATCTTCTGTTCAATCTGCAATGTCACAGTGGCACAGGTAGATGAGCGGTCTTTGGTGAGATAACCTATAAACTTTTCCGTTTCCTCGTCATACAAGTTCCACTCATCCTCATAACCCATTCTCTGAGCCGCTTTTCTTGCTTCAAGCATATAATTGTCGCATGCTTCAATGTAATCCTCATGGATGTAGTAGTCACCATCGACTTCCTCGCCATTCAACACTCTCAATGTGTTGTTTATGCGTTCCAAGAGTCTCTCTTTTGCAATGACAACAGCATCGTAATTGCTCATTGCAGGGAAATCTGCTGCAGTTACCGATGTCCTTCCCTCTGCAACCCACTTCTCGTAGTGTACGATAAATGTCTCAATCTCCTCTTCTGTAAGGAAATGGAATCCCCAATCTCCAAAAATTTCGTGATACTTCAAGTGCAGATGATAACTTGAAGATTGCGGAATCTGTATATTATTCAACCATACACGCTGCCAAGATGGATATACAGAAGGTAAGTCGGCACTGATTTCCTCATTCAAAGGGGCATCCTCATTGAAAAAGTCGTTACAGAAGAACAACGGAGTCGCTTCAATAAGATGCTTACGCTTATCGGCTGCTACGGCAAAGATATATGCAGTTCTCATACACTGAGAGATAGAATCCATCTCCCATTTATAAATTTCATATATATTTGCTGCCTGCTCCGCCTCGCTATTTGCAATCACTCTTTCAGCAGCCTTGAAGCGTTGGTTTATCTGTACTTTCTTAGGTTTTTTAGGAATTTCCGGCAAATCAATTGGTGGTTCGGAACCACAATCAAGGAAATTCCAACCGGCTTCCCAAGCACCCATCTTGCCACCAGATGTCGCAGCACCATCTATAATATCATCTCCACAATTCTGCAAATATGGATCACAGTGGACAACGGCAGTGCCACCGCCACCACTGGCTCCACCACTGCCACTGCCAATAATCTCTTTACTACCGCCACCTGGAGGTCCCGGATCTGGTGAAGTTGTCGGAATAATTCCCGAAATGATATCTCCAATCTGGATGCATGAGTTACCAATCTGCATTCTGTCCTTAACAAATTGTTCGGCGCTTACTCCCGCACAATGGTCAAAGAATTGGCCCAAAGCCTCAATACCACAAGCTGCACCACGACGTGGCTGTGCAGCGCGGCTACCTCTTACGCGTGAAGGCTCACCCTCGACCATCTTCGTAATCTCCACCGGAATTGTTATTGTCTGATGAGGCAAAATATCCCATGGACCCTCAATCAATGGAGAGAAATAGTAGCCGTTCACCTCCTCAGGAATTGAGAAGCGTGCCTGTGATGCTGTCACAAGACCCACATTGGTCATTGTGGCATAGAAGATGTAGGGCGTTTGGATCGAGTCAAGAATTATCTTGTCGGGTATATCCAGTACAACAACGGGCTTGGGCACATTGGTCTCGTACTTCACGGTTGTTACGATGTTATACTCATCCTCAATCTCTGTAGGCTCATACCTCATTTCAACAGTGATGGCACTATACTCGATGAATGCCGCATACTTTGTCGTACGCTCGGGGTCAACAATCACATCCATTGTCCTTGAAGAGTGCTTTGGATGAGTGACCTTCACAATGTATCGTCCTTCGGGCAACATGTCAAACGTAGCCAGTCCGTCGGTACCTGTAACATATTGGCGCAACAGTTTCTGCGTTACAGGATGCAACACATTCACTGTCGCTCCTTCAACATGCGGAGCCTCTGCCGTATTCAACGTGAATTCGTCCTGCACGTCTATGACAAGTGTACCGGTGCTTTCAGAAACCACTTCAAGGAAGTAGCGTATATTCACACTGCTGCCGTTCTCGCACGAAATCACGAAGTTTCCTTTGTAAACCGAGTTCAGTTCGTCCTGTGCCATTGGAGTCATCTGCAGCACAACCACCGCACTGTCACCCTGTGCCATTGAAGGCATCTTTGTAGGTGTTGCAGTCTTTAGCCAGCCTACATTGCCAAGGTCAACAGTAATGGTGCCGGTTTCTCCGCGTCCCTGGTTTGTGATATGAATCTCATAGTCACGGGTTTCGCCCTTGATTATCGTAGTGTTTATCTCGTTTACACTGGCTTTGAGCACCGGCTTGGATGAACGCACATAATAATATGCAGTCTGTTCGAATACAGCACCCTCGGCACTCTCTATCCTTATGTTTATCTTCTCCCAGTCCTTACCCTCACTTGGTGTGAGACCCTCTATTGTATAAGTAATTCTGCCATTCTCTCCCGGCTGCAGGCTTGTGATACCAGTAAAGTCAATCTTTGCGGTAACTGTATTGTATTCAGCAATCACCTTGAGACCAGTCAAAGGCAATGAACCGTGATTGAGGAGGTGCAGATAATTCTCTGCCGTTTCACCTGTTTCAAGTTCATCAAGAATGAAACCACTGTCATAGCGGCGCATACCGTACACATCGAACGCATCCATCTCCGTACTGAGGTTCTCACCTACAGTACATGCGCCCACAATGAACCTGCCGGCCTGGTTACCTACCGGAACCCATTTGGCCTCATAGTCACCGTTCTCGTCGGTTCTTGCCATTATGGTATTGCGTGTAGAGTTGGATTTCACATACACCTCGACATCGGCATTTCTTGAATAAAGACCTTCGACATGACCTGTAATGTAAACAGTATCACTGTTCAGATATCTATCCTTATCAACATTCGCAGTTGCCTTGAAGAGCGGGTTAAGCACAAGTGTGCAACGCTCCGACTGGTTGTTAGCATCGTTTATCTCCTTTATCATATTCTCCCTGTCGCAATGAACCTGCAGATAATAGTTGCCTGCAATGTCCATGCTACTTATACTGTCGCGCTGAACGAATGTCTCGCCCGGCTCAACCGACTTGCGCAGGAACACCCTCTCGGTCTTATTTCCATGGCTGTAGAACAGCGGTGTTGTGAATGGCAGTGTCGCATAACCGCCATTATAAATTTCTGTCTCCACAACAACTTTATCACCGGCATAGACATTGTTTGTAACAATATTCAATGAGGTAATCATTGCATCGGGCAGTGTCTGGTCGGTTGACATCACCCAGCATGTTCCACTGGCATAAGTTTCATTATCGGACTGCTGACGTGACGAAACCTTGAATGTAATGATTCTTGAATCGTCGGCAACGTCGTTACGTGCCAATGCCACATTTATATCCACCGAACTCTTGCCGGCAGGAATGGTTACGGTCTGTGGATATGTAAGCCCGTCGCCCGTTGATGACACCTGAACGACGAGGTCGTTAACCGGTGAATCGTTGCGTGATATTGTGAAGACATTGTTTTCCGAACCTTCCAATATATTGCCGTTCTTTGATGTTATGCTCAATGCCGGGCCGTCGTTATCGACAACATGTATTGTGTCGCACAGATAACCGCCACTTGTCAGTCCGGCAAGACAGTTACAACTGCTTATGTAAATGGCAGCTTCGAACTCCACATCACGGTCACCCTCTTTCAATTGGTTATCGACAATACCGATGCTGAACTCAGCCTTTGACTGGCCTCGTTTCAAGGTTATTCGTTTTGTTGAATAGTAAATGTCGCCGTTTATTGAGTTGTCGCTCAAACGGATTGTTATGTCGGAGTTTGTCTTGTCGCGTGTGATTACTCCTACAATTGCCGATGGGCCTGCTGCCTCACTTATGATTGTCGGAGTGAGCCTCATTGTAAGTTGTGGCATATCGTTGTCCTCCACAACAATGCAGCACTTGCCGCTGATATGCTTCTCGGCAGACGCTGTAAAATCGACAGAGTTGAATTCGCTTACAACATCATCGTCAATAGCAACAGCATCAATGGTAACACTTTTTTCGCCGGCAGGAATCGTAACCGATGAAGGCAACTTGAAGAGCGCCGGTTTCTGACAGGTAAGTTTTATTTTCAAATCTTCACTGACAGTTCTTGATACTGTAAGGGTAATACCGAACTGTTCTCCCTCTTCCAACAATGACTTGGAGGGTGTTATTTCAATGGAGGGTTGCTCATCGTCAAAAAGTTTACCTATGCTTTGCACTGCTGCATAGCCGTTGGCAGCCGGCACCTCTATTGCAAAATCGACATCACCTTCAAGTGCTGTAGTACCGGCAACATTGAGATATACATAAACCGACTGGCTGTTCTTCTTGAACTCCACCTCGTTTGCACTGAGAGAGAGACGCGAATCGCCGCCTGCAAGGTTCACAGGGAACGTCATCTGCTCGGCACGGCTTCCGCTTCGCTCCACATTGTAGGTATAACGATTTCCGTTATCGGTCTCGGTTATTGTTGTGCGATTGGTTATGTACAGCACCTTATTCATTGTATATCGCTTCGCCTCATTACTGAGCGTGGTGTTGTTACCCTGATACTCCCTGCGTTCGCCAGAGTCACTGTTGGGGGTAAGCACCACCTTCACTTGGAAAGTGCCGTCGAGACCCACAATACGAGGTACAAGGAATTTATGGGTAACAGTCTGTGATGCGCCTGCCGAAAGAAGCATATCATTGTGATATACTGTTCCCAAATTCACTGATTCGCCGGTAACTGTAGATACCAGTGACACCTGCTCGCGGAAACCGCCCAACGCATCAGCTGCACCCGTATTCCTTACGCTCCAGGAGATAGTGACCGAATCCTTGGGATTCACGGTTGATGCACCGTTCAATACCACATTCTCGACAACGAAGTCGGGATTGGCTCCAATGCTCAACGAGCCGTTTCCGCTGGCTGTCATCACATTCCTGCCCAAAGAGTCGCTGAGCACGACCCCCGACATTGTGAGCGGATAAGTTTCGCCTTCGACAAGCGGTGCGGTATCGCTTAACTTGGCCTTGATGGTACCTATGGCACCCTTGTTGGCCCTGAACGGTTTGTTCGTGGGCGAGAGCATTATGACACGGTACTGTCCCGAAGGCAGTCGCCTGACGTTGATTCTGTGGTCAACGGTACGTGTAGGGTCGGCCTTGCTGTCCGACGATGTGGTTGAGATGGTAGCCCCCTCGGGAACCGACATGTCAAACTGCAACGCCACGATAGCGGGGTCGGTGTTCTCAAGGTATAAAGGCAGGTCAATGGAGAGGCCTTTCATACAACTTGCATCGCCCAAACTGAGTTTGTTTACATCCTGCGCTACAGCTCCTGTTGCAAGGAGTAACAGAGCAACGGCAAGATTCAATAATCTGAACTTTTTCATATCGCGTTTGTATTCTTTATTTTCAATTCTTTAGAGTCTCACTTTGATTCTGCACTCATTTAATCACAACTTTCTTGCCGTTCACAATGTATATTCCGGGCTTCAATGTATTACGGTCGAAGCGCTCGGCGACTTTGCGTCCCTGCAGGTCGAGCACGGCGGCGTTGCTGTCATCGGCAGCCTGCGCACCTTCTATTGCAGTCGTTCCGTCATAGTTGCCCTTAATAACATTCAGGCGTATCTCGTTGCCGTCGATATCGACAATCATGGCATCGTCAATATCACCGTCAAGTTCTGCAATGACAGTCTCACCCTCCATTATCTCATCGCCGAAGAGCGAATAGACGATTGTGCGGTTACCCTTGCTCTTTTTGCTGAAGGCATCCACTGCGGACGACCATTTCACATTCTCACCTGTGAGGAGAAGGTCGAGTGCAGCAACGGGGCGTGTGGTATTGAGCATAAGCCTGCCGTCCTTTACATAAAGAACAGCTTCGGGCTCCTCGTCCTGTGCAGTGTCCTTGCTGCGATTGCCCTTTGCAAGTTTTGGTGTTACCCCCGAATCGAGCAGGAGGTTGATGTTTGCAACCACATCCTGTACATTGATTGTCCGGTCGGTAGCAATGAGGTTGGCTGCGGTAAAGTTGAAAGGTGTGTACCTATTATAATATGTTGAATCCAACGCATAGTTAAGGGTGCGCTGCATATCGGTAATGTTCAGCTGTGCATCGAAGTTAACATCGCCCGGCCGGCAATCCATTACCACATTGAAACGGTGGAAATCGTTCCACCTGCTTGTCGATGTCTTTACACCGGCATTGAGTGTCTCGCCCAAAGGCTTTGTGTACCAGCCGTCGCACCAACTGTCGTAACTGTAATATCCCATACTGCTATTAGCATTGTCGAGTCTCTTTGTCATAGAACCATACCAATAACCCGTAGAATTTACATTCCAAGCATCGGAAACCAAAAGATAGAAATAGTTGTCGTAGGTATCAATATTCGCCGATGCAGTACTGTTCGATTTGTTGCTGTATGTAAACACCGTAGGCACTGCACTTTGGGGGTCACCTTTGAGGTTGAAGAGGTCGGAGTAGTTCACGGTGTATATGTCGCTGAGATCCTGTCCGTAGAACTCAAGAGTATATACCGGCAAAGGATTGCTTATGTCGCGTATCTTGTTGTAGCTTGCTTTGAGGGTCTTGAGGTTCGGGGCATAGGCCATAATATCGTATAGGTCGCCCGTCAGTTTGTTGCCCGAAATATCGAGTCTCTTCAAAGAGTCGCAGCAGAGTGACAGGTTAGCGTAGTCGAAGGTATCGTCCTCGTAGTCCATCCTGATATTGCCCGACAGGTTGTTGTTTTGCAAATTAAGAGTATTCAGGCTATCAAGAGCAAACACCACGTGTGGCAACGGGCCTGACAGATTGTTGTTGCCGAGCACAATGGAGTATATGTGCCCGTTCCTTATTGTTACACCTTCAAGAGGCTCTGTTTCCTCGGGTGTTGCACCTAATACCCACTTTGTCTTCCAGTTTTCGCCGCCGGTAAGCGCCGGAATGTGCTTGAGGATGTTCCACTCTTTTTCGGGGAGCCCGGCAAGGGTGTACGCCTCCTCTACAATAGCATCCCAACCGCCCCAGTAGCTTGCAGCCTTGTAGGCTTCGGCCGTGCCGACTGGTACATAAAGTGTTGCGCCGCTCTTGCCCACGTTATATGAACTTACCGTAGGTGGCACTATCGCTTTAAGGTGCACCTCCTTAATGCTTGTATAACCGATTGTGTTGTAGTGCAGGCTTGTTATGGTCGAAGGAAGGTACAGGACAAACAGGTTATCGCATCCTTCCCATATTGAACTGTAATCGCTTATGGCTGTCACGCCCTCGTTCACGGTGAATGTGGAGAGGTTGTCACAGTTTGCGAATGCATGGCCTTTTATGGTTCTGACCGTCGAGGGCATCGAAACCTTGTCGAGGGCGGTATAAGCGAAGGCTGAGACTCCGATTGTTGCAAGTCCCTCGGGGAGTTTTATTTCACGCAGCGAAGCGCAGTTGTAGAACGATTGCATGCCAATGCTTGTGATGGTTGAAGGAAGGGTCACATCGGCGAGTGATGTACAGCCGTAGCAGAAGTAATCGGGCACAGCCTTGATGCCCTCGGGAATTGTTATCGAAGTGATTTTGGCGCAACCGCGGAACGCACTTGACCCTATTGAGGTTACCGTCTGTGGAATTGCAAACTGCTTCAATGACCGGCAACCATAGAATGAATCGCTGCCGATAGAGGTTATATCGGGCGCGTAGCCGACACTCTCAAGAGCTGTACACCCGTAGAACAGATAGCCGGAGATACTCTTTATGCCGGCAGGGATGGTTACCTGTGTCAATGAAGTACAGTTGCTGAGAGCATGGGTGCCCAATGTCGTAAGTCCTGCCGGCAATTCAATCCCGGCAAGTGATGTACAATTGTCGAAACAGTAGTTGTCTATTGATACAAGCGCGTCGGGCAGTTCCACACTTTGCAATGCCACACAATCCTGGAATGTGCCGGTTGCCAAGTTGCTGACACCGGCGGGTATGTTCACCGCAGTTAGCGTTTTGCAACCATCGAAGGCATAAGAACCGATGGTATTGAGTGAAGAGGGGAAGTCAAAATCCTTCAACGATGCACAGCCGCTGAAACATTGGCTTCCAAAGGAGGTAATTCCATCGGGCATATCGACAGTCTGCAAAGCAGAACAGTTATAGAACATATTTGCAGGCAACGCAGTTACACCATCGGGAATTTTCACATACTTCAACGATGTACACTCTTCAAGGAAGTTTGCCGGCAAGGTTGCAAGGTTCTTGGGCAAGGTAATGCTTTCAAGTGCCGTACAGCCTCTGAAAGTATTAGCGTCTATGTTTGTAACATTGTCGGGGAGCACTATTGACTTGAGCCCGATACATCCCCAAAAAGCGCCACTGCCGATGGAGAGAAGGCCGCTTGGCAATGTTATCGACTCCAGGTATTTGCAATTTAGGAACACATTCGAACCGATAGAGGTCAATGTTGTGGGCAACGTGATGTCGCTCAGGGAAGTACAACCATTGAAGACGCTGCTTGGCAATGCCGTCACACCCTCGGGGATTGCTATTTTTGTAAATTGCACACAACTGGCGAAAGCACTGGCTCCGATACTCTGTACCGATGCAGGTATTGTAACATCTGTCAATTTGGAACAGCCGGAGAACATGCCCTCGGGAATGGCTTTCAACGAAGCGGGGATGTTTGCCGTTGCAAGTTTATCGCAAGAGGCGAATGCGCTGCTCCCAATCTCCTCAACGCTGTTGGGTATTGATATCGAGGTCATCTCGTAACAATTATAGAACGCATTTACTCCAATGCTCTTGAGGCTTGAGCCTTCGGCAAATTCCGGTGCAATTTTATAGCAATATATAAAAGCTTCATTACCGATGCTTTGCAGCGAGGCCGGGAATTTTACGGTTCCCAGATTGTCACAGCTTTTGAATGCACTGGGACCAATAGTTTTCAGTTGTGTAAGAGAACTTAAATCCAACTCTTGTAGAACGCAATCATAGAACGCATAGCCGCCGATGCGCTTGAGCCCTGCAGGGAGTTTGACAGTCGATAGCCTGCAGCCATAGAAACAGTAACTTTCCACAGACTCCACTCCGTCGGGAATTTCAATGCTTGTAAGGCCTGAATTTCTGAATGCATAAGCACCGATATATTTCAGGTTCTCAGGCAGTTCGAGTTCGCTGAATCCGACATACTCAAAAGCATTCTCACCGATGGAATCGAGCGATGCAGGCAGAGTAACGCTTGTCAACGAACCGGCGTGGCTGAATGCTTTTGCGCCAATCTTCTTTAGTGTAGAGGGGAATGTGACGCTCTTGAGAGGATTGTAGCTTGTCGATGACTTATAGAGGAACTCATCTCCGATTTCCTCCACTCCCTCTGTAAACACAACAGAAACTACACTGCCTGCCGAGGAGGGCGAACTGCTGTAGACAAGGTTGCCGGGGACTTTTTTCATACCTATGGTTATGGAAGATACATTGGAACCGGCCAGTGCATTGTCGGCCGTTGTCACGCTGCCGGGTATTACAATGGAACTCAAATCTGTATAGCAGAATGCATACTTGCCTAAATAGACCAGCCCATCGTTGAGTACAACACCCCCGGTAAGAGCATTATACTCGAATGCATAGGGGCCGACATACCTTACCGAAGCCGGCAATTCCAGCGACAAAAGGCCTTGCAGGTAACTGAGATTGGAACCCAGATGCGCAAAGGCATATGATTCGATGGCCTTGAGCCCCTGGGGCAGGACAATGTGCTGCATGTTGGTCACACGGGCAAACATGTAAGTTGCAATGGTGTCCTCCTTCATTTCACGCACCTTGTACTCGCCTGTGTATTGGCCTTCGGATGTAATCTTTGCACCTCCGATGTCAAGTGTAGTAAAGCGTTGGCTTATTGCCGTCTTGATGGCATTGATGTCGGAGCCGTTTAGCGGACCGCTGACTTTCAATGTCGTCTCGGTATAGGTGGTGAAATCGGTCGCGGCATGAGCAGCGGCGAAATCGCCCGGATTGGCAGCCTCAAATGTAAAGACTGTTTCCTGTGCCTTGGCACAAGTGATAGAGATGAGCAGCAACATGATTGCCAGCACAGATCTCTTCAACGATAACGATTTTCTCATAACTTATATGGTTTTTATCTTTTGTTTGCACACTTTTTGAAACATACAAAGTTACCACGGCAAAAGCAGTTGTTTTTTCACGGAAAAGACATTCTTTTTAACAGAAAGGACATTACCACCACACAAAAGGCACAATTCGTAAAAAAAGGCATACCAATATGCCTTAAATTGTACAAGGTTCCGTTTTTTGTCTATTTTTGCAGAAAACAGTGAAATTTTATGAAAAACGGTATCTTATCAATGGCGGTGGTTCTGGCGACAATATTTCTTGCATGTTGCAGCAAGGAGAAGGAGCAGGAACTTGCAAGTGCCCCCGACAAGAGGGCTATTGAACTAGCCGACAGCATATATGATGCAGGGGAACTTGAAAAATGGATTGAGCACTACGATTCAAGGAATGAGAGACATTCCTCGCTTGTACTGAGACAGAAATATGGCAGCGTAAAGAGGAATGCGTCGGATTTTGAGACGGCGATAGAGACACACGCTGTATGTATTGATGACGCGAGGAGACTTGGAGACACCTTGCAACTGATTATCGCGTACAACAATCAGGGAACGAACTACAGGCGTTTGGGCGA
Source organism: Bacteroidaceae bacterium (assembly GCA_045613945.1). Taxonomy (GTDB): domain Bacteria; phylum Bacteroidota; class Bacteroidia; order Bacteroidales; family Bacteroidaceae; genus HGM04593. The sequence continues at coordinate 23,665 of JAZLBZ010000082.1, forward strand.
CCTTGAAGAGGCGAGCAATTGCCACTATGCAGCACTTGACTTGTGTGATATGATGGCAGGCGACACCACATTCACTGCGCGGAAGAATGTGGTGCGCACACTGAACGGGCTTGGCAATGTGATGCTGTCACTGGAGAACCGCGAGGTGGCCGAGCAGATGTTTCGCCGCGCGCTCAAGGGCGAGAGAGAACTTGGCAGTCTCACGGGAGAGGCGATAAACCTTGCCAACATTGGTGCAATAAAGGAGATGAACGGTGAGCTTGACTCGGCGCGCATCTATTACAACCTGTCGTTGGAGAAGAACATTGCACACAATAATGTGATAGGCATAAGCCTTTGCAGACAGAATATTGGCAATGTGGATGAGCTTGAAGGCAAATATGAGGATGCAAAGAGAAACTACCTGACAAGTTACCACATGGGCAAGAACACCAACGATGTATGGCACTGGCTAAACAGCTGCACCTCGTTGGCAAACCTGTACCTTGAGACTGGCGAGACCGATTCGGCTGCATATTATACCCAAGAAGCGATTGAGGCTGCCGAGAGGATAAACGCCAAAGGAAGGTTGCCATATATATACTCGTTGCAGAGCAGGGTTCTTGAGAAAAGGAGTATGTATAAGGAAGCACTTGAATACACACGCTTGTCGCACTTGTACAAGGACAGCATAGGTTACGAGGAGAACAGAAACCACCTGCACAGCCTGAGAATCAACTATGAGATAAAGAAGAAGAACGAGGAGGTCTCAAGGGCGCAACAGGATGCCGAGGACGAGAAGAAGCTACGCGAGACAATAATGTGGAGTGCCATTATACTGACGGTGCTTGCCTTTGTGACATCGGTGGCGCTTGTCATTGCCGGCAAAAGCCGCAAACGTGCCAATATAGCATTGAAAAAGACCGATGAGGAACGGCGCGTCTTCTATCGCAACGCCACACACAGGCTGAAGACTCCGCTGACTGTGATTGTGGGCATGACGGAAGAGTTGAAAAGGCATATCCCGGAGAGTGACGATGTTGCACAGCAGGAGTTCGATGCAATAACACGCAAGGGCAAGGAACTGGTTGACCTTGTGACCAGAATGACAGAATACAATGCCGGACAGATAGAGAACCTTGAACTGACCGAACTGGCACAACAGGAGGTTGCAGCAAAGGAGAAGAGTGAGGAAATGCAATGCGAGAACTGCGGAGAGGAGTATATCCTTGTTGCCGAGGATGACAAGGATGTTGCATTTATGATTACGCAGATGCTGAAAAACCAGGGCTATTGCTTCAGATGGGCAGCAAACGGCAAGGAGGCGCATGGGTTTATTAAACAAAGCATGCCGCGACTGCTGATCACAGATGTGATGATGCCCGAAATGGGTGGTCTTGAACTGACAAGGCTAATAAGGGAGGATGCCGAGATACGTCACTTGCCCATCATAATTGTATCGGCACGCACAAGGAACGAGGACCGCCTTGCAGGCATTGACGCAGGAGCAGAGGTTTATCTTGGCAAGCCGTTCATCCCGGATGAGCTACTGCTAAGAGTGCGCAAGTTGCTTGAACAACGAGATATATTGAAAAAGGCATACGGCGAGGAGATCAGACAGGCCGACGAAGAGGCGCAGAATGAACTGATTGAGGGCCTGAAGAACAGTGAAAGGGAGTTTATCATGAAAATAGACTCCTGCATACAGGAGAACATTACGGAGTGCTCATTGACCCCCGGTATGCTGGCCGATTCAATGGCTATGAGCATAACCACATTGAACAGGAGAATAAACAGCATTACCGGACAGAACACAACAAATTATATAAGGTTGAAACGACTTGCCAGGGCTAAGTATCTTTTGAGGAACACCGATATGACAATGGGCGAGATACAGGCTGTATGCGGCTTTGAATCACCAAGCTACTTCAGCCGAGCATTCAAGAGTGAATTTGGCCTGACGCCGAGTGAATACAGGAGAGAGAGCACTACCGGAAAGTAGCAAGTAGTGTACAATACATCCGTTTTTGTCTTTGCAGTGAAAAATAGTTTCGTTTGAGTGAAAAAGAGAGCGCTCCTTTTTGAACAATTTTGCACCATGTTCCCGAACAATTGGAATATATGCAAGATTGGAAAAAGAAAATCAATGAAAGGTACACCATCCTGTTGAGCGAAGACACTCCGTTCTTCCTGAAAAAGGACTATACGATTGAGGAGTTCGCCAACGACCTTGTCACAAACCGCAGTTATGCTTCAAGGTTTGTAAACGAGGTGCTGGAGACATCTTTTCCCACGCTATTGAATAAATTGAGAATAGCGTATGTCATAAGGATGAAGCACGAAAACCCCAACGAACCGATTTACTGGCTTGCAGTGGCAGCCGGCTTCAAAAGCACGTTCTCGTTCCGCCGTGCATTCCACAGGGAATACAGCATGACTCCGAAAGAATTTTTCAAGAAGAAGGAGATTTAATCACCAAAGCCCTGGGAAACGAACGGCAGTGCAATGTAAAGTGCCTGCTGCCAATATTGCCACGCGTGGGCACCGTCGCGCACGCGCAACTGGTAAGGGATACGCTTTTGGCGCATTGCCTTTATAAACTCCATGTTGTTGTCGAAGAGAAAATCGTCATCGCCCACATCAATGAACCTGCGCGAACGGCTGCATTACAAAAGCAAGCAGCAGAAGGAAAAAGGTGACACAGCGTTTCATGATAGTTGTATTTTTTATTCGGTCACTCCCTGCGTAACCTTGCCACGGGGATATTCAATTGTTCGCGGTACTTGGCAACGGTGCGGCGTGCAACATTGTAGCCCTGGCCGACAAGCATCTCCTGCAGGGCCTGGTCGGTGAGCGGATTGGCCTTGTCCTCGCCATCCACCAGTTCCTGAATAACGCGGAACAGTTCATACACAGAGTGTGTGGTACCATCGGCCATTGTGACGGCATCACTGAAATAGTACTTCAGCAGCGTGACACTCCAGGGAGTCTGCACGTACTTGCTGTTGCAGACACGGGAAATTGTCGAGATGTCATAGCCTGTCATGTTGGCAATATCCTCCAGAATCATAGGTTTGAGGCAAGCCTCATCACCCCCACTCAGGAAATACTCCTTTTGCACTGTCGCTATAGCCTTCATTGTTGCAAGCATTGTCATTTCGCGTTGCTGCACTGCTGTAATGAAGCCTTTTGCAGCATCAATCTTCTGCCGCAGGAAAAGCGCCGCCGCACGCTGTTCGGCATTGTTGCCCGCAGCCTGCTCGTCGAGCATCTGCAAGAAGTCATCGCTAACGCGCAACGATGGAACGTGAGAGTTGTTCAACGACACATAGACCTTGTCATCGGTGACATCGAGCAGGAAGTCGGGCATCACCTGCTGACGACTGAAACCAACACCCTCGGTGAGCGATGCTCCCGGGCGCGGATTGAGACGGACTATGTCGGCAATGGCATCGCGGCACTCATCGGCATCGGCATCAAGTTTCTCCGGGATTGCATGCCAGCGTTTGCCGGCAAACTCGTCGTAGCACTCGGTCAAAATCCTTTTGTGCAGCGAATAGTCCTTGCCCGATGTATTGCGCTCCAGTTGCAGGAGCAGGCACTCACGTAGGTCGCGCGCGGCAATGCCGGCGGGGTCAAAGCCCTGTATTGCTCTTAGCACAGAGAGCAGTTGCTCCTGGTTTGTTGAGATGTTGTTGTATATGAGCAGTTCGTCCTCAATTTCGGAGAGCGGCTTGCGCAACAGACCATCCTCGTCGAGCGTACCTATGAGATACTCGCCAATGGCCATTTCATCGGGAGAGAGTGTGAGTGCTCCAAGCTGTTCCATCAATGTATCGCCAAAGGAGACTGCGTCGCCGTATTCTGGATGCGACGACGAATATCCGCTTTGGGCAACAGGGATATCATCGTTGCCACTATAGTCGTCATCATTCTCAACCGCATAGATATCGGGGGTGTTCCCATCCTCACCATCACCTTGCGGCATTGCCTCATCGGGCTCAACAGCGTCAAGGGCGGGGTTATCCATAACCTCGCCGCGCACCCTCTCTTCAATCTCCACTGCAGTCAATTCAAGCAGTTGCACTGCCAGCAATTGCTGCGGAGAGAGAGTCTGCGAGAGAGTCTGTTGCTGTTGTTGTATCTGTGAATAGGAACTGTCGGACATTCTTTTTTCTCTAAATTACCAGATATCTTTTGACGGCTGTTCTTTCAGTACTTGAAACTGCTGCCGCCCAAGAACTCACGCGCAAGCGATGTGGGCGGCAGTTCTTTGTCCTGCAAAGGTACAATATAATCCAGAAAACGCAAAAGTCTTTGCGCCTCGGAATACTCGGCACAGTTCTCAGGCACTGCACGCAGCATAGGCTCGGCCTGTGACTTGAACACCGCAAGTTCGTAGAACAGAGAGGAGTTGAACATCACATCGGCATTCTCCTGATAGGGGAATATCCATTTCTCCTCGCCCCGGCGCACATCGGGCCAGCGCATGATTGTCTCCTGCGCAGAGTAGCCACGATACTTGGCGTCACGTATCATGCGGCGAAGCAGGCGGTTGTCCGATGTTGATATGTAGTTGTGATAATCGAGTTTGATAGATGTGAGTGCCGACACGTATATACGATACTTGTCGCTATCGGCAATCTGCGACGTAAGCATTGGGTTCAGCGCGTGCGTTCCCTCTATCACAAGAACCATCTGCGGTGTCAGTCTCAGGCGCTTGCCATTGAACTCACGCTCGCCGGTCTTGAAGTTGTATGTTGGTATATCTACCTCCTCGCCACCAAGCATACGACCCAATGACTCGTTGAAGAATGGAAGGTCTATTGAATAGATTGACTCGAAATCGTAGTCGCCATCGGGCTTGCGGGGTGTGTGAGTACGGTTCACGAAGTAGTCATCGAGCGAAATGGCATAGGGTTGCAGGCCACAGGCAAGCAACTGCACACTCAGACGCTTGCTGAATGTTGTCTTGCCCGATGACGAAGGACCGGCGATGAGCACAACCTTTGCGCCTCGCTCATGGATTTCATCGGCAATCCTTGAGAGACGGCGCTCCTGCAGCACCTCAGAGACATTCACCAGATCAATGCCAAAACCGGCACGCACTGCCTTGTTGAAATCGCCAATTGTCTCCACTCCCATCTTCTGGTGCCACTGCAGGCGCTCCTCAAAGAGGTCGTGCAGTTTCTCCTGCGGCACCTTGTCCTCGAGTTCGGTAGGGCGCTCCTTGTTGGGGATGCGAAGCAGCACACCATCGTCATACTTCTCAATCTCGAAAAGCCCGATATACCCGGTACTTGGCACAAGGCCGTTATAGTAACTGTCGACATACCCATCAAGTTCGTAATAACTTGTGTAGAGACGACCGTATGTCTCCAAAAGGCGCACCTTGTCTATGCGTCCCATACGCTCAAAAATCTCAATAGCCTCGCTTGTATGGCACTCCACTCTCTTGAACGGGATATTGCTGTTCACGATAAGACGCATCTTCTCGCGCACCAGGCCCACCTGTTCATCGCTCATTGGAGCATCCATGCGGCAGTAGTAGCCCTTAGAGATCGCATTCTCAAAACGGACTGTCTCACCGGGAAAAATCTCGTTCATCGCTTTCATAAAGATGAATGTGAGCGAACGTACATACATGCGCATACCGTCATCGCTCCTCAAGTCAATAAACTCGACATCCTTGTGACGGTACAACCTCAAGGAGAGCGCCCTTGTCACGTTGTTAACACGAGCCGCGATAACGCCATACGGCATATCCAGTTCCAGGGTATCATACACCTCGCGCAGCGTCACTCCGCTGTGGAACTCCCTAGTAGTACCATTGTTCTTGCAGAATACACGTATCATAATTAACTTGTTTTGCTGATACCTCAAATATACGAACAAAATATTCCAAACACACAAACCTTGCGACTATTTTTATAATTTTAAACATAATTCACTATTTGCTATTTGTTTTTACGCAAACATTGCATAAATTTGCTTGCAACAGACATATGACATTGCACTATGGAGAAGATGGCACAATACATAAAGAGCATTGAGATTGACTCACTGTGGAGCAACCGCAAGCACATCTACTGGGAACTGCGCCCCGATGTCAACATCCTGAGCGGAAGTAATGGCGTGGGAAAGAGCACAATCATCAACCGTTCGGCACGCCACCTGAACATCATGCGCGAGGGAAGGCTCACAAGCGCCCCCGAGGACGGCGTGAAGGTAACGTTCTACCCCGAGGATGCCACAAGCATCAATTTCGACATCATCAGCAGCGTTGACCGCCCAATCCTCAGTGGTGATATGCTAGAGAAAATTCCGGGTGCCGACATACGCACTGAACTCGACTGGCAACTCTACAACCTGCAGCGCCGCTACCTAAACTACCAGGTAAACGTGGGCAACAGGATAATCTCCCTGCTCACAAGCGGGAACCCCGACGACCAGCGTCTGGCAACAGAACTCACCAAGCCCAAAAAACAGTTCCAGGATCTTGTAGACGAACTCTTTGCACCAACAGCAAAGACCATTGCACGCGACAGCAACGAAATATTCTTCAACCAGTATGGCGAAAGAATCACTCCGTATGTGCTATCATCGGGCGAGAAGCAGATTCTTGTAATACTGCTCACCGCACTTGTACAGGAGAACCGTCCTGGCGTGATGCTCATGGACGAGCCCGAGATTTCACTGCACATCGAGTGGCAGCAACGCCTCATCACCCTTGTACGCACACTCAACCCAAATATGCAGATTATCCTGTGTACCCACTCGCCCGCCATTGTTATGGACGGCTGGATGGATGCAGTGACTGAGATGGAAGACATAACGAGGTGAAAACTGAAAGCTGAAAGGTGAAAGCTGCGAGTGAGCGAGTGTGTGGAAGTTTACTTACACACAAAGCGAGCGGAAGCAGGTTCAAGCACACGAAGTGTGGTTAAAGGTTAAAACAAGCATAACCGAGATATGAAAAGGCTTACCGAATATCTCAATTCAAACTTCATTGAGGCAGCAAACGCGTTGAGACCCAAGCGTGCTGCACAGCGCATCATAGCATACGTGGAGAGCTATGACGATATCTCCTTTTGGCGTTCTGTCTTCAACGAGTACGAGAGCGACAAGGTGCATTTCGAGATAATGCTGCCCGCACGCTCCAAACTCACAAAGGGCAAGAAGCAGGCAATGATGAACCTGCTTGGACAGGCCTACGGCCGCAACATGATTGCCTGCGTAGACAGCGACTACGACTACCTGTTGCAGGGAACCACCTCCACATCACGACAGATGCTTGATAACAAGTTCATACTTCATACATACGCCTACTCCATCGAGAACTTCCGCTGTTATGCCGATAGCCTTAAACAGGTTTGCGTGCTGTGCACACAGAACGACAGCAATGTAATTGACTTCAAGGAGTACTTTAAACTCTACTCACGCATATGCTACCCACTGTTTGTGTGGAACATTCTGCTCTATCGCCGGCACGACACAAAGACCATGAGCATGCTACGGTTCTGCGAGATTGTGCGCCTCACATCATTCACCATCGACAACCCAGCATTCTCGCTGCAGCAACTCAGCAACCGCGTGATGCACAACATTACAATGCTCGAAAAGCAGTTCCCCGCACTAGGCGAGGAGTGTAAGAAACTAAGCGAGGAACTGGCCGCACTTGGTATAGACCCCGACGAGACATACTTTTATATACAAGGACACCATATAATGAACGGCGTGACAATGCGCATAATGCAGCCAGTGTGCCGCCACCTGCGCAGCAAGCGCGAGGCAGAGATTGAGCGCTATGCCTATCACCGCCAGCAGTACAACAACGAACTTGCATCCTACCGCCACAGCCAATGCGACGTAGTGACAATGCTAAGCAAGAACACCGACTACAAGAGCGCCCCGCCCTATCTGCGGCTGAGAGCAGACATCGAAAAGTTATTGAAAACAATAAAATAAAGCAGAAAATTTTCTGCTTTATTTTATATCCGGTTAAACAGATTCATCTTCTTCTCCAGAATACCGGGGTGAGAAGCAACAGCACTGCAAAGAATTCAAGACGGCCGACAAGCATCTGGAAGGCGCAGAACCACTTTACCGCACATGGCAACGCTGCAAAGGAGTCCATTGGGCCATAGTTGCCAAGTGCCGGGCCTACATTACCCACCGAAGCCACAGAGAGGCTGAAGGCATCAAGGAAATCCACGCCGAACGCCATATTCACAAACAAGCCGGCCACAAGCATAAAGATGTAGATTACCGTATATGCAAGGATTGCCGACTGCACTGCGGCAGGTATGATGCGGCCTGTCATTCGCACCGGTATCACTGCATTGGGGTGCACAATGCGCTTGAACTCGTTCCACATGACCTTGAAGAGGATTGATATGCGGGCACACTTCATGGCGCCCGACGTTGAGCCCGAGCAGGCACCAATGAACATAAGTGCACAGAGCAACAGCCACAGAAGCGGCATCCACACAGCATAGTTCACAGTGGCAAAGCCTGTTGTTGTCTGCAACGACACCACCTGGAAGAGCGATGCACGGAATGCATCAGCGACATTCATGTCGGATGTAAAGAAGAGCGCCACTCCAATGACCAAAGAGAAACCAGCCACAACAGAAATATAGGTCTTGAACTCGGTATCGCGCAGCAGCGCCATCGGACGCACCTTGAATATTGCAAGATAGAGCAACGAGAGGTTCACGCCCGAAACGAACATGAAGAGTGTAATCACATACTCAATCACCGGCGAGTTGAAAGCCGCTATGCTGGCCTGTTTGGTGGAGAAACCACCGGTTGCGATTGTAGACATGGCGTGGCAGACGGCATCGAACCACCCCATTCCGGCAAGACGCAGTGAGACGGAGCAGGCAATGGTGAGCGCGATGTAGATGGTGAGAATCCAACGCGCCGTAACCGATATGCGTGGGTGCAGTTTGGAGCGTATGGGCCCTACTGACTCAGCCGAGAAGATATTTATATCGTTTAGACCGAACATCGGGAACACCGCTACGGTAAAGAATACAATACCCAAGCCGCCCACCCAGTGTGTCATCATTCGCCAGAAGAGGATTGATTTTGGCAACGATTCTATATTCTCAAGAATTGTAGCACCTGTGGTTGTGAATCCCGACATCGTTTCAAAGAAGGCGTCGGTAAAGCATGGTATGCTGCCTGTGAGTATGTAAGGAAGTGTTCCGAACAGGGAGAAGATGACCCAACAAAGAGTCACCACCACATAGCCATCCTTGCGCGATACAGTCCTTTCGCCACCCTTGCAAAGCGTCACAAACAGAAGGCCTACCAGGGCAATGATTCCGGACGAATACAAAAGCGGCTTGACGGTATTCTCGCCATAGAAAAGGGAGACTCCTATGCTTCCCAAAAGGAATGCGGCCTCAATAAAGAGCAGGATTCCTACAATGCGGAATATTACTTTAGGATGAAACATACGTTACTTGAAATATTTTTCCAGTTTTTTGAGCACGCTCTCAAGGCAGAAGAAAATTACATGGTCGCCGGGTTCTATCATTGTATTACCGGTTACATGAATACCCACGCCGTTGCGTATGAGACCACCGATGTTTGCGCCATCGGGCAAGCCAAGACTCTTGACAGGCTTGCGAGTAATGAGGGCGTTCTCGTGCACAGGGAACTCGGCAACGACAGCCTGGATGAATGTGAGGCACTTTACGCTTGAGACATCGGTCTTGAGCATCATCTGGAATATGGTACTTGCGGCAAGTTTCTTCTTGTTGATGACCGAACCGATATCCATCTTCTCGGCCATTGATATGTAGTCGATGTTCTCAATCTCTGAGACGGCACGGCACACTCCCGCACGCTTTGCTGCAAGACAGGCAAGGATGTTTGTCTCGGAATTGTCGCTCAGGGCAATGAAGACATCGGTGTTGGCGATACCCTCGCTGCGCAAGAGTTCGGGGTCGCGTGCGTCACCGTTAATGACCATTACCTCATCGTCAACAAGTTCAAGCAGCCTGTGACAGCGGTTGAGGTCGCTCTCAATGATTTTTACGTCGATATCGTGTGCAATGAGTTTGGTTGTGCGCACCGCAATGCGGCTGCCACCCATTATTATGATGCTCTTCACCTCGGAGAACTGTTCCTTGCCGCAGATTTGACGGATGTAAGGAATATTCTCCTTTGTTGTCATAAAGCAGACAATGTCATTGGGGACTATACAGTCATTACCACGCGGGATTATGGTCTCATCACCGCGCTGCATGGCAACAATGTGATATGGTATATCGTTGGGCAGGTCCTTGAACGGGGTATTGATTATCGCAGCATTCTCCCTCACCTTCACGCCAACCATTACAAGGGCACCGCCGCCAAATTCAAGCATCTGGCGCATCCAACTGTGCTTGATGCTGGTGGCAATCTCCTCGGCAGCGAGCTGTTCGGGATAGATGAGCGAATCGACACCAAGCGATGCAAAGTACTCCTTGTGCTTTGGGAGCAGGTACTCGTAATTGTCAATTCGGGCAATGGTCTTTGCTGCACCAAGATAGTGAGCAAGGATACAGGATGTTATATTACGGCTCTCATCAGGGGTTACCGCCACAAAGAGGTCGGCACCGCTCACGCCTGCGTCTTTGAGTGCGGAGATTTTTGTGGGGTCGCCAACAATTGTCTGGAGGTCGAACGAGGCCTCCATCTTGCTCAATCTCTCGTCGCTCTCATCTAGCAGAACCACATTTTCATTCTCGGAAGAAAGCATCTTGGCGAGGTGTGTTCCAACAGCACCGGCGCCGGCAATGTCTATTCTCATAAAATCAGTTTTTATATAACCAAGCAATGCATTCAGTTACGCTTGAACTCCATAATGGCGTTCATGACACTCTCTGCATCCATTCCGCAAATCTTGTAAAGTTGTTCGGGGGTTCCGTGCTCAACAAACGAATCGGGGATACCGAGAATCTTTATTTTCGGGGTGTAGCCGTTATGTGCCATATATTCGGCAACCGCACTGCCAAGTCCCCCCTTTACGGTTCCATC
>JAZLBZ010000083.1:0-5683 GCA_045613945.1 Bacteroidaceae bacterium
TGAGCTTTATGCCGACTATGAGTTGATGAACACTGTTGGCGATGGCAAGCTTTGGGCCGACCTCGCTGAGTGTGTTGCATGGCAGAAGAAGAATGCCGATGTATTGCCCGATGCTCACTGGGTAGGTGGCAATCCTTGGACAGGTAGCCAACAGCAGGTTTACGGTTGGGCATCATGGAACGGTGCGAAGGCTACACTTGCTCTCCGCAACGGTGCAAACAATGCACAGACATTCACATTTACATTGCGTGAGGCATTGGAAATTCCTGCAAACATCAAGGGTGCTATTATCCTTAACAAGTCATTCAAGGTGCAGGATGCTCTCAGCGGTTTGACCGAGGGTGTTGCTATTGATATCGACCAGCAGTTGACAGTTACATTGCCAGGTAGCAGCCTGTTTGCATTCGATGGTGTGAACAGCGACCCTTCGCAGGTTCCTTTTGAGGTTTTAGACTACTCTCCAAAGAAGGCCGAGGCAATCGAGACAATTAAGATTAATTTCAACAGCGAGGCTGCAGGTGAGTTCAACCCATACGAGATGAGCAAGTTCATGAAGTTCAAGCAGGGCAACAGCGTTGCAAGCGGCATCTCTAACTATGTTGTCAAGGGCGCCGAACTCACAGTTACTCTGAGCACAAAGGTTAGCGCTCCAGGTGAGTATACATTGGTTATCCCTGAGGGTCTTATCACACGTGCAAGCGATGGCAAGGCTTTCTCTGGCGAACTTGCTTTCACAATCACTGCTCCCGAGGCAATTGTTGTGAAGTCTGTTTCTCCAAGCGAGGATATCTACTCACTTTCTACAGTTGAGATTACATTCAACAAGGAAGTTGTTGCTGCCGAGGCTGCAACTGCGGTTGTTGTGAAGGATGCTGAGGGCGAGGTTGTTGCAAATGCAACATACACTGTTGAGGGCAAGGTGCTGACTTTGGTTCTTGAGACCGAGATTACAACCCCCGGTGACTACACAGTTGTTATCCCTGAAGGTGTTGTGATAGGCGCTGCTGTTGGCGATGCATTCAGTGGCGAGGTGGCTATCACTGTTGAGGAGTTCGACGTATATGAGCCACGCAACATCGGCAACAAGTCACGTAACGACCGTAATGTTAACAGCGTGAGCCTTTCAAGCGAATTCCACGGTGTATCAACATACGAGCTCACTGCAACAGACAAGGGCCTCGACTATGTGAACATGGCAAGTGTTGACGAGCCTGTTTACTTTGTTGCAGCTCCGGGTGAGACAGTGACTGCAAGTGTTGACGCTGCCGGTTCGTGGGTACACTTCAGCGTGTTCATTGACAAGGAGGGTGACGGCTTCACAGCTTCTATTGCCGAGGGTAGTAACTACGCTCCTGCAGGTGACCTTGTTGCATACTCATTCTACAATAACAACTCTTCAAGTGACGAGAGCGGTTGGAACAGCGTTGGTGATGTAATCACTGGCAACAACCGTAACAAACCTGCTATTCCTGCATTCACAGCTCCTTCAGAGGCTGGTACATACCGCATGCGTTTCAAGCAGGACTGGTGTAGCATTGACCCACAGGGTGATGCTGACGGCAAGTTTGGCGATTTCAAACAGAACGGTGGTCAGATTATAGACGTACTTCTTGCTGTGACAAATACAACTGGCATTGAAGAGGTGAAAACAGAAAACGGAGAGGCTAAGGCTGTCTATGACCTCGCAGGTCGTAAACTTGAGCAGATTTCGGCTCCCGGCGTCTACATTGTAAATGGCAAAAAGGTGCTTGTAAAGTAATTTCGTGTATATGTCATCCCGAACCAAAGGGAGGGATCTCTGAAATGATTGAGATATCTCACAAATGTTCGATATGACAAGAACAATCAATCAGCACGCGCCGGGCGCGTGCTGATTTTATCTTGAAAAACTATGAATGAAAATAAACGCCTGCTGTCGCTCGATGTGTTACGTGGCCTTGACCTTTTTCTGCTTGTTGTGCTGCAGCCGGTGCTAGTTGCTGTTTTGAGACAGATTGATTGCGCGGCATTGAACAGTACAGTTCTCTATCAACTCGACCACGCTCAGTGGGAGGGCATGCGAATGTGGGACCTGGTGATGCCGCTTTTCCTTTTTATGTCGGGTGTGACAATGCCATACTCCTTGCCAAAGTACAGGATGCAGAATGGCGGCCTTAAGGTGTGGGCGCGCGTGCTAAAGCGCTTTGCGCTGCTCTTCCTGCTTGGCATGCTGGTGCAGGGTAATATCCTTGCGCTAAACCCAGACAGGGTGTATGTCTATAGCAATACCCTGCAGGCTATTGCTGTTGGCTATCTGCTCACTGTTCCAATGGTGCTTTACCTGAAACCTGGGCAGCAGATTGCTGCAATTGCTGTGTTGCTGGTAGTGTATTCTGTTCCAATGCATTTGTGTGGTGACTGGAGCGCGCAAGGTAATTTTGCAGCAATGGTTGACAAGGCTGTGCTTGGGCGTTTCCGCGACGGCAGCATTGTAGCCGCCGATGGAAGTGTGCAGTTTGCCGCCTGGTACGATTATACCTGGCTGTGGAGTAGCCTTACGTTCTGCTGCACTGTAGCGCTTGGCAGTCTTGCGGGATATATGACAAGACATGGAAATGGCGACCGCCTGGCGACGGCGCGCAGGCTGCTTACTGCAGGTGCAGTGCTGCTGGCTGCAGGCCTGCTGTGCGGCATGGCGCAGCCTATTATAAAGCGTATATGGACTGCAAGTTTTGCGCTCTACAGTGCGGGATGGTGCTATCTGCTGCTTGCGCTCTTTTATTGGTGGATTGATGTAAAAGGTCGCACGAAAGGGTGGGGGTGGCTGCTCTGTTTTGGTTGCAACGCAATAACGGCATATCTCATTGGGGAGATGATAAACTTCCGCAGCATTGCCCAGTCGCTACTCTATGGCATGGAACAATATGTTGGCGGGTGGTACCCAGTGCTGCTCACGCTGTGCAACAGTTTGATTGTTTTCTTGATTTTGAAGGTGATGTACCGCGCAAAACTGTTCCTCAAAGTGTGAACTGTGTACGGTATGAACTAAATAAGCAAAATCACTGCTTTTATAATCAGTGATTTTGCTTATTTTTGTGTTTACTTCATTACTCAATTATTAAACTGTCAATAACTTTGAATTATGAGAATGCCATATCTTCTGTTTCTGTTGTCGGTTTTGTTTCTGTCTATGCCCGTTGGCCTCAAAGCCCAGGAAACTACAGCCTATGTCATTGATAAAAGTGTCAAATATCAGCAGATAGACAATTTCAGTGCGTCCGATGCATGGCGCATGGATTTTGTGGGCAAGAATTGGCCGCGGGAGAAGAAGGAGTATATTGCCGACTTGCTTTTCAAACGTGAATTTGACAAGGATGGCAACCCTGTTGGTATGGCTTTGACCAATTGGCGAGTGAACATTGGTGCCGGCAGGTATGAGAATCGGGAAAATAACGAGGTCACGAGTACTTGGAACAGAACCGAGTGTTTCATGTCGCCCGACGGCTCCTATGACTTTACAAAACAGGCCGGACAGCAGTGGTTCATGAATGCTGCAAGGGAAAGGGGAGTGAATGATTTTCTCTTCTTTACAAATTCGCCTCCATATTTTATGACCCGGACAGGTTCTACACTCTCGGGCGACAATATATGTATAAACCTGCAGGATGACAAGTTTGACGATTTTGCCCGTTTTCTTGTGCGTAGTGTGCAGCACTTCAGAGAGAACGGCTATAATATAAAATATGTAAGCCCGCTGAACGAGCCCAACGTAGAGTGGCACACCAACAGTTGGCAAGAGGGTACTTTTGCCACCAAGGCCGATATATATAAGGTGGTTGCAGAACTGGACAAGGAAATATCGGAAAAAGGAGTAGATGCAAAAATCATTGTACCCGAAATGGGCGAGATGAAGATGCTCTTCGAGGTGGATGCCAATGAAAAGACTCCCGATGACATTATCTGCTCGATGTTCTATGACGATGGGGCATACAGTGTCATGGGTTTCAAGAACCTCTATAATTGTCTTGCTGCCCACGACTATTGGACCGCCTATCCTCCAAGTCTTTTGGTTGATATACGTACACAGGTAAGGGACTCGCTAGCCGGGAATGGACATAATACAAAATTCTGGGCGTCGGAATATTGTATTCTGGAGAAGAATGAGGAGATCACGATGCCGCCATCGCCGGTAAAGAGCATAAACCTTGGTTTGTATGTGGCGCGTCTCATCCACACCAACCTTGCTGTTGCAAATGCTTCGGCATGGCAATGGTGGACTGCGGTGTCGTTGAACGAGGATGTCCCTTTGCAGCTGTTGCCGTTGGAAGGCTTGACTGGCGAGGATGTGAAATATGATGGCAGGGTAGTGACTACAAAGATGTTCTGGGCTACAGCCAACTATAGTTTCTTTGTACGCCCCGGCATGCGCAGAATTGATGTGCGTGCCGTGGGTAAGGAAGTAACACCGCTTGAGGCTGCCACTTCGCTGATGATTTCGTCATATACCGACGGCTCCCAGGTTGTCACTGTCATTGTCAACTATGCAGATGAGGACAAATGTATATCCTTGGAATGTGACAACGCCCGCAAAGGAAAGTTGTATGTGACTTCCATTGACAAGGATTTGCAATATGTGGGCAAACAGCGGTTGGATGCATTGTCAATACCGGCGCGTTCAGTTGTGACGGTGGTGGTTGATTGAAAGAATTGTGGAATTTACAATATAGGGACTGCATGACTTTTTATGATGTTTGAAAGGGTGCCACGCGGCACCCTTTCTTTATATTATATAATGTATATGACTGGACATGAATTTAGTGTGGGTATCGCTTTCGCATGCCATTATATTCAACGGCTAATCCCAACCTTAATCGTTCACTTGTATTTCCTTCAAGCCTTTCTATACGTGCTTTTTGTCGCGCAAAAAGCACCAAAAACGCCCGGCACAGAGTTCTCAAGTCGAATAAAGCTTTGTTCGCGAGTCGCAAGCGACATCCCTCAGTCGCTTTATTCTTGCCGTCATTGTCTTGACGCGGTAAATTCGGGAATGGGAGAACTCGCTTTTCACGCAAGAACATCATCGTCTTAATGCACCGCTCAGACATCACCCATTCTTTTTCCTCATTTGCCGCTAACAATGACTGTTGCTCACACAGTGCCGGTTTTCTTTGACATTACCGTTTTACGCAGTAAAGTTCGCGAATTGTGCGACTATTCATTGCAAAGGTAATCCCCCGCCAAGGGCGGAAGGGCAGCGTTGGGAGGCACAGTGAGCAGCCGAGCAATGCTTGGGAGCGGGTGGCATGATGTGTGAGCGCAGCGAGTTCTTGCCACCCCAAGCATTGCGACAAACTGCGAGTGGCGAGGGGTGAACCGACTGAAAGATGTTGCAAGGCAACTCTTAAACAAAGGAAGCACCGAATGCCGTACACGACTGCCCCGTTTTTGGTACTTTTTTAAAAAAAAGTACAGAAAGCAAGACTACAAAAAGAATATAAGATAACCGATTAAGTGTAAAAGCTATCAAGGGAATAGAAAACCAATAATTACCCACACCTTTTTGCGGCTCACCAGCAAAAGTTGGGGGGCTACGCAAAAAGTTTAGCCAATCTAAAGAAGAAAAACTTGATATCCGTAACTCCTCTTAGTTGAGCCCTGAAAGATTTTATTTTTGCATTGAAACTCTCCGCAAAGGCATTGGTTG
>JAZLBZ010000084.1:0-13118 GCA_045613945.1 Bacteroidaceae bacterium
GCATAGAAGTAATCCGTCTCGCCGGCAATCTTCATCTGCTTGGCGGGGCGCATGCTGCTCAAGGTGCGCATGTTATGCAGTCGGTCCGATAGTTTGATGAGCAGGGCGCGGATATCGTAGTGCAGCGAGTCAAGCATCTGCTTGTAGTTGTCAATCTGGCTAGATGACTTGGCATTCGTTGTCTTCTTTTTCTTCTTTGTAACAACATTCACCAGGAAGGCCACGTCGTCGCCGAAACGTTCGCTTATGTCCTCAACAGTATATGGTGTATCCTCAACAACATCGTGCAGGAAGGCTGCAATTATGGGGTTTGCACCAAGACGCAACTCCTCGGCAACAATCCTTGCCACCGCAACAGGGTGCATTATATATGGTTCGCCCGACTTGCGGCGCTGCTCCTTGTGTGCCTCGCGTGCAAGATAATAGGCATCGCTTATTCGCTGTATATCCTCGGCCGAGAAGCGTCGCGCAAGGCGCGCAAGCAAATCCTCAACCTGCTTATCTATCTTTTTAATTTCCAATTCCATATGGCAATTCTTTTTAACAACAACAGCGAAATAGGCCACATCCGGCCTTTATACACTGATTTCAATTCCGCTATTCCTCGCAAATTTGAAAAAAAATTATCCAATGTCAAAACTTTTTCACAGATTTTATCACGCCCCAACAAAAAAAGATATTATTCCATTTTATTTCGTTTTTTACACCGTTTTTGTTTACCTTTGCACATTATTATAAAAAAGCACACTATTATGATAGAAAAAATAGACGGTTTGCTCCAGGAGATAGCAGCATCTACAGCAACTAATGCCGAAGAGTTGGAGGCTCTGCGCCTCAAGTACCTGAGCAAGAAAGGTATCATCAACGGCCTCATGGCCGAGTTCCGCGAAGTGCCTGCCGAGCAGAAGCGCGAGGTTGGCGTAAAGATCAACGAGTTGAAGAACGCGGCACAGGATCACTTCAACGCCCTCAAGGAGCAGATTGAGAACAAGGAGGAGGCACAGTGCGAGATTGACCTCACACGCCCCGCCTACCCCACCACACTTGGCACACGCCACCCATTGTCAATTGTAAAGAACGAGATTGTCGACATCTTCGCGCGCTTGGGCTTCTCAATTGCCAACGGTGTCGAGGTCGAGGACGACTGGCACGTGTTCTCATCAATGAACTTCGCCGAGGATCACCCCGCACGCGACATGCAGGACACATTCTTCATCGAGGCTCACCCCGACATCATCCTGCGCACACACACCAGCAGCGTGCAGAGCCGCGTGATGGAGACAAGCCAGCCCCCAATCCGCATCATCGCTCCGGGTCGTGTATACCGCAACGAGGCCATCAGTTACCGTGCACACTGTTTCTTCCACCAGTTGGAGGGTCTTTATATCGACAAGAACGTATCGTTCACTGACCTCAAGCAGGTACTTCTTCTCTTTGCACAGGAGATGTTCGGCAAGGACACCAAGATACGTCTGCGCCCATCATACTTCCCATTCACCGAGCCAAGTGCCGAGATGGACATCAGCTGTAACATCTGCGGCGGCAAGGGTTGCCCATTCTGCAAGAACACAGGCTGGGTTGAGATTCTTGGCTGCGGTATGGTTGACCCCAACGTACTCGAACTTTGCGGCATCGACAGCAAGGTATACTCGGGTTACGCATTCGGTATGGGCATCGAGCGCATCACCAACCTCAAGTACCAGGTGAAGGACCTTCGTCTCTTCAGTGAGAACGACGTACGTTTCCTAAAACTCTTTGAGAGCGCAAACTAAATTCTTCGTTTGTCATATCGAACGGACGTGAGATATCTCAACATCCTCTTTTGAGATCCCTCACACAAGGCTCGGGATGACACAAACCGTTAACTCTAATGGCAACAACCATATACATGACCCGCCACGGCGAGACAATAGAGAACTCAAAGGGACTGTTCCAGGGACAGACACCCGGGCACCTCTCGGAACTTGGCATTGAACAGGCACACTCCTTGCGCCCACGCATCGCCCAACTGGAGTTTGACGTTGTACTCTGCAGCGACCTCAAGCGCTGCCTCGACACAGCAGAGATTGCACTCGAGGGTATTGAGTGCACCTTTATAAAAGAGCCACTATTGCGCGAGCGCGACCTGGGCAACCTTGCCGGCACCCCAATAAAGGGAGCGGTATATAACGAGACTGTCGAGACCGAGGAGTCGATGAAGGAGCGCGCCCACAAGTTCCTCGACAAGGTACGCCGCGAGTACCCCGGAAAGAAAATCCTCGCCTTCAGTCACGGATTCTTCTGCCGCATCATGGAAGCGGAGATAAAAGGAGTGACACACCGCGATGTCACCCTCTTCGGCAACTGCGAGATTAGGGAATTTATAGTATAATAAAGCAACAATGGCGACCGAATCGGTCGCCATTGTTGCTTTATATAGACTTTCATCAAAACAAGAAAGACATACCAAAATAGAAAGAATTATTCCTTACATTGTCATCGAGCGCATATTTCCAAACCTTTGCCAATCCAAAATCGTATCCCAAATGTATTTGGATATATTTGAATTCAACACCGGCCTTTACACCCAACCCCCAGTCAAAGCGTTCACCTTCTATTTCTCCATATCCAAAAATATTATATTTAGTGGTAGCGAAAGCATATGATACATAAGGACCAGCCTGAGCAAAGAGATATGTATTCTTTTTACCTAAAGGCAAGCGACCACCTACATTTACAGGCAATTGCAAATTAAAGTATCTGAGAGGCGTACTTCCATCATCAAAAGTAGTACCCTTCAATGTCTGTTCCAATCCGGTACCAAGATAAAACAGTTCAGAAAAATTGTAATCAAGCATGTAGCCAAGCCTGTAACCGAACATCATTTTATCGGCATCCAAGTTCGTCATTGAATTAACACTACCACTTATTGAAAATCCGGATCTGAAACCCGATTCAATTTGTGCTGTTCCCGTCATCGCCGCAACGAGAAGAGCAAAAGTCAATAACAGTTTTTTCATTATTTTATTCAATAGTTTCATTGTATTGTTTTTAGTCTACGACAATCATGGATTTATTATATTTCCCCCAAATAGTGGGATGCTGATTGTGTGGAATTCTGTTGACATAAGACACCACATTTGAATAGACAAATTCATATATCTCCTGCAGTGATATTTTATGGTCTCCGTTTGAATCAGAGCCGCCACATAGTCCTTGCGTCAAAAAATAAGTAAAAAGTCCATTGGGGCCATTTGGCAACTCAAGCGATGTCTCATCAAACTTTGACGACAAGAAATAGGCAACTTCACTATTCTGCACAGACTGCACCGTCAGTTGTGTTTTTTGTTGGCTCAATCCGCCACTAAAACACGCATCGGCAAACACCATCTTGCGACCGGCGCGACAATTGCGGAAGAGAATCTGTATCTCCTTATAACTTATGCCACCTATATATGAACGTGGTTTCATATCATAACAACAGAAACCACCCTCATACCCATGACCGCTAAAGAAGAAGATTACAGTGTCATCAGCAGTTGCCTTAGCAAAAACAGCCCTGATATTATTGATTAGGCTGGCATGTGTTGCCTGCGAGCCGAGAAGCGTATATATTTCGTCGGTATAATTAGACATTATATGATTAAACGCCACGACATCATTCTCCGTGTATCTTAAATCATTGATTTCTTTATAATCAGCAATACCAACAGAAACAACATAAATCTTTTGTGCCTGTGCATTCAAGCACATGGCACAAAAGAAAATCAATATGCATTGAATTGTTTTCAATACCGTATTATTGGATTGTAATTGTTCTGGTTTCAAGTTTACCGCCATCGCTTGTATGAACTCTCAATGACAAATAGTACTTGATAATACCACCTTCTATCAATACACCGTCATAAGCAGCCTTGTACGCAGCCTCGATATTATCACAAGAAAGTTTAAATGTCTCTCTTGCAGTATCATCCGACATTTTACCCAACTTTTGAGTTTTAGTGCCGTTCTTGTCAAACTTGAACTCTTCATAAATCGCATCAGCCAACGAATTTCCAGATGCATCTAAAAGATTTGTCTCAACGGCGTCCAAAGAAATGTAGTACTCGTTCCAATCCATAACTTCGCCTACAACCTCATTTGGGTCACAACTTGTTGTCAAACCACACATCACAATTGTCATCAAAGACAAGAAAAATAACTTTACCTTTTTCATAGTAATTGTTTTTTAATTAATAGATAATATTTAAAAAAGTTAATCAACATCAATTTCTCTTATAAGTAGACCGTCATACGGAATTGAGCCGGATACAAGTTCAAACTCTGTTGCTTGAATAGAGTTATTATAATCATCTTCAAATTCTGCCAAATAGCGATTGTCCCAAATAATATTCTTTTTTGGTCTTATTGTTGCCACACGCTTGTATGCTATGTGCCCGTCACTTTGCGGAATCACTTCAAGTACTTCATAAAGCGAACTTTCTGTCACGTCCTCTCTAAGTCCTATTTTGGCAGTTATTGGAGAGACGCTTGCCAACGGAGTCCTTACTCTAAATTCCGGATGCTTTTTCTGCAACAATGCTATTGACTTATCAATAGCACGCGTACATACCTTTCGAATCTGTTGTTCACGGTCATCAATACCCTTCAGATTGGTATTTTGGCTTTGCACTGTTTGGCAACCGACATATTCCAAAGAAAAAAGTTCTTTTTCCTTATTAAATGCTATCTTTTTGGCCTGGTCTGCTTTTTCGGTGTAGTAATGTACATAAAAAGCATTTTGAACGTCTGTATCCCAGCATAGCCTGTACAGGTAGGATGTCACGTTCACCTCAAAACCCGAATACTCATGCGCCAAGGCCCCGGCAGCCCCTAGTGTCACCATACCTACTACCGGAACAGCACTACCCACTGCAATTGCAACAGACATTCGCTCCTCTTTTTTTGCTCTCTTGTCAACATACTCAATATCGTTTACAAGTACATAGGTATGTCCTATAAGCTCTTCACCTGTGCTCAATATCAAATCCGACTGAGTATCGAATGTATGTTTTTGCTTTGCGACATCATCGGCCAAGACATTGCAGTACCCTCTTTCGGTAATCAAATCAAGGTTAAAGGCACCGTCCTTTGAACGATTATACCATTTGGCAACCAATCGCCTTGCTATCGCATTCTGCTTGAGTAGTGCATCAATATATGTTTTTTGGTTTGATGCATTTTTTCCTTTTTTAACCTCCTGGATACCGGCCTTGAACACACGAATAGGCAGGTTGTGGTCATTGAATTTTTCAGGAATTGGAATTTTATTGAAACAGTTTACCAGTTCCTCACAAAACTCCAGATTCTCGTGTTTCAGCATTATTGAATACAACGAACTCTTGCGATAACGGAATACCTCTTGAGAAGAGACTTCGGCAATACAAGACAAGAGAATACAAAGCAAAAAGCACAAACGTTTTTTCATCGCATCAGAAATCATAAAAAGCACGTCCATTGGTAAACTCATCCACCCATGAAACCCTTTGAGCCGAAAAGCGCCACTCTCCCTTCCCCTTATTATACTCAAAGAGAGAGACCTTCTTCTCATCAGACAAAGTAGAGGAAAACACGCCATTGAGAAAAGGGATTCCACCGGCATCCATAATTATCTCGTTAACCTTCTTAGTCTGTGCAACCCCATCATCCTCAATGGCCACATCTTCTTCGTCGCCCCAATCAACCTCAAGGTCATCATTGCCAAGCCAATAATTGACAAAGACCTTCAGTTCTTCAATAGATGGAATGTACCAACCTTCACCAAGCGAACGGCACCAGTTGAATACTGGGAATCGTGAAAGTTCAATATTGTTTTCGGCAACATAAGAGAAGAGTTCCTCTGTGTTAGCCTTGCCATCTGTCGTGCTTGACATTGAGATATTCTTGAGCAACGATGGTTTGGTACAGAAAGTCCGGCCTTTCGCCCTAAAAGCCTTGACGCTCATCATTGTGCCATGACATCCACTTTCGTCAACACTGAACACGATTCCCCTTACCCCGTTCACCACAAGGATATCGCCTTTCTTTACTGTGAATTCCTGCGCATCAAGGTAAGTGCAACAGAACGAAAGGAATAATGCGAATACAAAAGTTCTCATATATCAGGCTTAGAATTTATACACAGCCCTTGCATCAAAACGCAACACACGCTTCATACCCAGAGGATCTCCCTCGCTACGATGAGACTTCTTGCCAATAGTATATTCCACAATTTTCACTTTTGGCGCGCCAAAAGGATGATTTACAAGATTACGTCCCTTCTCAGTGTTGATAACATAGACCTTGCCACCTTCTGTTTCGGTAGATGAAATCATGCCACACAGCATCTTAAAGCCACTGGTAGAAAAATTCTTACAGAACAGTTGGTCACCTCCGTTCTCCTTAATCACTTTATTGTAAGCTTTCCAAAACGCTCTACCCTCCTTGTTAAAGTCAAGGTTGCCACCATTCATGTTTTTCCAAATGGTCATCAGTTCCTCACGTGCAGGTATATACCATCCGTTACCCAATGAGCGAGCCCACTTGAACAATGGGAAACAATCCCAAGAAAGGTTATTTTCAACAACATACCTCTCTATTGCTTGCATATTCTTCATACCGTCATCCTCATAGAAGGCATTGGTCTCAACAGCAAGCGATTTATCCTCAATCCAATCCTCATCCGATTCTTCGAGCGACATAATCAAACCATGATAACCGGTTTCATCAACATCAACAACCATTCCTTTAACACCTCCAACCAGGCAGATATCACCAATCTTGTACTGCGCCTGAGCATAAACTGCGGCAATTAAAAGAACTGCCACTAAAAAAAACTTCTTCATTTTAATTTCAATTTTATTGATTTATACTATTTCCAAAAAACATTTACAGTCTCATCAGGTAAATTATTGGCATACGACATGGCTATCTCTTTCATTATTTGCATGCGCAAGCGTTCCATTTCCAAAACATCATCATATTGCTTCATCATAAACTTCCACTCCTCGCCCATCTGTTTTTTAATGTCCTGAAAGAGCGACATCGCCTCATTGTAACACTCCGCGTCAGGATATATTTCTGAAAGGAAAAGACCTGCAATTGAGGCACCATCACTGTTTGGAGATGCATACCAGGCAGCACGTGCTTGTGCCAGGTTCTCATTACCATGCTGATTCACAAACTGCTTATATATAACAGGCAGGAGTTCCAACGCCGCCTCATACCCCACACTGCATTCGGGGATATTCAACAAACGGTATATTGCCGCATCAAAATTCTTCATCGAAGCATCAGCCTTCGCCTTGGCTATTATTTTATGATAATTCTTGTCATAATAAGCAATGATTTTACCTTTGCCATCTGCAATAAAATCCTTGATGCGAGCATTACCCAAATTAACGCTTTTAAAACTGTTGATCAGCGCTTTTGTTTCGTTGTTTCCAACTCCCTTAAGTTCTGCATTGAACGAAGAAAACACTTTATTCTCCCTTAAATCCACAATATACAGTGACAGGCTAAGACTGTACACAATCTTGGTTGGCGAACCGCTGACAATCTGTTTGTCAAGGACATCATAAGAGGACACTATAGCAAACTGGTCACTCGTCAGCGCGCCTCCCCCATTACTGTCTGCAATCAGGCTCTGCAGTTTATTGAACAAGAAACTATCTACCTGAGGATAACTGACGCCATTTGAAGATGGGGACACTATTACCTGCAGCGCGACATCGCAATTTTGAGAAAAAGCAATTAACGAAGTTAGTCCTAAAGCAATTATTAAGAAAAACCTTTTCATAATACAATAATTTATTTTTCGCCAATTATCATTTGTGCATATCCCAAAGAAGGAGCATTATTCTTTGATTCAATGCCATATGTATTTTTCAAGAACCTACGGAGTTCATTGATAAACCCGCTTGCATCAAGCGGCTTATTATTTTTCAACAAAGGAATTCTAACCCCTTCAAACAACATTATATTCTCGGTACTTTCAACCGTTGTATATTGGCTATTGACGGTGTGCTCATCCAGCCACCTCTCAATTATCTCACGCAATTCATACCCGTCATATTCTGTTTCAAGGTCAATCCCTGAGGCATTGTCAAAAACCCCGACTTCAATAACGACCTCTCGTCCATTCTCTACACAATCGTCAAAATGAGCCTGTAACTGGCACAGGAAGTTGTCCATATTTGCAACGACGGCCTCACGCAACAACAGTGGAAGTTCATTGGTATATTGCGGCCTGCCGGTACCCTGTGCACCTGCAATCTGATTATGTGTATATGAATCCAGCGCTCTGATATTGTAGGTAATGCTCTGCTTTGGCCCCACAACATTGACACTCCAGTCAATCTCTACTATAATATCAGCCTTTACCTGCCTGTTCAGTTCATCCAATGAAGAGACAGACAACCCGTTACCACTCTTGGACATTGTCAATGTGTTTCTTGCATTTCTTTGAGCGATGGCTTTTATGGACGCAGACAAGTCCTTGACACCATAACTCCGCTCTTTAAAAAGAGCATTTATTTCAGAAATGACAAGCATCAGTTCACGGCTATCCTGTACCGCTCGCTGATAATTAGGATACCCCTCAAAGTCACCCAGGTTCTCATATACGTCCCAAAAGCCTCTCTCTTGGCACCACACATCTGTTGGCACTACCATGATGGATGGCTTTTTCGCTTGTTGTGCAAAACAGCTGCACGAAAGTGCAACACACATAACAAAAGTGAATATCACACGTATCATAGTCATAATTTTAGAATCCCAACTTTTTGATAATACCGGCATTTTCAAGATCTTTACGCAAAAGTTTTCTTGCAACCTTTATTGTAGTTGTAACCTTGTATCCCTTTTTCATTCTAATGACTCCCAAAGAAACACCAATGCCCTGGGCATACTTGGTATATCCCTTCAACAACAAATCATTGACATAGGGCAGGTCCTCATCCTTGAGGTTAGTTATGATTGGAGGCTGCGATGAATAGCCAGAGTTTCCCTGATAGCCTTTCAGCATAACAGCATGCAAAGCGCATTGCTTAGCAACCGCGTCAGTAATATCTTTCTTTTTAGAAACTACAACCGTCACTTTGAGGATATCATAATCGGCTGAATAGCCAGCACAAGTGACCTCATAATCCCAGAAGTCTTTTTCTTTAGCCGCAGCATTCAAACTGCAGACAAAAAACATAATTGTTATAAAAGATTTAAGGGTAAAAGTGATACCCGAGAAACGGTATCGTGGAAACACGCCGAAGGAATTGGGTGTTTTTACATAATCTGCGGTGTTGTGTGTTTTCATATCGAGCCCTAACTTAGTCCGTTCAACTACAGGCATAAAAAAGCGTGGAATCGTCTGTTGCCTATTCCACGAACTGAGGCTCTTGCATTGCCTATTATAGTTGAACAGACAACGTTAGAGCCCACGCCGATATGATTATAACCACATACTCCCCCGTATGCGCCATTCAGGAAATGGCACACTTCGCCCGTAAAAGGCTGTAGTGGTGATAAAATCACACCCGAGGACATCTACGTTGCTAAGTTCAAGACTATAATAAACTTAAAATTTGCAAGATTCCAGTCCGTCTTAAACAGAGCGCTGTAAACGCCTTTATATGTCAAACTCTCAAATCCCCACCTTCTCAACCTCCTTATGCGTAATATAAATCAACATCAGGCTCGGCGTGAACTATCAATTAATAATAACCCCGTCGATTAACATAATAGTATAACCAAACAAGACTACGAGAGTTCGACACAAAGGTAAGAATTTTATTTATGAATCCAAATTTTTAACTAAAAAACCAAAGCACACCAATTAGGAGTAAACACTTTTTCACTTTATAAATTTTGAGAAACAAGTGCTAAAAATTATCTTCGCAAAGAACTGGACAACATACTATGAAAAAGAAGGAACTATATAATAAGGTAATAGAATACTTTGAGGTTGCCATGCCGGTGGCCGAGACGGAACTCGACTACACCACGCCGTTCGACCTGCTGGTTGCCGTCATCCTCTCGGCGCAGTGCACTGACAAGCGCGTGAACATGGTCACCCCCGACCTCATTGCACGATACCCCACCGCCCAGGAGATGGCCCAGGCACACCCCGACGAGATATACAATTACATAAAGAGCGTCTCCTACCCCAACAACAAGGCAAAGCACCTTGTGGGAATGGCGCAAAGGCTGTGCAGTGACTTTGGCGGCGAGGTGCCCGACACGCTTGAGGAACTCACCACGCTGCCCGGTGTGGGGCGCAAGACGGCGAATGTCATTCTCTCCGTCGTGTGGGAGAGGAGCGCTATGGCCGTTGACACCCACGTGTTCCGCGTGAGCCACCGCATAGGCCTTGTGCCCAAGCGCTGCACCACCCCCTACAGCGTGGAGAAGGAACTTATGAAATACCTGCCCGGCGAGGTCATACCCCGCGCACATCACTGGCTCATCCTGCACGGCCGCTACGTCTGCACGGCACGCTCGCCCAAGTGCAGCAAGTGCGGACTGACGGAGATTTGCAAGGAAGGGACAAAGAGAGGAACAATTTAATAATATAATTTGGCAATAATAATATAATGAGACTGCAACAATTTGACGCTTTAAAACTTTTTGCAATATATTTAGTGATATTTGGACATTGCTTACAGCATCTACTAAGCACAGACTATGTCGATGAAACAGGATATGTCATTATTTACTCATTTCACATGCCTTTATTCATGATGATATCGGGATATTTTTCCGTATCAGGACTTAAAAGGGAGTTTTTATCCAGCATTGCAACCAAAGCACGACAATTGCTAATGCCATGCATTACCGCATCACTAATAATGGCCTTTGGCTTTTGCATTGTTACCAGTTGCAGTTTTAGTTATAGATTAAACTTTGAATTACTATATGCTTTCTGGTTTTTGAAAACAGCTTTTTTCTGTTTTCTTTTATCAAAATTATCTTATTCCTTTGGCAAATACAAGATTGTTGCATTCACCCTCACACTGATACTTTCTCAAATTCCACATATAATGCGCATCCAATATTTCACAACGAACATTGACGTAATGTACCCTTGTTTTGTTGTTGGAATACTCCTAAAAACTTATTGGAACAGATTCAAGGCGAACACCAAATTCATTATAATAACCTCAGGAACAATATTCGTTGTAATGCTTTTGTTCTGGAGTAAAGAATTTTGGCAACCAACATACGCAATGATGTACAAATTGAAAACCGGAGAATTTTTAGAAGGACTATACTTGGCATACATTAGGCTATATAAACTTGTCATTGGCATCTCTGGTTCAATCTTTTTCATAGCACTGTTCCACATATGCATATCCGACACACATAATGCCATTGTAAAAAAGATATGTACATACGGCGAGCATACTATAGGCATATATATACTTCAAACATTCATATTGGAAACAATTATGCAACAATATCTCAACTTTGACAATGTTGATAGTTCGGTATTTAATTTCATAATAGTTCCTCTTTTGTCAATATTGATACTGGTACTCTGCACATATCTGTCAAAAATATTAGACAGCAACAAATACACAGCATTCCTGTTTTTGGGAAAGAAAATAGAATGACAGCACACTATTTACACAGATGGCCATAATTTTATCCAGAATTTATAACCTTGTTTATACAAAAATATTATATCTTTGCAATATTGCAGAAAATGGAAACTGATTTTATTAACTAAATAATTTTCAATCATGACAATTGACAATTTCCAGTTTGCCGGTAAAAAGGCAATCGTTCGTGTTGATTTCAACGTACCCTTGAACGAGGAGGGTAAAATCACTGACGACACACGTATTCGCGGTGCTCTCCCTACATTGAAGAAGGTTCTTGCTGACGGTGGTGCTCTCATCATCATGTCACACATGGGCAAGCCAAAGGGCAAGGTTAACGCAAAGTACTCTTTGAGCCAGATTGTTGACGCTGTATCAGAGAAGTTGGGTGTTGCTGTTCAGTTCGCTCCCGACTGCGCAAAGGCTGCCGAGGCTGCTGCTGCATTGAAGCCAGGTGAGGTCTTGATGCTCGAGAACCTCCGTTTCTACCCCGAGGAGGAGGGCAAGCCAGTAGGTATTGATAAGGAGGATCCAGCATACAACGACGCAAAGAAGGCAATGAAGGAGTCACAGAAGGAGTTCTCAAAGACTCTCGCTTCATACGCAGACTGCTACATCAACGACGCATTCGGTACAGCTCACCGTCGTCACGCATCAACAGCCGTTATCGCTGACTACTTCGATGCTGACAACAAGATGCTCGGCTACTTGATGGAGAAGGAGGTTCAGGCTGTTGACAACATCCTCAAGGACATCAAACGCCCATTCACCGCTATCATGGGTGGTTCAAAGGTTTCTACAAAGATCGGTATCATCGAGAACTTGATGGACAAGGTAGACAACCTCATCCTCTGCGGTGGTATGACATACACATTCGCAAAGGCTCAGGGTGGCGAAATCGGCCGTTCAATTGTTGAGGACGACAAGCTCGACCTCGCTCTCAACATCATGGAGCAGGCTAAGGCAAAGGGTGTAAACCTTGTTCTTGCCGAGGATTGCGTTGCTGCCGATGACTTCTCTAACGACGCTAACACACAGGTTTGCTCAGCAAAGGCTATCCCAGCAGGTTGGGAGGGCTTGGACGCAGGTCCAAAGGCTCAGGAGGCTTTCGCTGCTGCTATCGTTGACGCAAAGACAATCCTTTGGAACGGTCCTGCAGGTGTGTTCGAGTTCGACAACTTCACAGCAGGTTCACGCGCTATTGCCGAGGCTATCGGCAAGGCAACTGCTAACGGTGCGTTCTCACTCATCGGTGGTGGTGACTCAGTAGCTTGCATCAACAAGTTCGGTATGGCCGACCAGGTATCATACATCTCAACAGGTGGTGGTGCTCTTCTCGAGGCAATCGAGGGTAAGGTTCTCCCCGGCGTTGCTGCTATCAAGGGCGAATAATTTACCGCTTTTATAAAAACCAATAAACAGCGCGGTTGACCGCGCTGTTTATTGGTTTTATACGGAAAGGTGAAAGCGGAAAGCGGAAAACCGAGAGCACAAAGCGAAATAAAAACGGAAAAGTAAAAACTGTTT
>JAZLBZ010000085.1:0-27838 GCA_045613945.1 Bacteroidaceae bacterium
ACAGGAAAGAGGAATTCCCTGTTTTGAGAATTCCTCTTTTGTCCAATCGTGCGGTAAACGGGACTCGTAATCGGCTTTGCCGCTTTCGTAACGTAGTGGAGAAAGAACACCGCGCTGCAAGCAGCGCTTTCCTTATCTATAGGGTCGCGTGCTCTCGCCTGCGTATACAACAAAAAGCAACCTTTTGTGGTTGCTTTTCAGTTGAGCGGTAAACGGGACTCGAACCCGCGCAGCAAACTGCGCTTTTCCTTGTTTAATGGGGTCGCGGGTTCTCATTGTTCATTTCTAAAAAACTAATGGCCACCATTGGCATGGCGACCATTACTTTTTCAGGAGCGGTAAACGGGACTCGAACCCGCGACCCTCGGCTTGGGAAGCCAATGCTCTACCAACTGAGCTATTACCGCGTTGTTGTTTCTGCTTGCGAAGATACAACTTTTATTTTAATGCGAGGTGCTGTTTTGATATTTTTAGCACGCTGCCGCCATTTCTTTCTCTTAGGGGAATGCCTTGCCGTCCTCAAGCACTTCTATTGCCTTGAGCACGGTTGAGTCGGTCTGGTTTATGAACTTCATGTGCTCGCACATTCCAAGTAACTGGTAGGTTACGTTGGAGTAGAGCGAGTGTTTGAGCAGTTCCTTTGATTCATGCAACTGCTTGCTGTCTGCTTTCACTCCCTTGCTTGTGGCGAACTTGACAAAGTCATCAAACAGTCCAATCTCATCGAGGCGTGCTGTCAACGTGCCATGTTCCTTGTACTGGGTAAGTTTGTGGCGGTTGTTGTTGCTGTACTTGAGCGTGAACTGCGAAACCAGTCCGCGCGCGAATACCTCGGCAATATATCCTGGCACGCTGGTTGTGTCGCCCGCCACAAATATGTCGGGCATAATACCACCGCCTCCATAGACTGTGCGGCCTTTCTTTGTCTTGTATGTGAGCGACTCGTTCTGGTGTATGCTGTCCTGTGAGAAATATTCGCCTCTGTTGTAGCGCTCAAGCAGTTCTTTGTCATACTCTTCCTTGTCGCCTTTGTTGTAGGGCTTCTGTATGCAGCGTCCCGATGGTGTGTGGTAGCGTGCGATGGTGAGCCTTATCTGTGAGCCGTCATTCAGGTCGATGGGCTGCTGCACAAGTCCCTTGCCAAATGAGCGGCGGCCGATGATTATGCCTCGGTCGTTGTCCTGTATTGTGCCGGCGATGATTTCGCTTGCCGATGCCGATGTTTCGTCAACAAGCACCACCAGGGGGATATCCTTGAAGAGTCCATGTCCGTTGGCGCGTTCAATGGTCTTGGGGTTATGGGTTCCCTCGGTGTACACGATTATGTCATCCCTCTCAAGGAACTGGTTGGCCATCTCAAGGGCTATGCCCAGATATCCGCCGCCATTGCCGCGAAGGTCGATGATGAATCCCTGTGCATTGGCGTATGCCAGTTCAATCATTGCCTGTATGAACTCGGCAAATGTATTCTCGGCAAAGCGCTCTACCTGTATGTAGCCCCATTTGTTGTCAATGAGATAGTAGGCCTCAATGCTTTCGACGGGTATCTGGTCTCGGCGTATGATGAAGTCTAGCAGGTCGGGCTCGCCATAGCGTTGTATGCCCAACTTTACAAAACTGCCCTTTGGACCCTTTAGTTTTTTCATTGCCTTGTCGTTGGTGCAGATGCCCTGGCCCACGAAGAGCGTGTCGTTGACCTTTATGATGCGGTCGCCTGCCAGCAGTCCCACTTTCTCCGATGGACCGTTGCGTATTACCTCGCTGATGTTGATGGTGTCTTCCTGTATTGTAAAGCGTATGCCAATGCCGCTGAAACTGCTTTCGAGTTCGGAGTTGCTGCTCTCAACTTCCTCTATTGGAATGTAGACGCTGTGAGGGTCAAGTTCGGTAACCATCATAGGGATGCATTTCTCTATTATGGAATCGGTGTTGACCTCATCGACGTACATATTGTCAACAATGCCCAGCACCTCGTCGAACTTGTTCTCCCTGACAGTGAAGGTGGTGTCCTTTATTCTCGACAGTGTATTGCTTGTGCCGGCATAATATCCCAGCGCAAGGCACATTGTTGTTAAAAATATTAGGGAGAAACGTTTCATCTGCTGCTGTTTTCGCTGTTGTTCATGTCAATGTACACAACCTCTATGCCGGCTCTTGTGAGCAGGTCTATGCCGTCTGTAAGCCGGTACTTGTTGCTGTATACCACACGCTTTATGCCGGCCTGTACAATGAGTTTGGCGCACTCAATGCAGGGCGATGTGGTCACGTACATTGTTGCTCCCGCGCTGTTGTTGTTGGAGCAGGCAATCTTGGTGATTGCATTTGCCTCGGCATGAAGGACATAGGGCTTTGTGAAGCCGTCCTCGTTCTCGCAGATGTTCTCAAAACCTGCAGGGGTGCCGTTGTAGCCGTCGGAGATTATCATCTTGTCCTTTACGATGAGCGCGCCAACCTTGCGGCGCTGGCAATATGAGTTCTCGGCCCAGATGGTTGCCATTCTCAAGTATCTGAGGTCGAGGTCGTGCTGTTTCTGCTGTTTGTTTTCCATAGTTATCTGTTGTAGAATTGCATATAGTGTTTTTCGTCTTTCTTTATCTGCAGGTAGTGGATGTCGCCATCATAGTATGTTGCTTCGTTGAACATCTGCAGCATTCCCATTGCAATGGTGTCATTGGCGCTGATACCTTCGGTGCGGATACTGGTGCAGCGGAACTCGCGTGTCTTGCCATTTGCCGACCATTGTCCTCTGATCTTGCCCCCGGTAGGGGTGTAGGCGTTGAAGGTTGTCTCGCCGAACATGAGGCTGTATATCTTGCCTTGCGGCCAGCGCTTTCCCCCGCCGTCCTCGATGTAGGTGAGTTTCCAGTCGTGCCCAATGAAAATCTCGGTAATGTTGTCACTGTCGTTGCATGACGCTGCTGTCAGCAGCACCAATACAAGGAGAATGCCTTTTGATATTTTCTTGATGTTGTTCATGTGTGTACTTTTTTACAGGTGTGGGCAGATGGTCTTTATGCCATCGCGCTCAAGCAGTGGCTCAATTTGTGGCTTTCGGCCTCGGAAACGCAGATAGAGTGTCATTGGGTGTTCGCTGTCGCCCTTTGAGAGTATCTCGTCGCGGAACGACTGTGCTGTCTTCATGTTCATTATGCCCTCTTCCTTGAAGCGTGCAAAGGCGTCGGCGTCAAGCATTTCGGCCCACTTATAACTGTAGTATCCTGCTGCGTATCCGCCCGACATTATGTGGCCGAAGTGTGTTGTTATGCCTGTGCCATTAATGTGTGGCAACACCTTGAGCGCCTCGGTTGCCGCGTGCTCATACTCCAGAACATCGCCCTCAAATGG
This sequence comes from Bacteroidaceae bacterium, assembly GCA_045613945.1. GTDB lineage: Bacteria > Bacteroidota > Bacteroidia > Bacteroidales > Bacteroidaceae > HGM04593. The sequence continues at coordinate 3,346 of JAZLBZ010000085.1, forward strand.
TTGCGAGATATTGTGCCATGCCTGATCGAGAAATCCTAATCTTACCTGGCGTATGCACTGGTATCCGACATTGAAATTGCGCGCCTCCTGTATCTTGCGCAGTGTATCTGCTGGGATGTTGTCGCCGGTCTTGTGGTGAAAAGCGAAGTGCTGCAGGAACTCCTCCTCGGTAGCGAAGTTTTCCATTATCTGCGATGGCATCTCCACAAAGTCCCACAGCACGTTGGGGCTGCAGAGCGATGGGTATGTGACGTTTGAGAGTATGCCATGCAGGCAGTGCCCGAACTCGTGCATCAGTGTGTTGAACTCGTCGTGGCTTAGCAGTGTGGGCTTGCCGGGCATTGGCTTGCGGTAGTTGGTCGACAGTGTGATGTGTGGCCTGTGGTCATTGCCGCCGGCATCCTTGTACTGTGGCTTTATGCTGTCCATCCACGCACCGGCATGCTTTCCCTTGCGTGCAAAGAAGTCGCAGTAGAGCAGGGCGAGATATGTGCCGTCGTAGTCATACACCTCCCATACCTTTGCGTCGGGGGTGAAGAGCGGGATGTCGTGGTTCTGCTTGAATGTGATGCCGTACAGCCTTGTAGCAAGGTAGAATGCTCCGTAGATTGCCTGGTTTAACTCAAAGTAGGGACGTACCATCTCGTCGGTGAGGCTGAAGTTTTGCTCCTTGAGCCTTTTGCTGTAGTATGCGAAATCCCAGGGCTGGAAGTCGAACTCCTCGCCTTCGCATTTCTTGGCAAACGCTGTGACCTCCTCTATCTCCTTGCGTGCTGTGGGCAAGTATGACCATGTGAGCTTGCCAAGCATTGCAAAGACAGCGTCGGTGCTTTGTGCCATACGCTCGCTGAGTACATAGTCGCTGTATGTGTTATAGCCAAGCAGGCGTGCGAGTTCCAGACGGCAGTTTACGGTCTCTTTTACAATGTCGCAGTTGTCAAATTCATTGCCTTTTGAGCCTGTGGTGTCATATGCCATATACATTTGCCGGCGCAGTTCGCGGTTGCGGCAGTAGGTGATGAATGGCAGATAACTTGGGCGGTGCAGTGTGAAGAGCCAGCCCTCCTTGCCGTTCTCCTTAGCATTGTTGTGTGCTGCGTCAACAACATCCTCGGGGATGCCTTCGATGTCGGCTTCGTCTGTTATGTGAAGCGTGTAGGCATCGGTGTCCTTTATACTGTTCTCCTGGAACTTTATTGCCAGTGTGGCAAGGCGCTCTGTGAGTCTGCGGTATTTGTCGCGCTCCTCGCCTGCAAGGTTTGCACCGTTGCGCACAAAACTGTCGTATGTCTGCTGCAGCAGTCGCTGTTGCTCGGTGGTGAGGTGGGCGCAGTCGCTTTCATATACTGCCTTTATACGTGCAAACAGTCTATCGTTAAGGGTGATGTTGTTCTTGTGGGCAACATACAACTGTTGCATCTCCTCCTCAATGGCAAGAATCTCGTCGTTGCTGCAGGCGTTGGCAACAGCGTTGAATGCTCCAATGATGTTGCCTAGCATAAGGCCCGAGTAGTCCAGTGCCGCTATAGTGTTCTCGAATGTGGCCTCCTCGTCGCTGTTGCAGATGCCGGCTATTGCCTGCTCCTCGCGCGCAATGCACTCTTTGATGGCCGGGATGTAGTGCTCCAGGGTAATGCGGTCATACGGTGTTGCATCGTATGGCGTATTATATGCTTCCAGGAGCGGGTTGTTCTCTATCGCTTTGTTATTATTGACTGTCATATTGTACGGTTGTTTTTTAGCTACTCGCCGTTCTGAATTTAAAGCGGACGCGTGGGTTGTATTTTACAAAGATAATAATAAAGTGGGTAAAGAATGTTCTTGATAATGATAAAAATGGTGTGATTTTTTCTGTTTAGCAATTTTTTTGATTTTATAACAAATAAACCACCGGTTTTGTTTTGCCGAACGAAAAAAAATAGCGGTGCGCCATATGGCGCACCGCTGCAAAAGCGTAGTGCTTTGTATGATTAGAGTTTGTATGTGCCTTCTACAAGCTGGCCCATAGCCCAGACTGCGCGTACGTTCAAGTCGTCGTCAAGAATCATGATGTCGGCATCCTTGTCTTTTAGCAATGAGCCCTTGCGGTCATATACGTTCATGATCTTTGCCGGTGTCTCCGATGCCATGCGTACAGCATCCTCAAGAGGTATCTCGGCCTTCTGTACCAGTGTGCGTATCAGGCGGTCCATTGTTGCTACTGAGCCTGCAAGCGCTGTGCGGTCGGCAAGTTTGCAAACACCGTCCTCAATGATTACGCGTGGGTCGAATGCTGTTGTGCTGTCGCTGGCAGCGCAGGCCAAGGCGTCGGTGATGACGCAGGCGCGCTCAACGCCCTTGATGCGGTGGATGAGTCGCAGGATTGTTGGAGGAACGTGTATGCCGTCGGCAACAACCTCGACAGTCATGTCCTCATGCAGGTAGATGCTCTCTACTGTACCCTCGTACTTGTACTCGCGGCGCTTGTGGAAACCAGGCATTGCGTTGTAGAAGTGTGTTGCGTGGGTGTAGCCGTTCTTGCGGGCAGAGTGGATATCCTCATATTCGGCCTGTGTGTGCGCGACAGATGCCAGAATGCCCTTTGAAGTTATATATTTACCAAACTGCATTGCTCCAGGGAGTTCGGGAGCGGCGTCCCAGCGCTTGATGCAATCCCATTTCTCAACCAAAGGGATGTATTCGTTGGGGTCGGGGTCCTTGATGTTCTCGGGCAATTGGCCGCCTGCCATTGCCATGTTGAGGTAGTGGCCCTCCAAGTGCAAGCCAAGTACAGGGCTGTTTTTTTCTGCCATCAGTTTTGTACATGTCTCTGCAGCAGCCTCAATCATTGGAACGGTTGATGATGAGAGGGTGGGGAAGATACTTGTTGTTCCGTGCTTCATGTGTGCCTTGATAGCACCGCGAAAAGCCTCCTCTGTACCCTCCATGAAGTCGCAGCCGCCACCACCATGAATGTGGATTTCGACACCGCCGGGTACTACGTACATACCTTTTGCATCAATAACTTCTGCGCCTACAACGGCGAGGTCGCAGTTTGTAACCTCGAGAATCTTGTTGTCCCTGATGATTACTGAACCATCCTTAAGCCAGCCTTGTGGGGTAAGGATCTTTGCATTGATAATTTGCTTAAGCATAATATTTTATGGTTAATTGTTGTGTTTGTCTTTTGGCTGAAAGGTGTTTTGCAGCCATTGGCTGGTACACACATTCACCACAAAGTTATTCAAATATTATATACGCCGGTTCTTTTTTTCTATTTTTTTTCAACACTATTTCACACGCTTGTAATATTTTTTAAGTTGGGCGTTTTTTTGTGTTCTGCAATCGTTTTTGTATTTGTGTTAAAATGTTAGCGTTTCTATTGTTTTGCTTTTAAAATGTCAACGCGTTGGTTTTTGGTATGTTTTTGATTTTTCGCCCGGTTTTTGGTGAAGATGTCTTTAGAATGGCTCTTATTTTAAGTTTTGTACCAATATTTTTGGTGAATTTTAGTAAAGCGCCTGCTGTTTTGCCTGTTTTTCTTTGTCTTGTGCGGTTATGCTGTTATATTTGCATTTGTATTTGAATTAGCAAAAAGATAAATAAAACATATAGTAATGTCAAAGATACGTTTTGAGGTCATATCGGCAGCCTTTGGAAAAAAGGCTGTTGAAGTTCCCGACAGCGAGATGCGTCCGTCGGATTATTTTGGTGCAAAGGTCTTCAACCGCGAGAAGATGTTCAAGTATCTTCCAAAGGAGGTCTACTATAAACTAATAGATGTTATAGACAACGACGCCCCGCTTGACAGTTCTATTGCCGACAGTGTTGCCGAGGGTATGAAGCGCTGGGCTGTAGAGAACGGTGCAACGCACTACACTCACTGGTTCCATCCGCTGACCGAGACTACTGCCGAGAAACACGATGCTTTCATTGAGCATGATGGCAAGGGTGGTGTGCTCGAGGAGTTTTCGGGAAAACTGCTTGTCCAGCAGGAGCCCGATGCCTCTTCATTCCCTAATGGAGGTATACGCAGTACATTCGAGGCGCGCGGCTATAGCGCCTGGGATCCCACCTCGCCAGCCTTTCTCATTGATGATACATTGTGTATTCCAACAGTGTTCATCTCGTATACAGGCGAGGCACTCGACTATAAGGCGCCGCTGTTGAAGTCTTTGCGTGCTGTTGACAAGGCGGCGACCGATGTGTGCCGTTATTTTGACAAGAATGTGAAGAAGGTTACCACATATCTTGGTTGGGAGCAGGAGTATTTCCTTGTAGATGAGGGCATGCTGCTTGCACGCCCCGACCTGCTGCTCACAGGACGCACCCTTATGGGACACGACAGTGCAAAGAACCAGCAACTCGAGGACCATTACTTTGGTTCAATACCCAAGCGTGTGGCTGCGTTCATGAAGGAACTGGAGATTGAGGCTATGAAACTTGGTATCCCTGCCAAGACCTGTCACAACGAGGCTGCGCCTAACCAGTTCGAACTTGCTCCAATTTACGAGGAGTGCAACCTGGCTGTTGACCACAATATGCTCATCATGGCACTGATGAAGGAGATAGCACGCCGTCACGGTTTCCGCGTGCTGCTGCACGAGAAACCATTCAAGGGTGTGAATGGCTCAGGCAAGCATAACAACTGGTCGCTTGGAACAGATACCGGCGTGCTGCTTATGGCGCCGGGAAAGAACGACAAGGACAACCTGCGCTTCATCACTTTTGTGGTGAATACACTTGCTGCAATATACCGCCACAATGGCTTGCTCAAGGCGAGCATAATGTCGGCAGCCAACGCCCATCGTCTTGGTGCGGCCGAGGCTCCTCCTGCTATTATCTCAAGTTTCTTGGGCTCGCACCTCTCGTCGGTGCTCGATCATATGGAGACAACCGATGATGTCGTGAAAATCCTCAGCAAGCGCGAGTTGCGCCTCAATATCCCCTCAATACCCGAGTTGATGATTGACAACACCGACCGCAACCGCACCTCGCCCTTCGCTTTCACCGGAAACCGTTTCGAGTTCCGCGCAGTGGGTGCCGAGGCAAACTGTGCGTCGGCAATGATTGCGCTCAACACTGCAATGGCCGAGCAGCTCACAATCTTCAAACGCGAGGTAGACGCGCTCATCGACAAGGGCCACAGCAAGGAGGATGCGCTTGTAAAGATTATACGCAAGTATATCAAATATAGCAAGCCTGTCCGCTTCGATGGCAATGGATACAGTGATGAGTGGCGCCGCGAGGCATCGCGTCGCGGCCTCGATTGCGAGGCAAGCGCTCCGCTGGTGTTCGACCGTTATCTTGACAAGGAGAGCGTGGCAATGTTCCGCGAGATGGATGTGATGACCGAGACCGAACTTGCTGCCCGTAACGAGATAAAGTGGGAGATGTATACCAAGAAGATACAGATTGAGGCTCGCGTGCTTGGCGACCTTGCCCTCAACCACATTATCCCCACAGCGACAAAGTATCAGAGTTCGCTGCTCGACAACGTAATAAAGATGGAACAGGTCATTGGCAAGGAGGAGGGTGACCGCCTCTCGGCCGAGAATATTCACCTCGTCAAGCAGATGGCCGAGCATGTTGCCGAGATACGCCGCCTGGTTGCCGAACTTGTTGAGCGCCGCAAGGTTGCAAACCGCATAGCGACCGAGCGTGACAAGGCTATTGCCTACCACGATACAGTGGCACCAATGCTTGAGGAGATTCGCTCGCATATCGATAATCTTGAACTTGTAGTGGATAATGAACTGTGGACACTGCCTAAGTACAGGGAACTGCTGTTTATAGTCTGAATTCTGTTTCTGTTCAGGTATTGCCTGTATGATATATTTTGTATGTAGGCACCCGGCGCCGGGTGCCTACATCTTTTTTATTGCTGTATTTTTTTACTGTTTTATACTGTTTTATACCTTATAATTATAAATAAAATGCTATTTTTACAAAATCTTAGAGATGCTGAGTAATGCTTAATTTAAATTATATGAAAAGAATCCTATTTCTATTATTGTTCGTTGCTGCTGTGCTTGGCGTTAATGCCCAGGACACTAAGGTGGCAATCAGTGGCGCGTATTCCGCCAGTTATGAGAATGAAGATTTGGCTGCTAACAAGGCCGTAGATGGCGATTTTACGACAATTTGGCACAGTCCCTACTCAACTGGCAAAACAACTTTCCCGGTTACTTTTACAGTTAACCTCAAAGAGGTTTCTCATGTGGATTATATGAGATATATTCCCCGTCAGGATGGAACACCAAACGGTAACTGGAACGAGGTTGACCTCTCTTATGCTACAACGACCAATGGAACAAGTTTTATAAAGATTGGAACATACAAATTGGGCGGCTTAAATGGTGTATATGATTTTATCATTCCGGACGGTGGCGTAGAGTGTGGTCGCGTTCGTTTTTCAATCAAGAGTGGTGCGAACGGTTTTGCATCGGCAGCAGAAGTTGAGGCTTATGCAATAGACAACTCAAAGAAGGAGTCTTTTGAACAGTATTTCGAGGATGAACTTTACACAGTTCTCAAGTCCGGCGTTACAAGCAGTGCCGGCATTGCCGACTCCGATGTGAAGGCATTGGTTGACAATATACTTTCCAATCCAGCCGGATACAAGAAGTTTCGTGTCGGCGAGTATGAGGCCTATATGACAACATCGACCCTGAGAAACCGTCTCAAGGTCAGCAGTCAGTACAATAACTATGAGAACCCTACAGGTGTCTATCTCAAGGCTGGCGAAAGTTGTATTGTCATTGCAAGCGGCATTGGTGATTATAGCGTGGGACTCAAGATAAAGAATTGGCTGTTGAACGAGAACTCGAGTGCATATTCGTTGCGCAATGGATTGAATGTCATTACTGCCACAACAGAGGGCAATGTATTCGTGAACTACTATACCGATGATTATGAGAAAGCGCCTGATGTAAGGCTTCACTTTGTGAATGCTCCTGTGCAGGGTTACTGGGATCAGGAGACCATGACCAATGAGGAGTGGAAAGAAATGCTTGCGGGGCGTGCAAAGAATGACTCAACAATCATCATTACTCGTTCACGCCATGCTCAATTGGCCTATCCTGTATGCTCATGGCTGCAGCACTGTCCCTCAAATGTGGATTCTGTAATGACTATGTACCAGCAGACACAGTGGGCTTTGCGCGATATGCTTGGTCTTGAGAAGTATGGCCGCCAGGTGAAGAACCGCCAGTTGTTCTATGCAACAAACTACGGATTCATGGCTGCCGGCAGCGAGGGCGCATATTGCCACATCGGTAGTCTGGGTGGCGTAATGACTCCCAATGCAAAGAACTTCGATTTCTGGGGTGTAGGCCACGAGTGGGGCCACAACAACCAGATGCCCAATGGATTCAAATGGCCGGGCTGTGGCGAGACAACAAACAATATCTCTGCATCATGGGCACAGCTCCATTTTGCAGGAGACAGAGACTATCTGCGTCTCGAGGATGAGTATTCCGGTATTGATACCTATTCGGGAATGCGTGGCGGACGTATGCAGACCTATTTCGAAGAGGGAATCCGCAAGGGTGTCGCATGGCAGCTTCAGGACGGCCCAGACTATCACGGCACAGTGCCTGCCGAGAAGACTGTTGCCGGATATGATGCCGATGGAAAGTATATTGGCTCTGTGACCACTACAAGCCGCAACTATGACCATTTTGTGAAACTTGTTCCATTTTGGCAGTTGAATCTTTGGGGTACATTGGCAGGCAAGTCGCCCGATATCATTCCAATGGTAATTGAGGGTATCCGCACTGATGCTAGTTACGAATCAAAGTACAATACAGCAGGTAAGCAGCAGGTGAACTGGATGAAACTTGCTTGCGACAGCGCAGGTCTCAACCTTCTTCCTTTCTTTGAAAAGGCCGGTATGCTCAAGCCAATCAATGCATACATTGAGGACTACTCTCCAGGCTGGATTGTCATTTCAACCGAAATGATTAGTAGTCTCAAGGCACACGTTAGTGAAAAGGGTTATCCCACACCAAATGAGGAAATCAACTATATCAATGCCCATAACTTCCACATCTATCGCGACAAACTTGCACTTGAGGTGCCAAGTCAGTATGGTTATGGTTGCAAGGATATGGGTAATGGAACTGTGAGAGTTGAGCACGCAAAGGTGAAGAATGCTGTTGCATTCGAGACATACGATGGCAATGGCGCCCTGTTGCACATTACAATGTATGGTCTTGGTGCCGAGAAGGCTTCTCACACCGATACAAAGGTTCTCTACACCGGCAACTCGGCATATATTGTTGCTGTGGGCTATGACGGTACACGCAAGATGATTTATGGCAAGGCTAACGAGGTTAAGGGTCTAGAACCGGGACGTTTCTACAACATCTCGTCAATGACCGATGGCACTGCGTTGAGTTGTGGCTCAACTACTCAGCGTGAAATATCGGGTGATATAACATGGAATGTCAGTCGTGCAAAGGCTAATGTAACCGGTGCTGCAGACCAGGTGTGGCTTTGGGAGGCTGTTGATGGCGGTTTCCATTTGAAGAATATGCAGACCGGCCTTTATTTTGCTTGTGGTTCAGGTGACAATCTCGAGGATTTGAAGGGGGCCGATGAGGCTACATTGCTCGAGGCTGTCTGTATGGACGAGGAACAAGGATTGTATACTTTTAGGCTCGCGGGTGGCAACGACTATCTGTCGGCAGTTTCAAGCACCGCCACTTGTGTTGAGTTTGGAGCGGGTGGCGATGACAATCTTTGGAAAGTAGAGGAGGTGAAGGAATTTAAACTCTCAATACCTACAGCAAAGATTCTTGCAGCATGTTATCCTTTTGCAATGACAATACCTGAAGGGGTTACTGCGTATGTGGTGACAGATGCAGGGAAGTGGACATTTGATACAAAGGAGTATGACTATGCTTATATTGAGGAGGTGCAGGGTGGAGTGGTTCCTGCATATATGCCTGTAATCTATGTGGGAACTGAAAAGGCGGACTACACAGTGGCTTTGCTCCCTGGTGACAACACGCCTCTTGTAGACAATAATCTTCTTCATGGAACAACTATCAGGCAGTACTTGACAAAGGGTACATTCCTTTCATCCCTCTCTTCGACTACAACTGGTGGTGCAGTGATGACAATGAAAGGCAATACAAGTACTTCGGGCGTGAAAACTAATTTGGCTTATCTGCTCAAGTCCGAGGTTGGAAATGTGTCGACAGTCTATCTTGCCGACAAGAAGACTGTGACATCAATTGATGGTGTGAATGTGGATGAGGCAGCAGTTGAACTCTATGATTTGAATGGCGTAAAAGTTGTCGCTCCCGAGAAGAATGGTATCTATGTCACATCGGCAGGTAAAAAGGTGCTTGTCAAGTGATTTCTCCTGAATAGCAATAGCGAAGGCGTGGCATTAACTGCTGCGCCTTCTATTTTTGCCTGCATTTGGAAACAGTTCTTTGCGGTGTGCCAAAATTGTGCTATCTTCGCACGAGAATATTATAAACGATAATTTTAATACTTAATATTATGTTTTCAGGTATTGTAGAGGAATTTGCAACGGTGCGCAAGTTGGTGCGTGAGCAGGGTAACCTGCATTTGACACTTACCTGTTCATTTGTGAGCGAGTTGAAGATAGACCAGAGCGTGGCTCATAATGGCGTTTGCCTCACTGTGGTGGATATCACAGGTGACGAGTATACCGTTACTGCAATGAGCGAGACACTGGAGCGCTCGAACATCGGTTGCTTGAAGGTGGGTGACAAGGTCAATGTCGAGCGCTCAATGATGATGAATGGCCGTCTGGATGGTCACATTGTACAGGGTCACGTTGACATAACAGCCGAGTGTGTCTCAGTGCGCGATGCCGATGGCAGTTGGTATTTCACTTTCCGTTATCCAAAGGACGCCGCAATGGCGGCAAAGGGATATATGACAGTTGACAAGGGGTCGGTGACTGTCAATGGAGTGAGCCTTACCGTTTGTGAGCCAACAGATGACTCATTCTCTGTTGCAATCATCCCTTACACCTTTGAGCATACCAATTTCCACACCATAGAGGTTGGTACAAAGGTCAATATTGAATTTGATATTATTGGCAAGTATATTGCGCGTATAGCAAGCCTGCAGTAAAAACAAAGAGCAAAGCATATTGACAATGGTAAATAAAGTATATCTCGAGAATTTTGAGAGCCGCATAACCGACGAACTTCTGCGCATGTGTAAGCAGTATGGCGTGCTCGACGGCACATTGCTGGCAACAGATGACATCAGCAACCGTTGGGATGAACTGGCGCCTGAATATATGGCCGATGCAGTGCCTAACATTGCCGATTATCCAACAGTGGCAATTGCATGGGCCGGTTATCTTGGCATGGCAGTAGCATATCAGTGGGATGGCGATTGGGCAGCATATTCAAAAGCCGAGTATAAGAGTTATTATGGTGCGCAGGGCTTTGATGATATGGACGAGCATATTGTGTGCGATATCATTGGTTTTCATCTTGAATCGCGCGAGGCGAAGGGTATTGAGGATATGATGCGCCGCCTGGGCGAGACTGCTGTCACGCTCATTCGCCGCGAGAGGATTGAACCCCAATCACCAATGGCATTCCATGTCTATGCACGTGTGGTAAAGGTGATGTTCCGCATTGGTGCTGCAATTGAACTCAAGCGTCTTGGTTATAAGTTCGAGCAGGTGAATTTGCCAAATGTTGGCGGTGGAGTGGCGCAGTGCTGATATAATTGTATAAAAAGAATAAAGGTAGTTGATTTTTTAATCAACTACCTTTATTCTTTTACCTATATATTACTTTACAGGGATTGCGTCGATGCGTGCCTGGTGACGGCCGCCCTCGAATGGCGTGCTCAAGAAAGTCTCAACACACTCCTTTGCGCTATCTGTCGCGATGAAACGTCCGGGCATAACCATTACGTTTGCATCGTTGTGCTGGCGTGCAAGTGCTGCAATCTCGGGCATCCAGCAGAGTGCGCTGCGTATTGCATCGTGGTGGTTCAATGTCATGTTGATGCCGTTGCCTGTGCCGCAAATTGCGATACCTTTCTCAAATTCACCGTTCTCAATAGCATTTGCTAGTGCGTGGGCAAACTCGGGATAGTTACAACTCTCTGTGCTGTGTGTGCCAAAGTCTACGAATTCATAACCCATTGCTGTGAGCCACTCCTTAACCTGCTCCTTGAGCGGATAGCCTGCGTGGTCGCTTGCCAAACCTATCTTTTTCATTATAGCATTGATTTTACCTGGTTGTACACGTTTTCTGCAGTGAAGCCGAGTTTCTCGTCAAGTACCTTGTAGGGCGCTGAGAAACCGAATGACTGCAAGCCCCAAACCTTGCCGTTTGCGCCTACAAGACCCTCGAGGTTTACAGGAAGACCTGCAGTGAGACCGAAGATCTTTGCACCTGCGGGGAGGATGCTCTCCTGGTACTCCTTAGGCTGTGTGCGGAAGAGGCCCTCTGATGGAACCGATACGATGCGTGTCTTGATGCCATCGGCCTTCAGGAGCTTTGCACCGTCAACAAGTGTTGAAACCTCGGAACCCGATGCAAGGAGAATAACGTCGTAATCCTCGTCGCTGCCTGCGATTACATAGGCACCCTTTGACGCCTCCTCGTATGGAGTACCCTCGGGGAGGTTGTTGATGTTCTGGCGTGAGAAGATGAGACCTGTTGGTGTGGTGTCGTTCTCCATAGCAAGTTTCCAGGCCTGTGTTGCCTCGTTTACATCTGCTGGGCGCAGAACAAGCATTGAGTTCTTGCCGCTGTGGTTCTTGACCTTCTCCATAAGGCGCACCTGTGCCTCCTGCTCAACAGGCTCGTGTGTTGGGCCGTCCTCACCTACGCGGAATGCGTCGTGTGACCAAACGAACTTCACAGGGAGTTCCATCAGGGCTGCCATGCGTATTGCAGGCTTCATATAGTCGCTGAACACGAAGAATGTACCGCAAGCCGCGATTACACCACCGTGAAGTGCCATACCAATACATACGCAGGCCATTGTCAACTCCGATACACCGGCGTGCAGGAACGCGCCGCTGAAATCGCCCGGAGTGAAGGCGTGTGTCTTTTTCAAGAAACCATCGGTCTTGTCGCTATTGCTCAAGTCGGCCGATGAGCATATCATGTTGCCATAGTTCTCGGCAAGGATGCCAAGTACTGTAGCCGATGCGTTACGTGTGGGGCCGTCGGCCTTCTGCTCAATGGCTGCCCAGTCAATCTGTGGCTGCTTGCCGCTGAACCAGTCCTCGAGTTTTTGTGCCTTCTCCGGGTTTGCTGCTGCCCAGGCTGCCTTTGCCGCCTTGCGCTCTGCAACAATCTGGCGAAGTTCGTTGAGGCGGTTGTTGTACATCTCCTTAACTTCGGGGAAGAATGTGAATGGGTTCTCCACGTCACCGCCCAGGTTCTTGATTGTGTTGATGTATGCATCGCCACCGAGTGGTGCACCGTGTGTGCCACAGTCAAACTCATAACTGCTGCCATCGGCGCGGCGTGCACCCTTGCCCATTACGGTGTTACCGATGATGAGTGTTGGACGCTCTTGCTCGGCCTTCGCCTCGGTCAATGCTGCGCGGATTGCGTCGCAGTCGTTACCGTCTATGGTGATGACCTTCCAGCCCCATGCCTCGTACTTCTTTGCTGTGTCCTCGAACATAACCTCGTCGCAGCGTGTAGAGAGCTGAATCTGGTTTGCGTCATAGAACATTACAAGGTTGTTGAGCTTGAGGTAACCGGCAAGGCGGCCTGCGCCCTGTGAAATCTCCTCCTGTACGCCACCGTCCGAGATGAACGCGTAGATGGTGTGACCCATTACCTCGCTGCCCAGGCGTGCCTCAAGGAACTTGGCTGCAATGGCTGCACCCACTGCGTAGGTGTGACCCTGGCCAAGAGGACCCGATGTGTTCTCAATGCCACGTGCAAAGTTTACCTCGGGGTGTCCGGGTGTTGGGCTTCCCCACTGGCGGAGCTGCTTGAGCTCGTCCATTGTATATTTGTCTGAGAGTGCAAGCACAGAGTAGAGCATTGGCGACATGTGGCCGGGATCCAGGAAGAAACGGTCGCGTCCCTCCCACAATGGGTTCTCGGGGTCATGCACCAAAAACTCCGAGTAGAGTACGTTGATAAAGTCGGCACCACCCATTGCACCGCCGGGGTGTCCCGATTTTGCTTTCTCTACCATTGCTGCAGTCAATATGCGGATATTGTCGGCAGCCTTGTTCATCAATTGCTTGCTATTCATATCTTTTATTATCGTTAGTAGGTTTCTATTTGCTTCTCTAGGTTTTTTGCGGACCGGAGTCCCTCTTGTTATCTACAAGAATACTCCTTACCGTAATTTGTTACAAAAATAGTATATTTTGTTTGAATGTGGAACATATTTCAATGATGATTTTCCTGCTCATTATAAATAATTTTGTGAAGTTAAGATTTATAAAGATGTTTTTTGATGATTTTCAGCCTGCTTTGTATTATCTTCGCTACAAAATAATACTCATTATGCTCACTAATATCATATCAAAGCAACTTGGTTTTGCTGCCCAAAAGGTAAGTAATGTGCTAGGGCTGCTTGATGGCGGCGCAACAATCCCCTTCATTGCCCGTTACCGCAAGGAGGCTACCGGCTCAATGGACGAAGTGGCCATTGGTAATATAAAGGAGATGTATGAAAGGCTCAAGGCAATTGTTGAACGCAAACAGACTGTAATTGCCACTATTGAGGAACAGGGAAAACTCACCCCCGAACTCAAACAGCGCATTGACAACTGTTTCGACGCAGTGGAACTCGAGGATATATACTTGCCATACCGCCCCAAGCGCCGCACACGTGCTACAATAGCAAAGGAACGCGGGCTTGAACCGCTGGCCGATATCATCTGGAACCAGCAGCACAACGATGTAAAGAACAGGGCACGCACATTCATCTGTGCCGATGTTCCCACTGTAGACGATGCCATTGCCGGTGCCTGCGACATCATTGCCGAGCGCGTTTCCGAGGATGAAAGAGCGCGTAACACCATGCGCCGCCTCTATGCACGTGACGGCGTGCTTGTCTCAAGGGTGGTTAAAGGCAAGGAAGGTGATGGCATAAAGTATTCCGATTACTATGAGTGGCAGGAGAAGATATCCCGTATCTCCTCTCATCGCCTGCTTGCGATAATGCGTGGCGAGGATGAGGGCTGTCTGCGAATGTCGATAACCGTTGACGGCGAGGAGGCAATAGGTCAACTTTGCCGTCAGTTCGTTAAGCGTTTCTCGCCCTCGCGCGAGTATATTGAGGCTGCTGTTGCCGATGGTTACAAGCGCCTGCTTGCACCATCCATTGAGAACGAGACACGTGGCAATGCCAAGCAGCGTGCCGATGACGAGGCAATCTCTGTTTTTGCCGAGAACCTTCGCCAACTGCTCATGTCGTCGCCGCTTGGCCAAAAACGCGTGCTTGCCATTGACCCCGGATTCCGTACAGGCTGCAAGGTCGTTGTGCTCGACTCGCAAGGCAATCTTGTACATCACACTGTAATATATCCACATCCGCCGCAGAACGACCGCGAGGGTGCTGCGCGCACAGTTACCTCGCTTGTCAATGAGTATGCCATTGAAGCCTTTGCCATTGGTAATGGCACAGCGGGCCGTGAGACCGAGGATTTTGTGCGTTCGCTTGGGCTTGCAGCCGATGTGTTCTCTGTCAACGAAGATGGCGCATCGGTCTATTCGGCATCACCTGTGGCACGTGAGGAGTTCCCCAATGAAGATGTCACAGTGCGCGGAGCCGTTTCCATCGGCCGCAGGCTCATTGACCCGCTATCGGAACTAGTGAAGATTGAACCACGCTCCATTGGGGTGGGGCAGTACCAGCATAGTGTCGACCAGGGCAAACTGAAGCAACGTCTTGATGTGGTTGTTGAGAGTTGCGTGAACAAGGTGGGCGTTAATGTGAACACCGCCACCAAGCAGATTCTCACCCATATATCGGGTCTTGGCCCAGTGCTTGCCGAAAATATTGTAAAGTACCGTACTGCCAATGGCGATTTTCGCACCCGCAAGGAACTTCTTGATGTACCTCGTCTGGGCAACAAGGCTTTTGAGCAGGCTGCAGGCTTCCTGCGTGTAGTAGGTGGCGATAACCCGCTCGACAACACTGCTGTGCACCCCGAATCGTATAGCATAGTCGCCAGAATGGCGAAGGATTGTGGCGTGTCGCTTGAACAGTTCATTGCCGACAGTGAACTGCGTAAAAAGGTCGAACTCCGGCGCTATGTAACCGACAAGGTTGGCTTGCCTACACTCACCGATATCATGGACGCCCTCAACAAACGAGGCCTCGACCCGCGCGAGCAGGCAAAAGCCTTCTCGTTCGACCCAAACGTGCATGGGATTGAGGATTTGCACGTGGGGATGGTCCTGCCAGGTCTTGTCTCCAACATCACCGCATTTGGAGCATTTGTAAACATTGGCGTTCATCAGGACGGTCTTGTACATATCTCGCAACTTGCCGACAAGTTTGTCTCATCCCCCGGCGATGTAGTCAAACTCGGACAGCAAGTCATGGTGAAGGTTGTGGAGGTGGATTTGAAGAGGAGACGTATATCATTATCCATGCGCGGTGTTTGAAGTATTCTAAAACGGCGATGACTGCGTTATACTCGATTTTGTAAACAGTCATTTAGGACAACTAAACTCCTGTTCCCAAAATCATCGCAAGCCTTGTCCTCACCGCTTTATAATTACTTCAATATCTAACTGTAATGGCATCTGCTGTGTTACGGTTGTTTTTTGTGGGCAGTCATTTACGTTTAGTAAACTCCTGTTTAAAAAACAACCAAGCCTTGCATCTGCACTTTTTATTGAACTTTACGGTTCTGGTTCTTAAGAACGGCGATGGCTGCGCTACGCTGAACGATAATGTAAAATGAGGGTGACCTAAAAGTCATTTTGCAAAGAGAACAAACCCTGCCAGAGCATATTCTGACAGGGTTTGCTTATTCTTAAACAGGACTTTTGAGTCAGCCCCACATGTCAACTTCCGGGGAATGTATCACTTTACAAGTATCTTCTTGCAGTCTACAATGTTTATTCCTTTCTGAGTGTGCTGCAGGCGTTCGCCGGCAACGTTGTATATGTCCCCGCTTTTGTCTTGTAGGGTAGCGGGGATGTCGTCAATACCAGTGGGGTCGCTAAAGTGTACTGCAAACTCGCTTGCCTGTGCAACATTGCACTCGAGCCAGCATTGGTTTGCTGCAATATCCTTTGAACCGTTGAATGCCTTGAATGCCTTGTTTGCAAATGCGAACTTCTTGCTGTCGCCGCTCTGCACCAGGCTGCTCTCTACATAGTTGCCCCTGAGCAGCGATTCGGGGAGCGAGGTTGCTGCTCCGTTGTCCGAGATTGTGATGACAAACTGATGGGTTCCTGCACCCCCATTGACTATTGCGGGGGTACCGCTTTTTAGTGTCTCTCCAGGACCGGCGATGGCTCTCATTGTACAGGAGTATACTCCCTGCTCACTGTTCTGAATATCTGTTATTGTCGCATCATAGGCATAGACGCCTTCGGGGATAACGACATTGAATGGCAGGCATATTGCTGCAGCGCTATCGGCCGGCAAGGTCAAGGGAAATGTGCCAACCTCTTCAATGGTATATGTGGCAAGGCCGGCCTTGACAGCCTTGTCATTGCCCACAACGCCATGCTCTTTGTATACGTTCACGTAGTTGATGCCATCGCTACTGCTGCGAATCTTGTATACGTCGGCAGTAGAGGTCTCTTCAAAAAGGTATGTGCCTGCCTCGTTTTTATTGTCCGAGAACATTATGTGTCCCCATCCGCTCAATCTGGGTTCTTTCAAAACCTTACCCTGCATTGTGAGTGTATATCCGACACCCGATGGCTCAATGATGAAGATTTCATCGCCGGTAGCGGATGTTGAATAGTGGTCGGGCGAGATGAGTTTGTAACCCTCGTTCTTGCTGTTGTCGTGAGTGGTGTTGTAGCCTATGAACAGCGGGTTACCGTTGTAGTTAATGTGGTATGCTCCGTTGTAGCCAGGATTGATGATTACGGCAAACAGATGTATTGTTCCGTCGGGCATTGCTACAACGCCGGTGTGTGCACCGTTGCCCGCATCGTTCCTGATGATGATATTGCTCAGGTCTGCAGCATCGCCGTCAATGAAATCTCCGCTCACCGTTGCTCCCTCCTGGTTGCCAAAATATTCAGTAAGGTCAATTGTCTCGCCGGCCTCGGCAATGACTGTAACCTCTGCATACTGCCTGTTGCGTATCTTCTCCAATTGTACTGATAGGTTCTCCACAACTGCGGCATTGCCTGTTGCCATGTTCTGGTTCTCGTCAAACTCACCATTGACGTGCTTGAATATCTGCGGGCTGGTTGAGTAGCCTGTCTCAATCTTAGGTCCCCATTGAATCATTGTCGGTCCACCTTTGGGCTCAACGAATTTCCATCCTGCTGTGCACAGTGTCAATGTGTGGTTCTGCGCCATGCCAATGGCAAACGGGCGCCCATTCTCGTCGTTGCCGAACCATGTTGCAGCCTCCCCTGGGAAACCGTCGGTTGAGAGTGATTCGCCACCGCCCACACCGGCAATGCTTGCCATAACGTCGAGGAAGTCTATTTGTGAGACAAGTGAGTTTTTCACAGCTTGCTCCTTTATCATTGCTGGCCAATGAACGATGAATGGCACACGTGTACCGCCCTCATAGGCACTGTACTTTCCGCCACGCAGGCCGCCGGTAGGCGAGTGGTCGCCCACAAGTTCCTCGGCCTGGTCAACATAACCGTCGTCAAGTACAGGACCGTTGTCGCTGGTGAGGATAATCAGGGTGTTCTCGAGCAGGCCCTGCTCTTCGAGAGCACGTACAATCTCGCCCACGCTCCAGTCAAACTGTACAATGGCATCGCCACGCAGTCCCATTTCGCTCTGTCCACGAAAGCGTGGATGCGGGAAACGTGGTACATGGACGTCGTTGGTTGCAAAGTACATGAAGAAAGGTGTGTTGCCGTTCTCCTTTATGAAATCAACGGCATGCGCTGTTATGCTGTCGGCAATATCCTCATCTTTCCATAATGCCTTGCCGCCACCTTTCATGTAGCCAATGCGTCCGATGCCGTTCACAATAGAGTAGTTGTGCCCATGACTTGATTTCAGGTTGTAGAGCAACTCCGGGTTGTCCTTGCCTGTCGGCTCGCCCTCGAAATTGGTGTTGTAGTTTACATATATCGGCGCAGACGGGTCGTAGTTGGCCACCGAGCCGTTCTCAATGAACACGCATGGGACGCGGTCGGCTGTTGCCGCCATAATGTATGAGTAGTCGAAACCAATGTCGGCAAGTGCAGGCGTGATAGGGGCGTTCCAGTCCTGCTTGCCGGTCTGTGAGCCAAGTCCAAGATGCCACTTGCCAAACGCAGCAGTGGTGTAGCCTGCGTCCTTGAACACGTCGGCAACGGTGTACTGGTCGGGCGAGATAATCATTGCCGCATCGCCGGCCGCAACGTCTGTTCCGCTCTTGCGCCAGGGATACTCGCCTGTGAGCAGGGAGTAGCGCGATGGAGTACTGGTTGATGCCACTGCGTGGGCATTAGTGAAGCGCACGCCGTTGTTGGACAAACGGTTTACATTAGGCGTGCGTACGCCAATAGCACCATAGCACTCAAGGTCGCCGAACCCCAAGTCATCGGCATAAATCATTACCACATTTGGGCGCGACTTCAAGTAAGGCTCGGCGTTTGCGCTATCTTGAGCAACCATTGCTCCCGGCAGTGCCGCCAAAGCAAGCATACCAACATTCAAGTTTTTCATAAAAGTGCTTCTTTGTATTCTGCTAAATTACAACATTTATTTAAGAAATTAAAAATTAAATGTAAAAGTACAGCAATAAAAATTGGCGCAACCTTTTGATTGCGCCAATTTTTATTTTATGCTAATGCTATTTGATTAGCAAATCTTGCGAGAACCGTCGCCGATTACTACATCGTAAACCTTTGGCTGCTTACCATACTTCTCCTGATAACGCTTCTTGGCCTCCTCGATGAATACCTCGTACAACTCCTCCTTAACAAGGTTGATAGTGCAACCGCCGAAGCCGCCACCCATCATGCGAGAACCTGTTACACCACAGTCGATAGCAACGTCTACCAAGTAGTCGAGTTCCTCGCAACTTACCTCGTAATCCTTGCTGAGACCGAAGTGTGTCTCATACATCTTCTTGCCTACAGTCTCGTAGTCACCAGCCTCAAGAGCAGCGCAAACGTCCAGCACGCGAACTACCTCGCCGATAACATACTTAGCGCGGTTGTAATCCTCGGGTTTCAACTCAGCCTTAACCTCCTCAAGCATCTCAAAGCTTGCATCGCGCAAAGACTCAACCTCGGGGTGCTTGGCCTTGATAACCTCAGCAACGCGCTCGCAACTCAAGCGACGCTCGTTGTAGGGTGAACCTACGAGTTCGTGCTTAACGCAAGTGTTCAAAAGAACGAGTTTGTAGCCCTGTGGCTTGAATGGGAAGTACTGGTACTCGAGGTTGCGGCAGTCGAGACGGATGAGGCTGCCAGCCTTGCCGAATACGCTTGCGAACTGGTCCATGATACCGCAGTTTACACCTACATAGTTGTGCTCTGTAGCCTGGCCAACCTTTGCAAGTTCGAACTTGTCGACCTTGTTGTCGCCGAACATATCGTTCAATGCGTAAGCGTATGTGCTCTCAAGGGCTGCTGATGAAGACATACCTGCGCCGAGGGGCACATCACCTGCAAATGCAGTGTTGAAACCCTTTACCTCAACGCCACGCTTGATCATCTCGCGGCAAACACCAAAGATGTACTTTGCCCAAGATGCGTGTGGAGCGTCCTCCTCCTTCAAACCGAACTCAACATAGTCCTTCTCGTCGATAGAGTAAGCGCAAACCTTGTCTGTACCGTTTGGCTTAAGCTCGGCCATGATACCCTTGTTTACAGCGCCGGGGAATACAAAACCGTTATTGTAGTCGGTGTGCTCACCAATGAGGTTGATGCGACCGGGAGATGCATAGATGCTTCCTGTTGTACCGTCGAAATGCTTGATAAAGCGGCTTCTTACAAATTCTATATCCATAATCGTTATGTATTATATAGTTAAACAATAAGTTTTTTCAGTGTAAATTACTTCTTTGCCGGTTTTGAACCAACGAGTGCATAGAAGAGGATGTATGCTGCACAGAATACAACAACCCAGAAACTTGTCATGTAGTTTGTCAAGTCGGCAACATAGCCCTGGATACCCATCATCACTGCGCAACCGAATACCATTGTCATGAAGATACCTGATGCAACAGCTGTGTACTTGCCAAGGCCCTCAACTGCCATGTTGAAGATTGCACCCCACATAACTGATGTGCAGAGACCTACAAGGAGGAAAGCGAAGATACCTACTGGGATATCCTGCCAGATGAGTTCGAGCTTACCCCAGTCAACACCAGGGAATGCAACGAGAACGTCTGCCGGAGCGTACATACCAAAGAGTACAAGTGCCAATGTAGCAACTGATACTGTTGTAACCATTGCGCGGCTTGATACCTTGCTGCCGATAGATGCACCAACAAAACGGCCAATGAGCATCATGAACCAGTAAACGGCAACAATCATACCTACTGTACCTGCAGGGATTGAATAAGGTGCCGATGTCAACATCTGCTGTACTGCGTTAGGAACACCTACCTCAATACCCATGTAAAGGAAAATTGCCAATGCACCGAGTGCAAAGTGACGGTGACCCATAGCGCCCTTGATGAGGCTTACCTGTACAGGTGCCTGCTCGGGCTCTTCAATCTTAGTGAAGAGGATTACGATGAATGCTACAACGAAGATGGCAAGAGCAATCATCAACGCAGGGGTTGCGTCGGCAATCTTTGCCTTTGTTGCGTCAGAGATGAGCGCACCCATAAGGATGTAGCATGCTACGGCTGCCGATGAGTTGAACACGCCACCAATCTGAATGAGCTGGTTACCGCTGTTACCGCCACCGCCAAGAAGGTTAAGCATTGGGTTAACAACGCAGTTGAGGATACACATGCAAAGACCTGCAATGAATGCACCAATGAGGTATACTGCGAATACAAGACCCAGGTTCTGCTCAACGTCGAGCAAACCGCTCACCCACTGGATGAGGATACCTGCTGCACCTACTGCCAAACCAATGAGGGCAGTCTTCTTGTAACCGAACTTTGCAATGAGCATACCGGCAGGGATACCCATAACCAAGTAAGCGATAAAGTTACCATAGTTACCAATCTGTGCGAGTACGTTTGAAATCTCGCCCTGGTTCTTGATGATGGTTGCCATTGGTGTACACAAGTTGGTCACGAAGGCAATCATTGCGAAGAGCGCAATCATGACGATGATGGCTCCCCATTGTTTCTTTTGATTACTCATAGTTCTTTAATGTTTTAATTTATTATAATGTTTTCTATCTTATTTCTCTACACCAAACTTGTATACGGTAACCTGCTTGTATGTCTCGCCAGGGCAGAGCACCACGCTTGGGAAATGCTGGCGGTTAGGCGAGTCGGGGAAATGCTGTGCCTCGAAACAGATTGCGCTGCGCTTGGGGAATGTAGCACCGTGTGCGCCGGCAAAACCGCTGTGCCAGTTCGATGTGTAGACCTGGACACCCGGCTCGGTTGTATATACCTCCATTGTGCGGCCGCTTACAGGCTCTGTCACCTTTGCTGCAAAACTCAACTCACCAACTTCCTTCTTGTTGAGCACATAGCAGTGGTCGTAGCCGGCACCATGCTTAATTTGCTCCTCGTCGGCATCAATACGTGCGCCAACCGCTGTTGGGGTGGTGAAGTCGAATGCTGTGCCCTTTACAGGTGCTATGCAGCCGTAAGGAACTGATGTATCGTCAATGGGAACAAAGAAATCGGCATTGATTTCGCAAATGAGATTGTCTATAGTTGCTGTTGGATTTGCAATGCCCGAGAGTGAGAAGAAACCGTGACTTGTGAGGTTTACGATTGTCTTTTTGTCGGTTGTTGCAGTATAGTCGATTTTGAGTTCGTTGTCATCGTTGAATGTGTAGACAACTGTTACGTCAAGATTGCCGGGGAAGCCCTCTTCCATGTCGGCAGAGAGATAGTGCAGTTTCAATGTCTGTGCATCGGTCTGCTCTGCATCCCAAACCCTTGCGTGGAAACCTGTGGGGCCGCCGTGAAGGTGGTTGGGGCCATTGTTGATGGCAAGGTTGTACTCTTTGCCGTCAATGGTGAACTTGCCCTTGCAGATGCGGTTGCCATAGCGGCCGACAAGTGTGCTGAGGAATGGCTCGGGGCTGTTCAGTAGATTGTCAATGCTGTCGTGTCCCTGGATTACGTTGGCGTAGTTGCCGTTCTTGTCGGGAACCATAATGCTGCATATTGCGCCACCGTAGTTTGTGATTGCAACTTCGTTGCCTTGCTTGTTCTTCAGTATGAACAACGCTGTCTCTTTGCCGCCAATGGTCTTTTTGAAATCAGCGGCTTTCAATTGTGAAAGATTTTCTGTACAACTCATATTATGTCTGTTATAAATAGCTATTCTTCTGCAAATAAAATAAAAAAAAGATTTACAGCAAAGGAAATAAACAATAAAAATCAGCAGAAAAGTAAAATGATGTACATTTTCTCTTCTGCCGATTTTGAACAGGCGTTGTCGGTGGTGTTGATTTACTGCTTGTTAGCGGATGATAACAGGTCGGCAACAATGAAGCAGCTGCCCCCGACGAAAATGAAATCAGTTGCGGCGCTGTCGTGTTTTGCGGCCTGCAGAGCCTCCTCTACGGTGGGGTAGTGACAACCTGTCAGTCCATATTCTGCTGCCATCATTTTCAGTTTCTCGGCCGGCATTGCACGTTTTATGCTTGCCTGTGTGAAATAGTATGTGGCTTTTGTGGGCATCATAGCAAGTACGGCCGAGATGTCTTTGTCGTTGACCATCCCGAAAACAATGCGCAATGCCGTGTGTCTCTTGCTCTCGCGCTCCAACTGCTCGACAACGTATTTTATTCCGCCGATGTTGTGTCCTGCATCACACACCGTTTGTGGCGATTTTCCAATGGTCTGCCAGCGGCCGGTGAAGCCTGTTAGAGCGCAGACGTTTGTAAAACCTTTTCGCACTGTGCTCTCGTCTATCTTGATGCCGCACTCTTTCAATTTTACAAGTGCCGACAGCAGTGTTTCGGTGTTCTTTTTCTGGTAGTCACCGCTTAACTCTCCGGTGATTGTTCCGAAAGGTCTTGTCCTGTATGTGAAACCGCCTTGCTCCTGTTGTGCGGCTGACAATAACAGCGCTTCCTCTTCGGCAAAAACAATAGGCGCTCCTGCGCTTTTGGCCTTTGCCATAAAAACCTCTTTTGTCTCGGGTGTCGTCTCGCCTATTACAACGGGCACTCCCGGTTTTATTATGCCGGCCTTTTCACCGGCAATCTCGGCGAGCGTATTGCCCAGGAACTGTGTGTGGTCGGGGCTTATGTTGGTGATGATGGAGAGAATGGGGGTTATGATGTTTGTGCAGTCGAGCCTGCCGCCAAGCCCCACCTCAATCACAGCTATGTCCACTTCTTGCTCCGCAAAGTAGTTGAATGCCATAGCTGTTGTCAGCTCAAAGAATGACGGGCTTAGCGGTTCAAAGAACGCCTTGTGCTTCTCTACAAAGCTTGTGACGTACTCCTTGCTTGCCACAACACCGTTGACCTTGATGCGTTCCCTGAAGTCGACAAGATGGGGCGATGTGTAGAGCCCTACCTTGTAGCCGCTCTCCCGGAGGATTGCCGCCAGGGTGTGCGACGTCGAGCCTTTGCCGTTCGTTCCGGCAACGTGTATTGTAAGGAATTTTTTGTGTGGCGAGCCCAAGTGCCCGTCGAGTGCAATAGTTGTCGATAGCCCCTCTTTGTAAGCAGCACCGCCTACTTGTTGAAAGGGCGGTGCGCAGTTGAAGAGATATTGGACTGTCTCGTCGTATGTCATATCTATATCTGTTCTTTAGTCGAAAAAGTTCTTGAAACGGCGGAATATCTTCTCCTTGATGCTTTCGCTTGGGCGGAAGTTGTCGGAGTTGCGGAACTCCTCAATGCGTTTTTTCTCCTCTTTTGACAATGTCTCGGGGATGTAGACGCTTATGTTTACAACAATGTCGCCTTTGCCGTATCCGTTGAGCGATGGCAATCCTTTGCCACGCAGGCGCAGCACCTTGCCGGGCTGTGTTCCGGGGTCGATGGTTACCTTTGCCTTGCCGTCGATGGTGGGTATCTCGGCAAATCCTCCCAACGCGGCAGTCGGGATATCGAGCAGCAGACTGTATATGAGGTCGTTCTCGTCGCGTACAAGGGTGGGGTGCTTCTCCTCCTCCACAAGTATCAGCAGGTCGCCCGGGATGCCGTTGTATTTGCCGGCGTTGCCTTTGCCGCGCATAGAAAGCTGCATACCCTCATATACTCCGGCCGGGATGTTTACCTCGACAATCTCCTCGCCCATTACAATGCCGTC
>JAZLBZ010000086.1:0-111570 GCA_045613945.1 Bacteroidaceae bacterium
CTGCTTAATCGAAGTATAGTAGATTAGCTTAATCCCTGCACCAGGTGCGGGGACGAGACATCACCCGGACGCTGTTGTTCCGAAGCAATCCGATACGGTGGTGCAGGCAAATCGGGACTAACCATTGCAGGCCTCGATGCATTGGCGACATTCTTGAGGATAAGGCGCAGGTTGGCGGTCGCGGTCTTGCCTACGCTCGAAAACCTTACCGATGACTAAGCGTGTAGAAAGCATATGGTTTCCCTGTTTGGACGAGGGTTCGACTCCCTCTAGCTCCACTTTTAACTGGGTAAAAATACCCTGAAACAATAAGAAAGGCATTGATAATCTGATAGATTACCAGTGTCTTTCAGTTTATTTTGGAGTAAAAAACTCCGTTAAAAGTGGAGCATTAGCGAACTGATAGCAATCTCCTTATTTCATTGATAATCTTGTAGAGAAAACAGATAACTACCAAGAACGAATAAAACAAGAGTATAATATTTAGTAACCATATAATTTAGTTAAAATGAGCGTAAAACATACATGTACCACTAGTGATTACATCGAATGGGATACAATGCTTAACTTGGTTCGCAGACTATACAAGGATAGTGGAATACCATTATTCGTCCTCTGAAAATACTTGTAGATACTCGAAAAATCTACAAGTATTTTTAATTTCGGGCTTTTCGCCCAGATTTCTTGTAAAAACATGTAGATATTTGAAAAATCTACAAGAATTTATATATATTTGCGATGAATTGTAAACACTGGGTGGTTTCACTGTGTAATTTATTACCAAGGATAATATTTAATCTAGTGTTTGCCTCAAATGTCTGATTTATGATTGAAAAATGTCCTATATTAAATAATGAGCAACTGCCGAAGGTATTTTCTCTATTGGAAAATCTCGAGATTAAGAAATTCGTTGATGAAATCAATGAACAGTATCTGTATTGGAGTGATGTGAAGTACAAGAAGGGAACGACTGCTATTTCTGCAAATGAACTATGGCATTGTGTAAAAGCAACAAGGCAGATGCAGAGGACTACTGTATGGGATAAATATGGTATTGGATTTACATTGACAAACAGGATGCAGTATCTGTGTTATAATTTTGACATGCATTTTGGTGGTTCGTGGGGATATAGTTCTATTATACCCGAAAGTAGTAAGGAGCGTTATCTGGTTTCATCATTGATGGAGGAAGCGATTTCTTCAAGCCAGATGGAGGGTGCGGTTACTACAAGAAAGGTAGCAAAGGAAATGCTAAGAAAAGGTACTGTTCCGCACGGACGTTCTGAGCAAATGATTTATAATAACTATGAGTGTATCAAATTCATCAAGGAACATAAAGATGTACCTTTCAGTAAGGAATTGTTGTTGAAGATTCATTCAATAATGACTTTCAAGACTCTGGAAAACCCAAGTGATGAAGGTTGTTTCAGAGAGCATAATAATATTGTGGTTGAGAATGCCATTACACACGAAACGGTACACACTCCACCAAACTATGAGGATATTCCTGAATTTATAGATTCATTAACCTCATTTATAAATAATGATTCCAACACCACATTCATACACCCGATAATCCGTGCTATCATCATTCATTTTATGGTGGCATATATTCACCCATTTGTCAATGGTAACGGCAGAACTGCAAGGGCATTGTTTTATTGGTATATGCTTAAACAGGGATATTGGCTTACTGAATACCTTTCAATATCAAGGGTAATTTATAAGTCTAAACCAAGTTATGAGAAATCATATCTATATACGGAGTGTGACAACAACGACATCGGTTACTTCATTACATATAATTTGAAGGTTCTTGAACAGGCTTTTCTGGAATTGCAGAAGTACATTGACAAGAAGGTTAGTGAGCAGAACGCAGTTTCTGATTTTGTAAGGCTTGGTGAAATCAATGAACGTCAGGCAACGATTCTTTCACTGGTAAAGAATAATCCAAAGATTGTATTGACTATAAAAGAATTGCAAAACAGGTTCTCAGTCAGTCACCCTACTGTAAAATTGGATGTTGACGCACTGGTAGAAAAAGGTTTCTTGGATAAGATACCAGTAAATAAGGTGAAATCGAATTATGTAAAAGGACGTAATTTTGATGAATTGATTTCTGGTAACTGAATATCCTCTTAATCGTGTTAAACCTCTCAGAGGGGTTTGCAATTTGCTTTATCAAGCATCTTTTACTTCAGATTTATTAAGAATATATTGATAATAGAAGTAATTTTATATCTTTGCGGTAACCGCGAAGATGTACTGCACTCGCGGTAAAATATTAAAGTACACTTTATATTTTGCTCGTTTGTGCATATCTTTGCAATTAAAGATTGTTGATTGATTTATTGCGTGCAAAATCTGCGACTAAGATTTATTTGACAATCGTAAGTGGTTGATATTCAGATTTGTTTGGACGAGGGTTCGACTCCCTCTAGCTCCACTTTAAGAAAGCTTTATTTTGAAACAAAACCGCTGATTATCAATTAATTGGCAGTTTTGTTTTTTATTTCACTACCACTTTTGCCGGCACCATCTGGGCTCTGTAGAAAAAAAGTGTGGATAAATTTATAATTTTAGGCAGTAGATTTTGCCATTAATCAGTTGTCTAAGCAAAAAAAGTTATATCCGTGCAAATCTTTAGACAGTCCTCACACAATGGCCTGAAAACAAGCGGCCCTCCATAGGATTTTCAACTTGGTTGAAATTACTTCCGCTCGCTGCAAAATCTCAAACCAAGTTTGGATTTTGCTCACTTACGCGTAACTTTCCGCCGTTGGCGAGAAATTGCCTTTGCAATGGAATACTCCGCGAACTTTACGTATACAATGGTAATATCAACAAAATACCGGCACCGTTGAATTTCACAACTTGAACCTGCTTGATTTTTGGATTTAGTGACAGGACTGTTCGCCCGCTAGTTAGGCGCTCGCTTGGCGAGTGACTAACTGAGGAAGTTCCGCATCACCCAAAAATCAAGCAGACAGTTCAAGTGGCAACACCTTTTCGACTGAGGGATGTTGCCCCCCCAACTCGTGAACAAAGAAAAGGTGGACTGAAATTCCCGTGTGCCGGAACCTTTTGGTTCTTTTCAGTTATGAAAAGAACATATAGAACGACATGAAGAAAATATAAGTGAACAATCAAGGTTGAGGACTGCCGTTTGATAAGTTGCTTGCGCCGTAAAATAATACTATAAGCGAATCAATATCCACACCTTTTTGCTACTAAACCACCATCTGTACCAAAGAAACACAACATTAATTACAAAAATCTGTACTTTTTATTCACAATTGTACATTTACGCTTTGCATAATTGCATATTTTGACTAAATTTGCACCGCTCATTCAAAAGAAACAAACAACAAAGGGGATTATGAACAACATATATCTGAAAAAACTACCGTTGCAGGGCTTTGCAACAACACAATCATCATTGCAGCAGTTTGTGCAGCACGTATACCAGTTGCAGCACACATCAATATTCTTTTGCCTCAGCGGCGAGGCGCTCTTCACCATCGACGGACAGAAGTACCGCTTCACCCCTGGACAGATAATCATTTGCCCCACAGGTTCGAACATCCTGCTGCTTGACATCACAAGCGACTTCTCCTCGCGCCTGCTTGGCATATCGAAACACATTTGGCTTGGAGCGCGCAGTTCAATGCCCCCCGAGGCGGTGCAGGCTATTGAGTGCCGCACACACCAGGGCGGCAACAGCAATCTTGAGAAGGAATTCCTCGGCAACATATTCCGCCAGATAGACATTCTTGACATTGAGGCAAGCAGCAATGACGGGGACATGGACTACTGCCGCCAGAATGTAACCCTTGCCATCAACTCACTGCTGCTCTACATCCAGCGCATAAGCAAGGCACACCACTCACAGGCCAAAGAGCAGATCATTGAGAACAAGGACAAACTGTTCCATGAGTTCAGGGTGCTGCTCACCAACAACTTCCGCGAGGACAGGTCGGTGCAGTTCTATGCCGACAAGATGGGTATCTCCACACGCCACCTGAACGCAATATGCCAACGCGCCAGCGGACAGAATGCAAAGGAGATAATCGACCACTTCACAATCATTGAACTCGAGGTGAGTCTCATATACACCCACAAGAGTTTCCAGGAACTTGTCAACGAGTTCCACTTCCCCGACCAGAGTTACCTGAACCGCTACTTCAAGCGACACACAGGCTACTCGCTGTCAGAGTTCCGCTCAAACGGAGTGATGGTAGATTAAAGGTGAAAGGTGAAAGGTGAAAAGTGAAAACGGAAAGGCGAAAACGGAAAGGCGAAAACGGAAAGGCGAAAACGGAAAGGCGAAAGCGGAAAAGTGAAAACGGAAAGGTGAAAGCGGAAAGGTGAAAACGGAAAGGCGAAAGCGGAGCCAAAGTTTAGATAACAAAGAGTGTGGATAAACACACAAAAAAATGATGACGAGCAATTTGCTCGTCATCATTTTTTATCAATGTAATACATTCCGTTTGTGTGGTATTATCAATGCGTACTGATTTCAGCTATCACCTTTTTAGCCCAATTGACATAAAAGTTCTATAAAAAGTGGGAGAGCAAGGCTTGCGAAGTTTTTGGAAATGGGAGTTTAGTTTCTCCTAAATGACCATTTACAAAAAACAAGCGTAACGCAGCTATCACCTTTTTAGTGAACTTTTATCAGGCTTCAACCTTGAATGGTCCCCCCGGCACATACCCCGCACGCTCGGGCAGGCGTATCTCGCCAAACTGTGCCTCGTACCTCATGAGGTTATCCTGCAAGGCAAGAGCAAGGCGCTTTGCATGCTCGGGAGTCATTACAATACGTGACTTCACCTTTGCCTTGTTAACACCCGGCATCATGCGCACGAAGTCAAGCACAAACTCCGATGTAGAGTGAGCAATGATAGCAAGGTTAGCATATGTACCCTCGGCAATATCCTCCTTGAGTTCTATCTGCAGTTGATTTTCCTTCAGTTCCATAACAGGTAAAGTATTTAGCGATGAAAAGAGACAAGGTTTATATCAAACACAAGCGATGAATAGGCAGGCACACCTGTTACAGACTTTGCGCCGTAGCCAAGTTGGTAAGGGATATAGACCATCCATCTGTCGCCATCAACCATCTGCTGCACCGCAGTGTAGAAACCGGGAACAGTAGCCGACAGTTTCATGCCCACAGGCACATTGAACGAGGGGTTGAACTCACCGCTGTAACTGCTGTCGAACTGATAGCCGTCGGGGTATGTATCCGATGGCATAAGACGGCCGCTGTAGTTTACCACCACACTGTCGGTAAAGAGCGGATGCCCGCTGCCGGTACCCGCCTCAAGTACCTGGCAATAGACATAGTACTCGTCGCCCCACACCTTTGTGGCATCAAGTCCCTCGGCAAGGAAAACCTTCCAGTCGCCATAGGCATTTTCACGCGCCACGTCGGCAATAGAGTCAATGAACTGCGTGTTGCGGCTCTGCCAGTTGTCAAACTCGCCGGCATCTGTTGTCTCCTCGCACGATGTCAGTCCCAAAAGGACCGACAAGGTGAGAGCGAATAATATCCTGATACTTTTCATCATCTGTTTTTATGACAATTTCTTCAAGAGCGATGTAATGCTTACATTATCCTGGATAATGTTGCGCAAGTCGCTGATAGCCACGCGGCGCTGCTCCATTGTGTCGCGCTCACGCAATGTTACCATGCCGTCCTCCAATGTCTGGTGGTCAACGGTAACACAGTAAGGAGTACCGATTGCGTCCATACGACGGTAACGCTTGCCGATAGAGTCTTTCTCCTCGTAATAACAGTTGAAGTTGAACTTGAGTTCATTCATAATCTCACGAGCCTTCTCGGGCAGACCATCCTTCTTAACCAAAGGAAGCACAGCAAGTTTCACAGGAGCAAGGGCTGCAGGCAGGCGCAGAACAACGCGTGTCTCGCCATTCTCGAGTTGTTCCTCGCAGTATGATGCACACATCACGCTAAGGAACATACGGTCAACACCAATTGATGTCTCAATCACGTATGGAACATAACTCTCGTTTGTCTCAGGGTCAAAATACTTGATATTCTTGCCCGAGAACTTCTCATGCTGGCTAAGGTCGAAGTTTGTACGTGAGTGGATACCCTCAACCTCCTTGAAACCGAATGGCATGCGGAACTCGATGTCTGTTGCTGCATTTGCATAGTGAGCGAGTTTCTCATGGTCGTGGTAGCGGTAAGCCTCGTCGCCAAAGCCAAGAGCCTTGTGCCATGCAAGACGTGTCTCCTTCCACTTGTTGAACCACTCGAGTTCGCTGCCGGGACGTACGAAGAACTGCATCTCCATCTGCTCGAACTCGCGCATGCGGAAGATGAACTGGCGTGCAACAATCTCGTTGCGGAAAGCCTTACCAATCTGCGCAATACCGAAAGGAACACGCATACGGCCGGTTTTCTGCACGTTCAGGTAGTTCACAAAGATACCCTGTGCAGTCTCGGGGCGAAGATAAACCTTCATTGCACCGTCGGCAGTAGAACCCATCTCGGTAGAGAACATAAGGTTGAACTGGCGCACCTCGGTCCAGTTACGTGTACCAGAGATTGGACATACGATTTCCTCGTCGATGATAATCTGGCGAAGTTCCTCAAGGTTCATTTCGTTGAGTGCCTTAGCGAAACGAGCCTGCAGTGCATCGCGCTTCTCCTTCTCGGCAAGAACCTTTGGGTTAGTCTCCATGAAGAGTTCGCGGTTGAAAGAGTCGCCAAAGCGCTTTGCAGCCTTTGCAGCCTCTTTCTCCATCTTCTCCTCATACTTTGCAATCTGCTCCTCAATGAGAACATCGGCGCGATAGCGCTTCTTTGAGTCGCGGTTATCAATGAGAGGGTCATTGAACGCATCAACGTGACCCGAAGCCTTCCAAATTGTAGGATGCATGAAGATAGCCGAGTCGATACCCACGATATTGTCATGGAGCAACACCATGCTCTGCCACCAGTAGGTCTTTATATTATTCTTGAGTTCAACACCCATCTGTCCGTAGTCATACACTGCGCCCAAGCCATCATAAATGTCGCTTGATGGGAACACGAAACCATACTCCTTGCAATGCGCAACTACTTTCTTGAAAACATCTTCCTGTGCCATAGTCTTATTTTAGTTTATATTTTTACATTCTGCTTTTATCCCGCGAAGATAACAAAAATTCAGCAAAAAAGCCTGCTACAGAACGCTTAATTAGTAAAATAACCTTAAAATAAGACAATAATTCAAGTGTCGGGCCCCAATTGTGCAAAGAAACTGCGCAAAAGGCTCATTCTTTTCTTTACCGCCCCATATTATCTGTCAGCAACATCTATATTTTACCTAAAGCAAAAGAGGGTGACCCAAAGTCATTTTACAAAGAGAACAAACCCTGCCAGAGCATATTCTGACAGGGCTTGCTTGTTCTTAAACGGGGCTTTTGAGTCGGCCCCTTAATATTATCAGAGTTTCCGTTCCTTTAACGCTCAAGGAGATAGAGGTTCACACTAACACCCTCCTTGATGTCATTCCAACCGACAGGTGCTCCATTGATACATGTAGGCTCACAGAGTGTGAATTTCCTGTTACCAACAGTAACATAACCGCCCTTTACATCGCCCTTGAACTCAACGCCCACAAGCACATGACCGGGAACAAACACCAGGACTGCATCGAGCCCAAGAATATCCCTCACCAGGCGCGAGAAGAGCACGCTCCTGTCATCACAGTCGTTAACACTGTAAAAGAGCGCCTCATCGGGGAAAAAGACACGGTCGCCGCCCCAGACCTCATCGTCGCGCTTATACTCAAAGCCGGTCTGCACAAGGTTGAGTATGCGGTTCACAGCCTCAACCTCGCTCATACCCTCAATAGCACTCTCAATAGCAGGGTAAAGTTCGGCAGCAACACCCGGGTCCATAGGAGTATTGGCATACATGGCCCAACGTGTGTACATGTTCTCACCAATCATTGAAGTAGGCACAGTGCTGTAGAAGTCGAGCATATTCTTGTTCACTGTAACCTCCACGCCAAATCCGGGATAGTCGACCGCTGCAAAGGCGTGTTTTTGAGCCGGAGCAAAGGCCAGTTGCTGGGCACCCGCAACAATAAGCGACAGCGGAGCCTCATTGTCAAAAGCGGCATCACATATATTAAGACTGTGCGGCAGCGTCTCCATAGCATAGTAGCGTACCTCGTCAATGAGGAAGAATGGCTGCTCATACACATAGTGGCGGCTGGCATAGAGCATATACAGCCTTGAGCCATCCTTTGCCAGCCTCATCTTGTAGCCCGATGACATATAAAGATAGGCCATCAGCAAAGTCGCGCTGTTGGCATCGCTTCCATATATCTCTTTTGAAAGCGCATCGAGCATATTGATATATGCCCAATCGCTCAGGCACAGCCTCTCGCGGAGTTCCAAGCAATCAACAATCATATTGTCGTGCGATGGAGCCGACATTCTCTCCAGTGCATCGGCAATGGCATTCTCGTCAAGAGCACGCAGCGCCACCCTGTCCTTGAGGTCAAAACGCACAGCAACAGGTGTTCCAAAGAAACTGAACTTCACCCTCTTCTCAACCTTCACAGGGAGTGGCTCAATGGGCTGGTATGGCTGTGGCTGCGGTTCCACCTTCACCGGCTCAATGACCACTGAAATCTTCACCGGTTCGTCATCAATGGGCAACACCTTCTCCTCATCGGGGATTGTTACAGGAGGCACAGGTGGCTCTTCGGGTGCCGGTTCGGGTTCATTACCCTCGAAAGTGTTCCATGCATTGCGTACAAAGTCAATATATTTCTTCATCGCCTTGCTCC
Organism: Bacteroidaceae bacterium; assembly: GCA_045613945.1. Classification (GTDB taxonomy): domain Bacteria; phylum Bacteroidota; class Bacteroidia; order Bacteroidales; family Bacteroidaceae; genus HGM04593. The sequence continues at coordinate 8,817 of JAZLBZ010000086.1, forward strand.
TGAAATCCTCATAGTCCTTGTGCATTTCATTGCGTGAAGAGTTGAACCTCTTCATCATCTCGGCACGGAAATCGTCATAACCCTCCTCGCTCTGCGCGAAAATGGCAAGCGGCGCAACAGCCAACAGAAGAACAGTCAGAAAACGTCTCATAACTTATATCTTTAATTATCAATGTTCAATCTTTATCAATATTTTGCGAAACAGCATTCATGTAGTCACAGGCAATAACAACAAGCGCCTCATATACGTTGTCACATTTTCGTGTCAGGAGCATAATCTTCTTGGTTTCAAGATGCTTGAAACTTACAGAGACCGTAGGTTCCTGCACCTCATTCAGGGCAGGATCACCTATCTCCGTGTATGTCACAGTCTCTTGCAGCACTATATAGCCGTCCTCCACCATTCTGTGATAGAGTTGGAGAGCAATGCTCTCTTTTGCATTAGCCAAAGCAACAAGAATCGCGCCCTGTGGCGTAGCAGCAGCCGAAGAGCCTTCAGAAATAACGTATTTAGGCGACAAGTTATCATCCACTTCCAAATACGCCTGATGCAGTTTTTCTACCTGCTCTTCGAGCGATGGCGCGTTTTTTTCAACAATCCACCCCTCTTTTGCCAGGCGCTTGGCCTCCTTGCGCACAATTTTTGAGTATTTCTTGCGCGGACCCTCGCCGTTCGCAGTCTGCACACTCACTAAAAAAAGCAGTGCCAGAATGAGAAAAGACAAACGTTTCATAGTTTAAAAATCAAGAAAGCCTTTCTTGCCTTCTATCCAATTGAAGACAAGAAAGGCTTATGTTTACCTGTTTCTAAAAGTACTCTGTGAAGGTATTAGAACATCAGTTCCTCAAGTTTCTTGTGAAGGTTGTCGCCCTTCTTCTCAAGTTCCTTAACTACAGCCTTCTTTGCACTGTTCCAAGCAGCGTCGTTGTTGTAGAATATGCGTACAAGAACTTCGCAGTTGTCTCTCTTAAGTTCTCTGTAAGCCTCAACAACCGGAATTGTGCGACCGATAGACTGAGAAATCAGGTTCTTGCTTGCCATCACGGTCTGTGTGATTGAAGCAGCATCTTCTCTTGACAACTGGTCATTGGCAACAGTATTCTCAATCAAAGCAGTAATCTCTGTCTGAATCTGGCCTGCAAGAATCTGCTTTGCGAGTTCATTTGCCTGCATCTTTGCAGCATCATAAGTTGCACCAACGCTCATTGCCTCTGCCATCAAATACTTTGGATAGCCCTCATCGTCATACTCGTACTGCAATACATATGAACGCTCAAACTGCTTCTCCAGTGGCAGAGCACCAGGAGTAACCAACCAACCCTGCTTCTTGTACTTCTTTGCCTCCTTGCGTGCAATCTTTGGAGCCTTCTTGTTTACCTGGTCCAAAGCCGCGCTTGTCTCTCTTTTCTTAGCCTTAAGTGCCGCTTTGTTATCATACTGTGACTGAGCAGAAACGCTGAATGTCAAACCCAGGCAGAATGCCATGAACAATAAAATCTTTTTCATAATTGTAAGTTTTTTAGTTATTGATTAATGTTTTCTAGTCATTTTCCCAAAGGCCCTCATTGCCTCTTTCTGTATGTTTAAGCGCAAGTTTACAAAAAGTAACCCATAAAACAAGGACAAAATGATAAAATTTTTAAAATATTTTATTTTTTGACGTGTCAATATCACGAAAATGCCCTCACCATCGACTCGGCCTCGTCCCTGTGTAGGCAGAATTCATCATCCTTCAGGTACTTCTTCAACTCTTTCAAAGCATCCCTCTCACAGTCGGCAATCACCAAAAGGTAGATGTATGTCCAGCGCAGTTCGCTGTTCAGCAATTTCTCATACTTATACTCATACTCGGTCTCCTCGTCAAGCGCCTCCATCTTCTCATACCCCTTGACAGCCTTGTTCGATTTCTTCAGTGCTGCGTCGGCAATGTCCAAAGCATCATAAAACTCACCATCATCCATCAACCGCTCAATCTCTGCCACCTCGGGCATCGCCGCCCTGAATGGCGCCATCGTTGGTGCCTCTATGCCAAGCTGCTCAATCACGCTTGCACCGCCGGGACCGCTGTGGAACACATCAGTGCTAACAACCGCAAGCGCAATGCAGGCCGCTGCCGACAATGCAACATACAACGTGCGCAGGTTATGTCTCTTGCCCCTCTCCCAAAGAGCAATCCTCTCAATCTTGCCCTGTCGGCTGCCCAAGCGATCAATTATGCGCTTCTGGACATCATCGGCAGTCACTTTCTCTTCAAGAAATTTATCCATAGTCTATCACACGTTAATGTTACAATTCAAAAACTCATTAGTCACCTTCTCCTTCAGGGTTTTCAGGCACTTGTTCTTTGCCGTCTTCAGTCCGTCCTTGCTTGTATTCTCGCCCCTTGCGGCAAGTATCTCATCAAGTCCCATACCCTTGTAGTAGAACATTGTCAATATCTCTACACAACTTGGCGACATACGCGCAATGCACTCGTCCACAATACGCGTCTTCATCTCATCCACATCGTCGCACTCGCCCTCAATGGCAAACATCGCGTCGTGCACCGCCGGGTCATACACCTCGTTCCACCCGCTCTCATTCACATCGCGCACCAGTTCCCTGAACTCAGTCCTTGCAAAAGCCATCAGGAATGTCGTGAGGCTGCAGGTCATCGGTTCATACGTGCCATTGCGCTGCTGCCTGCACACCACGCCGTCCACAGTTTTTATGCGCTTGTCCTCAATCTCGGTCCACAGTTTTATGAACGATGCCTGGAAAATCTCCTGCCTGCTCTCCTTGTCAAAGAATACCTCGTTGAAACTGCTGTCGAAATATCTCTTTGCAGCCCTGTAGAACCACTCCTCGACTTTTGCGTCGCGCCTCTGCAGGCCCTCCACCACCTCTATGTCACTGTAGGCTTTCTTGCCGCCCCAAAGAACTCTCATTGCTTTCGTTAGTTAAATGACAGAATATACAAAAAGTAACCCTTATTTTGATATTTTTTTTGCACCGCTCACCACCGGAGTCTGTGGCAGCAGTCCCTTGTTCTCCTCCATAAACTTTGTCAGTCGTTGCTGCAACTCCTCGCTCTCAAGGTCAAAAACCCCTGCTCCAATCATGTAGAGGGCATAGGTGAGTTTGCCCACCTGCGGCTGGGACATCTCCATGTTCAACTGGAAAGGCTTGCAGGCACTAATTGTCAGCCACTGCTCGGTCACAGGCTCTGCCACCTGCTGCACATTGCTGTTGCGCGGCATGTTGAACTTCACGCCCACACCCCTTAGCGGCGCAATCTCCTCGCCGCATGTGCCATCGCCACTGTGGCAGGCATCAACCACCACAAGCAGTTCGCCATTGTCGCCAATGGCCTCTCTCACTGCAGTAAGACACACCGCCACCTCGTCATCGGTGAAGTGCTTGCTGCCGTCATCATTCTTGCCATACAGCATATAAGCATCGTAGGGAATCCACGACTCGTCCCACATCGCGTGCTTGCCGCTCCATTTGAGCGACTCGTCACCGTTGATGTCGGTAATCATCTGCCCATGCCCCGAGTAGTGAACATACACCACATCGCCCTTTTGGCAACGCGCTACCAGCGCAGCAAAGGCATCCACCATAGCCGCCTTTGTCGCCTGCGCATTCTTCAATGTCACCACATCGGTGTAGCCCATTGCCGCAAGCATCTCAAGCGCATAGTCAACATCCTTGTCGCCATTTATCTTGCCCCACGACTTGTCCTCTTGCTCGCCAAGCCCGAACACAAGCGCCCTCTTGCACTGCGCCTGCACAGCCACGCAGGCAAAAAGCATAAACAGGAAAAACAGAATCTTTTTCATAGTATAATAGTTTTTTTATTTTTTAAGCGTTAAAAGGAGATACTTCGCTTTGCTCAGTATGACAAATAATATTTGGGACAACTGCTATATTATTACCATTATCATTTATCAGAAAGAAGCGCAAAGACGTTTATACTCGTCAGGGATAGAAATCAATAGTTTATATTGAGACCAATTCAATTGCGCACACACTGTATTCGCAATTGGATAAACCCTGTAAAACTGACGACACATTTCTAATTGTCGCACAGAAAAACCGCTACCATATTCAGGTTCCAGTTTCTTTGCAAGATTCTTGAGCAGGTATGTACCATAATCGGCACGTTCCTTTCCCTTCTGTTCCTCCTCCTGTATGCGACGACCAATTTTCCAGTACATCTGCACACGAGTGAAATCCACGCTCCTTACCGCATTTTGTCTTGCGGATGTGATTATCTCGCGCACCTCATTATACAGGCCATTAATATCTTGCATCTCTTTCATATCCATCTGCAATTGTCAAAGTTCGCCTTAAAATTACTATAACACCTTCAATCAGCCAAAAGGCACTGCGGTTATTTAGTGATAATTTTCAATCATTTATCAGAAAGAGACACCAAGACCTACGTTCACAGAAAAACCAAACTTGTCAAAATCTGTAAACAATGAAGTTCCGATGTTAATATTGAAATTCTTGTGCGGTTTTATCAAAAAGCCCAAATCAAACATCATCATATCATAATAATTATTAGGAAACTCATACGGTGTCCAATCTATGTAATATACATAGCCAAGACCCGCATACAAATGAAATAGATTTGTTAATCGCTTTGTAAGACCTGCTGATATAGACGGAAGTGGTTCATCTGAAATAAAATCTATAGATGTTTTGGCATACCATCCCCAATTCATCGTCTGTCCAAACATCAATCCAATACCCGCTGTTTCTTCAACCGGGCTCTGTCCTCCTAAGAAGAAAACATTTATAAACCACTTGGTATCTTTCTTCATGTGGAATACCATATCCATCTCATAGTTTTCCTCTATCTTCTGTTTCTTCTTCAAATAGCCCTTGTGCTTTACGGTAATTGACTCCAGCGTCTCGGGCACCTCAAACAAGAATGTGCCATCCTCGCCCACTGTTGTACTCTCCTTGCCACCTGTGGCCTGCACTGTAGCACCCACAACAGGGTAGCCGTTCTTGTCAATCACAACACCTGCGACCGTCTTGTTCTTAATGACACGGCGTGTACCATCGCTGTTATACATCACCGGAGCGTCATCGTCAACAGTTGCAGCAACAGCCTCCTTTGCAACCTTTGCTGTTGTTTCCGCAGTTTTCGCGCTGCCTTTTGTCAATTCTACACTATACTCAGCCACCTCGTTCTCACGTATTGTAGCAGTTATAGTCTCGGTTCTGTAGCCAGGGTAAGAGAGTTCAACCTTTCTCTCACCAATAGAAAGACCGGTTATGAAATCGGGGGTCTCGCCATAGGCCTTGCCATCAATGACAATCTTTGCACCCAAAGGAGCAGAAGTCAGGGAGAGTTGTCCGGTAATAGGGGTAGGTTCCTGCAACTGCAATGCAAAATCCTTACCCTCTTCAACAGTAATTGTCTCAACACTGCTCTTATGCGATGCCTTGCGGCACTCCACAACATATTTTCCGGGAGAGAGTTTGCCACTCCACGAGCCTTCACCCACCTTCTCCTCGTCAATGTAAATCTCGGCACCGTCAACAGACGACAGCGTCACATTTGCAAAGTTGGGGCGCAGCGTAACCTTCTCCAGGTGCTTTGCATTGGGAGTGTCAAGCGTAATCATACCCTCACTCACATGATAGTTAGTAGAGATTATCTTGTAGGCATAGGCGCCAAGTTCCATATTCTTTGCCGAACGGCCACCCTCGTCAAGTTTGCCATTGCCAAATGGTTTGTACTCATCGTCACTGTTCGCCTTCTTGTATGTGATGATTGCCTCGGAGTCGGCAGGCGAAATTTCGAACACAAGGAACTGTCGCTGTGTTGTCTTTGGCGCAACCGACAATGTCATCGCATATACCCTCGCCTGCTGTACAGTAGTGTTCAACTCATACGTCAAAGGCTTGTATCCCTCGCGGGTTATTGTCACGCGCATTGCATTGCGCTGCACATAGAGCCACACCTCGCCATTGACCTCCTTCACGCGGCTCTCGCAATAACCGAAGTCGAACGAGTAGGCACGCAAATCGTCATCGGCAGCAGTAGAACTCAATTTAATAATTGAGAAAAACTCGCCGTTGCCGTCTTTTAATTTATAACGAGGGTCATTGGCAGTTGTGTCAAAAGGTTTCTCCTCGAAACTCTGCACACTTAACTCCCTGCCCTGTGCAAATGCACCGGCAACCACCACAAAAAGCATAAACAGGAAAAACAGAATCTTTTTCATAGTATAATAGTTTTTTTATTTTTATTAGAAAGTAATACCAAAACCGGTACCGAACACACCCAACTTTCAGTTTTCCGCTTTGACAACACTCGCTAATCGCGGTCCGCAGGGCACGACCTTCGGCCGTGCTTCGCGTGACCTATTGCTGCCGATGTTGTCGAACCCTCGGTTTAATATTTTTGCTTTGACAACATCCTCTTTCCGCAACCCACGCGGCACCTACTTCGCCGGTGCTTCGCGTGACCTATTGCTGCCGATGTTGTCGAACCCTCGGTTTAATCAAACCTCGGCTTTCACCTTTCAGCTTTCAGCTTATTCTGAAACAGGGCGCACAGGGAAACCGCAGTAGCGGTAGTCGTCGTTCCAGTCGCGACTGCCGCTGTTGAAGAACAAGCCGTAAGCGTAACGGCTGAGACTACTGTAAAGCGAGGACGACCAGTAGCTGCCGCTACTGCCTCTGAAGTAGACTTCCGTACCGTTGCGATAACCCGCAGCGGGAAGGAAGATGCTGTTGCCGTTGGTTTTGCTAGTGACTCTGTAACCGTTTACGCCGTTTTGGGTTGTCCAGGTCCAGGTGCAGTTATTGAGGAGTTCTTTTTGTTCATCCAATGTAGGCATGCGCCAACTGCCACCCCATTTTACGTGGGCAACGTCGTCCTCGGGGTCAAGGAGGGTTTTGTTATCAACTGTACCATAACTGCTGCTTGTACAATACTTGGTCATTGTAGAAGAACTGCCGTTGCACCATTTGTAGGTGCTCCAAGAGTAATTGCTCTTTTCCTCGGTCTCACCCCAGGCATAGTAGCCGCCGTACTCCTCGGGCGCGGATGCACCAACATTGCAGGTTGCCCACTTTGTACCGCTTGGCAAACCCAGGTCAACAACCTCACCAACTGGCATACTAAATTTTCCAATTAAAGTTATATCCTCTGTAACTACAAATGTATATTCCGCATCAGTACTAACCGGCATCTCTTCTTCGCCAACATACCAACCCAAGAAATTTGTGCCTTCATCGGGCGTAGCAACAACGGTAACCGAAGTTCCATAGTTTAGTTTCGTATTGGCTACTGAATAGCCTTTAATTTTCACACTGCCATAACCGGCAATGCCGACCGATACATCATACAACACTTCGTCATACACAGGGCGTACCGTATAGCCGTTTGCACGATAGTAGTGGTCATTTTCGCCACTGCTATTAAAAAAGAGGGAATTGGCGTATTGATTGAGACTATTCACTGTGTAAAGCGAGCATGACCAATAATAACCAAAATAGTTATCATTGTAAATTTCCGAGCCACCGCGATAACCTGCTGCCGGGAAGAAAATACTGTTGCCATTGATATTACTGGTCACCCTGCAGCCTGCAACTCCATTGAGGGTTGTACGTACCCATGTACAGTTATCAATGAGTTCCTGTATTTCGGCCTGCCTGGGCATACGCCATCTGTCGCCACACAGTATGTGCACAACATCATCCTCGGGGTCAAGAACGGTTTTGTTATCGACAGTGCCATAACTGCCGCTTGTGCAATACTTGGTCATTGAATTTTCACTGCCATTGCACCATTTGTAGGTGTTCCAGTCATAATTTTCTTTTTCCTCGGTTTCGCCCCAAGCGTAATAACCGCCGTACTCCTCGGGCTTTGTGGCGCCGAGATTATATGAAGCCCACTTCAAACCGCTTGGCAAGCCCAAGTCAACGGTTTCATAAAGCATCACATCGGCCTGTTCCACAGTAATGATGAGATTCTTTGTCTCGCCACTTGGCAGGCCGGTGAGTGAGGCTGTTATTTGTGAAGTTCTCTCTTCGCCGGTAGTGTTCTCCGATACCACAATGCAGAAAGTGCCGTTCTCTGCATCGTGCTGCAGGATGTACCAATTGTCACTCTCGGGCTTTGTGATTGTATATGTGCTGTCGGCTGTTACGGTATATGTCTCGCTTGTTCCGCCTGCAGAGAATATCGCAATCTCACTTACATTGGCACTCAACGCACGCCCTTTTTGGGTAACAGCAAACTTTACGCCGCTTGTGCAGGCAGCGTTTGTGGTGCTCATTGTGGGTTTGATTACGAACTGCGCTGTGCGGCTGCCAATTGAGGGATTATAGGCAACCTGCAAGGTATAGACGCCCTTGTCGTCACGCCCGAACGTTACCCAATCCTTTGCTGTACCCTCATATTCAACAACGGCTGTTTCGCCCACAGAAGTTGTAACTGTGAGGCTTACACTGCCGCCCATTGCGCCCACCTCGCCGGCTGTTGAATTGATTTTGAGATACTGGCCTTGCTGGATGACCGTTATCTTTAGCGAGTGCCCCTCGGAGGCTATGGTTATTGTACCGGTGCGGCCATCCTCGCCATCGTTGGCCTTTGCTTCAACAACGATGGTCTCGCCGCCGCTGCCACTGTATTGAGACAAGGAGAACCAACTGTCCGACACCATTGCACTCCAACTGTCGGGCACTGTTATTTTAACCTCCTTTTGCGACTCTTCCCAACCGAACTGCAAGCTGCTGTCACCTAAATCGGTAGCAAAACCCTCCTGTGTGACGGTGATATCTTTTTTTGCCGATGTGAGCCCCTCGACACCTATGCTCAATGTGGCACTGCGAGAATTCAAGGATTTGTTCTCGCTCGCCTGCAGGGATATCTCCGTACTGCCTTTTTTACCCTGCACGGGTGTAGCAGTGAGCCACTCGGGGCATGAGAGGAGAGCCCAGGCAATATTGGAATTCACAGTGAGTGTTTGCTTGGCTCCACCATCGGCTGCAAAATTCTTGAGCGAGCCATTGACATTCAACGATACTCCCTCCTGTGAAACGGGAATGGCCAGTTTCTGTTCAGTACCGATTTTTACATATACAAAGCCACTACGTGCTGTGGTAGACTGGTTGGCAAGTGCCTGTATTGTCAACTGCGCCTTACCGCCCTCGCCGCTGTCGGGGGTTACCGTGAGCCACGAAGTCTCGGATGTTGTTGCACTCCAAGCCACGTCGGCCTCGATATCCACACTCTTTGTCCCGCCATTGACATCAAAGGCAATATTGTCAATGCTACCGGTGACGCCCGCCTCGCTCTGCACCACATTGATGGTTGCCAGTGCCTGTGTTGTGCCAACACGTCGCAGGGTTATTGTTGCTGTGCGCGAACCTACTGTGGTGTTCTCACCCGCTGCGACCGACAGGGTTGCGGCATCTGTCTTTGATAGCGTGAGCCACCCTGCAGTGCAAACAGCCTCCCAATCGATATTTGAACTCACAGCAACAGTTGCCTGCGCTGACTGTGGAGTGAAAGAGAGCGATGTGCGGTCGACATTGATATATTTTGCGGCAGCCTCCTGGCTCACCGTTATATTCTTGCCGAACTCATACTTTGCCGTTGTGGATTTCAGTTGCAGCACTGCCACGCGGGCATTGTCGACATCCTTGTTCCCGGTAACAGTTACGGTAACGGTAGCCGCACCGGTGCCGCTTGCTTGGGAGAGCGACAGCCACTCGGGGACACCTGTAAGTTCCCATGAGACATTCTGTGACTTTATGACAAGTTCTGCTGTTGCGCCCTGCGCACTAAAGGATAGCGCAGCCTTGTCGGCATTGAGAACGCAGGGGATATCGGCAATCTGTGCGCCCGATGGGATGCGCTCCTCGACACACGATGTTGCCAGTAAAATAACCAACAGGCTGTATAATAGTTCTTTAAATATTTTCATATTGCCAAATCAACGCAGGTTAAAAATAGAGATATACGCCCAAACGCACATTGAAGCCATTGCCCCAGCCCTTGACTGTTGAGGAGGCGGCAGAGAGTTTTTCAAAGACAGGCTTCTTGCTCACTGCAAAACTATACTCGGGAGTGGCACTAACGCCAACAAACCTTGCCAGGGCATACTCGCAACGGGCGCCCAGTGATGCAATCATGGCGCTTGAAGCGACTTGCCCACCCACAACATTAAGCACCCCAAAGCCAAACTGCGGTGTCACGCGCAGGCGCGTACCTATTACAATGCCATATCCCAGCCTTGCACCCAAAGTGAATGCCGAGACTTGGTCGCTGTCGGGCTCGCGCCCGTTGGGGTAGTTGATGTAGACGGTGCTGTTTGTGAGGCCGTATATACCGTATGCCTCGATATTGAAGTTATGGATATAACAGCCTGCATTGGCGCCGGCGCCCATAAGGAAACCTGCCTGGCCTGCAGCCTCGAGATACCCGCACGACTTGTTCTGGTACTGGCGCTTGAGGGTGTAGTCCACGTTGGGGTTAGAACTGTCGAGGTGCACGCGGCCGCTAAAATCGCAGTAGCCACGCCTTGTTATGCGCAGGTCATAGTCGCCCGAGGCCATCTCGGCACTATAAGGTGTTGTACCCACATTCTCGCCATTGACATAAAGCGTTGAGCCGGCGGGGGTGGACGATATTGTCATGAGTGCGATGTTATTGAGTTTTACCTCCTTTTCAACAACATCGTTCTCCTTGACATCAACAGTGAATGTCTCGCTCTTGTAGTTTTCCCTTGTAAGGGTGACAGTGTGAGTGCCGATAATGAGGTCTACTGTCCTCGGGGTAACGCCATACTCCTTGCCGTCAATGGTGATGAGTGCATTGAGGGGCGAAGAGACGATAGTCAATGAGCCCACGATTGGAGCAGGGGACTTGAGACGTATTGTCTGCTCCTTGTTCTCGACAATGGTGATGCTTTCGCTCACACTCTTGTGCTTGTCCTTGCGGCACTCGACACTGTAGACATCGGCATTGAGCACACCGCTCCACGAGCCTGTGCCAACCATTTCGCCATTCAGGTAGATGTCGGCGCCTTCATCGGCCTGCAGTGTCACCTTTGAGAATCGTGGACGCAGAACAACATTCTCTACATGAAGGCCCTTGTTCTCGGTGAGTTCAATGAGGCCCTCGCTCTTGTGGTAATTCTCGGAGAGCACCTCATAGACGTAAGTACCAAGTTCAAGGCTCTTGGCATACGAGCCGTCGTCGCCAGTAATGCCGAAAAGTTCAAACTGTGCACCGGGCTTGTTGGGCCTGTACATGATGGTGGTCTTGACATCGGAGGGCTTGATGTTGAACTGCAGCATCTGGCGGTAGACGGGCAGCGCCTCGGCCGAGAGCACCATCTCATAGACCTTGCCGGGCTGCACTGTTGCGCTCAGTTCATACTTCAAGGTCCTGTAGCCCGCACGCTTTATTGTGGCACGCATGGCGTTGCGCTGCACATAGAGCCACACCTCGCCATCGACCTCCTTCACGCGGCTCTCGCAATAGCCAAAGTCAAAAGAATAGGCACGCAAGTCGTCGCCGGCATTGTACGATACCAGTTTGATGATGGAGAAGAGTTCGCCATTGCCATCCACAACCTTGTAGCGCTCGTCCCTTGCCGATGTGTCAAAGGGTTTCTCCTCAAAACTCACAACTGTGAACTCGGGCTGTTTCTGCGCAACAGCAGCATTGCAGAAACAGAGAAGAAAAAGGAGCGACACTATTGAGTATCTTTTCAAGCCACAACAATTCATGAACTACAGTCTTTTAGAAGTAATAGGTGTAAGCACATCCCATTGACAGACCCTCATTCCTATCGGTCATCAACAGTTTCAGGAAGAAGTTGAAATCGTGATGACGTGACGCATAACCAATTAAATAGCCTACGCTGCAACCGAATCCGTAGTTATACACATCAAATCCCGGGTCAACGTCCAAGCCCAGATACACAGCACCGTCATAATCGCGGTACATATTCCAGTTCAGCGTCATTGGGAACGTCATACCGGTCCAGTCATCACTGCCAATCATCATATAACCGAATTTTGCACCGATTATGAAATTGAACCAGTTCTTTGAAGGAGAACCCATCCTGAAAAGGAGACCAATATCTCCGTGAAAGGCATCTTCAATATCACTGGCCTCATCCTCCCACATACCTCCTAATGTACCGGTCACACCAAAATTGAAATACTGTTTCCAGTTCGAACTTCGGCTTGAAGAATAAGAGTAGTTCTTCTTGCTTGAATATGATGATGAATATGATGACGACGATGACGATGACGACGACGGCGTTGACGAATAGAGGGTCAAATCGGCGTTTGAGGTCACTCCGGCCTCTACTGTAACACTGTACGACGCATTGTAATAGCCATCCTTTTTAGCCTGTACAACATAGGTACCCGGCTTAAGTCCCTTGATTGTACAAGGCGACTTGCCATAATCCACGCCCCCAACGGATATCTGGGCACCACTAGGAGAAGTGGTAACATAGATATTGCCACCCTCGGGGAGTTTATTGAGTTTGACGTTCAGGTCCTCTGTTGTGCCCTCAACAACATTCACTGTTCTCTCCACGCTTTCATAGCCATCGAGCGAGAGAAGCACATTGTGGGTGCCAATGAGCAGTTTGTTTACATTCTTTGGGGTCTTGCCATAATCAGTGCCGTCAATAGATATACGGGCACCAAGTGGCGATGACTTCACCGACAGTGCTCCAAGAATAGGTGTCAATGCCTTGAGAGTGACAGTCTCGTTCTTGCCCTCCTCAACCTTGAGAACCTCGGTTGAAGGCTTGTAACTTGCCTTGCTGCACTCAATGTTGTAAGTACCGGCATTAAGAGGACCGGTCCAGGTGCCGTAGCCTTTGCTCTCGCCGTCAATGCGAATCTCCACGCCGGGCTCGGCATTCAACGTAATTGTTGCGAACTTGGGGCGCAGAACGACATTCTCTTCACGTGTCTCGTCAATATTGTCAAGAATGAGAAGACCCTCACTGGTGTGATAATTCTTTGAAATGACACGATAGGTATATGTGCCAAGAGGCAGGTTCTCGGCCAACTGTCCATTTGCATCTATTATGCCAAGCACGCTCTCCTCGGCACCGGGCAGGTTGCTCTTGTACATGATGGTCGACTGGGCATCGGCCGGGTTCACAGTGAACTGCACCCACTGTTTCTGTACCTTCTGCGCCTCGGCCGAGAGCACCATCTCGTAGACCTTGCCGGGCTGCACAGTCTTGTCGAGTTCGTACTTCACTGTCTTGTAACCATCACGCTGTATGGTGGCACGCATGGCGTTGCGCTGCACATAGAGCCACACCTCGCCATTAACCTCCTTCACGCGGCTCTCGCAATAGCCAAAGTCGAACTTGTATGCCATGAGGTCGTCATCGGCGCTCTCGGACCTGAGCTTGATGATGGAGAAAAGGTCGCCATTGCCGTCTACAATTTTGTAACGGGCATCGTTCGCAGCCGTATCAAAAGGCTTTTCTTCAAAACCAAGAACGTAGAACTGAAGTTGTTTCTGTGCAAAGAGCGTTGTGCTGAACGCCAAAAGCAAAAGTGCAAGAATTGAATATTTTTTCATAACCTGGATATTCTGGGATATATTTTTTACGACTTTTTAATTTGAATAGAACATTCCCTCGTGGAATACGTTGTCAATGTTCACCTCGTTGGGCTGCCATGTACGTATTTCAATTAGAGGCTCCTCTTTGTTTGTAATATCCACAAGCAGCATGAGATAGCCCTTGTCGGCATACGAGCTTGACTTGTAGTCCTGTGCCAACTGGATAACGAACTTTTCCTTGTCGGATATCTTGGTTATCTTGCGCAACGACAAATCGGAGAAGTTGATGTTGATGAACTCATTGCGTTCAAACACACTTCTCAGATGCTCAACATAACTCTTCTTGTCGTAGTGGTTATACTCGATAACCTGCTGGCCCTCGATGGAGATATTCTTGTTAAGTTCGGTGTACATGCTTGGCTTTGACTTCAGCACCTTGCCCACGATAATCTGCGCATCGTTAGAGAAGATACTCTCAATGAAATCGAGGCGCTCCAAAGCATAGGCGGTCCTGTAGTTCTCAAGGAACTGGAGGAGAATCTCGCGTGCCTCGTTGCTCCAACTTTGTGCACTGCGGTTGAGAATCTCATTTGTAACGTCTATACCCAGGCCGAATGACATATTGTCAATCTTGCCTTCGTGGTCGAAATAGAAGATAACATCCTCTACAAATGTCTGCTTGCGACCCCTGGTGAAGGCAAACGACATCTGGAGTCCACGTGCGACCACACAGTCGTCAAGGCCCTTGAAATACTGGATATTAGGAATACCGACAACACGTCCTGTACCATAGAAGACAAGCCTGTTGAAGACCTCAAGACCATCGGCTGTGAAGTACTTGAAGTTGGCGATATCGGAATATCTCCTTGACGAGATGGCCTTGATGACAACATCCATCGTTGCCTCGTAGTTGCTTATATCGCTTGCGACCTGTGATTCCTGGGGCTTGAGCTGCAGTGCGTTCACTGCAGAAACAGCCTCTTTCTCCTTTGTCTGCTGCGCAGCACTCTTAGCAACAGTATTACCCTGCACCTTTTTCTCGGCAGCAGAGAACACCTTGCGTGGTACAACGTTCAGCACACCCTCGAGTTCAACATCGCCACTGGCATCGTTCTTGAACTCATACTGCATATTCAGGTGATAGACGCTGCCCGCGTGGCTGCTTCTGACGCCGGCCACACCACGTCCGTTCTTCACCTTGCCGCTGGTATTGATATCCTGTCCGTCATTGTACGAGAACTCAAGGCTCGATACCGGCTCGCCATCGTATGTAAAGACGAAGGTGACGCGGTCGTTCTCATCGCGGTTCTCAAAGGTCACATCAATGTTGTCAAGGATGTCGGCAATCTTGTTCTCAATGCTCACAACAAGTGGCTTGCCGCTCTCGTCCTTCACCTCATTGGGGTGCTGCACCGAACGGATAAGGGAGTAGGCCCAGTAGTAGTACTTGAGTACGGTGTCAATCTTGCGGCGCTCGAGATACTCGTCAACCATTGCCAGGTAGCCTTTGGCCTTCTCGACACGATTGTCGAACATCCTGTCAATCTCACTTCTCTCAATGTAGCAGCGCACCCTGCATTTGGGTTCCGGCGACACCTCCCACATCTTGACGTTGGTAAGGGAGGTCTGTGAGTAGGTCTTGATGCAGTTGACCACCTGTGAGTGGTGATCAATCTCGCCATTGGTCTTTGTCTCGTCAATGAGATACATGAAGTCGCTCGCCACACTGGTGGCAATTTTTCCGGTAAGGTCGGACAATGCAAGGTTCCTAGCCTTCTCACTGGTATCACTGTAACCCTCGCCACAGTAATAGTCTTCGGAGGTCAGCATGTAGTCCCAGTTTTGCGCCACCGCCCCGGCGGCATAGCCCAGCAGGGCAATAATCAAGAATAGTGTCTTTTTCATATATAGTTTGATTTTTTATCGTCCGCAGCATGTGCTGAAAGCCCCTCTCTTTTTAAGAGAGAAGTAGATTTGCAAAGTTATGTAAAATTTTGTAACAAAAAGTGGATTTCTGTGAAAAATATATAACACAATTTAACAAAATTGATTACACAAAGACGCTGAAAGACAAAAAACTACGGGGCGCAGAACCGCTCCGTGAAGGAGAGGCTGCGCCCGTAAATGTGACAAAGAGAAACAGGGGGTTACTTGAACAACCGTTTTGCACCGTTCATGATGTAAATTCCTTTTGAAGGATTCACGACCTCACGGCCTGCCAAGTCAAAGAGTTTTCCATTTGATACAGTAGCAGTTCCAACATGGTCAACCAATGTCGGCACCTCCCTTTTCCCCTTGAGCACAACGCCCGTCAAGCCATAGAAACAGCCATTATTGCTACTTCCTTTATAAAGTTGAAGCCTGAGAACCAGTTTCCCTTCGGCAGAAGAGACATCTGCCAGTTCAAAGTCAATATTTTTTACCGCTCCGCCGGCTATCATTATGCTTTCGTCGGTTATGGCAGCAAGTTCAGTGAGCGCCTCTTTGCTGACACCGTAACTGCACAGGAAATTACAGTGTCTGGTTTCGGTCGCCTTTTGCGTTCCCCAATATACAAAACGAACTACACAAAACAGCCTTATTGCATCAAAATATCCCAAAATGCATCAAAATTTCATTTTTTCGTTAATTTTGACTATATTCGCAGATTAATTGATTCAACATCCTAAAACAAACAAGAGCAGAGCGTTACTGCTCATTGCAGAACTATGGATTACAACGACGAACTTGACGAGAATATCAACGGTGCAAACGCCGGCGGGGAGACAGCCGACGGCAACGGCAACGGTGAGGGCGAACACAGCCAGTACCACGAGACAGAGGGCGTGAGGCACAAACTGACGGGAATGTACCGCAACTGGTTCCTGGACTATGCCTCATACGTTATCCTGGAACGCGCAGTGCCACACTTGTACGACGGCTTGAAGCCGGTGCAGCGACGCATACTCCACGCCATGCGCGAACTTGACGACGGACGCTACAACAAGGTGGCAAACGTGGTGGGACACACAATGCAGTACCATCCTCACGGCGACGCTTCAATTGCCGGTGCATTGGTGCAGATGGGACAGAAGGACTATCTCATTGACTGCCAGGGAAACTGGGGTAACATACTCACTGGCGACTCGGCTGCTGCGCCACGATACATTGAGGCACGCCTGTCGCACTTTGCGCACGACGTGGTGTTCAACCCAAAGACAACCGAGTGGAAACTGTCGTATGACGGCCGCAACAAGGAGCCAATCACACTGCCTGTAAAATTTCCGTTGCTGCTGGTACATGGCGTTGAGGGTATTGCGGTAGGCCTTTCGTCAAAGATTCTGCCCCATAACTTCAACGAGGTGTGCGACGCGGCAATATCGTACCTCAAGAACGAGGAGTTCCAGTTGTACCCCGATTTCCAGACCGGCGGCAGCATTGACGTATCGCGCTACAACGACGGCGACCGCACAGGCCGAGTACGCATACGTGCAAAAATCACAAAGTCGGACGATAACAAGACACTGACTATCTCCGAGATTCCGTTCGGCAAGACAACGCCACTGGTGATTGAATCAATACTCAAGGCTGTCGACAACGGAAAGATAAAGATACGCAAGATTGACGATAATACATCGGACAAGGTTGAGATTCTGGTGCAGCTTGCACCGGGCGTGTCGAGCGACAAGACCATCGATGCGCTCTACGCCTTTACCGACTGCGAGATAAGCATCACACCCTGCTGCTGCGTGATTGATAACCAGACACCGGTGTTCCTCACTGTGAGCGAGCTGTTGCGCCGCTCGGTCGACAGTACAAAGGAACTGCTGCGCCTTGAACTGCAGATTCGAAAGGGCGAACTGCTTGAGCAACTGCATTTTGCTTCACTGGAGAGCATCTTCATTGAGGAGCGCATATACAAGGACAAGGAGTTTGAGCAGGCTGCCGACATGGACGGCGCGCTCGCGCACATTGACTTGCGCCTGGAGCCATACAAGAAGGATTTCATACGCGAGATTACGCGCGACGACCTGCTGCGCCTGATGGAGATTAAGATGGCGCGCATCCTGGGCTTCAACAAGGAGAAGGCCGAGGAACTTATTGCACGCCTGAAGAAGGACATTGCCGACATCGACAAGCAACTGGGGCAGATGACTGCCGTAACCATCAAGTGGTTCACAATGCTCAAGGAGAAGTATGGCGCACGCTATCCGCGCCAGACCGAGATTCGCAACTTCGACACCATTGTGGCGGCGAAGGTTGTTGAGGCAAACCAGAAACTGTACATAAACCGCGCCGAAGGATTCATTGGCACATCGCTGAAGAAGGACGAGTTTGTCACCAACTGCTCGGACATCGACGATATCATACTGTTCTACAAGGACGGAAAGTACAAGATTGTGAAGGTGAGCGAAAAACTGTTCGTTGGCAAGAATGTCATATTCGTGGATGTGTTCAAGAAGAACGACAAACGCACCATCTACAACGTGGTGTACCGCGACGGCAAGAACGGCATACACTACATTAAGCGCTTTGCAGCAACAGGAATGACACGCGACCGCGAGTATGACCTCACACAGGGCACTCCGGGCTCAAAGGTTGCCTACTTCACCTCGAACCCCAATGGCGAGGCCGAGGTTATCAAGGTGATGCTGCGCCCCAATCCAAGACTCAGGAACTCAATAATTGAGAAGGACTTCAGCACCATTGCCATCAAGGGACGCCAGTCAATGGGTAACATACTCACCAAGAACGAGGTTCTGCGCATCACGCTCAAGAAACACGGCAGTTCAACACTTGGCGGCCGCCAGGTGTGGTTCGACCGCGACATCCTGCGCATAAACTTTGACAATCATGGCGAATACCTGGGCGAGTTCCACAACGACGACAAGATACTTGCAATACGCAAGAACGGCGAGTTCGACATCATGCCCGTTGACCTCAACAACCACTTCGACGATGATTTGATGATTATAGAGAAGTTCGACCCCGCCAAAGTGTGGAGCGCTGCGCTCTACGATGCATCGCAGCAGGGATACCCCTACATCAAGCGATTCACACTTGAGGCCGGTGCACGCCGTCAGAACTGTCTTGGCGAGAACAAGGACAACAGGCTGATATGGTTCAGCGAGACACCGTTCCCACGCATACAGGTGATGTTTGGCGGCAACGACAACTTCCGCGAGCCACTGGTAATTGAGGTAGATGAGTTCATTGGCGTGAAGAGTTACAAGGCACGTGGCAAGCGCCTGACCACCTATGAGATTGACGAGATCATTGAACTTGAGCCAACAAAGTTCCCGCCACCACCGGAAATCCCCGAGGAGCCGGAGAGCGAGGAGCCTGCAACAGAGACTGGCGAGCAGCTTTCACTTTTTGACAGCGACGCTGAATGAGAATAGCACGCATCATAATAGCAGCCCTTGCATTGCTGGCCATGCCGGCAATGTCAAGGGCTCAATATGTTGTAACAGACACCATTGTCCCTGAGCGCATTGTGGTAAAAAGTTCGCAGTTTGGCGTCACGTTGCTCAACAGCCTCGACACGTACCTCAGCAACTACAGCCACACAGGACTAGGGCTAAGTTACAGTTACGAGACTTTCCGCGATGCACGCACCGGCAGTTACCGCTGGAAATACCAGACTCTGCTGAACGCCACTGCAGGATATGCCTTGCAAGAAGGCGACATGCAATACACCGCCCTCATAGGCTGCAGTTGGAGCGGATACCACCCATTCAAGGTTGCCAAAGGATTGACCCTGCTTGCCGGAGCACAGATTCAACTGGAGGGAGGCGCAATCTACAGCCCTGCAGGCGGCAACAACCCCGCAGCAGCAAAAATGCGCACTGCACTTGCCGCAAGCGGGATGGCGATATACCATTTCCCTGTACTGCGCAGCGAGTGGATAGCGCGCTACCAGATTGACATCCCGCTCGTGGGCGCGATGTTCGCACCCGAGTTCGGACAGAGTTATTATGAGATTTTCGGGCTTGGGCATGCAAAGAACATAGTGGCATTCACCCACCCGGGCAATAACCCGTCGTGGCGCCACATGCTATCGCTCGACATCCCATTGGGAACCAAGCGCCACAGCACCACCCTGCGCCTCTCATGCATAGCCGACCTGTACCAGAGCCGCATAAACGACATCAGTTGCCACATATACCGCAACACCTTTGCCATTGGTTTTGCAAGGACAATATTCAAGGTAAAGAGAAATAACAGACTGAACGACTACTCGCCATACTAACTACCATGCTCAAGAAGATACTTACATACATTATCCCATTGGCACTGCTCACTGGCTGCATTGGCGAGGAGGAGTTTGATGGCGGCGGAAACGAAAGTTTTGAGGCGCTTTGGCAACTCATTGACGAGCGCTACTGCTTCTTTGCCCAGGCCGAGGAGGAGTTCGGCCTCGACTGGAACGCCGTATATGACAAATACAAGCCCATTGCCGACACCTGCCGCGACGAACTCATACTCTTTGACCTGATGGGTGATATGCTTGGCGAACTGCGCGACGGACACGTGAACCTCATGTCAATGTTCGGCACAACCTACTACTGGGACTGGCAACTGAAGGCACCAATGAACTTCAGCGACTCAATACAGCGAGGCTATCTTGGCACAGACTTCAAGATGACCAACGGCATAAAGTACAGCATACTCCCCGACAGCATAGGCTATGTCTACGTCGAGAGTTTCTCGGGCAGCTTTGGCACAAACAACCTCACGCTCATGCTCTACAACATGAGGGATTGCAAGGCGATCATTCTTGACATTAGAAATAACGGTGGCGGAATGATAACGTCGGCCGAAAAATTGGCATCAATATTCATAAAGGAGAAGATACATTACGGATACATACAGCACAAGACCGGCAAGAGACACAATGACCTTTCCACGCCCCGACCGCTGTACCTTGAGCCCAGCGAAGGAGCACGATGGCTGCGCCCTGTGGTGGTGCTCACCAACAGGGGCGTATATAGCGCCGCCAACCATTTTGTATTGATTATGCGCGACCTGCCGCATGTTGCCATCGTTGGCGACAAGACCGGCGGCGGCAGCGGAATGCCGCTCAACAGCACACTGCCAAACGGATGGCGAGTGCGCCTGTCGGCATGCCCCACGCTGGATGCAAAGTACAGCCACACAGAGTTCGGCATTGAGCCAGACATTAAGGTTAACATAACAAGCGAGGACTGGAACAAGGGCCGCGACACAATAATTGAACGCGCAAAAGAACTTATTTTTGAGTACTACAGCAAAAAAGAGGAGCAAGAGGGTTGAAAATTCAGTTTTTTGTACTACCTTCGCAGCCGAAAGATTAAAACAGTCGCGCGTGTGGCGAAATTGGTAGACGCGCCAGACTTAGGATCTGGTGTTTTGCGACGTGTAGGTTCGAGTCCTATCACGCGCACGATTGGACAAAAGAGGATAATTCGAGAGAATTTTCCTCTTTTTTATTTTTGTAATTTACTGAATAACACTACATTTGCCATAAAAGTACTCTTCAGTTCCAGGTCAAATGGAGCTGAGCAATAACATTCATTCAAAATTACAGCCAGCCATGAAAAACATATTCCTGTCATTCTCGTTCATACTTACCGCATCTCTTGCTACATTTGCGCAGGAAAAAGAGAAATTTCCACTCGCGGAGTGGGACTATGCAAAAGCGATTCTTATGCACACTCCCGGAGAGGAGCTCTTTGACGGTGTAATTCATCCTTATGCCGGATTGTTCGAATATTACTTTGATGTGGATAAGGCTGCCGAAGAACACAAGGGATACATTGAGGCTCTTGAACGCAACGGGATAGAGGTATATACTGTACGCGAATTGCTCAACCAGGTTCCCATAGAGAGGTTGCGCGCATGTGCCATAAACTCACTCATTTACGAGACCTCGGGCATGAGCGATAAAGCATCGGCCGAGTCTGAGGAGTACCGCAAAAACATAATAAACCAGATGTCGCGTGCCGACCTTATCCGTTGCATTCTTTTGCGCCCTACCGTAAAGTTGCAAAGCACAGCCAACAACACCGGGTTGGAAGCCATGTACACGCACGCGCCACTGATGAACCTCTACTTCACACGTGACCAAAGCATCACAACCCCACGCGGACATATAATCTCCAGCATGAACTCTACCCAACGTGCCGACGAGACAGAAATCATTGCACTATGTTACGAGCAGTTGGGGAGAAAGCCTGTTCTCGCAATAACCGGTGAGGGGCGCTTGGAAGGTGGCGATTACCTGCGTGGCGGCACAATCTCATACATAGGTTGCGGCATGCGTACCAACATGGAGGCAATCAAGCAGATAATGAAGGCCGATGCTTTCGGGCACGACACCGTAGCCGTTGTCAATGACAACAAGTGGTGGCAGATGCAGATGCATCTTGACACATATTTCAATATCATAGACAAAGACCTGTGTACACTTGTCGAGAGCCGTTATCTTGCCAAGGAAGGTGACCCGGAATGGGTTACCGTTGACTTGTATACCCGCAAGCCCGGCAATAAAGAGTACTCGCTCACCCGGGAAAAGATATCTTTTATAGAGTTCCTGAAAGAGAGGGGATTTACAATAATCACCATAAAGCCCGAGGACGAGCTACACTATGCCAACAACTTCCTGACCATTGCGCCACGCCACATAATGGCCGTGGGAAACCAGTCTGCAGAGCTGCAACAGGCGTTTGAACGCCATGGCGTAAAAGTGGAGTGGATTCCTCTTGAGACACTCATCAAAGGTTATGGTGCAGCACACTGCATGACACAAGTAATAAGGGTAACACTTGCCGAATGACATACATACAAACGGCAGGACTGTCCAAAATGACAGGAGATGATTAAATCCCCATCCATTCCATCACTTTCAGGAACTCCATCTCAAAGTTTGGGGTGAGCACTCCCTGCCCCATTGCGGCCTTTATTTCATCGAGAGTCCAAAAGCGGCCGCCGTCGAGTTCGTCGCTTGGTGCGACAGCGCCGTCATAGACAGCGCTGTACACATAGACCAGTTCCCTTTCGCGCTCACTCTCAAAGAGATAGTTATTCAAAAAGCGCGGTTCGCAATCAGTTATTCCCAATTCCTCGCGCACCTCTCTTTGAAGCGCTGCGGCAACCTCCTCGCCAAAGTCCACATGCCCGCCAACGGCGGTATCCCACTTGCCGGGCTGTATTGTTTTCCACACAGGGCGGTGCTGCAGATAGAGACGCCCCGCCGAATCAAAAAGATGCAGATGTACCACCGGGTGCAACGGTTTTGTTCCATCATGGCACTCGCCACGTGTTGCACTGCCTACAACCTCACCCGCCTCGTCCACGATGGACAGCAACTCTGAATTGTTGTCTTTTTTCATAAACTTATTTTTTACAAAATTAAGTAATTCCCGTCATTCCAATGACAGGAAACATCATTTTTTAATTTTGGGGCAAACAAAAGGCTAAAACATTTTTTCACTTTTTATCGCTTTTTTTTCGATAAATGTAAAAAAAGTTTCAAAAAAACATTAATTTTACACATTCAATAGTAACTACAATATATAACGCTATAACGCTATGAGAGCAAAATCTTCGATAATCAGGTTTCTATGCCTTTTATTGTGCCTCACTTGCAGCATTGGAGCATTTGCGCAGGCAAGCCGCACGATAACCGGATGCGTTGTCGACGAGACAGACATGCCGCTGCCCGGCGCCAATGTCGTTGTCATGAAGGACAAGAAGATGGTGAAGGGCGCAAGCACTGGCATCAACGGTGATTTCAAGATAGACCTGGTGTTCAACGAGAGCGAGAAACTGACATTGGTATTCAGTTATATGGGCTCAAAGACCCAGACGATTAAACTGACCTCACAAAACATTGGCAAGCCGTTCAACATACAGCTGATGCCCGACAACGAGATGCTCGAGGAGGTTACTATTGTAGAGGACGGTTATGCCCGCCTGCCACGCAAGGACATGGTGGGCGCGTTCACCACAGTGAAGGCCGATGACATTATGATGCCTGCATACCAGAGCATTGACCAGATGCTGCAGGGTAAGGTGGCCGGTATGTCGGTTGTGAACACATCGGCACGTGTGGGTGCATCGCCAAAGATTACCATTCGTGGAACATCGACCATTCTTGGCAACACAAGCCCGCTGTGGGTGGTTGACGGCGTTATCCAGGAGGACCCGCTGTCAATTGACATCAGCGCGGCGCTGACATCGGACATGAAGGAACTCATTGGCAACCAGATATCGTGGCTGAACCCACAGGACATTGACAACATCACTGTGCTTAAAGACGCCTCGGCAACAGCCATTTATGGTTCAAAGGCGTCGAACGGTGTCATTGTCATCACCACAAAGAAGGGTACGCCGGGACGCATAAGCGTGAACTATAACACCAACGTGTCGGTGAGGGAGCGCCCCACATACGAGATGTATGACTTCATGAACTCACAGGAGCGCATTATCTTCAGCAAAGAGGCCTACGAGGCCGGCGTGCGCTACCAAAATGAGCCTTTGCCACAGATATACACCTACGAAGGCCTGATGGCGATGTTCAACAAGCGCATGATTAGCGAGGAGGAGTTTGCATACTACTTGCAACGCCTTGAGACTGTAAACACCGACTGGTTTGACCTTCTTACACGTAACTCGGTGAGCAACAACCATAACCTTAGTGTTTCGGGCGGAACAGACAAGTATACCTACAACGCATCGCTGGGCTACCAGATAAACAACGGCTACGAGGTGGGCAACAGCAACGACCAGATAACCACCCGCCTGAGCATTAACAGCAACGTCAACGACAGGCTCAGCATTAGCGCACAACTCAACGGTAGCATAAGGAACTCCAACGGTTATGGTGCCGGCGTGAACCCATACAACTATGCTATGAACACCAGCCGCGCCATCCCTGCATATAACGAGGACGGCACACCGGCCTACTACTCGAAATACTACACCTACCAGTATAACACACAACTTGGCGGGCACAACCAATACTCGTACAACATCTTCAACGAGATGGAGAACAGTTTCTCGCAGAACACGGGTACTGCATTCAATGCATCGGTAAACGTAAACTTCAAGATACTCAGCTGGCTCACATATCAGGGAACAGCAAGTATGTCCTTGAACAACAATGCCAGCGAGAGTTATGCCGGTGAAAAGACCTCACAGGTCGAGCAGTTGTACCGAGGTTTCCCCTACGGCACAGAGAAGGCCGGATCGGACAAGTACAATGCAGCGCTGATGCCATACGGCGGTGTGCTGCAGCAGGCAAACTCGCAGACTGTATCCTACAGTACATCGCACCGCTTGGCATTCTCAAAGGAGTTCAACGAAAGCCACCGCCTGAATGCGATGTTGGGTGTGGAGATACGCTCAAGCAAAGGCAGCAGCGAGGGTAACACGGTGTGGGGATACGTTCCCGAGCGTGGCGAAATTCTTGTATCACCTACCCTGCCCGAGAACTTCAAGCCAATAGGCAGCGATGTCTCAATCGGTTGGGGTGCGCTCTCGCAACTCTACAACGGCGGCTGGAGCAAGACTTCGACACTCACCAACTACTTGTCGTTCTATGCGACTGTTGCCTACTCACTGAAGAACCGCTATGTTTTCAACATGAACGTGCGTTCCGATGCTTCGAACCGCTTTGGCCAGGATGTAAACAAACAGTTCGACCCCACATGGTCGTTCGGTGCATCGTGGAAAATTGCACAGGAACCATTCATGATGGAGTATGTGCCCTGGCTCGACCAATTGAACATTCGTGCGACATACGGTATACAGGGTAACGTTGTAAACTCATTGAGCCCCGAGATGATTGTACGCTACCAGGGCCTGCACAGCAGTTATAACGAGTATTATCTTACCATCTCAAGCCTTCCTAACAACCAACTCAAATGGGAGCGCACAAAGTCGGCCAACCTGGGACTTGATGTGGCACTGTTTGGTATTACAATGAACTTTGAGTACTACAACCGCCGCTCGAATGCAATCATCCGCCAGGACATTGCACAGGAGTACGGTATGGAGTCAATGCCGCTCAACGGTGGCCTCATTACCAATCATGGTGTAGAGTTCACACTTAACTACACTCCAATACGCACAAAGGATTTTGCATGGACATTAGGTATGAACGCCGGCAAGAACTGGAACCGTTCGGAAACCGATGACCGCACAGCAAAGGCCGATGAACTGACACACTACGATTTCCTCTCGGGCAACAGCAGCCGCCCGTTGAAGCAGGGCTATCCGCTGTCGGCCTTCTGGTCATACCAGTTCACAGGCCTTAACGGCACAAACGGCTACCCTACATTTGCCTATGCTACATATGATGATGTTGATGGCGATGGCAGCGTAGACCCAACAACATTCCTTGTATATTCGGGACAGAACGAGCCAGACTTCTCGGGCGGTTTCAACACCAGAATACGCTGGAAGGACTTCAACTTCGGCATTGACTTTGCTGCATCGCTGGGTGCAAGCAAGCGTCTGCCTAACCCCTACTCTACATTCACATACGGCAAGATGCCGGATATATACAGCAACCTATCAAAGGAACTCAACAACCGTTGGCAAGAGCCCGGTGACGAGGCGCGCACAAATATCCCGGCGCTATACACATCGGTACGCGACCTCTACAACCTGAACTTACCCAACGGGCTGTATGACAACATCTACTCAATGTGGGCACAGTCGGATGTGAGAGTTGTGGACGCATCGTTCCTGCGCTGTACACAGATTTCTCTCTCGTACAACGTACCACGCAAGGCGTGCCAGAAACTGGGTCTCTCGCGCATATCAGTAAGCGCCAACATAAACAACCTGTTTGTAATTGCAAGCAAAGAGTGGAGAGGATATGACCCCGAGCTTGGCAACAGCATACAGCCAAGAGTTTACTCAATTGGACTTGGTATAGGACTTTAAGATTTTGAAGTTATGAAAAAGATATTCAACATATTTGCAACAACTGTAGCACTGCTGTCGGCAACATCGTGTGGCGACTTCCTTGAGCCAAACTCAACAAGCGAGTTCGTCCCCAAAGATGCCGTCTCACTCAACGAACTGTTGCTTGGTGAGGCCTACCAGCGTAACGACATGACAGGATTCAACATATTCCTGAACCTGCTCGACGATGACATTGAGGCGGCTCCCTACCAGACACCAACCGATGGTTTCGAAGCCGAGAAGTATCTTGCAGCGTTCACCTGGCAGCCCGATATGTTCAAGATGATGGAGAAGGCAGCAGCCGGCCACACGAACATCTACCAGTCGTACTACGAGGTTATCTTGGGGGCAAATGCAGTCATTGACTACCTGCCCAACGTCATAGATACCGAGGAGAATATAAACAAGGTAAAGGCACAGGCATACGCCCTGCGCGGTTTCTACTACTTTAACCTTGTAAATATCTTTGGTGCACCATACAACAGCGACTCTACAGCGCTTGGTGTTCCCCTGAAGTTGCAGAGCGGCATTGAACCGAGCGATGACTACCTGAAAAGGAAGACAGTAGCCGAGTGCTATGCGCAGATTCTCAGCGACCTGCACACTGCCGAGGCCACATACCTGGAACTGCCCGAAAGCGAACAGTGGAGCGACAACTACCGCACCAGCCTGCCAATGGTACAGTTAATGCTCTCACGCACATACCTATATATGGAACAATGGGAAGAGGCGGCACGCTATGCAAAGATGGTGATGGACGACGAGCGCTTCAAACTTGTAGACCTTAACGAGGTGCCACTTGAAGAGCCTAACGAGGATGGAAAATATGTGAGGACATTCCTTAACATGCCTACATATAAGTGCAGCGAGACAATATGGCCATACGGCAATGTTACAGATATGTTCAAATGGGCATACGACTATGCCAACACCACAAGTTCAATATCGGGACAGAAGATGCACGCCTATTTCCAGGCATCGGAGAGCCTGCTCAACAGTTATCTCGACTGGGACTTGCGACTGACACACTACATCGTGCAGGCACCCGACGGACAAGGTGGTGAGATGCCTATGGCATTCGGAAAGGTGAACATTGGCACAACCTACTATCTGCCGCTCACAGCAACCGGCACATTTGGCCGTTGCCTGCGCCTGTCCGAGGCCTACCTGAACTATGCCGAGGCGATGGCTATGCTTGGCGGCAGCGGCGACGACGAGGCAACTGCAGCACTCAACACCCTGCTCGAGAAGCGCTTTGACCCCGAGGATTTTGAAGAGGTGGAATTTGACAGCAATGACGACTTGGTGCAGTTCGTGCGAGAGGAGCGCCGCCGCGAGCTGTGCTACGAGGGACACCGTTGGTTCGACCTGCGTCGTTGGGGCATGCCAGCAATAACACATACATGGCACGACAGTGATTCGCAGAGCAGCAGTTACACACTGCAGGAGGGCGACCTGCTCTACACCATCCCCATCCCGGATGAGGCC
This sequence comes from Bacteroidaceae bacterium, assembly GCA_045613945.1. Classification (GTDB taxonomy): domain Bacteria; phylum Bacteroidota; class Bacteroidia; order Bacteroidales; family Bacteroidaceae; genus HGM04593. The sequence goes on from JAZLBZ010000086.1 coordinate 36,809, forward strand.
TTGCAAAGCAATAACAGCCTTGTGCAGAACGAACTGCCGGGCAAAAGAACAGCACAGTAAAAGAGTTGTACATCAACACATATATTATGAAGAAGTATCTTTTGACAATTACAATAATATTGGCAGGACTAGTATCGTTCAGTTCATGCCAAGAGGCTGAGGAGATAATTCCAACGGGCGACTACTCCCCGATACGCGGCGGTTTCCCACAAGGTACAACCATGTACGACTCGCTCATCTATGACATTAAACAGGAGTATGGCGTGTATCTGCTATACAAGGATATCACCGAGGAGGACCTTAACCGCGACTGGTTGTCGGTGGGAACCGGCGATATCTATGTCGGCGGCTATGAGGATGAGAGGAACGACCGCTCATGGAACTTGCCACAGGAGCATTTACCGTTCTATGTCGACTACTTCTACAACTACATATTCCCAAATATCAGCAGGAATTTCGCAAAGTCAGCCTTTCCTATAAAGATATATATGATACACAACCTGCGTACAGAGCCACGTGACTTTGGCGAGGACAGTGGAGAGAATGTGGGCACAAATCTAGACCCATACAAGACCATCAAGTTGGGCAACTTTGACAACTGGGCCATCAGTTTCAAGGACGAGACAATCAATGCAACCAGCAATGACACTATATTGAAGAAGATGCGTTGTGTATTTATGATTGAAGCAATAAAGAACTCCATGAGCAAGGGCGAAATCACCTCACCCGACGAATTCTGGACAGGTTTTGACTTCAGCGCAGACAAGAAGATGGATCACAAGGACCCTTCAAAGGATAACTACAAATACAAGCTCGGGTTCATTGACGAGCCAAACGATAACTTCGGTACAGGCCAGCAAAAACAGATATGGCGTCCGTTAGATGGTATAACAAGCTGCTACTATTGGGAAAAAGGGAAATACGAACAGTATGACCTTTTCAAAGCATACATAAAGAACGCCATGTGGCTCACACCCGAGGAGTTCGAGGCACTCTACCCCAAGAGCCTCTACCCCTTGCTCACCGAGAAGTATGAGATTACAGTGAAGCACATGAAGGAGCAGTACGGCATTGACCTGCAAGGTATTGCATACGGTATAAAAGAATGAGAATAAAAGAGTCATGAAAAACACAATCCATTTCTTTGCAGTTATATTTGCAGCAATGTTTGCTGCATCTTGCAACTGTTCACAAAACCAGAACAGAGTATCAACAGAAGATATTGCACTCTTGGATTCTCTTTGGCAGCGCCAGTTCAACGATGCAGAAGGAATAATCACCTTGTACGACTCAATTGCTCAGGCAACAGCCCCTAAGAAGAAAGGTGTACACATTCTTAACCAGTGCCACTATGTATGGCACAGCGGTGAATATATGTTCAGTTGTCGAGGCAAGAATGACGACATCTACGAACTGCCTGAACGCAGCACAGAGTTTTCGTTCGACAATGATGTAGTCTCACAGTTCGCAAGCACAAAGAAAATAGGCAAGTTTGCCGACCACTACTTCACCTTGCAGGCAATGAAGAAGGGTGATTGTTTCAACTATGCACGCGATGGAGTTACCGCAACAGTATTCTACGAAATCAGAGCACTCAACGAGAATGACTACGACAAATTGCGTACCGTTTTCACAAGCAAGAACAGCGCACTCCACAACGAATACCTTGAGAGATTGAAATTCCCGCTGCAGAACAGCGGATGCACCGATGGCCTAAAGAGCATTCAGCCACTCATTGAGAAAAACGTTGCCGACAGCCCATTGAAAACCGAGGTGCTTGCGATGTATGAGCGTTTCACCCGCATAATGCCCGGCAACCCCGCTCCACTGTCCACACTCAAGGACACCGAAGGCAAGGAGTACACTTTTGCCGATTTCAAGGACAAGGTTATTGTGATTGATGTCTGGGCAACATGGTGTCACAGTTGTATTGCCACTATGCACAAGTTCACAGGCTTGCGCCAATGGTTCAGTAAGGAAAATGACGTATGCTTCATCACTATATCAATTGACCGCAGTGAGGACAAGGAACTATGGCTCAAGACCATCGAAAAGAACAATCTGCGTGGAATGATAAACCTGTTCCCCGATTGCGAGGAGCAGTCACAGTTCGAGACCGATTTCCAGATTTCGAGCGTTCCACGCTACATAATCATTGGCAAGAAGGGCGAGATTGTATCGGCACACGCTCCCACCCCGGGCCCTGAGATGGCATCTATGATTGAGAAGGCACGCTTTGCCGAGTTCTACACCGGTCCCGGAACAGATTTCCAGGACATCACACTTGGCGAGGCTATTGCAAAAGCGACCCTGGAGAACAAGCACATCTTCATTGAGTGCCACACCGATGGTTGCGTGCCATGCAAGATGATGAAGGATAAGGTGTTCCCACACGACAAACTTGCCGAATATCTGAACAGGGAGTTTGTTAGCATAAGCGTTGACAACGAGAACGGCGAAGGACCGCAGATTATGGAAAAGTTCGACGTGCAGATGTTCCCCACATACATCATCCTTGAGCCAAGCGGAGAACTTGAGGGAATAATAATGGCTACAGAGACCGATATTGACCTGTTCATTGAGAAGATTGAGGAAATCAAAAACAAGAACTAGTCGAAGAACAACAAATATTGCATTGGCGGGTCGGCAATATTGCCGACCCGCCAATGCAATATTTAACACAAGCGGTACTACATATATATCAATAATTTACTAACTTTGCAGGCGATAACGTATTGACAAAAACAAAACATATCGATATGAAGAATTTTCTACTCTCACTTTTTGCAATTTTCTGTATTCTTGCAACAGCAAGCGCCGAGACCTACACACACACATTCGCTCAAGGCGAACTTACCACCGATGGCGGCGCAGTGACACTCAGCGACATCGAGTGGAGTGCTACCGGAGCCACCTACATTGATTGGAACACAACCAAAGGAATACAGATTGGCAGCAAGAACAACCCGAACACTTCATACACATTGAGCACATCGGGATTTGCAGGCTACAAGATAAAGAGCGTAACCGTGAACAGCAGCATTGCAGCCAGCGGTGATGCAAAAGTAACAATAGAAGTAGGCAGCCAGACATCAGAGGCTTTTACCCTTAAAACGACTGATGCTGCCCACACATTCGATTGCGATGACACAAACGGCAATATCACCATCAGTTGGTCAGCTTCACAGCGCGCATACTATGTAAAGAGCATCACTGTTGAGTATGAGTTGCCGGCTGACATGGTTGATATTGAAGAGCCAACATTCAAAGTTCCTGCAGGCGTATACGAGAACAAGGTCACTGCCACTGTTGAGACAAAGGACCAATCACTTGCTCTCTTTTACACATTGGACGGAACAGACCCGAACTATGAACTTTCACAGGATGAGGCAGGCGCCACAGTGCTACAGCCTACAGGTACTACAATGACCTCAAGGACATATGCAATGTACCCTGAACTCAAGGAATCGGCTACCATAAAGGTAATGGCTACCAGATTGGACGGCGAAACAGTGTACGAGAGCGATATTGTAGAGGCAAGATACATTGTATCTCCAACAAAGCCTTATGTACCTGCCGCATCAATTACAAACGGACAGAGATATGCATTCGTTGCAAATGACAGCGTTGCAGATTTCCTTTTCGGCGCTGCAAACGGCAACCTCCAGGGCCGCAAGATTTCGGGCAAGGAGCAGAAATACATTGAGACCGTTGAATACAACGCATTTACATTCACGAGCACCGATGGCGGTTACACAATCCAGGATGCCGAAGAGAGATATATGTATTTAAACGGCAACGACGGCAAGGTTTCTTTTGCAACAGAAAAGCCTGCAACAGGTGCAGTGTGGAGCGTGGAGGTTGAGAACGGACAGGCAACAGTAAAGAACGGCAACAGCACCCTCTACTATTCAACCGCGAATGATATCTTTGGCTGCTATGCCAACAAGACAGACGATATGGTATTGCCATCGGTTTACATGGCACGCGAATATCCAAAGGCAACAATCACTCCCGAGGACGGAAGTTACGTACAGGGTCTGAAAGAGTTCACCATCACCTGTGATGAGGGCATTGCCGTTTCAAGCGATTTCAGCCTGACCGTACAGGGTAACCAGCGCATGGACCGTACTTATGAGATTGACCGAGTATATAACTGCACACAGGTTGACGAGAACACCTTGAAGTTCACTACAGACGAGGCGCTGACATCGGTAGATAACATCAATATCGACCTTATTATCACTGGTGACATTATCCTGAACCCCGAAGGTATGAGCTACAACCACCCAATCAAGGGAAGATGGACACGCAGCATCTACTCATATACCCACATTGGTTCATCGGCTGCAGCAACAATAATTAGTGTGGAGCCTGCCAATGGCAGCAAGGTTGAGTCTTTAAGCTACATCCTATTCACCTTCAGCAATATTGCCACAACTGTAGATACATCAAAGGAGGCAAAACTCTACAAGGAAGGAAGCGAGGAGGCAATACCTTTCTCATTCACCAACCTCAAAGAGGACGGCACACATGCAGGACAGGACCAGGGCGGCCTTTTGCTTGACACACCTGTAACAGAGAACGGCACATATATCCTTAAGATTGCCGACGGTTATTTTGTCGACCGTAACTCAAAGGAGATAAAAGGCATTACGCTCACGTACATTGTTGAGAATGACACTGCCATTGAGGATATCATTGCCAACAAAGAGAACGGTTGGACCGTATACAGCACAAGCGGCATCAAGGTCCTTGAGACAAAGGATGCAAACAGCATTAAGGCTTTACCGGCAGGCATATACATAATCAACGGCATTAAGACAGTCGTTAACAAGTAACCAAGCAATACACTGTCAATGAAGGATGCCCCACAAGGTATCCTTCATTGCATTAAAAAGGACATTGATGACAAAAGCATTGAAACACATAGCAATATTTTCCGCTGCGCTCCTGGCGCACTGCCTCATTGGCTGCGGAGGTGCTGCAACAGAGAAGGAGACGACAGCCGAGGATGCACCCATTGTGGAGGAGCAGAAGGTTGTTGTGATGAAATATGGCCTGCCGATAGAGGATTTTGACGTCAGGTATGACACTATAAGGGCAAAGCAGACTATTGCCGACCTGCTATATTCGTTTGGGTTCAACGCAAACCAGATACACACACTCACACAGTGCCCCGACACCATCTTCAACGCACGCAAGATACGCCCCGGACAGGCATGCGCCCTGCTGTGCGAGAAAGACAGTGCCGCCACTCCAAGATATTTCATATATGAGGAGAGTGCAAAGTCATATATCACCTTTGACCTTGCCAACGACTACCGAGCCGAGCGCAAGCGCAAGCCAGTGGAGTGGCGCGAGAGCGAGGTTGCAGGCACCGTGAAGTCATCGCTATGGTTTGCAATGGAGGAGAACAACGCATCGCCGCTGCTGGCAGTGGAGATGTCGCACATCTTCGGCTGGTCAATAGACTTCTTCGGCATTCAGAAAGGCGATGAGTTCCGCGTCATTTATGCCCAGGAATATGTAGAGGAGACACCGCTCAACAACTACCGCATATTGGCGGCATCGTTCAAGGCGTCAGGCAACCTGGTGTATGCAATACCGTTCATACAGGCTGGCGAGGAACTTTTCTACAACAGCGACGGCAACAGCCTTGAAGGCGCATTCCTGAAGGCACCGCTCGACTATTACCGCATATCTTCAAAGTTCTCCAACAACCGTTATCACCCGGTGCTCAAGCGCTATCGTGCTCATCACGGCGTTGACTATGCCGCTCCCAAAGGCACTCCTGTATATGCCATTGGCAGTGGAAAGGTCATCAAGAAGGCCTACCAGGCAAACGGCGCGGGATATTACCTTAAGATACGCCACAACGCCACATACACCACAAGTTACATGCACCTCTCGGGATATGCAAAGGGACTGAATGAGGGCGACTATGTAAAACAGAAACAGGTCATCGGCTATGTAGGTTCAACAGGCATTTCAACAGGCCCTCACCTCGATTTCCGCGTATACGAGAACGGCAAGCCCATCAACCCCCTGACAATTAAGTCACAGCCAAAGATGCCAATCAGCAGTGAGAACAAGGAGGCCTTTGCCATTGTCTGCGACTCACTTGTCAAGCGCCTGGCAAACATACCCATTGCGACAGTTGCTGAGAGCAACGATTCCATAAACTAAAAGGAGCATAACTTTGAATGAACGAAATATTTATTACTTTTGCAACATCGCAACGGCTGTAGAATATTACTATAATGAAAAACAGAGATTTTAAGGTAAGCATACTGGTATCCACATACAACTGGCCCGAGGCACTGGAACTCTCCATCAAGAGCATGTGGAGACAGACTCTCCTGCCCAACGAAATTGTCATTGCCGATGACGGTTCTGATGAAAAGACAACAGAACTTATAACGCGCTTGAAGAAGGAGAGTTGTGTACCTATTGTACACGTGTGGCACCCCGACGAGGGATTCCGCCGAACAGAAATCCTCAACAAAGCGATTGCAAAGGCTAGCGGCGACTATATCCTGCAGGTCGACGGCGATGTCATCCTTGCCCGCCACTTTGTGAGCGACCACATAGAACTTGCCGAAAGAAACCACTTTGTCTGCGGCAGCCGCGTAAAACTCAATTCCAAGATAACAGAGAAGATTTTTGCCAGCGGGGTGTTCCCGCCACACTTCTGGGAGATGCCGCTGGGCTTTATGGCAAACAGTTTCCGCTCACGCCTGCTGCGCCGTTACATGGCAAAGCGCTATGCGCGCGAGATTGACCATCTGCGAGGCTGTAATATGGCATTCTGGAAAGAGGACGTAATAAAAGTCAACGGCTATAACGAGGATTTGCAGCAGTGGGGACACGAGGACGGGGAGTTTGCTTTCCGCCTGCACTTTGCGGGAGTTGAGAAAAAGGCACTCAAAGGCGGCGGCTGCGTCTACCACCTCTATCATCCCGAAGTCTCAAAGAGCAACGAAGGCCGTCACCTTGAGGAACTGGAGAGGGTGAAGAGCGAAAGGCTCAAATGGTGCGAAAATGGAATAGACAAGTATCTGTAAGAATATAAATGCAGAAACAGACCATCAACAAGCAGTGCAGGAACAGATAATTGCACTCCGGAACACTTTTTTATTCTTTTGATATATAGGTCATTACATTTTTTAAAAAAATTTTTTTATTTTATACAATATTTTAAAACATTTACTATTTTTGCGAAAACGAGTCATCACAAGTAGTCAAAATGAGGTTCAGACTACTCAATGATGGTAAATGTTTTTAGAACCTCTCAAAACTTTATTCTTATGAAAAAGTCACTTTTAATTGCACCTATCGCGTGCCTGATGCTTTTGACATCATGCGGAACTAGTTATCAATCAGGTTTGAATTACACAGCAACCCCAGTCAATGTCTCATCAACTATTTCTTCAACCAATGTTGTTGATTTGGAAGTAGGTGAACGTGTAACATTCGTTTATAAAACCACAGCACAGGATCGCAGCATGGGCTACTATGCTTTGGAAAATTGTAAAAATGCGGCAATCTCCGCAATGTTAAAGGAGTATGGCAATGCAGACGTCATTGTTGCACCGGAGTTCAAATACACTTCCAATTATATGACAATTGAAGTAACCGGCCGTCCAGCCAAGTACAAGAACTTCCGTGGTGCGAATTGATTAAGACTTGACACAGGTTATGGCTCGACATTTTACTAAATCCTTATGCCTATGCATTTTACTTATTTGCGGAATGCAAACAGCACTTGCGCAAAAAAGTAAAACAAAAAAGCAGCAAAATTTAGTAAACGTAGAAACAACCATTACCGCAGTATCTGCTGCCGACCTTGAGATAGCAAATGAGCGGGTCAGCAAATCGGCAGTCTGGACAATGAATTTCTTAACAGGTAATACATTGGAACAAAGAAAAGCCAATTTAATTATAGAACTCTGCAGAGAAGTCGGTGCCGACGTTTTGGTAGACCCTCAATTCACTTTTAAAAAAAGGATGTTGGGTGGAGGCAAATTGACCGTTTCCGGCTATCCTGCGAAATACAAGAATTTCAGAACAATGACAGACAACGAAATTGACGCTTTCATATCCACCCCTGAGTATAACACAGGAAAGGTCGTATTTATAAACAAGTAAAAAGCAAGAGGGTGCCCCAAAAGTAAATGGGTTGCCCTCTTTGCTTTTTATATCATTCTATATCAGCACCATACAATTAACGCCAATGTTGCAAAACTTACCAATAACCAAAGAATTACACCTTGCAGCAATGCCCTCACTCCCACCTGCCTTATAAGCGCCGGCGACAGGGATGCGCCAATGAAGAACATTGTCAATGCAAGGCATTTGCGCGCAATCGTGTTTATTGCTTTGCCCACCTGCGGAACTGTGTCAAGCAGGTATGTATTCACCAGCATTGCAACAACAAACCATAGGATAAACCAGGGTACTTTAATCTTCTTGTCATTGTTCTTGAAAATCACGCAAGTGACAAGGGCCACAGGAATTATCCACAATGCACGGGTCAACTTTATTGTAGTCGCAACCTCAAGGGCAGCCTCACTGTAGGCAGCACCTGCACCCACCACAGAACTTGTATCGTGTATGGCAATGGCAGCCCAAGTACCAAACTGCACATCATCCAGTCCCAGATACCTGCCTATTGGCGGAAAGATAAAAAGCGCTACTGCATTAAGTATAAAAACAGTGCCAAGCGCAACAGACATCTCACTATCCTTAGCCTTTATCACCGGCCCCACTGCTGCTATCGCGCTACCGCCGCAGATGGCTGTGCCCGAACTAATCAGGTACGATGTGTTCTTGTCAACCTTCAGCAGCACACGCCCAACAAGCCAGCCCGCCAACAAAGTGCCAAACACAGAGATTATCGTGAACATCATCCCCTCTTTACCCGATGCCAGCGCAGCCTCTACATTCATTCCAAAACCAAGCCCTACAACGGAGTACTGCAACAGTTGCTTCGACATTTTCTTGTTGAAGCCAGGATATGGCTGACCACACACAAGCGCAAATGCAAGGCCAACAAACAGCACGACAGGAGGCGTAGCCCACGAGCCAAAGCAAGCAATACCTGGGATGTTTACAGCAATCAAAGCTATGCCTATCACAGCAAGCAGTGTCACATATATAGTTCCAGCATATTTTTTCATAATCTTATTTTTTCTTTTTGGGATTGGCAGGAAACCACCCCTTCTCTACCCTCTTCTTTTGCTGGAACACCTCACCAATGCTCCAGAACGAAGAGAATGCTACAACGCCAAGAATTATCGACAACACCAAGCTTTCTACCAACAACGAAAAGACACCGGCAACTATCCCCAGGAAAAGAAACAGCCACCAACTCCTTACACCAATGTAATATTCCGCCTTTATCACCAATGGATGGAATAATCCAATAATAAGGAAGGTGACCACTCCTATAATTACGCCCAAGAAATTCAACTCCATACAATAAACATTTACTCTATAACAATACAGTCAGAGCCCGGTTATCACCAGGCTCTGACTGTATATAATTGCAATTACCATTTTATAAACCTGTGTGTGCGCACTACGCCGTTCTCCTTAATTACAGCAATGTACGCGCCTTGTGGCTGGCCTGCAAGCGATACTGCAGCATCGTTACCTTTGGCAACGGCCTTGCCCACAGAGATACCGCCAAGATTATATACCGCTACTGTGGTTCCGGCACTGACACCATTACAAGTTACTGTCTGTTTCTCCTTGTCATACTCAACATTGCAGCCATTCACGCCAACCTCTTCAATTGAAGTCTCGGCACCGTTTATTGTGCTTATACGCAATGTGTGAGTAAACTTCTGATAAGAAGGACAATGATACTGGCTCTCGGTACCGGGACCGCAACTGCCATTACCCAGACCGCGCTGCATATAATCGAATGTAGCATATACCACACCATCCTTTTTCAAATCCCAGGGGTGAAGTTCGGGGGTGAGATATTGGCGCTGGTCATAGTGCGAGAGCGAGAACGATACCTGTCCCTCGGTCTCGACCTTGATTGTGTTGCCATTTTCGGGGTTCCACATTGTAAGGTCGCGCAATGCGAGGCGATTACCATGTGACTGTGGATGTGGATACATCTCGAACATATCATCGACTGTTGTCGTATAACGGCCCAGGAACGAACCTGTCTGACGGTCGATGTAATTTTCCCAGGGACCCTTTGCATAGTACTCTACATTCTCAAAGCCCGCAGGGAACAGCATATCAATACCAATGCGGCGAAGGCCCGAAGCCGGCGAACTATACTCCACCTTCATATCCACCACACCGCTTGAATATACCGAGTAGGTAATTACATACGGGCACTGGTTGTGTTTCACATTGACTGTGATATTGCAGGTCTTGCCATCGCCCGAGCGTGCGCTGCTGACAGTTGCCGAAATTATTGATGTTGTAGTGTCACCGAACTTGTGCTCGCCGTAAGGACTCTCGTTCTCAATCCAGCGGATGTTGCTGTATATTGGATATTTGCCAGGCTCAACAACCTGCACACCATTGGCAATCCACTCGGTGATGAAGCCCTGTGCATTGACCTTGAAACTGATTCTGTCATTAGATACAGACACACCGTTGCTCTTGTCAACAGTCAGTGTCTCCTCGCCCTGAACAACCGCCTGCAATGCACTGCGCTCCTGCAGTACAAACTGCTCGCTTGCCATTGGGTAGCCCGCCTCGCACCAATCCTCGGCCTCATTCATAAGCAGTTCTACATTAAGGGCATACTCCTTGCCCTGCTCCATTGAGGCGCCAAATGTCAATTTCACTGCAGATGTAGCACCAGGCGCAGTTGAAGGCATCGTCACTGTCTTTGTCTCAGCCACATCACCATTGCAAAGTAATGTGTAACGCAGTGTAAAGTTATCAAGATTTGTAAAATTGTATTTATTCTTGATTATAAGAGTCCCATTGGCATAAGTAAACTTCACATTTTGGTACACTTTCTTCACTTCGGTGAGTTTTGCAGTCCATGCACGGTCGGCAGTGATTACACCATTGTTCAAGAAGTTACCCTGGTGAGGACCCGGATAGTCGTAACCCGAGGTATATTTTGGGAAGCCATTCTGTTCTATTGCACCGTTCTTTATATCCTGTGGATTATAGATTCCCTGGTCAACCCAATCCCATATACAACCACCGATACCATACTTGCTACCTTCGATAATGTCCCAATAATCCTGCAGGTTACCCACAGCATTACCCATTGCGTGGGCATACTCGCAAAGGAAGAACGGCTCGCCACCGATGCTGCTGTTGCAATGGTTACGTGTGTAATCAAGATTCGGGTACATCTTTGAATCCATATCGGTATTCTTTGCAGAATTCACGTTAGAGTAACCCTCGTAGTGCACAGGACGTGAATCGAGAGCCTTAGTTGCCGAGTATGTAGCATCGAAGTTGACACCTGTACCCGACTCGTTTCCGAGTGACCAGAACACCACAGAAGGGTGATTGCGGTCTCGTATCACCATTCGCACTGTGCGGTCTACATACTGCGCCTGCCATGTAGGATCGTTAGAGATGCTGTTGTCCTTCTTGTCGCTCCAGCTCTTGTGGCACTCCACATCGGCCTCGTCCATACAGTAAAGACCGTAGTAATCGAACATCGCATACATCTTGGCAGCGCCTGGATAGCGGCTCGCGCGCACAAGGTTTACATTGGCCTGCTTCATCAACTCGATATCCCTGAGCATTGTGGCAATGTCCATTGTGCGGCCATAGAGCGGATGTGTATCCTGTGTGTTGACACCCTTGAAATATACACGCTGGCCATTGATGAGCACAACGCCGTTCTTTATCTCAATGGTGCGGAAACCGAACTTTGTGGAGAATACCATCTCCTCGTTGCCCTCGGCATCCTTCTGACGGACAATGACGGTATAGAGGTTTGGTGTCTCCGAAGTCCATGGCAAAAGTGAAGAGAGAGCATCAAACGCAACATTCTTCTTCATGCTCTTTACGCCGGCTGCCATTTCCACAGCCTCACTCTTTGTTGCCACCACATTGCCGTCGGGAGCAACAAGTTCCACCTCTACGACCTTGCTTGCAGCCTCACCCTTGCGGTTGTCAATCTCAAGCGCAACATTCATGCTGCCACCATCGTATGCAGCATTGAGAGTGCTTGTGATATAATGATCGCTCACAAATGTTTTTGGTGTAGCATAGAGATATACATCACGATGCATACCGCTCATGTGGAACATATCCTGACCCTCGAGGTACGATGCATCGCTCCAGCGGAACACCTGAACACAGATGTTGTTCTCGCCAGTGCGCACATGCGCGCTCAGGTCAAACTCGTGGTCGTTGTTTCCACCCTGGGTATAGCCCACATATTCACCGTTCACCCACACAAATGCAGCGCTGTAAAGACCGTCGAAATGCAGGAATACGTTCTTTGCCTCCCAGCCTTGAGGCAAAGTGAATGTGCGACGATATGAGCCTACAGGATTATCGCCAACTCCCTCTACCTTGTTCTTGATATATGGAGGATTGTTGAGGAAGGCATACTCCACGTTCACATAGAGCGGGAGGTCATAGCCCTTCATCTCCCAGCACGATGGAACCTCAATGTCATCCCATGCTGTGACATCGGCATCATTGCCCCAGAAATCACTCTCGCCCGGACGCACCGATGGCTCGGGAACAAGATTAAACTTCCACATACCGTTGAGCGACAGGTAGTCGGCCTTTGTAGGAGTAAGCCACGCCTTGTCGTAGTTGACATCGGCCTTCATGAGATCTGTAGAGGTATAAGGTATGAATGTAGCGCGCGCAGCCTCCTTGTTCTCCTCGTAGACCTGCTGGTTCTCCCAATAGTCACCTACCGGACCTGCAGCCACAGTAAAGAAGAACTTGCTGTAGTCACCATCCTTGTCGGTAGAAGCAACGAGTCTGTCACCGTTCACTTTTATGTAGTATTTTGTATTCTTATATACTCCGGTAAGATAGAAGTAACCGTCACCGGCATCCTCAAGGATAACATTCTGGTTCTCGTTACTATTGTCGGTAGTATACACAAGCGGTGTCCTGTCGCCATTGAGGAACATATCCATTGACATATTGCAACTATTCGATGTCAATATCAAACCTGTTTTACCATTAGAGACTCTCCAGGTTTGGGCATTGTCACCATCCACATAGGGCTTCACGTCAATGAGAGCCGCAAGCGCAGCATCGGCAGCAATTGTCAACACGTTCTTTGTTGCAACATTGCTTATGACATAACTCTTGCCGGCATAGACCTTGGCCTGTGAGAACTGCTTGCCTGTATTGTGGAAGAAGTAGAGAATATCCTCGGGGGCATACTCTGTGAGCATCATCGGATAACCATCACTTGACACTGCAAGGAACTGGTATGGGTTCGAAGAGTTTGCCATGCGGTTATATCCATCGCCGGGAGCCACAATCTTGAAACGCTGGTTGGGGTTCGCAGGCTCATAGTTCCACTGCACGGGATGACCCACGCCCGGAGCCATATCAAGCGCCTTGCCCGATGTAGGATTCACAAATGAAAAGACTCCATCGGTCTCAGTTGGGTACATGGCCCACTCCTGCCCGGTACTAGCCTCATTGCCATCGGCAAAGATTATTCGTGCATCATTGTTTACATTGTCACCATTGGAAAGGAATTTCCCGTTGGCGAAATTCTCGATACGATAAACCGTAACTTTTTCAACTGTCGGTTCCAGTTCCTGGGCTGCAAGTTGCTGCAATGGAATAAACAATGCCAGCAATGCCCAAAAGAGATGAGATACTTTTTTCATATTTGGTTTGTATTGATATTTCATGTAAATGCAAAAATAAGATAAAATAATTAAAACGAAAGAATAATTTGTACTTTTCACATTGTTCCTCTATTTTTGCATGGATGATAATCCTTGGTAAATGTCATCCCGACAGAGCGGAGCGACGAGGGATCTCTTTAATTGCGTATAATGAGATATCTCACATTGACTTTAGCCCCTTCGGGCGTCGACCGTTGGTTCGTTCGATATGACAATTTCATTATTATTTTTGCATAGAACGACAAATAAAAACACACGATATGAAATCAATCAAAAGATTTATGCAGACAGCAGTTGCAGCATTACTGCTTCTCATGCCAACGACAATGAAGGCGCAGTACATCCCTACTGCCGAGAACCTGAAGTCACGTCAGGAGTTTGCCGACAGCAAGTTCGGTATCTTCATACATTGGGGAATATACAGCATGTTCGCTCAGGGCGAATGGTACCTGCAGAACTACCCCATTGACAAGGCAGAGTATGCCAAGGCAGCCGATGCGTTCTACCCTCATCGTTTCAATGCAAAGGAGTGGGTTGCTGCCATAAAGGATGCCGGTGCAAAGTACATCTGCTTCACTAGCCGCCACCACGACAGTTTCTCAATGTGGGACACTGAGCAGAGCGACTACAACATCGTTGACGCAACCCCATTCGGGCGCGATGTCATCAAGGAACTTGCCGAGGAGTGCCACAAGCAGGGCATCAGGCTGCACTTCTACTATTCGCACATCGACTGGGCGCGCGACGAGTACCCTCTTGGCCGCACAGGAACACAGGTAATTGGCCGTGACAAGACAAAAGCCGACTGGCCTGCATACTACGAATTCATGAACAAGCAGCTCACCGAGTTGCTCACCAACTATGGCGAGATAGGTGCAATATGGTTCGACGGCAAGTGGGACCGCGACAAAGACAGCATACCTTTCAACTGGCAGCTTGACGAGCAGTATGCACTCATACACAGCCTGCAGCCTCAATGCCTCATCGGTAACAACCACCACGAGACACCATTCCCAGGCGAGGACATACAGATTTTTGAACGCGACCTGCCAGGCGAGAACAAGGCCGGCCTCAGCGGACAAAGCGTGAGCCGCCTGCCGCTTGAGACATGCCAGACAATGAACGGCATGTGGGGGTACAAGCTCGTTGACCAGAACTACAAGAGCACCGAGACGCTCATCAGGCTACTCGTGAGCACATCGGGCAAAGGAGCGAACCTTCTTTTGAATGTAGGCCCGCAGCCCAACGGTGAACTCCCCGCCACAGCACTTGAGCGCATGAAAGAGATGGGCGAATGGCTGCGTGCCAACGGCGAGACCGTATATGCCACAACTGCCGGCGACATCGCCGCACAGGATTGGGGTGTAACAACACGCAAGGGCAACCGCCTCTTCGTGCACATCTTCGACTGCAAGGAGAAAGAACTCACCCTGCCGCTTGACTGCAAGGTAAAGAAAGCATTTACATACAGCAATAAGCAGCCTGTAAAGTTCAAGAAGACAAAGGATGGCGTAAAGCTGATGTTCAACGAAGTGCCGAGTGGTATCGACTACATAGTGGAACTTATTACAAAGTAATCCTAGTATCCCATGAACACACTTGAGATTTGCGCCGGAAGCGTTGAGAGCGCTATTGCCGCGCGAGACGGCGGAGCACAGCGCATTGAACTTTGCGCAGCATTGGAGATTGGCGGCGTGACACCATCGGCAGGCATGATTGCCGAAGCACGCAAAGTCGAGGGGCTCACGCTCAACGTCATCATACGCCCACGCGGCGGCGATTTCCTCTACAACGAATACGAGGTCGCCTGCATGGAGCAGGACATACTCACCTGCAAGCAACTTGGCGCCAACGGCGTGGTCATTGGAGCGCTCACTGCCGAAGGCGACATTGACTCCACTTCCTGCAAGCGCCTCATTGCCGCTGCCAATGGAATGAGCATTACATTCCACCGCGCATTCGACATGTGCCGCAACCCACGCAAGGCATTGGAAGAACTCATTGCACTCGGTTGCCACAGAGTGCTCACATCGGGCCAGGCAGCAACCGCCCAGGCAGGCATTCCGCTCCTGAAGGAACTTGTAGAGCAGGCAGCAGGGCGCATTATCATCATGCCCGGCTGCGGAGTGAGCAACGCGAACGCAGCAGCCATCCTGCAGGCAACAGGAGCAAAGGAGATTCACGCATCGGCACGCAAGAGCGTAGGCAGCGGCATGCAGTTCCGCCACAGCGGAGTATCGATGGGCAACCCCGACAGCGATGAATTCGCCCGCAAGGAAACCGACGTAAACGAAGTTAGAGCAATTGTAGACAGCATACTATGAAACAGTTGAAAGAACGTATTCTCAAGGACGGCAAGTGCCTCGAAGGGGGGATACTCAAAGTGGACAACTTCATTAACCACCAGATGGATGCAAGGCTGATGATGGATATGGCAAAGGAGATTGTCACCCGTTTCAAGGGAACAGTTGTCGACAAGGTGGTGACCGTTGAGGCAAGCGGCATTGCCCCCGCAATAATGGTCGCCTACCTGCTGGACGTTCCGGTGGTATTCGGCAAGAAGAAGGTGCCAAGCACTATGGAGGGAATCATCAAGAGCGAGGTATTCTCTTTCACTAAAAAACGCTCATATAACATTTGCCTTTGCGACAGTTATCTGCAAAAGGGCGAACGCTGCCTTTTTGTCGATGACTTCCTTGCCAACGGCAATGCAGCGCTAGGCATACTTGACCTTGCAGCGCAGGCCGGGGCGGAGATTGTGGGAATGGCATTCCTCATTGAGAAAGGTTTCCAGGCCGGCGGCAGAATACTCCGCGAAAAAGGCATACACATTGAATCGCTTGCAATAATCGAAAGCCTCGATAACTGCGAGATAAAGATAAAGGATTGAGATGCCTCAAAAATGACAAAATCGCAGACAATGTCATTTTGAACGCTGTGCGTGCGAATTAAATAAATTGGGGAGCATGCCCTCCCAGGCATGCTTTAGCAAATTACTTTGAGACAGGGCGCACCGTAAAGCAGAGGAAACGGCTGCTGACGTACCAGCCACAGTGGCCACTGTAGAAGTACAAGCGGTACGCGAGGTCACTGTAGCCTTCGTTCAACGAACTCGACCAGTAGTTGCCGTCACTGCCACTGTCGTAGAGATACGTACCGCGGCGGTATCCCGCAGCAGGGAGGAAGATGCTGTTGCCATTGGTTTTGCTTGTTACCTTGTAACCATTTACACCATTCTGGGTTGTCCAACTCCAGGTGCAGTTATTTTTTAGTTCTTTCTGTTCTTCCAAAGTGGGCATACGCCAACTGCCACCCCATTTTACGTGGGCTACATCGTCCTCGAGGTCAAGAACGGTTTTATTATCGACTGTGCCATAACTGCTACTTGTGCAATACTTGGTCATTTTTGACGAACTGCCGTTGCACCATTTGTAGGTATCCCAATAGTAGTTGCTTTTCTCTTCGGTTTCACCCCAAGCATAGTAACTGCCGTACTCTTCGGGAGAATTTGCGCCAACGTTGCAGGTTGCCCATTTTACCGAAAGACCGAGGTCGACATATTCATAGCCATCTATTGAACCGCTCGAGAAGTTTGTTTCTTCAAATTTCGCAATCAAAGTTACATCTTCCTCGAGGGCGGTGAATGTGTATTCAGTGTCAGTGCTAACAGGAGTCTCTGCATCACCAACAAACCAACCAATGAAATCGCAATCCGCATTGGGAGTGGCAACTACGGTCACCTCACTGCCGGGCAAAAAAGCAAGCGAATCATCGGCTGAATCCTTGAAAGAGACACTACCATAACCCGTGCTGCGGATGGTGAGGTTAAAGAGTTTTTCAAATCTCGCAATCAAAGTTGTGTTTTCCGATGCTGTAAATATAAATTTTGCTTCGGTGCTTACCAATGTTTCACCGTCACTTAAGTACCACCCAGTGAATGCACAGCCAACAGCAGGAGTGGCAACCACCTCCACTTGACTGCCTATAAGTACATCTACTGATGTACCATTGTTCTCGGTTATAGAAACTGTGCCATCACCATCGTGAATAACGGTTATCTTACAGATGTTAGAATCCTGCTCATTCTCGTCACAAGAGACAAAGAGCAACGAAAAGGCAACAAGCAGGCTTAAAAGAAAAAAGAATTGTTTTTTCATAAATGTATTGTTTTTATTAGTTTGTTCGTCAAACGATACTCATCACTCCTCCCTCACCGAAAAGCCAAGCGCTTCAACGGCCTTTATAACATCATCCCTGTTTGGGTTGCCGTGAATTACGGTGCGGCCGCTTGCAAGGTCAATTTCCACGCTCTCAACGCCTGAAACCTTTTGGATTGCAGTCTCTACATTGCTTTTGCAGTGGTTACAGTTCATTCCTTTTACAATAATGCTCATCGGCTCAATGCTGCACGCCTGGCAATTACAGCCATTTTCTTTACTTTTGCGGTAACGCTGCACAAAAGCATTTATCAACAGTGCAGCAAGCAGAATGGAGCATAGAATGTTGAAGTAAGGCACACCGCTACAGCCGTGACACTCATGAATGTGTGCAAGCGGCATTGTAAACCACTCACGAGGTAACAGATAGTCAATGCCCAGGCCAAACAGAATTGCGCAAACAACGATAGAGAATAGATAGATAAAAAGGCTCTTGCGCCCCATCACTTTGCCAATAACAAGCATGGATGCCACGTTGACAGCTGGGCCTGCCATGAGAAGTACCAGTGCAGTGCCGGGCGAGAGTCCCTTGAGCATCAAGGCAACGGCAATGGGAATGCTGCCTGTTGCACAAAGATACATTGGAACAGCAAACAGCAGCACCATGAGCATACTCGCCAATGGCCTATCGGCAAAGAGGGAAAAGAAAGAATCGGGGACAAGCACTGTTATCACGCCCGCAACCACAAGACCAAGAACCAGCCAGCGGCCAATGTCCTGCATCATCTCAATGTAAGCATAACGTGCAGCACTCTTCATTTTTTGTGCAAACGTTGCTTTCTCTTCATTGGCGCAACAGCACTGCTCTACACCCTCTGTTTTTGAAGTATCATCACCCCTATCGACATAGTTTGCGAGCGTTCCGCCCAAAAGCGCCGTCACAAGCGCTGCAAGAGGGCGCAACAGAGCAAAGGGCAACCCCATGAGTGAATAGGTTGAGATGATTGAGTCAACCCCTGTCTGCGGCGTGGCAATGAGAAAAGAGATTGTCGCTCCCTTTGATGCACCATCCTTGCGCAAAGACATTGCCGTTGGGATGACTCCACACGAGCATAGCGGCAGCGGAATACCCAAAATGGCAGCACCCAACACCGAACGGAAGTCATTACCGCTGAGAAAACGGTTATACATTCTCTTTGGCACAAATGCGTGCATAAGCCCCGCCAGCGTAAAGCCCAGCAGCAAATAGGGCGACATGCTGTTTACAAGTTCAAGAATCTCTCTCATCGCAAATTCAACAACGGTCTTTTACTTCGTATAATAAAATCCTGTGCAAAAAGGTTCTTGAGACACCTGCTACTCGCCAAGTTGCTTTATCACCTTCACCAACTGCTCGCCAAGACCAATTGAATATCCCTGTGAAACAAAGACCACACGGTTGAATGTATCGGCAACAAGAATCAACGGACGATTAGGGTTCTGCAACTTCATGTTCGCTACAATCTCGTTGTATATCTTGTCATTGATATCCGTGCCCCACACCACTGTCGTTGGGAGATCGGGGAAGTCATTCACAAAGCGGCCCGCCTCGTCCTTGTCGCGGAAAAGGAGCACCATCTTCTGTCCCCACTTCTCAAATTCGTTCTTGTAAGGCATCACATCGCGCAGGAAGTGGTTGGTTGGTTCACTGCCCGGAGCAATGACTGCAATGACGTAATAACCACGACCGGTTGAGGAGAGCAACGAGCGTTCGCGCTCCTCGGCAAGGTCATAGAAGAGGTTCTCGCTGTTGAAATCGCCAATTACCTGCAACTGCTCGCTGCTCTCGCGCTGTACAAAACCAATATTGCACTCCTTGCCTGCCTCTATTGCAAAGAATGTGAGATGCGCAAGCACGCTGCCATCGGCCATGCGTGTGCCGGTCATCATAAAGTAGTCGCCGGCATCAAGCGCTGCACCATCCTTGAGCAGGCTCTCCCATGTCACGCCCTCCTCGGGATAGCCAAGCAACTGCAAGCGTCCGTCGACAATCCTTGAGATTGAGAAGTGTGAATAGTAACGTGGGTTATCAATGAAACGTGTGGGAGTGAACGACGCTTTCAATGTTCCCTGCGGAGCATTCCTGCGCTCTGTGGCAACGACGTCAAAGTCAACATCTACCCACTTGTAGTTCTCAAGGTACTGTGTCTTGCCGGTCACCTCGTCAATGCGTGCCGGGATACCCATTGCACGTGCTCCCGAGACAAAGAAGATGTCGCGTGAGTGAGGGTCGGCAACGCGCATGTTCCACACGCCGCGTGGCGACATGCAGAGCGAAAGCGGGTTCCAAGCCGCATCGACATTGATGCTGTCGCGGCACCACTTGACCCAACGCTGCGGGTCACCTGCGAAATAGTGTTTCTGCGCGGCATCGAAATGGCGCTTGAAGAAGCCCTTGTAGGGGGTGAGCATCTCATTGCTCACGCGCGGGCAGAGAATGTACTTGCGGAAATCATCGTCATAGGCACCATTGCGCACAGTGTGCCTCATGTGGTCATGCAGCACCCACATATTGACATCGCGCAAGTCCTTCTCGGACATGCTCAGGAGAAGATAGTAGGCAAGTTCGCGCTCCTCTCGCGGAGTCTTGGAGAGAAACTTCATTATTGTCTTGTAGTTGCCGCGCGACTTAATGAGCAACTGAGCAACCACCTTTTCGTGGCCAAAGCAGTACTCCAGTTTCTGCGCAAAGGCAAGGGCCTCATCGGGGGTGATGAAGGTTGACACATAGGCATTGCGCAAGGAGTCCTCGTGGGCAAAGCGGCGCGCATTCTCTGCCGCCTGTGCATCGCTCACATAAGGCACTGTATTGCGCTCACGCGGGGGCACTATGTTCATCTCCAGCGTTGCGGTGTAGCCAGGCGCCTTGTCCACAACCAGCCTTACATTCTTGTCCTTGCCGGCAGTGAACTTCACAAAGCCAAACTTGCCGCCTGCCGAGGCCCAGGCTACCATATCGCCCAGTCCCGACGTAATTGAGGTACGTCCCTTGTCATCGGTATCCTTTGCAGCGGCAGTGAAAAACTCTGCATAGTTGAATATCTTGAACTCCACATGGGCTTTCAGTGGAGCGCCATTCTCATCAACAACATTTATTTTTGTTGTAACAACGGGAGCGTAGTTGGCTGTCACATTGATTTCGGTGTAACAGGGTGTTACGCTAAGTACCTCCTCGGGGCCGTCATAACGGCCAAAGACATTGGTGTGCATGAGCATTCCGCGTGATGCAGGCGCATTGAACCAGGCAAGGTCAAGCACAGGCTCGGGCTCGCACGCTCCCAGAAAGTGCCACTCGCCATCGACCCAAGCCTCGACCCAAGCGTGGTTGTTGTCTGTATGCGCCCAACGGGGTGTGTATACCTGGCGCGCCGGAATACCTACTGCACGCAGGGCAGCAACAGTGAATGTCGACTCCTCGCCACAACGGCCATATGCTGTGCGCACTGTTGCCAAAGGAGAACTTGTACGTATGTCGCTAGGGGTATATGTAACCTTTTCGTGACACCAATGGTTCACCTCGAGCACCGCCTCACGCATTGTAAGATCCTGCACCCTCTCGCGCAACTCGTTATAGAAGACGGCACGACTGCTGTCCATATTCTCGTTGTTAACCCTCACAGGCAGCACAAAGTGCATGAACTCCCTTACCGGAACCTGCTTGCCCCAGGGCATCTCAGCACGCGCCTTCAGGGCATAGTCCACGTTCTGCAAATGGAACTCGCCCCTGTAGTCGGCAATATCAGTAATGGGCATGTAGGCATAGAGGAACTGCATGGCCTGCAGCCTGCTGCCCGAAAGGGTCTCAAAAATTCTAAAATAACCTTCGTCGGCAACCAGAGCACGGCGTGCCTTGAAATCTTTTGCAATCCTGCCATTGCGGTCAAGGTTTTCACGAGCTGACAGCGACATCACAAAAAACATCGCTGCCAAGAGAATCATTATATATCTTTTCATAGCAAATTGTTTTCTAATGGTGTAAAGATAGGCATTATTGGCAACAAAAGAGGCAAATAATAAGGATTTATTGACACAACACCCCACTTTTTGGCATCAAGCGCACCTTCAATAACGGTTTTTTACTATTTTTGCAGTAGTTACGCCGCATGGCGGGAGTAGAGACTACACATAACGTAACTTTTTGAAAAGTGGGTACAGACAAGGAAAACATATCGATTAAAAGGCTGATTCTATGGCTTTGGCAGAACTCCAAAGGCACACGCAGACAGGCCTTTACCAACACTGCCATCGGGCTGCTTGATGTGGTGTGCCAGTTGCTGTGGGTACTTGCCTGCAAGCACGCCATTGACATTGCCACATCCACAAAAGAGGGTTCGCTGATGATAACAGGCATTGTCATTGCTACGCTGATGCTGGTGCAGATTGCATCGCGTGCCATGAGCCGCTGGATACACGCAGTCACCGGCAACAAGGTGCGCAACAGAATGCGCCGCGAGGTCTTTGCCCGCCTGCTGCGCTGCGACTGGTTGCACCTGCAGAAACACCACACCGGTGACCTCATAAACAGGCTCGAGGGGGATGTCTCAAGCATTACCACACTGATGACCGAAGTTATACCGGCTGCAGTTGTTGCAGCGGCACAGTTGCTCGCCTCGTTCGCCCTCCTGTTTGTGATGAGCCCATTACTTGCAGTTGCAATATTCATAACACTGCCCATCTGCCTGGTTGTCAGCCGCGTATACGTAAAGAAAATGCGCAGGCTCAACCGCGATGTACGCGACAGCGACAGCCGCATACAGTCGGTGCTGCAGGAGAGCCTTCAGCACAAGGAACTCATCAAATCACTTGAGCAGAACGACTCGACCGAGGAGCAACTCACAGCCCTGCAGAACCGCTTGCAGGGCCAGGTTGCCAGCCGCACAAGATTCTCGCTTGGCGCATACTCGTTCATACAGTTGGGCTTTGCTGCGGGATATGTGATTGCATTCATGTGGGGAGTGGACAGCCTGCGCGACGGAGTAATCACATACGGAACAATGGCTGCCTATCTGCAACTGGTAGGCCTCATACAGCGCCCTACAATGGACCTGAGCCGTTACATTCCGGGCATCGTGTCATCACTCACTGCTGCCGAGCGACTCTATGAACTTGAGGATATACCCATTGAGCGCCAGGGCGATGCCATAATGCTTGACGGCACTGCCGGCGTGCGCTTCAACAACGTCACATTCCGTTACGAGGAGGAGAAACGCAACATCCTTGACAGGTTTACTTTCGACTTCCCGCCCAACAGTTGCACAGCCATAGTGGGTGAGACCGGAGCGGGCAAGACAACACTCATCAGGCTTCTCATAGCACTTATCAACCCACAGGGCGGCAGCATTGAACTCTACAATAGCAAGGAGAAGCACGAGTCGTCAACGCTCACGCGCCGCAACTTTGTATACATACCGCAGGGCAACAGCCTTGTCAGCGGCACCATTAGGGAGAACCTGCTTATGGGCAACCCCGCTGCCACCGAGGAGGAGATGAAACATGCGCTGCACATAGCCTGTGCCGAATATGTACACGAACTGCCCGACGGCATTGACAGCGCGATAACAGAGCGTGGCGGCGGCCTTAGCGAAGGACAGGCACAGCGCATTGCCGTTGCAAGGTCAATACTGCGTCCGGGTAGCATACTCATACTCGACGAGGTGACATCGGCACTCGATGAGGCAACCGAGAAGGAGATGCTAAGGCGACTAACGCAAAGCCAGATTGGAAAGACACTTATATTTGTGACACACAGGCCGGCAGTAATAGATTATTGCACACAGGTGCTAAGGATTGAAAAACCGGCGAAATAAAGGCGAACACCCTGAATCGGGGTGTTTTTGCTTTTTTAGTAAAGCGACGCAATAAACTGCATTTTTTCACGTTTAACAATAGATTTATAAAATATAAAGGCTATGATTGAATACTTGAGAGGTGAACTCGCTGAACTGACACCGGCAACAGCAATCATCGAATGCTGCGGCGTGGGATACGAGACAAGCATCACCCTAAATACATACAGCGCACTGCAGAACAAGAAGGAAGTCAAGGTGTATATCTATGAAGTAATCCGCGAGGACACTCACCAACTCTTTGCTTTCAGCAACAAGCAGGAGCGCGAACTGTTCCTGCTGCTCATCTCTGTATCGGGCATTGGCGGCAACACTGCACGCACCATTCTCTCAGCCTTCACAGTGAACGAACTGTGCGAGGCAATCTTCACCGGCAACGAGGCTGCCATAAAGAGCGTGAAAGGCATTGGCCTAAAGACCGCGCAGCGCATAATCATAGACCTCAAGGACAAGATAAAAGGCATTGGTAGCATAGCACCTACAGCATCAGCAGCCGCAGTTACCCCCAACAACGATGTCATTGATGGCGCAGTATCGGCACTCATCATGCTTGGTTTCCCGGCGGCAGCAACCAACAAGGTTGTACAGGCCATCATAAAGAGCGAGCCGGCAGCCACCGTAGAACAGGTCATCAAGCTTGCCTTGAAACAACTTTAAAGCAACTGACTGACGACAATGGGCAAGCGCACGTTTGTATTACTGACCCTGCTTTTCGCGACAATGACAATTCTCGCGCAGGGCAGCGTGCGCAGTGACTCCATACGCAAATCCATCAGAGGGCGCAACAAGGCAGCCGGCAGCACAGAGACCGTTCAGGACACAGTGAACGCACGTTTCCCAATCTCTGAGATTACCCCCACCACAATCGACGACTTACAGAAACGCCCGCTCGACCTCAAGAAACCGGCAAACATTGTCACAGACACCATCTACAACGAGGCTGACAGCACCTACCTCCTGAGCACCCGTCTTGGAGACAGCATGCTCTCTGCGCCAATCCTGCTCACCCCATCAGAGTATGCCAAGTGGCAGGAGAGGAACTCCATGAACCGTTTCTTCAGGAAAAAGAACTACGAGGCGTGGGAAAACTTGCAAAAGAAAGACAAGTTCGATTTCACCGATATGCACTTTGACCTGGGACCGGCCGAGAAGATTTTCGGCCCCGGAGGAGTACGTGTAAAGACACAGGGTAATGCCGAACTGAAGATCGGATACTCAATACAGACTATTGACAACCCTGCACTGCCCTCCCGCAGCAGGGTTACAAACAGCTTTGACTTCGACGAGAAGATAAACCTCAACGTGCGTGGCAGCGTAGGCGACAAGATGAACATGGATTTCAACTACAACACCGAGGCCACATTCAGCTACGACGCCAAGAAAATCAACCTCAAGTACGATGGCAAGGAGGATGAGATTATCAAACTGGTAGAGGCCGGAAACGTATCGTTCCCCACCAACTCCAGCCTCATCAGGGGAGCATCGTCGCTCTTTGGTATAAGAACCGACCTGCAGTTCGGCAGGCTCTTGCTGCAGACCGTCATCTCGCAAAAGACATCAAACAGCACTGTCGTAAACTCTAAAGGCGGCACACAGCTCACTACATTCGAGATTGAAATAACCAACTACGACGAGAACAAGCACTTCTTCCTTGCCCACTATTTCCGCGACAACTATGACCGTTCCATGTCCCAGTTGCCAACAATATTGTCGGGCATAGACATCAGCCGCATCGAGGTGTGGGTTACCAACAAGACAAGTGACTACAGCAACCCACGTAATATTGTCGCCTTTACCGATATTGCCGAGAACCACCACATAAGCAACCCCCAATGGATCGCAAATGGCAGCAATGCAATACCGCACAACAATGCAAACAGCCTGTACAATGAGATGAACACCACATACTCTGGCATACGCGACATTGACCAGGCAAACAACATTCTGGGCAGCATTGATGGGATAAATGGCGGCGCCGACTATGAGAAACTTTCTAACGCCAGGCTGCTGTCATCGTCCGAATATACCCTCAACAGGGAACTTGGATACATCTCATTGAAAACCCCTTTGAGAGCCGACGAAGTTCTTGCTGTGGCATATGAATACACCTATGGCGGACAGACATACCAGGTCGGTGAGTTCTCAAGCGACGTTAAGGAATCAAAGAGCACCCTTTATTTGAAACTCATCAAGCCCAACGCCTGCTCCCCCGAGAACGGCTGCTGGGACCTCATGATGAAGAACGTCTACTCGCTTGGTACACGCAATCTGCAAAGCACAGACTTCAAACTCGACATCTACTATGCAAGCGACAGTCTGGGTACAAACATCACCTATCTGCCCGAGAATGAACTAAAGGGAAAGACTCTGCTGCAGATGCTCGGACTAGACAGGCTCGACAGCAACAACAGCAAGGAGAACCCCAACGGCGTCTTCGACTACATACAGGGCTACACAGTCGACGCATCATCGGGACGAATATTCTTCCCGTCAGTAGAGCCATTCGGCAGTTACCTTGAGAAGAAGATAGAGAACAGCGAGATTGCCAAGAGATATGTATTCCACGAACTCTACAACTCTACCAAGACCGTTGCAAAGCAGATTGCCGAGAAGGACAAATTCTACCTGATTGGTGAGTACACCGGTAGTGCTGCAAATGTAATACAAACGGGGTCTACAAACATACCACGCGGCTCGGTTGTGGTGACAGCGGGTGGCGTGACACTTGTGGAGAACAGCGACTACCAGGTCGACTACTCATCGGGAACAGTAACAATCCTTAACCAGAACATCATCGACGCCGGCACAAACGTGCAGGTGTCGCTCGAGAGCAACACGCTGTTCAACATGCAGCGCAAGACGGTGCTCGGCCTTAACTGGAAGTACGACTTCTCGGACGACTTCAAGTTCGGCGGTACGCTCATGTCACTCTCCGAGAAACCGCTGACATCAAAGGTCGACATGGGTTCGGAGCCGCTCAACAACTTCCTTTGGGGATTCAACATGTCGTGGAAGAAACAGAGCCAGTGGCTGACAAACATAATCGACTGGCTGCCGCTAATCAGCTGCACCGAGCCATCGTCAATCAGTTTCTCGGCAGAATTTGCAAGGCTCGAGGCCGGCACATCAAAGGAGGTACAGAGCGAGGCATCATACATTGACGATTTTGAGAATACAGAGAACGGCATTGACATCTCATCACCATCGCAGTGGATGCTCTCTTCACTGCCTCATGGCATGCAGTACAGCGAACGAACCAACGACATACACACAGGTTTCAACCGCGCACGCATCAGTTGGTACGTTATTGACCCGCTCTTCACCCGCCGCAGTTCGTCACTGACACCGGCACACATAAAGAGCGACATGGACCAACTCTCCAACCACTATGTACGTGAAGTGTATGAGCGTGAACTCTACCCCAACAAGGAGTCGACCTATGGCGAGTCATCGACCATCTCGCTGCTCAATGTCACATACTACCCCAATGAACGAGGCCCATACAACCTTGACACCGATGTTGACTTTGAGGGAAAACTCAACAACCCTGCGAAACGCTGGGGCGGTATCACCCGCCAACTGACAACCACCGATTTTGAGAGTGCCAACATACAATATATCGAGTTCTGGCTGCTCGACCCATTCATCTATGACCAGAGCGGCGTGGGCGGCGACCTCTACTTTAACCTGGGCGAGGTATCGGAGGATATTCTCAAGGACAGCAAGAAGTTCTACGAGAATGGCTTGCCGTCGAGCAGCAACCAATATGAGTATGAGGAGACAGTATGGGGACGCGTGCCCACAAACACCAGCCTTGTATATGCCTTTGACAACAACTCAGAGAGCCGCGACCAGCAGGACACCGGCCTAAACGGCCTGAGCAGTGCCGACGAGGCCAAGCACCCCACATACAAGGCCTACCTTGAGGCCCTGCAGGGACGTGTGCGCCAGGAGGTCTACGACAGCATCGCTGCCGACCCTGCAGGTGACCGCTACCACTACTTCCGAGGCAGTGACTACGATGCGGCACAGCGCAGCATCATTGAGCGCTACAAGTATTTCAACAACACCGAGGGCAACTCCCCAAGCAACTCCGAGAGTGAGTACAGTAGCGCTGCGAAGACAACGCCCGATGTAGAGGATGCGAACCAGGACTTCACGATGGATGAGTATGAGAGTTTCTTCCAGTACAAAATCTCGCTGAGCCCCGAGGAGATGCAGGTTGGCCGCAACTACATCACCGACAAGCGCACAGTGACATCCAAACTGCGCAACGGCAATACCGAGAGCGTAGACTGGTACAAGTTCCGCATCCCCATCGATGAGTACGAGAAGACTGTGGGCTCAATCAGGGACTTCACCTCAATACGTTTCATACGTATGTACATGACCAACTTCCAGAAGCCCGTGACACTGCGCTTTGCCACTATGAGACTTGTACGTGGCGACTGGAGGCCATACCTGCAGCCCATTGCATCAAAGAACAACACTGCACCCACTGTCTCGGGCGAGTTCACCACATCGGCAGTGAGCATTGAAGAGCACGGAGACCGCAAGCCGGTAAACTACGTGCTCCCCCCCGGCGTGACACGTATCATCGACCCCAGCCAGCCACAGTTGCGCCAGGATAACGAGCAGGCACTTGCGCTCAATGTCAACAACCTGGGCAGCAAGGAGAGCCGCGCTGTATACAAGAAAAGCAATCTCGATATAAGACAATATGAGAGAATACAGCTCTTCATACACGCCGAGGCTCCCGAGATTGACGCTACACACCTCAAGAACAACGACTTGTCACTCTTTGTGCGCCTGGGTTCGGACTACAAGAGCAACTACTACGAATATGAGGTGCCGCTGACCATCACCCCTCATGGTTCATACGACGGTAACAGCACAGCAGCAGCAACCATCGTGTGGCCACAGGAGAACATGATCGACATTCCGCTCAGCAAACTCTCCGACATCAAGATACGCCGCAACACGCTGCGCAACAGCAATGCCGAGGGTGTCACAAACACAACCATCTACAGCGAGTATGACAGCGACATGCCCAAGAACAGGATAAGCGTCATCGGCAGCCCATCGCTTGGACAGGTCAAGGTGATGATGATTGGCGTACGTAACAACAGTTCGGGCAACAAGTCGGCTATCGTGTGGGTGAACGAGATGCGCCTCACCGGTTTCAACAACAAGAGCGGCTGGGCGGCACAGGGCAACCTGAACCTCAAGTTCAGCGACCTGGGCTCGTTCGCTGCACAGGGCAAGATTGAGACTGCCGGTTTCGGCGGATTGGAGGAGAAACTCGCATCGCGACGTACCGACGACCACTATCGCTATTCACTCACCGGAACTATGGACCTGGGGCGCCTGCTGCCACGCTCGTTCAAGGTGAGCGTACCCACCTACTACTCATTCACGGAGGAGGTGACATCGCCGCTGTACAGCCCATTCGACACCGACCTCGACTTTGACGACGTGCTTGACACATACGATGATGCCGGCAAGGACTCACTGAAAAACGTAGCCGAGGTACACTCTGTCATGCGCAACTTCAGTGTGAGCAATGCCAAAGTCAACATATCGAGCAAGACACCGATGCCTTATGACCCTGCCAACCTGAGTTTCAGTTTCTCACACGCAGCGACAAACAACAGCGGCAGCACCATCAGTTGGGAGAACCGCATAAATTGGAAGGCGTCGCTCAGTTACAACTACTCAAGCCCCATAAAGACCTGGAAACCGTTCGGCAAGATCAAGAACAAGTCAAAGTGGCTCAAGATATTCAAGGAGTGGGGCGTGAACCCATTGCCACAGTCATTGGCACTAAACACCGACATGACACGCGCATATCACGAGTTGCAGCGCCTCGACCTGCAGTCAATGGGCGGCAACAGCGAAATACCTTTGACCTTCTCGCAGCAATTCAACTGGAACCGCTCAATGGCAATCAAGTGGGACCCGACAACAAACCTCAGGATGAACCTGAATACCGGCACCAATGCCGAGGTTGAAGAGCCATTCCTCCCTGTAAACAAGGAGCGATACCCCACAGAATATGCAGTATGGAAGGATTCGGTAAAGCATAGCCTGCTGAGATTCGGCGAGCCGCTCAGTTACCAGCAAAGTTTCACCGCATCATACACACTGCCGCTCAACAAGTTCCCGCTCTTTGAGTGGCTCACCGCCGATGCAAGTTACTCGGGCACATATAACTGGATGCGCGGCAACAGCGTCGCGGGAGTGAATGTGGGCAATAACATTGCCAACAAGCGCAACATAACCCTCAAGACATCAATGAACTTTGAGAAACTATACAACCTCATACCATATCTTGAGGAGACCAACAAGCGCTTTGCCGGCGGCAACAAGAAGCAGAAGTCATCCAAGAGCCGCAAGCCAAAGGTTGAGAAGGCAAAGCCGTTCACAAAGGAGGTGCGCCTGAGCACCGACACCACGACTACCCTGACGCACAACCTCAAGAACAAGAAACTTGAAGTCATTGCACGCACAAAGAAGGGCGAAGCATACAAACTCAAATACAAGGTCCTTGACGAGAACAAGATTCTCATCAAGAACCAGGACAGCGTGAGCATAAAGGTTACAATCACAGCCAAGCAGAAGAATGGAGAGCGCAGCAAGTTTGCAAAGGCCATGCAGTACCCTACCCGTTTCCTGATGATGGTGCGCAGCGCATCGTTCAACTACACCAATGCATACGCAATGAACCTGCCGGGATTCATGCCAAATGCGGGCGACATCTTCGGACAGAACAAGGTTAATGGTATGTACGCCCCCGGACTTGACTTTGCATTCGGCTTCATAGGCGACAGTTATCTTGAGAAAGCACAGAGACGGAACTGGCTGCTGCGCAGCGACAGCATTGCATCAATGGCCACATCCACCGCAGCCGAGGACCTGCAGGCAAAGGTTACCCTGGAGCCATTCAGGGACTTCAAGATTGACCTCAACGCAAGCTGGACACGCAACCAGAGCAAGAGCATTCAGTTCATGTATGACGGAATGCCAACAAACGAGTCGGGCGGTTTCTCAATGACCACAATCACCATAGGCACATCGTTCGGCGGTGGCAGCGCAAAGAACAACTACCAGTCCAATGTCTATGACAAGTTCATCGGCAATCTCGACAAGAACCGCCAGGGACTTGAGAATATATACAAGGATACCGAATACCCTGTATCAAGCAGCCTTGCAGGACAGAAGTATGACCCTGCAAACGGTGGGGTGGACATCTATTCGGCCGATGTGATGATACCATCGTTCCTCGATGCCTACACCGGCATTGGCGGCAACAGCATATTCCCCAACATGCTGCGCATGCTGCCAAACTGGAAAATCAAGTACTCGGGACTCTCAAAACTGCCGTTCCTTGAGAAGTACTTCAAGAGCGTGAACCTTGAGCATGGCTACAAGAGCGTCTATGCAGTAGGAGCATACAGCACGTATGCCACATACATGGAGTATAGCAAGGGAATAGGCTTTGTGAACAGCACATCCACCGGCCTGCCAATGCCAAGCAGCCGCTACAACATTGGTGCAGTCTCAGTGAACGAGAGTTTCTCGCCGCTCATCGGCCTTGATGTCACAACCAACTACAACCTCACCATTGGCGCAAAGTTCATCCAGTCGAGAATGATTAACCTGAGCCTCACCGCAATACAGATGGTTGAGACACAGAACCAGGAGATTGCGTTTAACATCGGCTACAAGATTCTTGACCTTAAACTCTTTGGCGGCGGCAAGAAGGCAAGCAAGAGCAAGCAGAAGAACAGCGGCAACGACATCAACATACGTGCCGACTTCTCGTTCAAGAACCAGTCGTCAATATGCCGCAGCATAGACAAGGGAACAACACAGGCAACAAGCGGCAACAAGTCGTTCAACTACTCTGTGACCGCCGACTACGCCTATAGCAAGACACTCTCCTTCAGCCTCTACTTTGACCGTCAGGAGACAATACCGCTCATTTCAACAACCTCATACCCCACCACCACTACAGATTTTGGTGTAAGCATGAAGTTCTCACTTACAAAATAAATAAGGATATAATATGAAAAAATACATCTTGATAGCACTTATTGCCACATTGCCGCTAATCTCCTTTGCACAGAAACGCATTGTTGTATCAAAGAAAGCACTGACGCTATGTGTCATAAACGAGAAGAACGACACCCTGTTCCAGCGCCCCATAGCCTGCGGAACTAACTACGGCAACAAGACAATGATTGGTGACAAGAAGACTCCTGAGGGCGAATTCAAAATAAAGATGATGTACGATGCCAGGACATGGAAGCACGACTTTGGCGACGGCGCAGGCGTGCGTGAGGGTGCATACGGCCCGCTATTCTTCAGGCTCGACGTGCCCGGCTACAACGACATTGGCATTCATGGCACCATCTTCCCCGAGAGTATAGGCACCCGCAGCAGCGAGGGATGCGTGCGAATGAGGAATGAGGACATCAAGGCACTCTACAAGTACTGCTATGTGGGGATGAAGGTAATCATAGAACCGGATGAGACAAAATAAACATCAAGCCCTCTTGGAACAGGTTCCAAGAGGGCTTGTACCTCGGTCGGGAATCGAACCCGAATCTAATCTTTAGGAGAGACTTATTCTATCCATTGAACTACCAAGGCTTCCATTATCCGGGTACGCAGTTTGTTACCAAACGTGTTTCCCGGAATTTTCACCGCGAAGATACAACAATTATTCGCAAACATCAAGTGCTTGGCTGCTTTTTTCTTTCAAAACACAAGCAACACAACTCTTTGAGCCTGTTTAATATATTTTAATACGGATTTTGGAAACGCTTATGAATAAATGTATTATATTCGCGTCCAAACCGACAAACATTCCACCTAATGAGAGCCATATTTTCATTGACACTACTGTTCATTGCCATTGCCATAAAGGCACAGGGCTACAGCAGCATCTGCCAGAAAGGTATTGGATACATCAAGGAAAACGACTATGTAAAAGCCGTCACATGTTTTGAAGAGGCAGTAAAGAACAGTTCCAGCAATAACGAAAGAATTTACGCACTTGCCAACCTGGCCTACTCATACCAGATGCTGGGAGACCTTCCCAAAGCATTGAAAGAGTATGACAAGGCACTGGACATTTCACCAGGCGAACTCACGCTCCTGCAACAGCGCGCCAACATCTATCTCCAGTTAGACAGCATTGGCCCTGCGCTCAAGGACTATAATGAGTTGCTCAAGCACGAACCAAGCAACACCGGTGCCCTGCTGTGCAGAGCACACATATATACTAATACGGGAGAACACAAAAAGGCTTGGGACGACTACAAGCGCCTGCAGCAATGGATACCGGACAATTTGAGCGTGCGTCTTGGCATTGCAATGCTCTACCAGAAAGAAAAGCGCTACGACGAGTGCCATATGATACTCTCGGCAATGATTGAAGAGAACCCAAGCATTGCAGAACTGCATATTGCCCGCAGCAACCTTGAAAGGGAACGCGGGCACAACGAACTGGCAATGATTGATTTGGAGAGAGCCATAGAACTGGACCCCGACAATGCCAACAACTACATTCTTCAGGCAATCATCTATGAGAAGATGGGCAAGAAGGAGGCCGCACGCAAATGCCGCGAAAAGGCAATTCTGCTTGGAGCCGACAAAAGTGCCATCAAGTTCTGAGCGCGCAATCGTTTGTAAAAAATATTTACAAGTACTCTCCCCTCTGCAAAAAATAGGTAAAAACTGAACAAAAAAGATAAAAAAACTTTTTTTTACAAAATTTGGTTGTACATTTGGGAAAACATTGAAAGCAACCATTATGGCAGAGAGTACATCAAACCCTTACAACATAAGGGAGAAACAGGAGAAGAATGCGGCATACCGCTCGCTGATTCGCGCCGAACTGGCCGACGAGTTGTATGACAAGATTCTCAACATAATAATTATAGGTAAACGCTACCGCGACAAGGATTTCTCGGCAAAGGAACTGGCTGTGGAACTCGGCACAAATACAAGATACATCTCGGCAGTCATCAATTCACGTTTCAACACAAACTTCTCGTGCCTTGTGAACGAATACCGCATCAAGGAGGCACAGCACAGGCTCACCGACAAGCGTTTTCAGGAGATGACCATTGAGGAGATTGGCAAGATTGTTGGTTTTGCCAACCGCCAGTCGTTCTACGCATCATTCTACCGCGTTGTTGGCGAAACGCCCAACAACTACCGTCGCAAACACACAATAGCCAAGTAACAGAGAATGGAGCAGAATATACTCGACGAAGTACGTGATATAAAGAAATCGCTTCGCCTTGCGATGAACGGTGTTGTGTCGACACTGCAGCGCCGTCAGGGACTTGACTACAAGATTAATTTCGGCGTTGAAATACCGCGCCTGAAAGGTATTGCCGATGCGCACGCCAAGAGCAGGGAACTTGCCACAGCACTTTGGCAGGACAACATCAGGGAGTGCAAGATGCTTGCAATAATGCTCATGCCACAGGAGGGTTTCGGCGAAGTTGCCGAGGAGTGGATTGGCAGCACAAGGTTCACCGAGATTGCCGACCATCTTGCCATGCACCTGCTGTGCCGGTTGCCCGATGCTTGGAATAAGGCACTACAATGGTGCGCAAGGACCGAAGGCATGTACCGCTACTGTGGCTATATGACAATATCCCACCTTGTGAGACGCGGCATAGAGCCAACACCCGAGCAAGAAGCAGAACTTTTCTGCAGCACAATTGCCATAAACAGCAACAACGAGCATGACCTGGCTGCCCGATGTGCGCTGAATGCCCTGTTGAACCACCTCGACCGCACACCGGGTGCAGCGACAAGGCTAAAGGCAGCAATTAGCAATAACGCAACACTCCCGGCAGGGGTAGAGGCACTGCTCGAAGGATTTGAATAGTATACAAAAGGCGTGACTGACACGCCTTTTGCTTGTTTATGACACGGCAGTTTTGTTTATTTCCTGTTTTTATGGAAATTTAAACCCATTTATCTATTATAATACAAAAATAAACGGTAACTTTGTATGTTGTAAGTTTGGCGTGCTACCGTGTCAAATGCGTACAGATGTTTTACACGGCGCCCGCAAAGATGGGAAAGTATGGACAATAGCAAGATTGTGGAAGTTGCGAACCAGATATTTACGGAATATCTGAAGGAGAACAGATGCAGGCGAACCCCGGAGCGTTTTGCTATCCTTGATGCGATATACTCAATCAACGGCAGTTTTGAGGTAAAGGAACTTATGGAGCACCTCGAGGAGAGCCTCAAGTTCCGCGTGAGCCGTGCAACAATATACAACACCATTACAATGCTTATAAAGGCCAACCTTGTTGCCCACCACCAGTTCGGCACAGTATCAAAGTACGAGAAGTGCTATGGAACAGAAAAGGCATATACAATATGCACCAAATGCGGCAAAGTGACAGAGTTGAACAATTTGAACATAACGGAGAATATAACAGAAAATATAAAGAAATTTCATTTAACCCATTACTCGCTGCACCTTTACGGGCTCTGCAACAAGTGCCACCAGGCAATGAGGAGACGAAAGGCAAAGCTTACAAAAAGTAAATAACAATGAAACAGAACATTGACGTACTATTGGGACTCCAGTGGGGTGACGAAGGTAAAGGTAAAGTCGTTGACGTGCTAACTCCCAACTATGATGTAGTAGCGCGCTTTCAGGGTGGCCCAAATGCCGGCCACACATTGGAATTCGATGGCAAGAAATTCGTTTTGCGCTCAATACCATCGGGTATATTCCAGGGAGGCAAGGTAAATATCATTGGTAACGGCGTGGTGCTTGACCCTGCTCTTTTCAAGGGCGAGGCCGAGAGCCTCATCGAGGCTGGCTATGACCTCACCAAGAACCTCTACATCTCAAAGAAAGCACACCTTATCCTGCCAACACACCGCGTGCTCGACGCTGCATACGAGGCAGCCAAAGGCGATGCAAAGGTGGGCACAACAGGCAAGGGCATTGGACCTACATACACCGACAAGATTAGCCGTAACGGCTTGCGCGTAGGTGATATTCTCGAGAACTTCGAGCAGAAATATGCACAGGCAAAGGGCCGTCACGAGCAGATACTCAAGGATATGAACTACAGTTATGACATCACTGCAATTGAGCAGGAGTGGCTTGCAGCAGTAGAATACCTCAAGAAGTTCCGCCTCATCGACAGCGAGCAACTCATCAACGACCTGATGAACGAGGGCAAGTCAATCCTTTGTGAGGGCGCACAGGGCAGCATGCTCGACATCGACTTCGGCAGTTACCCATTCGTTACATCATCAAACACTGTGTGCGCAGGTGCCTGCACAGGCTTGGGTGTTGCCCCAAACAGAATTGGCAACGTATATGGTATCACAAAGGCATACTGCACACGCGTAGGCGCCGGCCCATTCCCAACAGAACTCTTTGACGAGGATGGCAAGGAGATGCGCGACAGAGGCCATGAGTATGGCGCAGTGACAGGCCGCGAGCGCCGTTGCGGATGGATTGACCTTGTTGCACTCAAGTACACAATAATGATTAACGGTGTAACCCACCTTATCCTCATGAAGAGCGACGTGCTCGACACATTCCCCACCATCAAGGCTTGTATCGCATACAAGAAGAATGGCGAGACACTCACTCACCTGCCATACGACATTGAGGGCGTTGAGCCTGTATATACCGAAGTCAAGGGTTGGATGACAGACCTCACCAAACTGCGCAGCGAGGAGGAGTTGCCACAGGCATTCAAGGATTACATTGCGTTCCTGGAGAAGGAACTCGGCGTACCCGTGAAGTACCTGTCAATAGGCCCCGACCGCGACCAGACAATCACACGTTCAATTTAAACAGAGAATATGTTTTCAACAGCAATAAGCTTTGCGCAATATTATGCCGACAGCGGGGTTTCACCCAACCTCACATATTGGATACTCTTTATCGGTATCTCAATCCTCAGTTACATTGTACAGGCAAACCTAAAGCGCAAATTCGAGAAATATTCCAAGATGCCGGTGGCAATGACAGGGCACGACGTTGCTGTGAAGATGCTGCACGACAATGGAATATATGATGTAAAGGTGACCAGCACACCGGGATTCTTGACCGACCACTACAACCCGGCAACAAAGACCGTCAACCTGAGCAAGGGCGTATACAACTCGGCAAGCATTGCAGCCGTTGCCGTCGCAGCACACGAGTGCGGACACGCCATCCAGCATGCAAGAGCATACGCTCCGCTCAAGATGCGCTCGGCATTGGTACCCATTGTGTCATTCTCATCAAACATAATGACATGGGTGCTGCTCATTGGCATCATCACCATTGAGACAATGCCCGGACTGATGTTGGCGGGTATCATCCTGTTTGCGACAACCACCCTGTTCAGTTTTGTCACCCTCCCCGTTGAGGTCGATGCAAGCCGCAGGGCACTCGCATGGCTGCAAAGATCGGGCATCACAAACTCGGGCAACCACAAGCATGCCTGCGGAGCACTTCGCTCGGCAGCATACACATACGTAGTCGCAGCATTGTCATCACTGGCAACACTGCTCTACTACATTATGATTTTCATGAACAGACGCGACTAACACAGACAATGGCAACAAAACCATCAATACCAAAGGGAACAAGGGACTTCTCACCTGTTGAGATGTCCCGCAGAAACTACATTTTTGACACAATACGCAAGGCATTCCACCTGTTCGGTTTCCAGCAGATTGAGACACCGGCAATGGAGAACCTCTCTACGCTCATGGGAAAATATGGCGAAGAGGGCGACAAACTGCTTTTCAAGATACAGAACTCGGGCGACTACTTCAAGGGACTCACAGATGAGGAACTGCTTAGCCGCAACGCAGCAAAACTTGCCTCAAAGTTCTGCGAGAAAGGTTTGCGCTACGACCTTACCGTGCCTTTTGCACGTTACGTGGTAATGCACCGCGAGGAACTGTCGTTCCCATTCAAGCGCTATCAGATTCAGCCTGTGTGGCGTGCCGACCGCCCACAGAAGGGTCGTTACCGCGAATTCTACCAGTGCGACGCCGACATCATCGGCAACAACTCGCTCATCAACGAGGTAGAACTCATACAGCTCATTGACTATGTGTTTGAGCAACTGAACATACGCGTTGCAATAAAACTCAACAACCGCAAGGTGCTTGCCGGCATTGCCGATGTCATTGGTGAGCCTGAGAAAATCATTGACATCACCGTTGCCATTGACAAGATTGACAAGATTGGCCTCGACGGCGTGATTGCCGAGCTCAAGAGCAAGGAGATCAGCGATGCATCAATAGAGAAACTGCTGCCCATTCTCAAGGCACAGGGCAACAACGAGGAGAAGATGGCGATTCTTGCCCAGACACTCAGCGGCAACACCACTGGCGAAAAGGGCGTGGAGGAACTGCAGTTCATTCTTGACACAATAAAGAACGTTGGCATAAAGAGCACATTGGACATCGACCTTACCCTTGCACGCGGCCTCAACTACTACACAGGTGCCATCCTCGAGGTAAAGGCACTTGATGTTGCAATAGGCAGCATCACCGGTGGCGGACGCTATGACAACCTCACCGGCGTGTTCGGCATGGACGGAATGTCGGGCGTGGGAATCTCGTTCGGTGCCGACCGCATCTATGACGTGATGAACCAGTTGGAACTTTACCCACAGGAGGCTATGCACACCACAAAGGTGATGTTCGTAAATTTTGGCGAGAAGGAGGCAATGCGCTCACTGCAGATTATTGGCGAATTGCGCAAAGCGGGCATCTCGGCCGAACTCTTCCCAAGCAGCGACAAGATGAAGAAACAGATGGGATATGCCAACAACAAGGCCATTCCTTTTGTTGCCATCATTGGAGAACAGGAGATAACAGACGGCACCGTTGCCTTGAAGAACATGACAACCGGCGAGCAGAAGAGCGTCACAGCCGAAGAACTGAAAGAACTGCTTGCATAAGCAGCACCTTAGATAAGAATTGAGTAATGAGGGTGACCCAATGGGTTGCCCTCATTATTGTTAGGGAGCGTAAACAAAGCAAAAAACATATCTATTTTTATTGAAATTTGTTATTTTCGCAAAAATTATTGGAACATGGGTTACTTTTTGTACATCCTGCCATTTAACTAACAAAAGCGGAAAGTTACGTACCTCTTTGAAGGAGATTGACAGAAACAGATAATAAACCTAAAAAATACTATTATGAAAAAACTTAATCTTTTATTTACAGCACTTTTGCTATTATGCTGCGTGGGAAGTGCAAAGGCCGAGGAGATAACCATTAATGGAATAAAATACGATGTAGTTACTAAAGCGAGAACAGCAACGGTAATTAAGGGCGAGACAAGATACACCGGCGACATCGTCATCCCAGGAAACATTGTACACAACGGGGTAACATGCAGCGTTACAACCATTGGAAATAGTGCGTTCGAAGAATGCAACGGTCTTACAAGCATTGAAATCCCAAACAGTGTTACAAATATTGGAAATAAAGCGTTCTTACACTGCTTAAACCTGACAAGCATTGAAATCCCCAACAGCGTAACAAGCATTGGAGAACTT
This sequence comes from Bacteroidaceae bacterium, assembly GCA_045613945.1. Lineage (GTDB taxonomy): Bacteria > Bacteroidota > Bacteroidia > Bacteroidales > Bacteroidaceae > HGM04593. The sequence continues at coordinate 76,270 of JAZLBZ010000086.1, forward strand.
GCGTTCCATAACTGTGACGGTCTTGCAACCATCAAACTCGGTAATAGCGTCACAAGCATTGGTTCCAGTGCGTTCTGTGGCTGCTCCGGCCTTACAAGCATTGAAATCCCAAGCAGTTTAACAAGCATTGGTTCCAGTGCGTTCATTCATTGCAGAGGCCTTGCCAACATTAACATTCCTAACAGCGTAACAAGCATTGGATATTCTGCGTTCTATAATTGCTCAGGGCTTACAAGTGTTGTAATCAGCAATAGCATTACGAGCATTGAAGATAAAACATTTGAAGGTTGCACCAGCCTTACAAGCATAGTAATCCCAGACAATGTTACGAACATTGGAGCACGTGCCTTCAAAGATTGCTCAGGACTTAAAAGTATTGTAATACCTAATGGCGCAACAACCATTGTAAGTGATGCGTTCCTTGGTTGCTCCGGCCTTACAAGCATTGAAATCCCAAACAGCGTAACAAGCATTGGTTCCGGTGCGTTCAGTGGCTGCTCCGGACTCAAAAGCGTTGTAATCCCCTATGGTGTAACATGCATTGAAAATTCCACATTCAGTGGTTGCGCCAGTCTTGCAAGCATTGAAATCCCTAACAGCGTAACAAGTATTAAAAATTATGCGTTCCATAATTGCACCAGCCTTACAGATGTTGAAATCCCGGGCAGTGTTACAAATATTTCAAGTTCTACATTCAAGGGTTGCACCGGCCTTACAAACATTGAAATCCCCGGCAATGTTAAATCTATTGCATATTCTGCTTTCGAAGGTTGCTCCGGCCTTAAAAACATTGTAATACCTGGCAACGTTACAAGCATTGGATATAATGCATTTTATGGTTGCACAGGACTTAAAAGCGCGACAATAGGCAGTGGGATACGCGATATCGGCTATACAGCTTTTGCAAAATGCGAAAACCTAACCGATATATATTGCCTTGCTACAACTGTACCATCGACAAAAAGCGACGCTTTCAACGAATCATACCCCGAATATATGACACTGCACGTTCCCGCAGAGGCTATAGACAATTACAAGACAACAGAGCCGTGGAGTTCTTTTGGAACCTTTGCAACACTGAATGGCGAAGTTGTTGAGCCCGAAGCGAAGGTTTGCGCTACACCTGTCATTTCATACTCCAACGGCACGCTGTCATTCGAGTGTGCAACAGAGGGCGCTGAATTCATCACAGATGTAACTTGCGGCGACATCAAAAAATTCTATGACAGTGACATCAACCTCTCGGTAACATACAACATCAGCGTCTATGCAACTGCCACAGGTCACGAAAACTCAGAGACCGTGAATGCCACACTCTGCTGGATTGAATGCGAGTGCGATGGCAGCGACGATACCAATGTAATCAGCATCCCTGCAAAGGCTGTGCTTGTAACATCAAATGGCGGTGTGCTATCTATCAGTTGTTCACTCGACGGCGAGGAGGTTGCGGTCTATGCAACCAACGGCACGCTCATTGATACCACAACAATTGAAAATGGCGTGGCAACAGTTAGCACTGGCCTTTCAAGAGGCACTGTCGCCATAGTTAAAATTGGCAATAAGAGCATAAAGGTTGCTGTCAATTGACAAAACAGAATATCAGAGACCAAAGAGCGAAAGGATGCAAACTGTCCTTTCGCTCTTTGGTCATGTAGCGACAGCATCAAATATCCTATTTATACCTATTTTATACCTAAAATAAGCAGAATTTATTTTGCTGTCAATAATGTTTAAATTACCTTTGCATATAGTATGCCTGCGTGATAACACTCCACAGACAGAAAATTGAAAATCTACAAATTAAAAATAATTAAAACTATGGATGTTATTAAGAATTTGATTGAGCGCGCTCAGCAGAACAAGCAGCGCATTGTTCTCCCCGAGGGTACCGAGGAGCGTACATTGAAGGCCGCCGACAAGGCTGTTGCCGATGGTATTGCAGAGATTATTCTTCTTGGCAACAAGGAGGAGATTCTTGCTCTGGCACAGCAGCACGGTCTTGCAAACATTGAGAAGGCCACCATCATTGACCCATGCAACAACCCCGATGCAGAGAAGTATGCAAACCTGCTTTTCGAACTTCGCAAGGCAAAGGGCATGACAATTGAGGAGGCCCAAAAACTCGTTTGCAACCCATTGTATCTTGGCTGCCTAATCATTAAAAACGGCGATGCCGACGGCCAGGTTGCAGGTGCACTGAACACAACAGGCAACGTGTTGCGCCCTGCATTGCAGATTATCAAGACAACTCCGGGCATCAGCTGCGTGAGCGGTGCAATGATGCTCATCACAAACGCAAAGGAGTATGGCGAGGACGGCGTTCTCTTCGTTGCCGACGTTGCAGTTACTCCACAGCCCGATGCAAACCAACTCTCACAGATTGCAGTGTGTACAGCACAGACAGCAAAGGCAATCGCTGGCTTTGAGGAGCCACGCGTTGCAATGCTCAGTTTCTCAACAAAGGGCTCGGCAAAACATGAGATGGTAGACAAGGTTGTTGAGGCAACACGTTTGGCACACGAACTTGACCCAGAACTCTCGCTCGACGGCGAATTGCAGGCCGATGCAGCGCTCGTTCCATTCGTTGGACAGAGCAAGGCTCCTGGCTCAAAGGTTGCAGGCAAGGCAAACGTGCTCGTATTCCCAGACCTGGGCGCAGGTAACATCGGCTACAAGTTGGTTCAGCGCTTGGGCAATGCCGAGGCTATCGGTCCCGTGCTCCAGGGTATTGCACGCCCGGTGAACGACCTTTCACGCGGCTGCTCAATTGAGGACGTATACATGATGATTGCAATTACAGCCAACCAGGCCATTGCAGCAAAGAAGTAAAAACAGTCAATGTCATTCTGAACGAAAGTGAAGAATCTTTAATGCACTTCTTTGGTATGACACATTAAAAAACATTTAAACCAGACATAAGAAATGAAGATTCTTGTATTGAACTGCGGAAGTTCATCAATCAAATATCAGCTCATTGACATTGAGTCAAAGGACGTGCTTGCAAAGGGTGGTATTGAGAAGATTGGCCTCGAGGGCTCATTCATCAAGTTCAACCTCCCAAGTGGTGAAAAGGAGACCATCTTCGCATCAATTCCTGAGCACACAGTGGGTGTACGCCTCATCTTCGATATACTTACAAGCGAGAAGTTCGGCGCAGTAGGCTCTATCGACGAGATTGATGCTGTTGGTCACCGCATGGTACACGGCGGCGAGAAGTTCAGTGCTTCTACACTGCTCACAGACGAGGTTCTTGAGGTATTTGAGGCATGCAATGACCTTGCCCCACTCCACAACCCTGCAAACCTCAAGGGCGTGAACGCTGTCAAGGAGGTTGCTCCCGAGATGCCACAGGTTGGCGTGTTCGACACTGCTTTCCACCAGACAATGCCCGACTATGCATACATGTATGCTCTCCCCTACGAACTCTATGAGCAGTACGGCGTTCGCCGCTATGGTTTTCATGGAACATCGCACCGCTACATCACAAAGCGTGCGCTGGAGATGCTGAACATGCCTGCCGAGGGCAGCAAGATCATCACTTGCCACATTGGTAACGGAGCCTCTGTTGCTGCAGTCAAGGACGGCAAGAGCGTTGATACATCAATGGGCATGACTCCGCTTGCAGGTCTCATGATGGGTACACGCAGCGGTGATGTTGACCCAGGTATCTTCCCATATGTTATGGACAAGACAGGCCTTGACATACAGGGTATGATTGACATGCTCAACAAGAAGTCGGGTGTTGCCGGTATCACAGGCATTTCATCAGATATGCGCGAGGTGAAGGCCGCTGCCGACGAGGGCAACAAGCGTGCTCAGCTCTCAAACACAATGAACTTCTACCGCATAAAGAAGTACATTGGTGCTTACGCTGCAGCAATGGGCGGTGTTGACGTAATCATCTTCGCAGGCGGTGTCGGCGAGAACCAGCAGGATTGCCGCGAGGCAGCACTCGAGGGCCTTGAGTTCCTGGGTGTAAAGCTCGACAAGGAGGTAAATGCCAAGATGCGTGGCGAAGAGGCAGTGCTCTCAACTCCCGACTCAAAGGTTAAGGTATTGCTTATCCCAACTGATGAGGAGATGATGATTGCAAGCGACACATACGAGATTGTAAAGAACATGAAGTAATCAGAACCTTTACGACATAGAAAGGGCATCGACCCCAGGAGTCGATTCCCTTTTGCTTTTGAACACAGACAACTGGTTATCATTCGGCGGCAGGTGCCGAAGAACGCGCCTCGCTCCTTTCAAGGAATTCAAGCATATAACGCGCCTCGTCAAGCATCTCCTCGACCTGTTTCACTGCCAGTATCGCCTGCGAGAGTTCAAAGACCTTGCATATTGCAGCAGCGTCGGATGCCCGCAAAGTGTAGTTTACCTTCTCCTTTGCACCGGAGATTTCAACCTCAATGACACCTTGCGCAGCCACAACAAAATCTACCAGGCCGCCATCCTCGCCATATTTGTAGTCCCTGCGTTCATTGTTCACGCCCAGGTCCTTGTAATTTCTCTCCAGGAACGGCTTGTCACAGGACACGTACGTATCGCCCAATGCGAGCCTCACGCTCTTGTGCCTTATTGCCTTCCCGCGATAGAACGATGTGAGGTACATTGCACCATCCTCGTGCACCGATGCACGCAGGAAATTATTATAGACATTCTGCGACATTGACTGCGACGGCACTGTGTAATACCCTTTATTCTGGAAACGCTTATCGAAATTGAAATCAAAGCCGGCAGCAAGCGAGTCACGCACAGCAATGAGCGACTGCAACTCCTCCTCAAGGAAAGCCACATTGCGCTCGCCCTCCTTTATCATTGCCTGGCGACGCAGTTTCTCGGCCTCACGCAAGGTCTTGTATGCTTTCGGCGACACAATCTTTATGCTGTCGAGCAGGATACGTGCATTGTTATATTTTCCATTCTCATATTCAACATGAGCACGCGATAGCAGGTCCTGCGCCGGTTCCTCAACATTTGACACACAAGAAAACATCGAAAACGCCACAATGGCAATCGCCACCCTTTTACAACTCTTTATAATATTCCCCATAGCAGTTATTTCATATTTCTACAAAAGTAGCATTAATAATCATTTATTTGTACCATACAGTGATATTTTTTGCCCACCAATGCATTTATTGAACAGTTTTAACGGGTATCGTTTTATTTATAACGCCAAATTAAGTATCTTTACAAGCACAAAACTAATACAACAATGTATAAGCCAACAAGAGAAGAACTTTGCAAACTGCTTGACACTCCAATCTTCCGCAAGATTTCGGAGACAGCCGATGAACTGGGCGTGGAGTGCTATGTCGTTGGCGGATATGTACGCGATATATTTCTTGAGCGCCCATCGACCGACATTGACGTCGTTGTCGTTGGCAAAGGCATTGAGATGGCACGCGCCTTCAGCAAAAGACTGGGCAAGGGAGCACACCTCGCTGTCTATGCAAACTTTGGCACAGCACAGGTAAAGTACAAGGAGCACGAAATTGAGTTCGTTGGCGCACGCAAGGAGAGCTACAGCCACGACTCGCGCAACCCCATTGTTGAGGACGGCACCCTTGAGGATGACCAGAACCGCCGAGACTTCACCATCAACGCAATGGCAATATGCCTCAATGCAAGCCGCTTTGGCGAGCTTGTAGACCCGTTTGACGGCATGCTCGACCTTGAGGACCGCATAATAAGCACACCGCTTGAGCCCGGCATCACATTCAGCGACGACCCCTTGCGCATGATGCGATGCATACGCTTTGCCACACAACTCAACTTTCACATAGAGGAGGAGACTTTCCAGGCGCTGTGCGACAACAAGGAGCGCATTAGGATTATCTCACGCGAAAGAATTAACGACGAACTCAACAAGATACTGCTCTCACCCGTACCATCAAAAGGTTTCATAGAACTTGACCGCTGTGGCCTGCTCGAGATAATATTTCCACAGTTAGCGGCAATGCAGGGTGTTGAGACACGTAACGGTTACAGCCACAAGGAGATGTTCTATCACACTCTTGAGGTGCTTGACAACGTCGCAAAGAACACCAACGACCTGTGGCTGCGCTGGGCAGCACTGCTGCACGACATTGGCAAGCCCAAGACAAAGCGCTGGGACCCTGTACTCAAATGGACATTCCACAACCACAACATTGTGGGCGAGAAGATGGTGCTAAAGTTGTTCCGCGAATACAAGATGCCGCAGAACGAGAAGATGCGCTACGTGGCCAAACTGGTATCGCTGCACATGCGCCCCATTGCCATTGCCGACGATGAGGTGACCGACTCGGCCGTACGCCGCCTGCTTTTCGATGCTGGTGACGACATTGACGACTTGATGATACTGTGCGAGGCCGACATCACATCAAAGAACGAGGTGCGCAAGAAACAGTTCCTGGGCAACTTCCAGATTGTGCGACAGAAACTCAAGGACATTGAGGAGAAGGACCGCGTGCGCAACTTCCAGCCACCGGTGAACGGTGAGGAGATTATGCAGTTCTTTGGGCTGGCACCCTGCGCCGAGGTGGGCACGCTCAAAAGTGCAGTGAAGGATGCAATCCTTGACGGAGTAATCCCCAACGAGCACGACGCAGCACTGCAGTACATCATTGAATGCGCAGCCAAAATGGGCATTACACCTTGTAACAATTAACATTGCAACAGGAACAACTATGAAAAAGGCTCTTTTTATTCTATCCCTGATATTCCATATTACTACATCAACGGCACAGACCATCTCATATGATGAATACATGGAGCGCGTGCTAAAGAACAACATCGCACTCACCGCCAAAAGAATGGACATAGAGATTGCCGATGCTGCGGTAACAGGCAGCAAGGTATACAACGACCCCAACATTGCACTCACATACACCAACAACGAGGATTGGAGCAAGGGACTGGGACAAGGCATTGAATTGGAATTGAGCCGCACCTTTACGTTTGGAGTGCGCCGCAGCCGCATTGACCTTGCCGAGAGTGAGCGCACACAGACCGTAGCACTGCTAAAGGAGTATATACGTAATTTCCGCGCTGATGCTACCATTGCCTTCCTTGAGCACCTGCGAGCAAGGATGCTACACGAGGAGGCAACAGAGATATACAAAGACCTGACCGAAGTCACAAACAACGATAGCATGCGCTACGTGCGTGGCGACATTGCACAGAGCGACTGGCTGGAGAGCCGCATGGCACAAGGCATTGCAAAGAATGCCATGCTTGCCACCGAGGCAGCACTGCACAACACCGCCATAAAACTGGGATACTACATGGGCGACATAGAAGGCGCCGAACTATTGAGCGGAACAGGAACATTGGAAATCTCAAATCAAGCAGCTGATCTCGCGCACTACACAACCACCGCTTTGGAACAGCGCGCCGACCTTGTAGTTGCGCTTTGCAATGCCGACATTGCTGTTGCCGCCCAGAAGTTCAACAAGGCACAGCGCCGCCCCGAACTTGATGTAGCGCTTGGAGCAACATACAACATTGCCGACCCCGATTTCACCACCATAAAGGCCGGTGTTGCCATACCTCTGAAATTCTCGAACCTGAACAAAGGAGCACGCCTGATGGATGAACTATTGGTAAAACAGGCAGATGTTGAAATTGAGGAAGCACGTCTGATGGTAACAGCCGATGTGATGCAGGCATACAACAATTTCAAGTATGCCGACAAGCAGAGCGAGACATTCTCAAGCGAAATGTTAAACGACATGCAGCAGGTGGTAGAGAGCAAAAGAAAAGCATACGAAATGGGCGAAATACCATTCCTGGATTACCTTATTGTACAGCGTAACGAAAGTGAAATGCGCGGTGAATATATCAATGCACTCTTTGGCAAAGCCGTTGCCTGGGTTGAACTGCAACGCTCGGTAGGCATAGAACTGAAATTCAGAACAGGAAAATGATTCGGATATAAAGAAAGATATACAAAGAACGCGACATCAAAATGTGTCGCGTTTTCTATTATAGGTCCTTGCTCTCTCCTTCTATAAAGTACTTGCGCTCTATTGTCTTGCCGTCAAGTACAACATAAGCGAATGTTGATATCCAGTCACCGAGGAATATGCAGCGCGAACTCTCGCCCAGCGGCAAATCAACATCAATGTGACGGTGACCAAAGATAAAGCAGTCAACCGAAGGATGTTTCTTGAGGTATTCACGCGCAAAGAGTACGCAATCCTCCTTGTCGGCACCCAGGAATGGAGTATCACCCTTCACCTTGTGCTTCACCATACTGTGCTGTGCCCACCGGAGCCCCATCCACACGCTCCAGCGAGGATGCAGCATTGAGAACATCCAGCGCAGGAAACGGCTGCGGAACATTGCACGCAACACCTTGTAGCCCTTTTCCTTTGAGAACTCATCGCCATGCGCAAGGAACACCTCATTGCCATAAAGTTCAACAAGACATGGCTCGCGATGTATTGTCACGCCGCACTCTTTCTCAAGGTAGTCAAGGCACCACTGGTCATGGTTACCGGTAAAGAAGTGTACCTCTACCCCCCTGTCGGTCAATTCAGATATCTTGCCCAAGAAACGTGTATATCCTTTGGGAACAACATAGCGGTGTTCGTACCAGAAGTCGAACACATCGCCAAGTAGATACACTGCTGCCGCCTCGTTCTTTATCTTGTCAAGGAACGATACAATGCGGCGCTCGTGGGTACGGCGGTGCTCAATGGCCCATGAGCCAAGATGCACATCAGAAAGGATATATATCTTTTTCATAACAGGAAAGGAGTTCTTGAGTCGTGCAGACCATATATTATAGCAGACCAAGTTCGAGCTTTGCCTCTTCGGTCATCAGTTCCTGGCTCCACTCGGGTTCAAACACCAGGTTCAGGTTTAGTGACTTAACGCCCTCAATTGACTCAACCTTCATCCTTACATCCTCCATCATAAAATCGGCAGCAGGACAGGTTGGTGCCGTCAGGGTCATGTCAATATCTACAGCGTAATCGTCGCTCACCTCAATGCGGTAGATGAGCCCGAGGTCATATATGTTGACTGGAATCTCAGGGTCATACACTGTCTTTATCATTTCAACGATTTTCTCTTCTATTTCAAACTTTTCCATATCATCATCTCATTTTTAGAGGCGAGCCTCATCGTTATAACTGAAATATGCTCCATCGGTGAGCACAATGTGGTCAAGCAGGCGTATGTTCATTATCTTGCACGCCTGGGCAAGATTCTCTGTCAGCCTGTCGTCCTCACGGCTTGGCTTTATATTGCCTGACGGATGGTTGTGGCACAGGGCAATTGTTGTCGCACGTTTCATCAGCGCCTCGCGTATCACAAGACGTATGTCGACAACCGTTGCCGTAAAACCGCCGGTACCGATGAGCACATGGTCAATGACGCGGTTCATACGGTTCAGCAGCATAACATAGCAGCGCTCCACCGGAGAGTCGCACAGGATGGGATGAAAATAGCGGTACAGATCGTGCGACGATGTTATGCAGGGCTGCTCGCCCTCATTTTCCTCGCGACGTTTCCATAGCTCGCAGGCTGCCACAATAGTGATTGCCTTCGCCGGGCCAATGCCCCTGAAGGTACAAAGGTCATCGGCCGAGAGTTTTGCCAGTTCCGATATGCTGTTGCCGCAAGAGTCAAGGACACGCTTCATAAGGTCTACAGCGCTCTCCTCGTCATTGCCCGACCCCACAAGAATTGCCAGCAGTTCCGACTTGCTGAGTGTCGAAATACCGTTCTTCATGGCCTTCTCGCGCGGACGGTCGTCGAGCGCCCACTCCTTGATGCTCTTCTTTTGCTTATCCTCGGTCATCATCCCCTGTTATATATCTTTGTAAGGTTCTTCTTTGTCTCAAGCGGCTGTTTCAGTATCATCTTGAACCAAAGCGCCTTGAGGAATCCCGTTCCGTAGCCCACAATCTGCACCGCAGCGGCAACTACAGAGAGCAGTGCCACATTCAGGTTCCTGTTCTTTAGCAGCGAATCGGCAAATATAAGCAAGGCATACAGCAGTGGCAACAGCAGCAGCCAGGGACAGAAAAACGATGCAGCCAGCAACACTACGCCCAGGACAAGCAACAGCGCCGGAGCGGTGTGTACAATCTTCAGCGACCCGGGGTGCAGTATCTGCAGCCATATTCTCGCCTGGCCAAAGTTATTGACCTGCTTGAAGAAACGGCTCATATCAATGCGGCGCTTGTGATAGACAAATACAGGACGTATCAAGCGAATCTTGAAACCGGCATTACGTATGCGTATGCTAAGGTCAATATCCTCGCCCATCATGTCCTTAAAATCGCCCACCGCCTCATAGACCTTCTTTGAAAAGCCCATATTGAAAGTACGAGGGCAGAACTTCTCCATCACTGCTTTGCCGCCGCGTATGCCGCCCGTTGTCCAGAACGATGTCATTGCGTGGCTCACAGCCTTCTGCATATCCGAGAACGAATTGTCGGCAGCGTCGGGGCCACCAAAGCAATCGGCATAGTCACTCGCCATTTCGGCCTCAAGTGTCTCAAAATAGGTGGGAGGCAGTATTACATCCGAGTCAAAGAAGAGCAGATAGTCGCCTGTTGCTCTTTGCATGCCATAGTTACGTGTCTCGCTACGGCCGGAATTCTCCTTATAGTAATAGTGGATAGTAAAAAAAGAACGATAGTGACCAAGCAAATGATCACATCGTTCTTTTGAGCCATCCTCTATAATAAGCAACTCAAATGGTTTTACCGTCTGAGCCATCAGGCTGTCAAGCAGTTCCTTTACCTCGCCTGGCCTGTTATAAACAGGAACAATTATAGAGTATAACAAATCTTTTTCTTATTTTAAATTAAACTTGTCTATTAAAAGTGGGAGAACAAGGCGTAATACCGGAATTTACTTTTAGCAAATGGAAATTTACGACTTTCCGTATAACGCAGTTATCACCTTTTTAATGAGTCAAGATTATGCCTTTACGCGACCAACGTAAGAACCGTCACGTGTGTCAATCTCAACAAGTTCGCCCTCGTTGATGAAGAGAGGAACGCGGATCTCGGCACCGGTCTCCACTGTAGCAGGCTTTGTTGTGTTTGTAGCAGTGTCACCCTTGAGACCTGGCTCTGTGTATGTGATTGCAAGAACAACCTTCACCGGCATATCGGCATAAAGGATAGTCTCAGTTGATGCGTCAGTAACAACCTCAAGTGTCATACCCTCCTTCATGAAAGCAACACCGTTGATCTGCTCTGATGCGATGGTTACCTGCTCGAAAGTCTCCTGGTTCATAAATACGAACTCCTCGCCCTCCTGATAGAGATACTGGTATGGACGGCGCTCAACGCGTACATCCTCGAGTTTCTCACCGATGTTGAAACGACGATCCAATACATAGCCGTCAACAACGTCCTTAAGTTTTGTACGCATAAAAGTGTTACCCTTACCTGGCTTCACGTGCAAGAAATCGATACAGAAATACAGCTTGCCATCCATGCGGATTGCTGTACCCTTTTTAATGTCTTCTGCATTAATCATAAATCTACTATTTTTAAAATTAAACTATTATCTTCTCGAAAATCTTTGCAAAGATAGTTCAAACGAGCGAAAGTTTATACAAATGAGTGAATAAAATTTATTTTATTTCCAACGAATGCAGGCAGACTTGGGCGAAGCCAAATAATATCAAGCCAAAACGCATCAAAATCAGGCATTTTTTACTATTTTTGTAAACTTTTAGCAAGCCATAGTCTTTTTTGTGAAACTTGTGTGCCACAACGAATTATAGAAAGGCTTTAAACCTTTTAGCATAATTAGAGTCAAAACATTATTGAACAATACAAAAAAACAATGAAGAAATATCTTAAATGGGGATTTGTGACAGCGATTGTTGCAGGAGTTTCGGTTTTCGGTTACTTTCAGCTGATTCCACGACAGAATGAAGAACTTGCCACTGTAGACAATACACCGGTCAGGAACAACAAGAAAGTGCTCAACGTAACTGCAAGGATACTCAAGCCGCAGTTGCTCACCGACGAGATACTCACTGTTGGCAAACTTGTACCCGACGAGGAGGTGCAGTTGACATTCGAGACATCGGGCAAGATTACCGACATCTATTTCAAGGAGGGCACATTCGTTGAGAAGGGCACGCTGCTTGCAAAGGTAAACGATTCACAGTTGCAGGCACAGCTCGCGCGCCTTGAGGCACAGGTTCCGCTTGCGCAGGACCGCGTATATCGCCAGAGCGCACTGTTGCAGCGCGATGCTGTGAGCAAGGAGGCGCTTGAGATTGTCAAGACAGAACTGGCAACACTCAACGCCGACATTGAGCAGGTGAAGGCGCATATAAGCATGACCGAACTGCGTGCTCCATTCGACGGTATAATAGGTTTGCGACAGGTGAGCGTTGGTGCATACGCATCGCCATCGACAATAGTCGCAACCCTCACATCAATAAGCCCAATCAAGATTGAGTTCTCGGTTTCGGAAAGATATGCCAGGGATGTAAAGAAAGGAACAAGACTCTCATTCAATGTAGATGGCTACACCACCCCGTTCGAGGCACAGGTGTATGCAACAGAGTCGAGCCTTGACCCCGAGACACACAACCTTACCGTGCGCGCCCTCTACAGCAACAGCGACCAGATGCTGATGCCCGGTCAGTACACCGGCATCAGGCTAAAGCAGAAGGAGATTACCGACGCTATCTCAGTGCCGGCCGAGGCTATTGTCCCCGAAATGGGCAAGAACAAGGTTTTCGTATACCGCAACGGTCACGCCGAGCCCGTAGACATCACAATAGGATTGCGCACAGACACCCAGGTGCAGGTAGTAGAAGGACTGCATAGCGGTGATACCATCCTCACATCGGGAACACTGCAGTTGCGCAAAGGTTCTGCTGTAAAGATTGAAAGTTTCGAATAACGCACGCCAAAAGAGAGACATATGAACATATCCGAATTGAGCATCCGTCGTCCCGTTCTTGCTACGGTGCTTACCATAATAATCGTAATTTTCGGCTTCATTGGCTACAACACCCTGGGTGTGCGCGAATACCCATCGGTCGACAACCCCATAATCTCGGTATCGTGCAGTTATGCAGGTGCCAATGCCGATGTCATTGAGAGCCAGATTACAGAGCCGCTCGAACAGAATATCAACGGTATCCCTGGTATCCGCTCAATCTCAAGTGTGAGCCAGCAAGGACAGTGCCGCATAACTGTGGAGTTTGAACTGTCAGTAGACCTTGAGACCGCCGCAAATGATGTGCGCGACAAGGTTTCACGCGCACAGCGCTACCTTCCGCGCGACTGTGACCCGCCCACCGTATCAAAGGCCGACGCCGATGCAACACCTATCCTTATGATTGCGATACAGAGCGGGAACCGCTCGTTGCTAGAACTGAGCGAGATTGCCGACCTCACCGTAAAGGAGCAGTTGCAGACAATCCCCGACGTCAGCAGCGTACAGATTTGGGGTGAGAAGCGTTACTCTATGAGAATATGGCTGGACCCCACAAAACTTGCCGCGCATGGGCTCACACCTGTTGATGTAAGGAATGCTATTACAAACGAGAATGTCGAACTCCCATCGGGCAGCATCGAGGGCAACACCGTTGAACTCACACTGCGCACAATGGGACAGATGCACACCGCCGGCGAGTTCAACAACATCATTCTAAAGAAGAACGGCGGCAACATCATACGCATAAGCGACGTAGGACACGCCGAACTTGGCCCTGCCGACCTCAAGAGCTATATGAAGATGAACGGTGTGCCAATGGTGGGTGTTGCGGTAATTCCACAGCCGGGTGCCAACCACATTGAGATTGCCGATGCTGTGTATGCACGCATGGAGCAGATGAAGAAAGACCTGCCAGATGACGTGGAGTACACCTATGGCTTTGACAGCACAAAGTTCATCCGCGCATCAATCGACGAGGTAAAGAGCACCATCTACGAGGCCTTCATCCTTGTGATTATCATCATTTTCCTTTTCCTGCGCGACTGGCGCGTGACACTCGTGCCATGCATCGTTATTCCGGTCTCGCTCATCGGTGCATTCTTTGTAATGTATGTTGCAGGTTTCTCAATCAACGTTCTCACCATGCTTGCCATAGTGCTCTCGGTGGGTCTTGTGGTGGATGATGCCATTGTGATGACCGAGAACATCTACATACGCATAGAGCAGGGAATGAGACCGCTTAAAGCGGGTATCGAGGGCTCAAAGGAGATTTTCTTTGCAGTCATATCGACAACCATCACCCTCATTGCGGTGTTCCTGCCCATTGTCTTTATGGAGGGAACCAGCGGACGCCTGTTCCGCGAGTTCAGTTTTGTGGTAGCCGGTTCGGTAGTCATATCATCATTTGCGGCGCTCACATTCACCCCAATGATTGCTACCAAGCTGCTCAAGCGCCGCAAGGAGCAGAAGTGGCTCTACCGCAAGACCGAGCCATTCTTCAATGGGCTGAACAACATCTACTACAAGTCACTCGACGCATTCATGAAGGTCCGTTGGGTTGCCATCCCGGTGTTGCTTATCATGTTTGTGCTCATTGGCTACCTGTGGAACAAGATTCCTGCCGAGATGGCTCCTATGGAGGACCGTTCGCAGATTACCATCAACACACGAGGTGCCGAGGGTGTTAGTTATGAATATATGCGCGACTACACCGAGGACATCAACCTGTTGGTAGACTCCATTGTCCCCGATGCGGTTTCGGTCACCTCACGCGTGTCAAACGGCGGCGGTAACATCAGAATTACACTGAAGGATATTGCCGACCGTGACTACTCACAGATGGACGTTGCCGAAAGGCTCACTGCCGCCATTGGCAGCAAGACCAAAGCCAGGGCATTCGTGCAGCAGCAGTCATCGTTCGGCGGCCGCCGAGGAAGCATGCCAATACAGTATGTCATCCAGGCAACAAGTTCCGAGAAATTGCAGGAGGTGCTGCCCCTCTTCCTGCAGCGCGTACACGAGAATCCGGTGTTCAAGATGGCCGATGCCGACCTCAAGTTCAACAGCCCCGAGACACGCGTTAACATCAACCGCGACAAGGCCGGCATGCTCGGTGCGAGCGTGCGCGATGTTGCCGAGACACTACAGTATGGCCTCAGCGGACAGCGCATGGGCTACTTCTACATGAACGGCAAGCAGTATGAAATCATTGGCCAAATCAACCGCCAGCAACGCAACACGCCATCAAGCGTAAAGTCAATATACATACGTTGTGATGGCGGACAGATGATACAACTCGACAACTTTGTTGAGTTCATTGAGTCAACCGCCCCGCCAAAACTCTACCACTACAACCGTTTCCTCTCGGCAACCATATCTGCCGGACTTGCAGAGGGCAAGACTATTGGCGACGGACTTGCAGAGATGGACAAGATTGCCGAGGAGGTGCTCGACGACTCGTTCCGCACAGCGCTCACCGGCGACTCTAAAGAGTTCCGCGAGAGTTCGTCGAGCCTTATGTTCGCCTTCATCCTTGCACTGGTGCTCATCTACCTTATCCTTGCAGCACAGTTCGAGAGTTTCAAGGACCCGTTCATCATAATGCTCACCGTGCCGCTTGCCATTGCGGGAGCTCTCATATTCATGGTATGCAGGGACATCACCATGAACGTGTTCAGCCAGATTGGTATCATCATGCTCATTGGACTTGTTGCCAAGAACGGTATTCTCATCGTTGAGTTCGCCAACATGAAACAGCAGGCCGGCGAGAGCAAGATGGATGCCATCAAGAACGCCTCTCTGCAGCGTCTGCGCCCAATTCTGATGACCAGCCTCTCAACAATGCTTGGTCTCATCCCGCTAATGTTCGCAGGTGGCGAGGGTGCCAACCAGCGTATAGCAATGGGTACAGCAGTAGTGGGCGGTATGCTGGTATCAACAATACTCACAATGTACGTTGTACCTGCCGTATACAGTTACATATCAACCGAGCGCAAAGAGAAGATAGAGGAGGATAACAAATGAAAAAAAGACTACTGACACTATTTGCCATTGCTGCTGTTGCCATTGGCAGCAATGCACAGACATATACCCTGAGCCAATGCCTAAAGAAGGGCCTGGAGAACAACTACTCGCTACGCATAACACGCAACGAGGAGCAGGTAGCACACAACAATGCCACACTCTCAAATGCAGGTTACATGCCGACAGTTGACCTTGCAGCAGGCTACAACGGCTCGCTCGACAGCAACATTTCAAAAATGCGCGAGACAGGCGAGACCGAGGGAACAAGCAACAGTTTTGGAAACACCGTCAGCACAGGTATCGATATAAACTGGACCATCTTTGACGGTTTCAAGACAAGCACCACATACAAGCAACTCAAGGAGATGGAGAAGATGGGCGAGATTGAGACACGCCTTGCCATAGAGGATTTCATCGCAGGGCTCACCGCCGAATACTACAACTTCCTGCAGCAACGTCTGCGCCTGAACAACTACTACAACGCAGTGTTGCTCTCAAAGGAACGTTTACGCATTGTCGAGGAGCGTTACAACATAGGCAGTTTCTCGCGCCTCGACTATCAACAGGCAAAGGTAGACTTCAATGCCGACAGTGCCCAGTATATCAAGCAGCAGGAGGTTGTCATCACATCGCGCATCGCGCTCAATGAGATGATGGCCATTGACCAGGTCTACACTCCAATAACAACCGTCGAGACAACCATTGAGGTCGACAGCACACTCGACTTCACACACCTGTGGAACAGGATGCTCGAGAACAACGCAAGCCTGTTGATTGTTGACCACGGCAATGCCATAACCAGACTCGACTACAAGAAAGTACTTTCACGCAACTACCCATACCTGAAACTCAATGCAGGGTACGACTACACCTTCAACAGTTATAACAAGGGTGCATATATCCACCGCAACGGCTGGGGCGGAAATGCTTCGGTAACCATCGGCTTCAACCTGTGGGACGGCAACAGACGACGTGAAAAGCGCAACGCAAAGATTGCCATTGAGAATGCAAAACTGCAACGCGACCAACTAGTTCTATCACTCAAGGCCGACCTCGGCAATATGTGGCAAGCCTACCGCAACAACCTGCAGCTCCTTAACCTTGAAAAACTCAATGTGGTTACCGCACGCGAGAACCACGACATTGCCAAAGAGCGTTATATGCTTGGCGACCTATCGGGTATTGAGATGCGCGAGGCACAGCAAAGCCTTCTGCAGGCCGAGGAGCGACTGCTCTCAGTTGAATATGATACAAAAATATGCGAAATCTCACTCCTGCTCATCAGCGGCGAGATTGGCAGTTACCTTGAATAACAACAAAATAGAGTGCCACGCATCGTGGAAAGAACATTTTTTAGTACCTTTGCACTCCAAAACAAAAGAATCACTATATCAGGATGAAGAAAATACTGCTGTCACTGCTGCTACTGTTACCTTTGAGCCTCTTTGCACAGGTTACAGGAACAATACGAGGTGTAATCATTGAGGCTGAGACCGACGAGCCCCTGCCATTCGTAACCATAGCCGTTACCCCCGAGGGCGGCAACGCACCCACTGCGGGATGCAGCACCGGCGATGACGGTTCGTTCCGCCTCACAAACATCAAGGCCGGCAAATATACCGTTACCGCATCGTTTGTCGGTTTCCTTAATGATAGCCGCAAGATAAACATCACCGCCGGCAAGAGCGACATCAATTTGGGGGAGATTTTCCTGAAGAGCGACCGCAAACTACTGAAAGAGGTTGTCGTTACCGAACAGCGCTCACAGATGAGTTTTGAGATTGACAAGCGTGTGTTCACCGTCGACCAGAGCATTGCCACCACCGGCGGCTCGGCAAGCGACGTGCTGGCCGACATACCATCGGTAGAGGTAGACAACGAGGGCACCGTCTCACTGCGCGGCAGCGAGAGCGTTACAGTGTGGATAAACGGCAAGGCAAGCGGACTCACCGGCGACAACCAGGGCGATATCCTGCAGCAGTTACCTGCAGGCTCAATTGAGAAGATTGAGGTAATCACCAACCCCTCGGCAAAGCACTCGCCCGAAGGAACTGCCGGCATCATCAACATTGTACTCAAGCGCGACCGCAAGGCAGGCTACTACGGCAGCGTACAGGGCGGCATGGACTCACATCTCGGATACAATGCCGGTGGCAACATCAACTACAGCAGCGGCAAGTTCGACGCATATGCCGGTCTCAACTATCGCAATATGAGATTTGAGAATGAGGGCATAACCGAGACCAGATACTATGGCTCTGACCAGTACCAGAAACAGACAAACATTGGCAGCCACAACCCCAACAACATCTTTGGCCGTGCCGGATTCACCTGGCGCATTACAGAGAAGGACGAACTCTATGCAAATGTCATGGGAATGCTTGGTGGCGGCAAGCACAATAATGCAATCTCTGCAGTCAGCGGCCCCATAGGCAGCGATGGCACATATGCCGCCCCCGCACAGCGCATAACCCGCACCACCACACAAAAGGGCAAGCCAACAATGTACAATGTGGAACTTGGATACACCCACCGTTGGAGCGACACACACTTCATTGATTTCTCTGTGGGGCACCACCAATGGTCACAGCAGCGTGGTGCAACATACCGGCAGACCACCGAGTTCTATGGTGCCGATACCACCACAATGAGTTCTTATCAGTTCCAGGACGGACTGAGCAGGAACAACAGCACAGAGATTAAACTCGACTACGAGTACAGAATCAATGAAAACCACCGCATAGAGGCCGGTTACAAGGGCGACTTCTCGGATGACAGAAGCCCGGTGATAACATACACCGACGAGGAGCACAAACTGCTTGACAAGAGCCTCTACAACCAGTTCCGCTACAAGCAGAACACGCAGGCATTGTACGCGACATACTCGGGACGTCTGGGCAAGTTCGGCTATCAGCTTGGTTTGCGCGGAGAGTACTGGAACGTAAAGACACAGTCTTATGGTTACGAACAGGAGCAGAACAATCAAATCCCGGGTTTCACCTCAAAGGATTTCTTCAAACTGTTCCCCAGCGCCTTCATCAGTTACGAGATAACCGACGGACAGGAGATTCAGGTGAACTACACCCGCCGTCTGCGCCGCCCCTGGGGAGGACAACTCAACAATTTCCAGAACATCAGCGACTCAACAAACATATCGTTCGGTAACCCGGGCCTCACTCCCGAGTACTCGAATGCATACGAACTGAACTACCTGAAAAACTGGGAGAACCACACACTCTCACTCTCGGGCTACTACCGCACAACCGAGGATGTTATTGAGCGCATCAGTTACAGCAACGGCAACGACAGGGTCATATACACCACCTTTGAGAATGTGGCAAAGACACAGTCGGCCGGCCTGGAGATTGTGGGCAAGAACAAACTCTTCAGAGCACTTGACCTCACAACAACCGTCAACCTTTTCTATTATAAGTTGGACGCCTTCAAGTACGTAATCAACGGGCAGACCATCACCGGCAATGCCGATGAGAACTTCTCCTGGAACGCCCGAATGACAGCCAACGTAATGCTCCCCTGGGGCATATCGTTGCAGGCAACAGGCCGTTACGATGCAAAGCGCATTGTGGCACAGGGTTACCGCGAGCCAAGTTACTCGCTCGACCTGGGCCTTAGAAAGATGTTCAACCAGAACTGGAGCCTGAGCATCAATGCACGTGACATCCTTGACTCACGCGGACGAAAGACCATCACAGAGAACGACAGTTTCTACCGTTACTCAAAGAACTCACACGGAGGACGCCGTTTCGGTTTCACGCTCACATACAGTTTCGGTAATATGAAGGCAAAAAAGCCAAACCGCAAGCAGATGCAAGAGATGCAGAACAGCGGCAGCGGATATGACGAAATGGGCGGAATGGGCGAGATGTAAAAACAGAAATAGAGGATAATAGGATTGGCAGAAGCGGCAAGTTTCTGCCAATTCTATTTTTTGTTCAAAAATTATTTCCACTTTTCATAAATGTTTACGAAATTTGACGGCAACTAACAAAACTTCTTAAAAAGACCATAATATGGCAAATACAGGAAAAACACAGAAAGTTGACCAGATTGTAGTGCGTTTCTCGGGCGATTCGGGCGACGGCATGCAGCTGGCCGGCAACATCTTCTCAACAATCTCTGCCACTGTCGGCAACGACATCTGTACATTCCCGGACTATCCTGCCGACATACGCGCCCCGCAAGGAGTGCTCACCGGCGTATCGGGTTTCCAGGTACACATCGGTGCCGACAAGGTACTGACCCCCGGTGATGAATGCGACATTCTGGTGGCAATGAACCCTGCAGCGCTCAAGACACAACATAAGCACTGCAAGTCAACGGGCGCAATCATCATTGACATTGACTCATTCACAGAGAAGGACCTTGCAAAAGCCGAGTTCAAGACCAATGACCCCATTGCCGAACTTGGCATTACCTGCGAGGTTGTCCCCTGCCCCATAACATCGCTATGCCAGGCGACACTTGCCGACAGCGGCATGGACAACAAGAGCATACTGCGCTGCAAGAACATGCTTGCGCTTGGACTGGTATGCTGGATATATGACCGCGACCTTGCACTTGCCGAGAATATGCTGCGCGCCAAATTTGCCAAGAAACCCGAGGTTGCCGAGGCAAACATCAAGGTTCTGCGTGCCGGCTATGACATGGGCCACAACACCCACACATCAATTGCGCACACCTACAGCGTTGAGAGCGACCGCGAGAAGAAGAGGGGTACATATATGGATATCAACGGCAACAAGGCAACAGCCTATGGTCTTATTGCCGCAGCCGAAAAGGCCGGGATGCAACTGTTCCTGGGCTCATACCCCATCACCCCTGCAACCGACATCCTGCACGAACTTGCAAAGCACAAGTCAATGGGTGTCATCACAATGCAGGCCGAGGATGAGATTGCCGGCTGCGCATCGGCTGTTGGTGCAGCCTACGCCGGAGCACTGGCCTGCACATCGACATCAGGCCCCGGCATCTGTCTAAAGAGCGAGGCCATCAACCTTGCCGTAATCACCGAACTGCCGCTTGTCATCATTGACGTGCAGCGCGGTGGCCCGTCAACAGGCCTCCCCACAAAGAGCGAGCAGACCGACCTGTTGCAGGCACTCTATGGCCGCAATGGCGAGAGCCCAATACCTGTGATTGCTGCAAAATCTCCAACCGACTGTTTCGATGCAGCCTTCAACGCCTGCAAGATTGCTGTTGAGCGCATGACCCCGGTCATTCTGCTCACCGACGCATTCATTGCCAACGGCTCGGCAGCATGGAAACTGCCCGATATTAACGAATACCCGACAATTGTTCCGCCATACGTAAACGAGGAGATGAAGGAGGGATGGAGCCCATACAAGCGCAACCCCGAGACCGACGTACGCTACTGGGCAGTGCCAGGCACACCTGGTTTCACTCACCGCATAGGCGGTCTTGAGAAGAGCGCTGCCACAGGCGCCATCAGTAACGACCCCGCCAACCACCACAGCATGGTTGAGACACGCGCACGCAAGGTTGCAAGGATTGCCGAGAGCCTGCCACCATTGCAGGTCGAGGGCCCGGAGGATGCCGACCTGCTCATCGTTGGCTTTGGCGGTACATATGGTCACCTTTGCGAGGCAATGCAGCAAATGAATGCCGATGGCAAGAAGGTTGCACTGGCACACTTCCGCTACATCAACCCGCTGCCGGCGAACACTGCCGATGTCCTGCGCCGCTACAAGAAGATTGTTGTTGCCGAGCAGAACATGGGACAGTTTGCAGGCTATCTGCGCACAAGGATAGAGGGTATTGAACTGCAGCAGTACAATGAGGTCAAGGGCCAGCCATTCGTGGTTGCCGACCTTGTAAGGGAATTCACTGGAATAATTGAAAAATAAAGGACTGTTCAAGTTTCAGATAACTATATTGCTATTGCATCGAATTCGTCGAATATCTCCGTTTGTCATCCCGAACCTTGAGTGAGGGATCTCAAAAAAAGGAATTGAGATATCTCACGTTCGTTCGATATGACATAATCGAATCTTTACAGTTTCATAACAAAACAACTTCTCAATATGAGCGACTACACAGCACAAGACTATAAGTTCGGACAGCCACGCTGGTGTCCGGGTTGCGGCGACCACTCTTTCCTGGGCGCACTACACAAGGCAATGAGCGAACTGGGCGTTGCCCCGCATGACATTGCAGTAATTTCGGGTATCGGCTGCTCATCGCGCCTGCCCTACTATATGAATACATACGGTTTCCACACCATACATGGCCGTTCGGCAGCCATTGCCACAGGAGCAAAGGTTGCCAACCCCAACCTGACGGTATGGCAGATTTCGGGCGACGGCGATGGCCTTGCCATTGGCGGCAACCATTTCATCCACGCGGTACGACGCAACATCGACCTCAACATGATACTGCTCAACAACCGCATCTATGGCCTTACCAAAGGACAGTACTCACCCACATCGGTGCGCGGTTTCGTGAGCAAGTCATCACCCTACGGCACTGTTGAGGACCCGTTCCGCCCTGCCGAACTGTGCTTTGGCGCACGCGGCAACTTCTTTGCACGCTGCGTTGCCACCGACATGCAGGCTGCAGTGGGATGCCTCAAGGCTGCAGCACAGCACAAGGGAGCATCGGTTGTAGAGGTGTTGCAGAACTGCGTCATCTTCAACAACGGCACCCACGAGAGTGTCTACACCAAAGAGGGACGCGCCAAGAACGCCATCTACCTTGAGCACGGCAAGCCTATGCTCTTTGGCGAGAACAAGGAACTTGGACTCATGCAGGAGGGCTTTGGACTAAAAGTGGTAAAAATAGGAGAGAACGGCATAACCGAGAACGATATCCTTGTACACGATGCGCACTGCAAGGACACCACCCTGCACCTCAAGTTGGCACTTATGGAAGGACCCGACTTTCCAATAGCACTTGGCGTGATACGCGACGTAGAGGCCACGACCTACAACGACGCTGTCCACGCACAGATTGAGGAGGTGAAAGCAGCCAAGCCATACCACACATTCAACGAACTTCTTGCCACAAACGAAACGTGGGAAATAAAGTAAAAATATAGCAGAAAGGGGAACCATAACGGCTCCCCTTTCTGCTATATTTTTTTCGCTTTAATTCGTATAATTTTCGCTAAAATATTTTAAAGCACGAAATATTTATATATTTTTGAGACTGATTATGCGGGCGCATAGCACCCAAAAAATGACAAAATGCTACACTTTTTTGCGAAAAAATATTAATTTATAACTAGCGAGGAGCAAAAGCGCAATGCGCAATGCATTAATCCTCCAAAATAAAAATAATATGAAACTACTTAAAACTGTTGGAAAGTCGCTTTTAGCGGCTACATTCCTGGGATTGTCACTGACTTTCGTTCCTGTCGAAGGTTGGGCAAAGACTGCAGCAATGCAGCAGAAGGACGGAACCGTCAAGGGAACCGTAGTAGATGAATTCGGCGAGCCCATGTTCGGCGCCGTAGCATTTGTAGTTGGAACAACCAACTCGTCTCCTATTGACTTTGACGGAAACTTTGAGTTGCGTAACGTTGAGAAGGGAGCCACCATCCGCGTTACACTTATGGGTTACAAGTGCGACGACCAAGTATGGAAAGGCGGCACACTCAAGTTCGTCATGAAGGAAGAGGCAACCGCGCTTGACGAGGTCGTTGTAACAGCGATGGGTATCATGCGTAAGGAGAAATCACTCACCTATGCCACACAGCTCGTCAAGGCCGACGAACTCCTGAAGGCTCCCGACGCAAACATTGCAAACTCACTCGAGGGTAAGATTTCAGGTATCACCATCACCCCAAGTGCCGGTGGTGCCGGTGGTGCGTCAAAGATTGTGCTTCGTGGTAACAAGTCAATCCAGGGTGAGAACTCGCCGCTCATTGTCATTGACGGTGTGCCAATGACAAACAGCATCCGTGGCCAGACCGGAGCAACAGATATGACAACAGGTTCTACAGCAGAGGGCGGCGACCCACTCTCTATGATAAACCCCGACGATATCGAGTCTATGAACGTGCTCAAGGGCGCGAATGCAGCCGCTCTTTACGGTTCACGTGCTGCCAATGGTGTTGTCATGATTACCACAAAGAAGGGTAAGGAGGGTAAGATGGAGGTAACATTCACCTCAAACACCTCGTTCGACACGCCATTGACTATACACAGGTTGCAGGATAGTTTTGGTGCCTACAATGCAACCAAAGGCGAACTTCGTGTTGACAATTGGGGCGACAGACTCAGCGGCGAAGGCAAAAGAATCCACACATACCAGCCAAGCAAGCAGTTCTTCCCACAGACCATCACAGTCACGAATGCAGACGGTACCGCCGGAGAAATCCCCAACATATTCAATGCGTATCTGAGAAATTACGCAAATGATGATATCGCCGATTTCTATGAGACAGCCATTAACACCAACAACTCTATCTCTGTTTCAGGCGGTACCGAAAAGATACAGACCTACGTATCATACTCAAATTCACAATCTTGGGGTATGATTCCCAACAACAGATACGACCGTAATACATTCGCGTTCCGCCAGACATACAATCTTTGGGACCGCCTCACCATCAATGCAAGCATCAACTACAACCAGGCTAAGACAAAGAACCGTCTTGGTGGCGGTACATTGGGCAACCCAATCTACCACATGTACAATACTCCACGCGACATCGACATGGAGTACTACAAGGAGAACTACTGTGCACAGGGACAGTGGCTCTCTTCAGGTAACGACCAGGGTATAGGAGATCAGGTATATTGGGAAGATGTTGCAGGCGACGGCACTGTTTTGATGAAGCAATATGGCAATACAGTATTGACAGGCCCTATGCAGCAGTATGCATATCAGACTCCGGCATACAACAACCCATACTGGCTAACAAACCAGAATGCCGACGAGAGCATCGAGGACCGTTTCTCGGCAACATTCAGCGGAACCCTAAAGATTATTGACGGCCTTAACCTACAGGGACGCGTGTCAATTGACAATTCAAGATATTTGAACGAAGGTCACACATACGCGTCAACCTGGTATAATGTAGAGATGTACCGTTATGGCCGATACTGGCTCAACAACAACCGTACCAACGAGATTTATACCGACTACATGCTCACTTACAACAAGGAGTTTGCAAAGGATTGGTCTGTTTCGGCAACAGCCGGATATGTCGGTCACACCATCAAGGGCACCAGCCAAAACACTTACATTGACAAAGCCACCAGTTATAGTATCGACAAAACAACATACTACAACATCATACCAACAGCCATTAACCAGTTTGAGCCGAATTATGGTGGTCCAGGTGTAACAACAAAGGGCAAGAGCAGCAACTGGGACCAGGCAGCGCTTGCAACAGCGCAGATTGGCTGGAAGGATGTTGTGTTCATTGACGGTTCGTACCGCCACGACTGGTATCGTCCATTCCGCCAGTTCGCAGGACTTGGTACTAAGGAGAGTTATGGTTACTTTGGATTTGGAGCAAACGCCATCCTCAGCGACATCATAAAGATGCCCGAATGGTTCACATACGCCAAGTATCGTCTTAGTTACTCAGAGGTTGGTAACTCAATCCCCAACATTGTCTTTGACACTGTGCATAAGAACATCGAGGACAAGACAGCAACCATTAACTACCTGAATAGTTTCACCCCGGTTCCGGAGAAGACAAAGTCATTCGAGACAGGTCTTGAGATGCAGTTCCTTGATGATTGCCTCAACCTCGACATTACATACTACAACTCAGCAATGCACAATTCATACCTTATAATCAAGGGTTCGAATGGAGCAAACCAGCCTATAAACAGCGGTATAATCCGCAACCAGGGTGTCGAATTATCAGTAGGATATGACTGGGAGATAACCAACAAATTGCGTTGGAAGACAAACGTCAACTTCTCATACAACCACAACCGGATTGAGAGAATCTACCAGGACAAATATGGTAACGATAGAGAGATATCTACAGAGTTCGGCGGTGGCAGATACCAGTTGCGCTACAAGAAAGGCGGTTCATACGGCGACATCTACATAGACGATTTCACCCGTTTCAAGGACGATGTCTACAAATACACAGTACTGGAGAGCGGCGTGGAAAACGGTGTCCCATACGTAGACCGTGAAGTTACCAAATACACTAAAGACGCTACAGTAGTGAGCCATGACGGCACTGCTGCCGAACTCGTAAACAAAGCCGGCGACATTTACATCAAGAATGGAAAGCCCACACATGGCGGTTATGTAACAGCGGCAAGTAACGGCAAATTGCGTGAATATAACAAGGACAAGGCATTCCAGATGTATGCAGGCAATGCCAACAGCCCCTACCAGCTCTCTTGGTCAAATACATTCACCTACAAAGACTTTACCCTCTACTTCCTCATCAACGGACGTATTGGCGGAAAGGTGGTTTCATTGACCGAGGCCTACCTCGACAAGTGGGGAGCATCAGAGCGCACAGGAGAGGCACGTCTCCATGCCGAAAATAACGGTATCACTGTTACCGATGAATTCGGTGAAGTGCAGCACGGTATGTACATCAACGAAGGTCGTGACCTTGTTGCTGTAAAAGACTACTACACCTATCTTGGCGAGACCGATGCAGCAAGTTATTTATACGATGCTACAAACTTCCGCTTGCGCGAGTTGTCACTCGGTTACACATTCCGCAACCTCTTTGGCAACTACAAAGACTTGAATCTCTCATTCGTTTGCCGCAACCTCTTCTTCATATACAAGGATGCTCCTGTTGACCCGGACATCTCATTGTCTACAGGAAACGGTCTTGGTGGTATCGATGTATTCAACCATCCTTCGGGAAGGTCATTTGGTCTGAACATCAAGGTTAACCTTTAATGACAAGTTCAAAAACCTTACATAACCTATTAAAACTGATATTATGAAAACGAAACATATTTTGCTTGCCGGTTCACTACTGACAGCAGCATTGACAATGAACTCATGCCTCGATTTTGACGATCCCGGAGACGAGTTGGGTCTCAACAATGTACAGACCGAAGGCACAAGATTCACCGGTGATGTTGACACAATCTACTATCTGAACGACATCACTTTTGATGGCGCAGTGGAAGCATATACACAACTTTACGAAACTCTGCTACCAACTGCTGCCGGCAGTATCTACTCAATACGAGGCAGCAAGGGAGGCAGTCCTTCGGACGACCATGCATACCAGATGCAGTACAGTCTTGGGACTGACGGCTACGCACAGTACTTTGTTGTTCCCCATAAGGATTTTGAATATAGCCAGGAGACGCAGACATCAACATATAATATTGCACTCAAGTTCAATGGCGGAGCCCATGGCGTATACAGTGACGCAAAGCTTGGTATGATGCCACTGCTCAACCACCCGGCAATAGACTCAATACCGGAAATCAAGGCTATTTTCCTGCTCTACTACTGCATTGCAGCCCAGGAGATGGCCGACCTTT
The DNA here is from genome assembly GCA_045613945.1 of Bacteroidaceae bacterium. Lineage (GTDB taxonomy): Bacteria > Bacteroidota > Bacteroidia > Bacteroidales > Bacteroidaceae > HGM04593. The sequence goes on from JAZLBZ010000086.1 coordinate 103,689, forward strand.
CTGGTCCATTCACCTACCTCGAGGACAAGAAAAACCTTGAGGAGGTAACAGAGTACAACGATGTAAAGACCATCTACTACGGAATTGAGAATAACATCAACACCATAATAGAGTGTCTGAAACACTACGACAGCCGTCCTAATGAGTATAAGGAACTTGTAAAGAGCATCAGGTCACAGTTCTGCAAGACCAACCACGCCGAGGACTACAGCAGTATGGATTCATACATCAGATTGGCGAATTCATTGAAACTGCGTATGGCCATGCACATTGTAAAGATTGAGCCGGCTACAGCACGCAAGTGGGCCGAGGAGGCTGTTGCCGGTGGTGTAATCGAGGCTATGGGACAGCAGCATGGTATCTTCCCTAAGATTCCCGGTACACAGTTCACACACCCGCTTGCTACAATTGCATCGGCATGGAACGATATCCGCATCTCGGCGTCGTTCGAGAGCCTGCTTATGAGCCTTGGCCACCCATATACAAAATATCTTGTATTGCCGAACAACGCCGACATTATAAACAAAAAGACAGGTGACACCATACCCGCAGGTACACTTATTTGCGGTATCCGTTCGGGTACACTCGTCGACAACGGCCAATATGACTATGTTCTCAACAAACGTCTTGCATATTCTTCTCTTGACGTAAATGTCCTCAAGAACAAGAACTGTCCCAAATATTTCATCAAGTGGGCCGAGGTTGATTTCCTCCGCGCCGAGGGAGCATTGCGTGGTTGGAACATGGGCGGTAACGCACAGTTCTTCTACGAGCGCGGTATTGACAACGCCTTTATGGAAGAGCCCACCAGCGGTTCAGAGTACTCTTCGTATGTAAATGACTACAAAAACCTTGAAGCACCAATAGACTATGTAAGCGTTGAGCCACTTGGTGAAGGTGCAGACTGGCCAAGCGTAACAAAGATTGGTGTAAAGTGGAACGATCTCGACGAACCGGAGACAAAACTCGAGAAGATTATCACCCAGAAGTACCTGGCATTGTTCCCACTCTCAAACGAAGCGTGGACCGAATTGCGCCGCACCGGATATCCCAAGTTGTTCCCGGTGCTGAACCCCGACGAGGGTGACGGCAGCCTTGAGGATGGCGACATCATCCGCCGCATCCCCTGGGTTCCAACAGATGCTCTTGGAATGGCTATGGTTGAGACCAGCGGCATTCCCGCACTTGGCAACCGCCCCGACGAGCAGGGAACACGCCTATGGTGGGATGTTGACACTGACAGCAACTTCTAACAGTTATCCCTTATGATACAAGATGGCGATCCATTTACTTTTGGGTCGCCATCTTTTTGTTGAGGTTTGAATAAAAAGTGCTATTTTTAGGCCTTTAGTCAATCTCTTAATTTTATTGTAAAATGGGCATTACATATTAAATAACGTGAGTTCGAAATAAGCCAAACAAATCGCGAATCTGTCATTTCGATGGAGTATAGCGACGAGACGTGTTGTTGAGGGCTTGTCCGAAAAAATCTCAAAATATCGCGAAATATGAGATCTCTCACGTACTGTTATTTCGCTACGCTCATCGAAAGCTACGATTAGGCGAGAGCAAAGAACGTTTACTTGCTTTGCCGAGCGGTAGTAGCTTCGTAAAACAAAACCTCTTCAATTTTTACATTAAGGTATGGTCGAGATGACAAAATACGCTAAAATTCTTATTTCGAACTAACGTTAAATACATCCACAAAATCCATAACAAAAAGTTTGTTTTTTCAGTGGGAATTACGATATTTGCTCTATGAATGTATTCATCTGCAAACTTCGGGATAACATATTGTAAACAGAGAATTTGCAGTGATAAAAATAAGACACAAAGCAAGGGAATTTTGAAATAAAATATTTATAAACTAACCAAATCAACAACATTATGAAAAAGATTTACTTATTGTTCATCTCGCTGCTGTGCATAGCCTTCTCGGCACAGGCACAGGTGGTGACCAGTCTTGATCAGTTGAGCAACGACAAGGTGTACACCATCAAGTCGGCTCGCGCATTCTTGTTGTACAGTCCCAATGTTCCAACAAAGATTGCATCAAGCACAGGTAAGAAAGTTGGTTCTGTAACATTCGATCCACAGGACCCTAACCAACAGTTCAAAATTGAGAATGTAAACGGTAAATATTACCTCTACAGCGTTGGTGCCCAGAAGTATGTTTACACCAATGGTGGATTCAACGCAAACAAGATTACACCGTTGAACATCACACAGTCATCATCGGCAACTTACCGTTGGTTCCTAAAGATTGGTACTCAGGGTATGAACTCACAGGAGCCTACACAGTCTGACGAAGGTATCATCGTGAACAACTGGGTAACAGAAGACGCAGGTAACTGCTACAGCATCACCGAGGTTACAGACGGTGAAAGCGGTGGTGGAAGTACCAGCGAGGAGATTTATGACTTTGCAGGCTTTGGCGTTGAGGACTTGCTCGAACTCTTCAACAGCGCATTGGAGCAGGGCCGCAACTATCCTACAATGGAGGAGTTTGCAGCAGCCGGTATTCAGGCATCTGATATCGCATTCGTCCGTTCACACGTTCGCAAGGCAAACATCATGAGCCGTGCCGACCGTGTACGTACCAACACCTACGAAAACCGCAACCTCTTCCTTAACATCCCAATGGACTATGGTAAGGACGGTGGTGTTGGCTACCCACAGGCAAAGTTCAATGCCGATGTATTCTCAATGTGGCAGTATACCAACCTCTTCGGTTCATGGAATCACGGTTTCTTTACAGCACCGGGCGCATGGGTCGATGCAGCTCACCGCAACGGAACCGACATCATGAGCGGTATCGCATTCTTCGAGAGCTGGACAGGTGACGGTGACAAGACTTTCAGCGCAATGATTACAAGAAAGAACAGCGACGGCACATACAAGTATGTAAAGCCACTTATCAACATCCTCATGTTCTTTGGTTCAGACGGTATCAACTACAACTGGGAGGACAACAGCTGGGGTAACAGCGACATCGTTGCATTTCACAAGGCTCTTTGGGTCGAGGCAAAGAGAGTGGGCTTCGACAACTACCATAGCGCTATCTACACAAGTACATCAGAGTTGAGCGCAAACTCAACCTCAACAATCGATGCTCTCTATGGTACAAAGTCAGGTGGCAAGACTCACGATTTGATGCTCAACTACCAGGCAAATGACATTGCCGGCAACTTGGGTAATACATACAATGCAGTAAAGAACGCATACGGTGAGGCAGACAATATGTATGCCGGCGTTTGGATTGCATCAATGGACCGCCGTTGGACAAACCTCGAGGGCAACAACACAAGTATCTGTCTTTGGGGTGAGCACGACCAGAGCCGTTTCTACAGTTTCAATGCCGGTGACGGTGTTTTTGACATCCAGGGCAATTATCAGAGACTGCTTGAGCGTGCAATGTCGGGTGGTAACCGCAACCCGGCAAACACTCCAGCACTCAGCGACACAGGCAACAACTGGCAGACTGAGAACGGCAAACTTCCTTTGCAGACCTTTGCAGGTATGGCACACTGGATTCCCGAGCGTTCAGCAATCCAGGGCGATATGCACTTCCGCACACACTTCACACTCGGTAACGGTGACCGCTACTACTATAAGGGCAAGATGTCACACAATAGCGAGTGGTACAACATGGGTGCACAGGATATCGTTCCAACATACCGTTGGCTGCGCTACAAGTCAAACACAACTACTGTAGCCACAAATATTGATGTAAACTACACACACCTCGATGCTTACACCGGCGGTTCATGTATTGAACTCACAGGCGCTGCAACAACCGAGGGTACCGATATCATCATGTACAAGACAAGCCTCAAGGCCGGCAATGGTGCATACGCAAAACTCGCTGTAAAGACCATCAAGGATGTCAAGGCTACAAACCTTTACCTTATTGTTAGAAAGGCCGGCAGCAGCAACTGGTTGGAGTTCCCATACGGCGATGTTGCAGGCAAGACTTGGGAGGAGAAGAAGTTTGACCTCACAGGCATTGCAAACGGCGATGTAATCGACCGCATTGGTCTTCGCGTAAAGGGCAGCAACAACGACTACCAGCTCTATGTAGGTAAACTTGAAATCAACGACGAGACAATCGTTACCCCTGCAAACGTAACAAACGTTGTTGCCGAGGTAAAGAACGAGACAAAAGAGTCAATGGATTTGAAGATGCACTGGAATGTTGATGCAACAGCCAAGACACGCGCAGCGTGGGGTCTTGTTTACAATGACGAAGCAAACATTGACCACTTCGAGGTTCTCTACAAGGTTGGCGAAGAAGGCAAGGTGGCGCTTGTAGGCACAACATCACAGTGGGCAACATTCGTTGGCAACATTGAGTTCGAGAGCGCAGACGACGTTCCATACATTGGTATACGTTCAGTATCTACTGACCTCAAGACATACTCTCCAACAGTTTGGGTACAGGTACCACGCGGCGACCAGGCAAAACTCCCTGAGAGAGAAGAGGTGGACACATACGGTATCAGCCAGATTGACCCCAACTCAAACGGTATTGAGGCTGCACGTGAACAGCGCTATGTTGAACTCGTACAGACAACCGGTGCTACACGGAACCTCAACTATACAGCAAATGCTCCTGTAGCCGATGGTACACAGTATGCCGATGCACGCGACCATCTTCTTGTCGTAGAGCAGGGTCAGAGCATTACCATGACACTCAAAGGCCCTAACCTCAAAGATGGTTTGCAGTGGTGCTTCGGTGGTGGCTGGTTGGACCTCAATGGCAGTGGCGACTTTGACCACCCATTCCCAACAGAGCGCACTGCAGCTGAGATTGCAAAGGGAACAACCGAGGTTGACCCTGAGGGTGAGCGCATCTTCTTCATCGGTACACACGAGAAGTCAACTCCAGAACTTGTAACAGGATACACATTCACATTCAAGATTCCGGAAGATGCAACTCCAGGCGACAGCCGTCTGCGTCTTGTATTCTCTGACGCATGGTTTGCCGGCGCATTCAACCCAACAGGCTTGACAAACAAGGGCTTCACAATCGACTTCAGCGTGAAGATTGAGGGTAACAACCCAGGACGTTCAGCATCGGGCACACGCGACCAGGGCGAGGCTGAGGAGCCCGAGGGCTATGGCGATGCAACATCTGTAAAGGAAGTTGTTGGCGAAGTTTCAACAGCCGAAGGCGTTGAGGGTGCTATTGAGATTGCAAATGCTGACGTTGCATGGATTTACACAGTTGACGGCAAGTTGGTAGAGTTCGTACAGAACCCTGCAACCGTAGAGGCCGAGGCCGGTGTATACATTGTGAAGATGCAGAACGGCAACGTAATCCGCAGCGCTAAGGTATTGGTTAAGTAATAAACAATAGCCTAAAGTAACATAACGGTAGTGCGCCTTTTGGGGCGCACTACTTTTTTTGTATCTTCGCGCTGAGAAACATATACACACTATGCAAAAGATAAACACACGACGTGGGTTGCTTGCCCTTTCGCCAATCATCGTATTGCTCACAATATACCTTGCCGGCTCAATAATTGCCGGCGATTTCTACCGCATACCCATAGCCACCGCCTTTATTGTGGCATCAATCTATGCAGTGGCAATAACTCGCGGCACCACGCTCGACGAGCGCATTGAACATTTCTCGAAAGGCGCGGCCAACACACGCATTATGTATATGATTTGGATATTCGTGCTTGCTGGTGCCTTTGCCGCGCTTGCAAAGGCAATGGGTGCTGTGGATGCCACAGTGCAGTTGACCCTGAACCTTATCCCCAGCAACTACCTTCCGGCGGGAATATTCATTGCAGCCTGCTTCATATCACTCTCCATTGGTACATCTGTGGGCACAATTGTTGCGCTGACACCGGTAGTCACAGCATTGGCTGCAGAACTTGGATGCGAGACTGCGTGGCTTGTGGCCATTGTTGTGGGCGGCGCATTCTTTGGCGATAACCTCTCGTTTATTTCGGACACCACCATTGCCGCCACACAGACACAGGGCTGCTCAATGCGCAGCAAGTTCCGCACCAACATAAGGCTTGTAATGCCGGCCGCCATTGTCACACTATTGCTATACGCCTTCAGCGGCAACGGAATAGAGGAGATTGAGACAACCGCCATCACCATTAACGATGCCCTGAAGTGCATCCCCTACCTCACCGTCATCATCTGCGCATTGGTGGGAATGAACGTGCTGCTAGTGCTAATCATTGGCATACTAATCTCGGGAGCAATGGGCATTGCGTACGGTACTGTAGACGGCATAAGCATCTTCACAGAGATGGGCAGCGGCATCATGGGAATGACAGAACTTATTCTTGTAACAATGCTTGCAGGCGGACTGCTGGAGATTGTGCGCATCAACGGCGGCATTGACTACCTCATACGCATTGTAACACTGCGTATGCGCTCAAGGCGCGCTGCAGAATTTGCAATAACAGCATTGACAGCGCTTGCCAACATCTGCACCGCCAACAACACTATTGCAATTTTGACAGTGGGTGACATCTCGCGCGACATATCAAAGAAGTTCGGCATACAGCCACGCCGCGCAGCAAGCCTCATGGACACCACATCGTGTTTTGTTCAGGGCATAATCCCCTATGGTGCCCAGTTACTCATTGCATCGGGCCTGGCAAAAGTATCACCATTGGAGATTATTCCAAGCCACTACTACCCAATGTGCATTGGAGTGATGATTGTTGTTTCTGTACTTGTGAAAAGGAAGGTGGCAAAGTAAAGCCGGAAGATGGCTCACCTGCAAAAGTTGCGGGCAAAAAGTTTACCGTATTTTTCAACCTTTAGGCAGTTGTCTTATATTCTTTCTGTAGTCTTGCTATATGTACTTTCTGTGCGACAGAAAGTACCAAAGAACTAGGCACACGGGAAAGGCTTTAGTCTTCGATAACACGAGCAGCGATAGGTCGCAGGTAGGATGGATTTAATTCATCCCCTGCGGGTCGCGAATAGCGAGTGTTGTCAAAAACAGTATTATCAAACGTTGGATTTTTAACTTGGTTGAAATTGCTTTCGCTCGCTTTGTGTGTAAACAAGTTTACCCACACTCGCTTACTCGCAATTTTCAACGGTGCCGTTAAATAAGTTACTTGCGCTCGCTGCAAAATCTCAAACAAGTTTGGCTTTCGCTCGCTTACGCGTAACTTTCCGCCGTTGGCGGGGAATTACCTTTTACGGACTTTAGCGCGAACAATGGTAATATCAAAGAGAAACCGGCACCATCAAAATCACAGACAAATCCCATTCTGTTTTTGGAACAAGTGGCAGGACTGTTTGACTGTTAGTTAGACGCTCGCCAAAGCGAGTGGCTAACTGAAGGAGTTCCGCACCACCTAAAAACAGAATGAAAGGATTTGATGGCAAATAACAGCCAACCGAAGGATGTCGCACAGCGACTCCTGAGCAAAAGGCTGTTATGACTGATTTTGCCGGTGACGGGCGCTTTTGTAACTTTTCGCGCGACGAAAAGTTAAGAGAGAAAGACTTTAGGAAAAATATATGTAAACAATTAAGGTTGAAGACTGCTGTGTAATACAACGACGAGCGAAAGCGAGTTTTGTAAAATTCCCCCTAGAGTTTGTAGGTGAGCCCGGAAGATTCTGTGCAAAAAAAATCGCGGGACTTTCTATAAAGAAAATCCCGCGATTTAATCTTTCTTGACGCAGATTATCTACGCAAGCCGAGCTTAGCTACGATAGCACGGTAGCGGTTGATGTCACGCTCCTTCAAGTAGTTAAGGAGTGAACGACGCTTACCTACCAACATTGTCAAAGCTCTCTGTGTGCTATAATCCTTACGGTTAGCCTTGAGGTGCTCCGTCAAATGTGCAATACGGTATGAGAACAATGCAATCTGGCTCTCTGCTGAACCA
>JAZLBZ010000087.1:0-6846 GCA_045613945.1 Bacteroidaceae bacterium
GCCAGGATCAAACTCTTCGTTGTAAATTATCTCTGTAATGCCGAAGCATTATATAATCGTTTGTTTGTACTGGCCGGAATAAATTATTTCAAATTATTGACGGTTCGTTTTTCGTTCCTTACGCTTCTTGCTTAATCAAAATAAATAAGCAAGGTTGTACTGCTTGTCTGTAATGGAATGTTGTCAAGGATCTATCGTCGCTATCGCTCGCATTGCGTTACCGCGTTGCTTGCCGAAAGCGAGTGCAAAGGTAAGGCAAATTTTGAAACTGACAAACAAATTGAGAAGAAAAATTCAACTATTTTTAAACTTTTTTAAAAGATATCTAATTTTCAACAAGTTACAAAAACAACAAAAAAGCCCAAAAAACAAAAGAAAAAAGCATTTGTTTGTATAATTAGAATTTTGTTACACCTAACGACTGCAGAAAAAGTGAACAAAAAATACAATTAATACCCTATTTGCACTAAAACTTCCAAACAAAAGATTATCAATCGCATATTTTTACGTACTTTTGCAATCGCATTTCGAGAAAATGCATCCAACTATTTTTGCCGTAAGCAACAGGAATAATGAAAAAAAGCATTCTATACCTATTATATATATTACTAATCCTTATTCTCCCCACCACTCTGGCTGCCCAGAGTGAAGACGAGAAGATGAGGATACACGGCAAAATCACTGACGCCTATACAAAAAAGGCAATACCGTATGTTTCGGTAAAGATCAAGAACAGCCCTAATGGCAGCAGCAGCAATGACAGCGGAAACTTTTCGTTCTATTCGGTCGTTAGCAAGGACACTTTGATTATATCGAGCCTGGGATATGACGAGATGAGCATCCCCATTACAGCAACGACTAAGATGCCGCTCAAGATTAGCTTGAAGCAAACAGACTATGACTTGCCCGAGGTTGTCATAAAGCCACAAAAAGAGAAATACAGCAAAAAGAACAACCCCGCAGTGGAGTTGGCCCGCAGACTCATTGAGCGGCGCAACAACAACTCGCCACTGAGCAAGGAGTTCTACTGTCGCGAGAGACACGAGAAACTGAATATTGCGCTCAACGACTTTGACACATCAAACGGCAATCCCTTTGGAAAGAACTTCAAGTTCATTGAGGAGTACATTGACACATCGCACATCACCGGCAAGCCGATACTGCACATCTCGGCACGCGAACTGATTGCCACCGACTACCATCGTAACAAGCCCGAACGCAGCAGACGCCACATCAAGGCACGCCGCCGCAACGGAATTGACGACATCTTCTCAACAGGAGAGATTGAGGCGTTGTATGAGGAGATATTCAAGGATGTCGACATATTCCAGGACAACATCTCGCTTTTCAACAGCAAATTCGTGAGCCCGCTATCCAAGTTGGGCCCCACATTCTATCGCTACTACATAATGGACACCATCCAGGTAGATGGCGACACCTGCGTTGCCCTTGCCTTTAGCCCTTTCAACGTGGAATCCTACGGTTTCACCGGCCACATATATGTCACAAACGACACGACGCTGTTCATAAAGAAGGTTGAGATGAACACCCCGCACGAGATAAGCATGAACTTTGTTGAGACATTGGACATCCGACAGGAGTTCAAGCGCACAGACGACGGCACCCGCCTGCTGGAGAAGGAGACGCTCACTGCCGAACTGAAAGTTGTCAATGCCCTCACCGGTTTCTATGCCAACCGCGAAGTCGTGTACCGCGACCACAGTTTCCAGAGCAACGAGTTTGCCGAGCGTATACTCAGCAGCCCTGCCGAGGTAATTGAGGATGACAACTCCATGAGCAAGAGCGACGAATACTGGGGAGAGCACGGGTTCAACCAAGTGAGCAAGAAGGAGCGCTCTGTGGGCGACCTGATGAAGGCACTACGCGCCAACCCCTTCTACTACTGGACAGAGAAGTGCGTATCGTTCCTCTTCACCGGCTGGGTGCCCATAAAGAAAGTAAACCCGCCACTGTTCTATGGCCCTGTAAACACCACTGTGAGCCACAACGGGCTCGAGGGATGGCGACTGCGCACCGGTGCAATGACATCGGCCTACCTGAACCCATATCTTTTTGGCAAGTTCTACGTAGCATACGGCTTTGACGACCACAAATGGAAATATATGGGTGAAATGGAGTACTCTTTCAAGAAGAAAAAAGAACACCCCAACGAATTCCCCATCCACTCGCTACGCCTGCGCTACGAGAGCGACATCTACCAGTATGGACAGAACTATCTCTACACCAACAAAGACAACCTTTTCATAAGCCTCAAGAGACAGGATGACGACAAGATTGGTTATGTGCGAAAGGCCGAACTGACATACACGAAGGAATTCTACAACCACTTCTCGTTCGACATAACCATGCGCCACAGAACAGACATCGCCAGCCGCTTTATTCCATTTGAGCGCACACAAACCACAGACGGGGTTACCACAAGCACGTTCGTGAACGATGTCACACGCGCCGAGATTGAAGTCGGACTTCGCTATGCACCAAAAGAGAAGTTCATGCAAACCAAGTGGGACCGCAACTCAGTAACCCCCGAGCACCCGGTATTCACACTATCGCACAGGGCAGGTTTCAAAGGCATTCTTGGCAGCGAGTTCAACTACCACCACACCGAGTTTGGTTTCTACAAACGATTCTGGTTCTCGGCATTCGGCTACACCGATTGCATAATAAAGGCAGGCAAGGTATGGAACAAGGTACCCTACCCCATGCTCATAATCCCTAACGCCAACCTCTCCTACACCATTCAGCGCGAATCGTACTCATTGATGAACGCAATGGAGTTCTTCAACGACGAGTATGCATCGTGGGATTTGACATATAACATGAATGGACTAATATTCAACCGAATACCATACATCAGCAAACTCAACTTGCGCGAGATGCTATCGTTCCGAGGAATGTTCGGACACCTAACCCAAAAGAACCGCCCCGACCCGCTCAACAGCGGCGAACTTTTCACATTCCCTTACGAGAACTACGAGCAGCATTATCTTGGCACAATGCCATACATGGAGGTTGGTGTGGGAATAGCAAACATCTTCAAGGTGCTGCGTGTTGACTACGTACACAGGCTCACCTACCGCAACCTGCCCAACATTGACAAATGGGGCATACGCATACAGTTCCACGTACAGTTCTAGTACAAGCTGCTGCAAGAAGTTGATTCAGGAATATTTGCTCTGGGTTGCGGATGACAGAGAAACAGTTCCAAAAGCCTAAAACTTTCAGTTTTCACTTTTCTCATTTCTGTTTTCACCTTTCAGCATTCACCTTCACGCATTACCAGCCGGCCTCGCTCCATCCCGCAGCAGAATACCACTCGGTAGTTGCGAAATCCTCATTCAACGCTACATTGCGGCTTGCCGTCTGTGGCATATACATAGACATGCCACAGTATAAAGAATCTACAGTGACATTCTTGTTCAGATAGGCCGAATACCAGCCGCCAGTGGTCACTGCATAAGGCACAGCAGCGTCTAGCGCCTCCTTCCATGCTGCATATTCACTCTCCGCAAGATACTTTTTCATCACCGCATTAGCATCATAGAAACAAGGCATAGAGCCATAAAGCCCGCGCACATTACCGGGCAGGTAAGAAAAGACATCCGTGTAGTCACGTTTTTTAATGCTGTTGAAGTAAGTGCACACATTGGAATAGGAAACATCGGCAAGCCTTTGCATGGCAGGCATATATGCCGCCGACAGCACTACTCCCATTGAATTTCCATCATACGCAGCCTTGTAACTGTTGAGAATATCCGTAACGCCATCATTCGCAAAGAAAGCACCAACCACCGTCTCATACGGAGCGCCATCACCCGGAATCTCTGCCGGAGAGGCAATCACCCACTCTACCGCATTGCGCAGAGCGTAAGCAACCTCTACACCCTGCATGAAACAGGCATCAAACATAAGCCTGTTCACCCTCACAGGCAAGCGTACAAGCAATTCGGCCAGTTCCTTAATTTCAACAGCCTTTGTAGTGTAATCGCTATAATTGTTCTTGCCATTGTCAACTCCAATAGAGCGCATAGCAGCACGCCTTGCATAGTCGGGCAACCAGCCGTCACCATGCGACCACATCACCAGGTCCAGGGTTTCAGTAGGATAATCTTTTAGAATACAATCCAGCACAGCACCCAATGCAGCAATGTCGCTTGAGCAGACATCTTCAGCAAAGACCGGCAGCGCAACCTCTCCAGCCTCACCGTTGGTCAGGCGAAAATATTGAGTTAATCTTGGAGATTTATTGTCATCGACATAGACAAAAAGGCGGCAGTCCGACGGAACTGCAGGGACAGCCTCAAGAATCTCGGCAACATCGTACCCTGCAAAACTGTTCAGGGTATTCTCGGCCATCATATAAACAAGCAGCGTTGTGCGCGCCGTGTCACCCTTTTCAACAACATCAGGACACACAGGCGTGCTGTCTGGCAATTCGTCACACGACACAAGCATCACTAGCAGAAACAGCAACACCCCCGCACATCTAGCAAACATCTTGGCGGTAATGCATCTCACAGCCACAGCATTGCAACGAATCAATGCTTTGTAAATTTGAACTTGTCACCAAGATAGCGCACAGTCTTTCCCTGGCGCTCAACAAGCCTCTTCTTCACCTTCTGCTCCTTTTTCTCAAGTTTAGAGCGTTTCTCCGAGAAGAAAATAAACGACGTGCGGCCGGGCATGCCCTCCTCAAAACTCATATAGTCCTTCAGTTCATACGAGTACATATGACGGTTGGGCAAGAACTTGTTCTCAAGTACAGCACCCTCAACATGCTGTATTTCGGTAAAATATACAATAGAATCGGAGAATGAGATTGAGACACCCCACACATAGACATCCTTCTCAACCTTCTTTTCAGCCTCCTTCTTTTCATCGTCCTTAGCAAAGACAACAGAAGGCAGCACCAGGCACAGGATAAAAAATATTGAAATAATCTTCTTCATATCGGTCAAAAGCATAAATATCTGCAAAAATAATGAAATCCTCACACTTCTAAAAGTTTATCACAACTTTTAACAGCAACCTGCGTCATATAAACATGAACATCTCAACAAAATTGCAATTTACATCGTTCGGGGGCAAAAAAAAAATGAGCCGCAAGATCTTGCGGCTCAAATTGTTTTTATCCCAAGTATGACTTCAGCAAACCGCTGCGCTTGTTCTGCTTCAAGCGGCGAATAGCCTTCTCCTTAATCTGGCGCACACGCTCGCGTGTCAACCCAAAACGGTCACCAATCTCCTCAAGCGTCATCTCCTGCATACCAATACCGAAGAACATCTGAATAATCTCCTTCTCGCGCTCGGTAAGCAATGTTGTCAGCGCACGGTCAATCTCACGCGACAAAGACTCGTTTACAAGCAAGTTGTCGGCCATTGGAGAATCATCGTTCACCAGCACGTCGAGCAGACTATTATCCTCGCCATCAACAAAAGGAGCATCAACAGAGATGTGTCGGCCCGACACCTTCAGTGAATCTACCACCTTATCAACCGGTAAGTCAAGTTGGTCTGCAAGTTCCTCGGCCGATGGACGGCGCTCATTCTCCTGCTCAAACTTTGAGAATGCCTTTGTTATCTTATTCAACGAACCAACCTGGTTCAATGGCAAGCGCACGATACGTGCCTGCTCGGCAAGCGCCTGCAAAATAGACTGTCTAATCCACCAAACAGCGTAACTGATGAACTTAAAACCACGTGTCTCATCAAATTTCTCGGCAGCCTTAATCAAGCCCAAGTTGCCTTCATTAATCAAGTCGGGAAGGCTGAGTCCCTGGTTCTGGTACTGTTTAGCTACTGAAACCACAAAACGCAAGTTTGCACGCGTCAATTTCTCAAGTGCACGGCGGTCTCCCTTTCTGATTTTTTGTGCCAACTCCACCTCTTCTTCTACGGTGATGAGTTCCTCGCGACCAATTTCCTGTAGGTACTTGTCAAGCGACGCGCTTTCGCGGTTTGTGATACTTTTGGTAATTTTTAATTGCCTCATTTTGTTTTCCGATACGATTTTAATTCGCGAAATTACTAATACTTTGTATTAAATACAAATTTCACACGTTAAAGGTTACAAAAATAATTCAAAAAGACCGACTTTCACACAAAAACCTGATTTTTGGGGTGTATTGACCAATGTTATATCAAAAATATCACCACCGTGATATATATAAAAAACAGGTGAAAGTAGAAAGCACCTGTCCCAGACCTTGATACTACATATACAGCGGGCAAATAACGGTTAAAGCAGAAAAACGCTACAGGCCGCCGGTCAACGCTCCATTCAAGTAAGAATGCAAAAGCCGGTCGTGTAATAACTTTTTACACCACAATAGAGAGCAACAAGTGTATTATATCACAGTATTTTATTGTTAATTTGTGTTAAAAACTTTTTCACCTCCGAAAGAGCCACTCTTTTGCTATATCTTTGCAGTGTAATTTGCAGTGTTTTACAACGCTCATAAAGCAGAATTGCGTAACACGCAGAAAGAATATAGACAGTCGGACAGTCTGTCGCCGTTGCCACAAGGCAAAGGAGGAAAGTCCGGGCAGCGCAGAGCACTCCACTTCCTAACAGAAAGCCATCTGCAAAGGTGGAGTAACGCAGAAGAAAATAACCGCCCGCAAGGGTAAGGGTGAGAAGGTGGGGTAAGAGCCCACCGGCCGTGCAGCGATGTACGGGCCGTGCGTCTTGGAGGCTGCAAGTTCATGTAAACCGGCGCTTGAGGGTTGCTCGCCCAAGCCGGAGGGTAGAACGCTTTAGCAATGTGGTGACATATTGCATAGATGAATGACAGACACCCCTCAAGGGGCACAGAACCCGGCTTA
>JAZLBZ010000088.1:0-6490 GCA_045613945.1 Bacteroidaceae bacterium
ACTGAGGAAGTTCCGCATCACCCAAAAATCAAGCAGACAGTTCAAGTGGCACCATTGCGGGCGAGCAATGTTTGCGACGACGGGAGCTTTAGCTCCCCAAAGGAGTGTGCTTTAGCACCCTTTTCGACTGAGGGATGTTGCCCCCCAACTCGTGAACAAAGAAAAGGTGGACTGAAATTCCCGTGTGACGGAACCTTTTGGTTCTTTTCAGTTATGAAAAGAACGTATAGAACGACTTGAAGAGAATACAAGTGAATAATTAAAGTTGAGGACTGTGCAAAATAATTCTATAAGCGAATCAACATCCATACTAAATTTCTACTGTCCCCTTGTATAATGAGCAATAAAATAGTACTTTTACAACCATAAAGACCGCACCATGCTTGACACCGCAACCATAGAATTCATAGCACAGCACCGCAACGACGATGTACGCACGCTGGCCCTGCAGGCAAAGCGATACCCCGCTGTCGATATGCGCGAGGCTGTCACACAGATTGAGGGATGGCAGCAGGCACGCGAGAAACTGCCCGCATGGGCATCAGTGGACGGCATCATCTATCCGCCCAAAATATCAATGGAGCAGTGTTCAAGCGAAAAGACTGCAAAATACAAGGCCGGGCTGATCAAGGGCAATAGTTTTGCCGACCTCACAGGCGGCTTCGGCATTGACTTCAGTTACATTGCACGCAGTTTCAACGAAGCGTACTACATTGAGCGCAACGAGCGCCTATGCGACATTGCCACAGCCAACTTTTCACTGCTTGGACTAAAGCAGGCAAAAGTAATGAACGGCAACAGCGAGGAACTGCTCGACTCCCTGCCCCATCTTGACTGGATATACGTTGACCCTGCTCGCCGCGACGGCGATGGCCGCAAGGTTGTAGCACTCAGCGACTGCGAGCCCAACATTGCAGAACTCGACCTGTTGTCAAAGGCCGGCATGGCAATGGTAAAGTGCTCTCCCATGCTCGACATCACACTAGCCTGCCGCCAGTTAGGCTGCGTCAGTTCGGTGCACATTGTATCGGTCAACAACGAATGCAAGGAACTCATCCTCATATTAGGCAGCAACGACTTCACAGGCCTTGCCACGCACTGCGTGAATATACAGAAAGACGGCATACAGGAGTTCTCTTTTACACAGAACGATGAGGAAATCGCCGGCACCTCATACAGCAGCGAGGTTGGCAAATACCTTTACGAGCCCAACGCCAGCATACAGAAGGCCGGATGCCCCAACAGCCTCTCTGCACGATACCATGTCTACAAACTGCACCCCAATAGCCACCTCTACACATCCGGCACCCTTGCCCACAATTTCCCCGGACGCATATTCGAGGTAATCGAGGTAATGGGATTCTCAAAGGCCGATATCAAGAAGATTCAGGCACTTCAAAAGGCCAACATTACGGTAAGGAATTTCCCCGAGAGCGTGCAGTTGCTGCGCAAGCGCCTGAAGCTTGCCGACGGCGGCGACAACTACATCTTTGCAACCACCCTGAACGATGGCAGCAAGGCGCTTATAGTGTGCAAGAAGGTTTGACAGCAAAAGCAACAACCATACATTACACAAAAAAGCGATGGTGGCAATTGCCACCATCGTGGTTGTAAAGAAATGAATAAAAAGATGAAATACAAGGCTTGCGAAGTTCTAAAAACCGCAGTTTACTTGGAGTAAATGAGGATTTTTAGAACAAGCGTAACGCAGTAGTTCGCTTTTTAGTCTTTTCTTTATCACTTTATCATCAATTTCTCAAACCTTTTCTCCCCTATCAGTTCATACGCTTTCTGGAATATATCGCTGTTCTCATTGTACAACTTCATAAACTCGCTCATATCCCAAAGATCCCTCGCCACAAGTTGCTTAAGTTGCAATTTCAGTTGCGGGAGCGAGCGCTCGAACTCCTCGTCACCGCCCTCAATCTTCACGCTGTCCATCTCGCCCTGCTGCCTGAGCATCTCAACAAAGGCGTCATCAACCTCAAAGCGCTTTGCGTAATTGTCAATTGTAGGATACTCGGCAAGCAGTCTCTCGCGGTTCTCGTCGATATAACGCAACGACGCCTGTATTATACAGCCTTTCGCTGCAAGCGCACGGTGATATTTGGTGTAGCGCGCTGTGTCAACTGGCACAAAGTAATCGGGCATAATGCCGCCACCGCCATACACAGGACGGCCAAGTCGCAGAGTATATGTCTTCAGGGAGTCGGGGAAGTGAATCTTGTCGGCGCTTGTCATCTCGCCGCTGTTATAGCGGTTTAGCAGGTCGTCCTCATACTTTACCGAGTCGTTGTCATAAGGTTTCTGTATGCAGCGCCCAGTGGGGGTATAGTAGCGCGCGATGGTAAGGCGAATCATTGACCCGTCGGGCAGTTGGAACGGACGCTGCACCAGACCCTTGCCGAACGTGCGGCGACCAACGATGATACCCCTGTCCCAATCCTGCACTGCGCCGGCAAGGATTTCCGAGGCCGAGGCCGATGTCTCGTCCACAAGCACCACAAGATTACCATTACGGAACTTGCCCTCGCCCTGCGAGTAGTAGTCATAGCGGGGGTTCTTCTTGCCCTCGGTATATACCACCAGCCTTGCATCGTCAATAAGTTCGCCCACAATGCCCACTGCAGCAGTGAGATAGCCACCGCCGTTGCCACAGAGGTCAAGGACAAGGTTCTTCATTCCGCACGCCTTCAACGAGTCGAGTTTTGTCACAAACTCGGCGTGGGTCTTTGCACCGAATGTATTGATGCGTATATAGCCGTTCTTCTTGTCAATCATATATGCCACATCCACAGTCTGGGTGCTTATATTGTCGCGCACCAGGCTGAAGTGGAGTTTGCGGTCAATACCACGACGCATAACGTCAATCTCAACCGTTGTGCCCTTTTCACCGCGCAGGCGAGTCATAATGTCGCTGCGCTCCATCTTCACGCCTGCAATGGCAGTGTCATTCACAGCAATAATCCTGTCGCCCGGGAGTATTCCGGCACGCTCTGACGGACCGTTTGCTGTTGTCTGAATAACATACAGCGTGTCCGACACGATATTGAACTGTATGCCAATGCCGCCAAAACTGCCCTCCATCTGCTCAAGCAGACTCTTTGTCTCCTTTGGATCGGTGTAGGTAGAGTGCGGGTCAAGCGCCTTCAGCATAGCCTTGATGCCTTCCTCGGATATCTTGTCTATGTCGGCATCATCAACATAAAAATTATCTATGATATTGCCGGTGTACATCAACTTTAGTATATGCTCCGGCATCTGCTGCGCCTTTACGGTCAAGGACAGCACTAGTATCATTGCAAACAGAAGTATTCTTTTCATATATCGCTATTTTCTTTTTCAAATTCCTTTCATTCAATTGACATGCATCTCCACAAGGACTATGGCAGCAAGTCGCTCACATCCTTGCCATATCTCATAAGTTCTCGCACCACGCTGCTGCTCACCGACGAGTATCCCGGCTCGCTCACCAGCAGCACAGTGTCAATACCGCCAATCTGCTTGTTCACGTCGGCCAGTTCGCGCTCATACTCAAAATCCTTTATGTTGCGCACACCACGCAGCAGCACATCGGCACCCACCTCGCGTGCAAAGTCCATCGTAAGTCCGGTGTATGAGCGCACCTCGACACGGCTGTTGCCCTTGTAGCACGCAGCAATGGCAGCCACACGCTCCTCAACCGCCGCAGTAGCGCCTTTGTCGCTGTTGAAGCCAATGGCAACCACCACCTTGTCAAACATCTGCAGGGCACGCTCAACAAGCGCGTGATGCCCCACCGTATACGGGTCGAACGACCCTGCAAAAAGTGCTGTACGTGACATTATACTTTAATTAACTTTCTACAATATCTATTTTTCAGTTCCCAGCCACACAACAGTCCAACTCCCACCCTAACCACACAACTGTCCCTCTTTTGAAAGAGGGACGAGCAACAACGTTGCGGAGGGAGTTTAATAACAACATGCTACAATCTTCCAACTCCTACCCCCTGCGGGTACTCCCTCTTGCACAAGAGGGAGAGTTTTTTTGAGCAACAACGTTGCGGAGGGAGTTTAACAACACGCTACAATTTCCAACTCCTACCCCCTGCGGGTACTCCCTCTTACCATAAGAGGGAGAGTTTTTTGAGCAACAACGTTGCGGAGGGGATAGTTTTTGAGTCTTTATTCCTCGTCGGCCTTGTCCTCCTCAACAACCAGGTTGTCAATGATGAAGTTCTGGCGCTCCATTGTGTTCTTGCCCATGTAGTAGGCAAGCAAGTCCTCTACCTTGTCATCCTTGTGCAGTTCCACACGCTCCAGTCGCATATCGGGGCCAATAAAGTTGCGGAACTCATCGGGCGAAATCTCTCCAAGTCCCTTGAATCGTGTGATTTCGGGGTTTGGCGACAGTTTCTCAATTGCAGCAATACGCTCCTCCTCGCTGTAGCAGTATATTGTCTCAAAGTCACCCTTCTGTCCCTTGCTGCGTTCCTCGGCGCCCTTCTTGCCACGTGGCATTTTGCGTTTGTTGCGGACGCGGAACAGCGGAGTCTGCAGGATATATACATGACCCTTCTTTATCAGTTCGGGGAAGAACTGCAGGAAGAATGTTATCATCAGCAGGCGAATGTGCATACCGTCCACGTCGGCATCAGTAGCCACAATCACCTTGTTATAGCGCAAGCCCTCAAGGCCATCCTCAATGTTCAGGGCTGCCTGCAGCAGGTTGAACTCCTCGTTCTGGTACACCACTGCGCGGCTCAGCCCAAAGCAGTTCAGCGGCTTTCCGCGCAGGCTGAACACCGCTTGTGTATTCGCATCGCGGCTCTTGGTAATTGAACCGCTTGCCGAGTCACCCTCAGTAATGAATATGCAGCTCTCGTCCATACGGTCGCCCTTAGCATCGTTGTAGTGTATGCGGCAGTCGCGCAACTTGCGGTTATGCAGGTTTACCTTCTTCGCCTTCTCGCGCACCTGTTTGGTGAGGCCGGCAAGTTCCTTGCGCTCCTTCTCCGATGCCGTAATCTTTGACAGAATAACATCGCTCACCTCGGGGTTCTTGTGCAGGAAGTTATCCAGTTCCTCCTTTATGAAGTCGCTGATAAACTTCTTCACACTCATGCTGCCCGGGTCGGGCGCAATGGTTGTTGAGCCCAGTTTTGTCTTTGTCTGGCTCTCGAACACCGGCTCCTGGATGTTCACTGCAATAGCAGCCACAATACCGTTGCGAATATCGCAATACTCAAAGTTTTTTGCCGAGAAGAAGTCGTGTATTGTCTGCGCCACCAGTTCCTTGAAGGCGCTCTGGTGTGTGCCGCCCTGCGACGTGTGCTGTCCGTTGACAAAAGAGTAGTACTCCTCGCCATACTGGTGATGCGCGTGCGTGAATGCAATCTCAATATCGGCACCTTTAAGGTGAATTATCGGATAGAGCGCCTCGGCAGTCATGCGGTCGCTTAGCAGGTCTACAAGACCATTGCGCGACAGTATGCGCTTGCCGTTGAACATTATCGCCAGGCCTGTGTTCAGGTAGGTATAGTTGCGCAGCAGCGTCTCAATATAGGCAGGGCGATACTCAAAGTTACGGTACAGGGTATTGTCGGGCGTGAACGATATGTATGTACCGTTCTCGTCACTGGTCTTTTCGGTGGTGTCACTCACCAGTATACCCTTCTCGAACTTTGCAATGCGCACAACGCCCTCGCGATAACTGCGCACCTCAAAGTTAACGCTAGTCGCGTTCACCGCCTTCAAGCCCACACCGTTGAGACCCACAGACTTCTGGAACACCTTGTCGTCATACTTTGCACCGGTGTTCAGTTTGCTCACTGCCTGAATCATCATTCCCTGCGGAATGCCTCGGCCATAGTCGCGCACCACCACAGAGTGGTTCTCTATTATATCAATCTCAATGCGCTTGCCAAAGCCCATCTTGAACTCATCGATACAGTTATCGACAACCTCTTTGAGCAGCACATATATACCGTCATCGCTCTGCGATCCGTCGCCAAGTTTACCAATGTACATACCGGGGCGCAGGCGGATGTGCTCCACATCGCTCAAGTGGCGTATGGAGTCATCGCCATAATCGGCAGTGCTAGGCCTGTTCTCGTTAAATTCCAAATCTTTCTCTTCGGACATATTATTATTCTTCTTTTATAGCGGAAAGCTCGTGCAAACGAGCGAAACGCAAAGTTTACTTTAGCGTTTCACTGCGAGTGCAGCCGAGGTTCAAGCCCCCCCTTTGCCGGCGCTACCTGCGACCTATCGCTGCCGATGTTGTCGAACCCTCGGTTATTGTTTAGCTTTGACAAAGCCAACTAATCGCATCCCGCGGGGCACAAACTACGGCTGTGCTACCCGCGACCAACTGCTGTTGGCTCCGTCGAACCCTCGGTTATTGTTTAGCTTTGACAAAGCCAACTAATCGCATCCCGCGGGGCACAAACTACGGCTGTGCTACCCGCGACCAACTGCTGTTGGCTCCGTCGAACCCTCGGTTTAAT
>JAZLBZ010000089.1:0-30357 GCA_045613945.1 Bacteroidaceae bacterium
TATTGTTGGAAAAGTAAACAATAAAAGAACTGCAGAGTCCTTAAAGGTCAAACGCCCTTAAGGGCTTTGCTGTGCAATAGAATATAAACAATAAAATGTTGCGAAAGACTGGTTTAATGTCATCCCGACAGAGCGTAGCGACGAGGGATCTCTCACACAAGGTTCGAGATGACAAGGTGCGGTTATGCAAATATTTATGTTATTACCTATATAAAGAATAATGATAGTCTGTATAGCAGAGAAACCAAGTGTAGCTAAGGAAATTGCCGATATTCTTGGGGCGAAGAACCGCCGCGAGGGATTCATTGAGGGAAACGGTTATCAGGTGACATGGACGTTCGGTCACCTCTGTACGCTCAAGGAACCTCACGACTACACCCCCATGTGGCAACGTTGGAATTTGGGCAGTTTGCCAATGATTCCGCCACGTTTCGGCATCAAACTCATAAATGACAAGGGTATTGAAAAACAGTTTGCCGTCATTGAGAAACTTATGCAGAGCGCCGATATGATTGTGAACTGCGGTGATGCCGGCCAGGAGGGAGAACTCATCCAGCGTTGGGTGATGCAGAAGGCACAGGCAAAGTGCCCTGTCAAGCGCCTTTGGGTATCTTCGCTCACCGAGGAGGCCATCCGCGAGGGCTTTGCCAACCTCAAGGACCAGAGCGAGTATCAGCCGCTCTACGAGGCCGGCCTTAGCCGTGCCATTGGCGACTGGCTTCTGGGAATGAATGCCACAAGGCTCTACACGCTCAAATATGCAAAGAACAAGCAAGTGCTCTCCATTGGCCGTGTGCAGACACCCACCCTTGCACTTGTGGTGAAGCGCCAGTTGGAAATCCAGAACTTTGTTCCGCAGCCATACTGGGAACTCAAGACCGTGTATCGCGATACTACGTTCAGCGTTGTCGAGGGACGTTTTGACAACGAGGAGAAAGCGCGTGAGGCGCTTGAAAAGATTATAGGGCAACCGTTTGCTGTGACTGATGTTGCAGCCAAAAATGGCACCGAACTGCCGCCTCGCCTCTATGACCTCACGTCACTGCAGGTCGATTGCAACAAGAAGTTCGGTCTCTCGGCCGAGCAGACACTGCAGACAATTCAGTCGCTCTACGAGAAGAAGGTGACAACCTATCCGCGTGTCGACACCACATACCTGAGCGATGATATCTACCCCAAGTGCGAGAATATCCTTAAAGGACTGCGCGACTACCAGGCGTTCACAATACCGCTGTTCGGGAAACCGCTTGTGAAATCGAAGAAGGTGTTCGATAACAAAAAGGTTACCGACCACCATGCTATAATCCCCACAGGAGTCTATCCGCAAGGGCTTACCGACCTCGAGAAGAAGGTCTACAACCTTGTGGCAACACACTTCATTACTGTCTTCTACCCCGACTGCAAGTTCCGCACCACAACGGTGCTTGGCGAGAGTGCCGATGTCAAGTTCAAGACAACCGGCAAGGAAATCATAGAGCCGGGCTGGCGCGTGGTGTTTGCCGGTGAGCAGGCCGATGACAAGGAAGAGAAGGAGAACCTGTTGCCCTCGTTCACTGTGGGCGAGAGCGGTCCTCACACCCCCGGCCTTGCCGAGAAGTGGACACAGCCGCCAAAGTACTACACCGAGGCTACACTGCTGCGTGCAATGGAAACGGCCGGCAAACTGGTCGATAACGAGGAACTGCGCGATGCAATGAAGGAGAACGGCATTGGTCGCCCGTCAACCCGCGCGGCAATCATCGAGACCCTGTTCAAGCGTAACTACATAAAGCGAGAGAAGAAGAACATTGTTGCAACGCCCACAGGCATTGAACTAATTGGAACAATAAGGAACGAACTCCTGAAGAGCGCCGAACTCACCGGCCAGTGGGAGAAGAAACTGCGCGACATCGAGAAACGGCAGTACGAGGCAAAGACCTTCATTGAGGAACTCAAGGCAATGCTTGGTGAGGTAGTGCGCGATGTGCTCAGCGACTGCAGCACGTCAAGAATCTAAAGACTACTGATAAATAATATTTCCGTCAAATCTGCGCGCAGATTTGACGGAAATGTGCTTAATCATCTGAACTGTTTCTTAGCATCTCCATGACTCTTGCCATCCGTTCAAACTCCTCTTCCAGTTTGCCCTCTTTGTAGAGTCCGTAGTCTCTTTCTACATTCATCAACTCATCAATCCAGAATTGGTCATCAAATCCTCCCTAAACACTTTGCTAAAGATAATGTTATGAGTATAGTCAAAATAATGCCAAAGATATTCTTTCTATTGGCTTTCTTTTCTGCGTCAAGCATTGGCTTGAAAGCTTGCTGAACCTCTGGGCAGTTCTTGAAACTATCGTCCATCTTTTCCTTGATTTCTTTGGTGTAGTTTCTGTTATTCCAGTAGTTCGAAACTTTGCAGTATTTGATATAATTGATGAACTCCTTTTTGTCTTTTGTCGAAAATTTCTCTATGACGCTATCTTTGTTATCATACCCAGAATTTCCATCACTCCTTAGATAATATTCCAAGTCGTTTGCAGTCCTCCATTTGTGTTCAAGCAATGCAATGGCCTCTTCCGGGGTCAGATCAAGTTCCTTGGCTTTTGCTATCACAGAATCTTTGTAATCTTCTATACTACCGCCGTCGCTTATAAGATATTCTATCCATTCGATAAGCTTGTTTTCGGGGTAAACTATTATTTCTACTGTTGCCATATATAGGAAATTTTTGTTTTTGATTTATCTATTTTAACTTTATATGTGCTTTGCTCTCAGTTTTTTGACTATGTTCTGCAGCTCAATGTCGTTTTCGTGGTGCAGTGCAATGACAACGAACAGGTTGAACAGAACATTACTGTCCCAACTACTTTTTTTGTAGTAGTTGTCAAGGAACGAGATATACTCCAACAATTCCTCTCTTTCTGTTGGTGGATAGGTATCGCGGAGGAAGGGTCTTATTATGTTTCTGCTAAAACCTTTATCGTTTACTAAGTATCTGATGTCGCTTATGTTACATTTTTCTTTAAGCTTTGCAAGTGCTTCTCCCGGGTCAAGCCCAAGGCTTGCGGCTTTTGCAATTATAGCATCTGTTTTGGTTGTGTTGAATTCGGTGTTACGACAAAGTATTCTTGTAATGTATTTAAGGCGCTCTTCATCAGTTGCATCTCTGTAAACATATTCAGTCCTTTCTCTTTTCTTATCACTTACCTCATCTCTTGCTGCAACACGGTTGCTGCTCTGGGGCGTACTCTTTTTGCTGCTTGAGCCCTTGCTACTTGATGAACTTTTGCTTGATGATTCGGCTTTCTTGGCATAGCGGCCTAGTCCATTAGAACGCAGATAGTTGTCAGAATACGTGCTGTCCTCGTTTATACTTCCGTTGTCCTTGTACCATACCTTTGCCTCGTGCTTGCCACTGCTTGAAGAGACGTCCCTGTATTTCCCACTCAGGTACTCGCTGTGAGAAATAGGTTGCATTTTAAAACTTGACATAATTTTTATTTGGTTAAAATTTAGATTGAAATTTTGTGAGTAGTATTGCCAGAATTGCACACTGTGCAATGTTTTTTGTTTCGTGGTTCGTCTTTTTAAATCTTTAACACTTTTGCAAAGGAAAGTAAATACAAACTTATTTGCTCGGACTTTTTGGTTCTTTTATTGTGGCATTTTTTTTATGTTTTGTTTTTATTTGCATTTTATTGTCTCTCTGTTCTAATTTTGTAAGACGATAGTGTAAAACTGTTTTGCGTGTTGTGTAAAACGGGGACAAACTGATGTATTATAAAACAGGAAGATGGAAAAACATTACCAGGAACTGCGGGAGAAAGTGGAAAAGGTTGTGGGGCGTAAAATGGAGGCTCCACGTGATTACGATTATTTGTCGACTCGCATTTTCAGCAGCATAAACACATACATAGCACCTGTTACCTTGAAACGTTTTTGGGGGTATTTTGGTAAGGAGAGGCAAAAGATTCCTTTCCGTAACACGTTGAATGTCCTTGCACAGTATGCAGGGTATGGCTGTTTCGATGCCTTTTGTAAAGGAATAGGTGAGATGGTCAGTGACTTTTTGCCGAATGACAACTTGCTTGTGAGTTCCTTGCAGAGAGGTGATATTGTGGAAATAAAATGGGACCCAGGGCATAGCGTGGTGGTGCAGTATGAGGGTATGAACCTTTTTAAGGTGGTAGAGAGCGTGAACAGCAAACTTGCTTGTGGTGATACATTTCTGTTGGGGCAAATTATTGATGGTGAACCGTTGGTTCTATCGTGCCTTGTGCATAATGGTAATCCGCCAACAAATTATGTATGCGGAATGGTTGGTGGTGTCAGATATATGGTAAGGAAACATTAAAAGCGTTAAAAAAAGAGAAGTATGGAAACATCGAAATTTCTGATTGAAAATACATATTTTGACAAGGTGGAACTTATAAAGGAAACAAGTGCGTTTTCAAGGCTCTATAAACTGCGCGTAGATGGCCGTCTCTATTTTATGAAACTGTTACGTGAGGAGTATGCCGCCGACCCACGTTACCGTTCAATGTTCTTCAAGGAGTACGAAGCCGGCAAGAGCATAAGCTGTCCTTACGTTACTGAGTACATCAGCATAAATGAGGACAGCAACGGCCTGTATATTATTATGGATTATGTGAATGGTGTTACTCTAAAAGAGAAACTACATAGTGAACCGGAATATTTCAGGAACGAGAAGAACCTGTATCTCTTAATCGGGCAGTTGCTTATGGCCTTGAGTGAGATGCATAGTAAGAATATCATTCACCTGGACCTTGCCCCTTCCAATATATTGCTAGCAAAGGCCGATAACTGTGTTAAATTGGTGGACCTGGGTTTCAGCATAAGCGATACCAATGACTTTACTGCCGGGTGTACAAAGGATTTTGCAGCACCCGAAACACTGGTGGGTGATGTGCGTGATATCGACAACCGTAGCGATATATATGTGCTTGGATGTATACTGCAATATATTGAAACAGAGACAGGTATCAGGCTCTCGGGAAAACTGCAAGAGATTAAGGAACGTTGTCTGCAAAACGACAAGAAGAAACGCTATCAGTCGGTGGGGGAGATTCTTTCAGCAGTGAAGTACCGCAAGTATATTAAAGCAGGAAAGGTGGCAACCTTGTTTATGAGGATTGTTGCGCTGCTGGCAGGCTTTCTCGCATCTCCGTTATATGATATGCTGTACAATTACGTCAGTTGGGAGATGGGGCGCTTCCCTGCAAGGTTCTGCAATGAGGGTATTTACTACAATGTAACTTCTCGGTCGGCACGTACTGTAGAGGTTACGTTCAAGGGCAATTCGCCCTCGGAATTTGAATATGAATATAACACTTGCGAAGTGATAATACCATCAACAGTTACATACAAAGGCCGTGAGTTCAGGGTTACATCCATTGCGGGGCAGGCTTTTATGAATCCTTATATATCAAAAGTCACTATTCCCGATGGCGTGGAGGTGTTGGCCGATTCTGCCTTGTATGGTTGTTTGCTTGCTGATACGCTATTTATACCAAAGAGTGTAACTTACATCGGTTCCGTGGCAATATACCCTATGTGTCACATAAAGGGTTTTACGGTAGATGAGGGGAACACTGTATATGACAGCCGTAATGGTTGCAATGCAATAATTGAAACAGCTACAAACACTCTTTTAGCGGGTTGTGAAGCTACAGTGATACCACACGGCGTTACAGTTATTGCGTCTAACGCGTTTATGGGCGTAGAGAACTTGGTGCACATTGATATACCTGCTTCCGTGACATCCATAGGTGAAAATGCTTTTGTGCATTGCGGGTTGAGGGAAATGAAACTTCCTGACGGTGTTACCGAATTGAAACAATACACGTTCCAGTATTGTGGTGATTTGTCGAAAATAGAGCTTCCTGAAAACCTCACCTCAATAGGTGTGGCTGCCTTATCGCATTGTGCTTTTGTTGAGATTGTAATACCTGATTCTGTTACCGCGATTGGACAATATGCTTTTGATTATAATGAAAAACTCGAAAGAGTGGTCATTGGCAAAGGGGTACGTGTCATAGGTGATTATGCTTTTGACGGTTGCAGAAACTTGACTTCTGTGGTGTCGCATATTCCGGCCGATGAACTTTTCGAGGTCAGCTGCAATGTCTTTGGCAATGCGGGTGAGGATTGTGTGCTGTATGTTCCACGCGGTGCAGGAAGTGTGTATAGAAATACTCACGGTTGGAATGTGTTTACTACTATCGTCGAATTGTAGTTTCTTTATTCCTTGGAATAATGTCGATAAAAATATTTCCGTCAAATCTGCGCGCAGATTTGACGGAAATATGCTTAATCATCTGAACTGTTTCTTAGCATCTCCATGACTCTTGCCATCCGTTCAAACTCCTCTTCCAGTTTGCCCTCTTTGTAGAGTCCGTAGTCTCTTTCTACATTCATCAACTCATCAATCACTGAATCCTCCATGTCGCTGCCATCTAACCATTCAAACAGTTTGTACAGGTCAATGGATAGCGACAGGCCTTCCTCGTCAATAAAGAGCATATAGTTGGATACGCGTCTGGTGTCGAAGTATTCTTTGTAGCAATAGATATGAATTTCGCTGAACTGTGTATTAGTCAACAGCTCATCGGGTAGGAAAAAGTCCATTCGTTTAAGCGTGTCATCTTCGGCTTCAATCTCCTCAATCTTTTTTGCTGCGAAGCGGGCGATCTCCTTGTATTCATTGCAGACATCCTCGTCAATGTCGTAGATGTAGTTTAAGTATTCCTCATTTGCCTTAGGCTGCATGTTTGAAATAGTCTCCATAATATCAGTTTTTTATTGTCGGTAATCTCATTCAAAAGGCCAGGGTACATCATCTACGTCCTCGTCCATCTCAATCTCTATGCACCCGAAACATTCAATCAATGCATCGTGCAATGGCATGATATCTTCGCACTCAATGCGCAGCACCACGCAATAGGGGTCTTCGGTGTTCATGCCAATGAGCAGTCCCAGATGCAGTGCGTCGCCTGTGAGCACCTGCATCACAATTCCCAGCGGGATGTTCATGCTGCTTTCATCGTCTGTAATGCATCCTGTGCGCTCGGCAATGCCGGTAACCAGTTTCTTTACGGCGTCCAGGCCGGGTTCATTGTCACGGATGTATAAGTCGTACTTTATCATAATTCTTTCTCGGTTTCCTATTACTAATATAGAAACATTTGTGCAAAAATTCAATGAATGGGGCAAATTTATTTTTATACCCTTTATGTATAATATTGTAGGGGCAGACCGGTGTCTGCCCCTACAAATGCGCCAATATAATATATATGGTCAAATGTCGTAATACTGACTTTCATCTTTCTCGCCTGCAACCTCAAGCCATTTGTTAGTGAGCCTGGATATTTCAATGATTTCCTTATATAAATCTTCGTTGCTCTCCTGCCCGTATTTTGCATTTAATATCTTTGAATAGGCATCGAGGTGCTTTATGGTCTTCTCAACCATGCTGCGCGTCACCATGTTGCGTGCGAGTGTCTCTTCATCCCCGTATTCAAAGATTGAACAGGTGCTCTCGTCGCCCTCTTCCTTTGCGGCAATGTATTGGGTAATATCCTCCCAGCCGGGGAATTCCATAGTGAGGAATTCAATGACTCTTCCTCTGAAACATCCGGCCTTCTTGCTGTCCATGCAGATAAGGTAGTTGCCATCGCGTATCTCCTCGGTATTGCAGAACTTAATCCACTCAGTGGCAAAGGGGAGGTGGGTGCGTACCCACTCGGTTTTCTCCTCGCGTCGCTCATCGGGGGTTATAATGTATACTTCAAAGAGTTTTGCCAATGCTTCAAAAGCCTCAATGGCAACATCAAAAGGCTCAATATCCTTGTAGTGAACGGGGAGGTTCTCGATATCATCACAATCACTCTCGGCTCTGAGTTCAAATACGCGTCCGTTGTAATTGCACAGCACATTGTCAAGTTCAATGTAGATGGTCTTGCTAAGCATAATTGTAGTTCTTTTGGTTTTACTTTTGTAAATGTAGTAACATTTGCCCGAAAATTCAACGAACAGGGTAAATTTTATTTTTTTTGCAGTGCGCCGGTGTGCTATAATTATAAACAACGGAGCCGGGTCACGGCTCCGTTGTTTATAATTATATTCCAGTTTGAATTAACAGCCTGCTAGAATTAGTAGAATGAACAGAGTAAGCAATATTATGCCAATTACTTTGAATATCTTGCGCTTTTTCTGTTTCTTTAACTCATATTGTTCTTTAAGTTTGGCATATATTTCAAACACTTCGAAATCCTCGTTGTAATGCAACTTTATGGCAGTGTCCAAATTTTTTAACCAAATCTTAGTTTCTCCCCCCTTTTTAATATAGTCATAATTTAGAGCACAACGCATATAATGCATAAGAGCTTTTTTGCAACCTGCTGGTATTTTTGCTCCAAACATCCTATTGCCGCACTGGACTCCTGGTCGTCCTGGCCAGCCCTCTAATGCATAAACGATACTGCAATTATGCCATTTCATAACCGTTTCAGGGTCATACTTCTTTTTGAACTCTCTTTGAAGTTTAGCAACAGCCTCATCTCCACTGAGTCCAACCTCTTCACCCATAGCTCTGGTTTTCTCTATTATCTCCTCGTCATAAATGTCGCAGCAATCGTTTACCAGATTGTTGATGTATTTGCTTAATCTCTCGTTTGTGAGTTTTGCTTCAATCTCCTGTTCTGTCAATTCTCTTCCCATAGATGTTGATGTTTTTGAATAACTTGTTTTAATTGATGATGTTGATGATGAACTGCTCTTTTTGCTGCTTGAACTAAAGAGTGAACTGCTACTTGAGCTCTTGCTGCTTGATGAACTCTTGCTTGACGATTCGGCTTTCTTAGCATAGCGGCCCAATCCGTTAGAGCGCAGATAGCTGTCGGAATATGTGCTGTCTTCGTCAATGGCACCATTGTCCTTGTACCATACCTTTGCTTCGTGGTTGCCGCTGCTCGAAGAGACGTTCTTGTATTTCCCGCTCAGGTACTCGCTGTGGGAAATCGATTGCATTTTAAAACTTGACATGTTTTTTATTTTGTTAAATGTGTTAAATTGATTGTGCTTATATAAAAATTGTCATAGGTTGCAGTTGTCTGCCTCACCAAACGTCTATTTCATTCAATGTGGGAAATAATGTATCACATCAATTTTTTTACAAAAATGAATAATTATAACCGCATTGTGTTGGTGCATTTTGGTGCATTTACCGTTTGAGAGTGTTTTTTTGTTCTTTTCACTAACGGCGTCAATAAAAAGGGGCTACATTTGTGGTATGGGAAAAATAGACGAAACATATGTTAGACTGCGGGAGGCTGTTGAACGTCGTGCGGGGCGCAGTATGGTGGCACCACGCGATTTCCGCGATCTTTCAACGGCTATTCACAGTAGCACCGGGATGCTTGTCTCGCCCGACACGCTAAAACGCTTTTGGGGATATCTTGGCGAGAAAAGAAGAACAAAGCCATTCAAGTTTACCCTTGATGCCATTTCAAAATATGCAGGGTATGCCTCATGGGACAGTTTCGCCGGGAACTGCAATGCTGCTTGGCTCAATAGCAGTGATTATATACTGAAGGTAGATTTGCAGGCTGCTAAAGTGCCGCAGGGTACAGTGCTGGAACTTGCTTGGGCTCCCGACCGGCTTGTGTGTATTGTCTCAATGGGTGAGTGTATGTTCCGCGTTTTAGAGAGCAGGAACAGCAAACTGTCGGTGGGGGATACCTTCAGGACTGAACTCTTTATGGAGGGTGAGCCGTTGCTGCTGACAAATCTTGTTCACGAAGGAATGCCGCAGATGAAGTATCTTTGTGGTCGTGTGGATGGCATAAGGTACAGGATTGTAGAGGAAAAGTGAGTTTGCTTATATAATATGAGTTTGCGGGCGATTGCATACACAATCGCCCGCAAACTTTTTTGTTTTTATGTTCAAAAGCAAACACTATTAAAAACCGCTTTCCACTCCCTTATAAATCCCCTACAATATTATATTTCCTCCAGTTGAAATCCTTTTTATAGGCCTCCAATGATGCTGCCGGGACGTGGACCGTTACATGCGGTGTGTTGAAAATCA
This sequence comes from Bacteroidaceae bacterium, assembly GCA_045613945.1. Taxonomy (GTDB): domain Bacteria; phylum Bacteroidota; class Bacteroidia; order Bacteroidales; family Bacteroidaceae; genus HGM04593. The sequence continues at coordinate 10,088 of JAZLBZ010000089.1, forward strand.
TTGTTATCTTCTGCGGTTCTGCGGCGTGGTTATATACATCCCTCAATGCCGTGCAGTTGTAGAAAGCATAATCGCCAATCTCGCTCACACCGGCAGGGATGGTAATCTCTTTGAGTGCTGTGCACTCCCAGAACACACCGCGCTCAATGGCCTTTAATGACTGTGGCAGCAGAATATTCTCCAGTGAACTGCATTTTGCGAATGCATCGAGCCCTATACGCTCGACACCTTCGGGAATCTCAACGCCGTCCAGCGAGGTGCATAATACAAAAGCGGCGCTGCCGATGATTGTCATTTCGGGTGGGATGTGCACGCTTCTTAGGTTTCTCATTCCGCAGAACGCTCCGTTTATGTTCTTTGCCGTGCTTGGGATGTAGATGGTGACAACCGAATCGCAGTCGGCAAAGGCATGGTTTGAAATTGTCTCTATTCCCTCGGGCAGGAATACCGATTTGATGGGCGTGCCTTTGAATGCCTCTTTGGCGACTTGTGTGGTGCGGTATTGCTTGCCATCGATGGTGGCATGCCCGGCAATGTAGATGTTCCACTCGTCACCTTCTCCGCCAATGACCTCGCAGGTGCGTTCCTCGGCAGAGAGTATGCGGTAGTAGACGCCGCTCAATGACGCGGTATCTATTGTCTCTCTCCCAACGAACATTGTATAAAGGATGACGCCTATGAACGTGACGGGAATGAGCGACAGCAAGATGCTGCGTCGTCGGTTGCGGTGGCGTATGGTACGCATCATCTCGTCGGTCGATGCAAAACGTTTCTCTTTCTTCTCATTGAGGCAACGTGCTGCAATGCTGTTGAATTTTTTGGAGTATTTTGCTCCGCTTTTCTCCTTGATATATTGCATCAAACACCCTATGGCATATATGTCGCTGCGCTCGTCAATCTCATTGATATGCTCAATTTCAGGTGGTGCAAACTGTGCTGTTGTGCCGGCTGTGTGCCCGTATGTGCTGTTGAAACAGAAACCCAGGTCAACAATCTTTACATTACTGCCCACCTGGGTGAGCATTATGTTGTTGGGCGAGAAATCGAGATAGGCAATGCCTCGTTGGTGAAAGCATCTGATGCCTTCGAGCAACTGCAGCAGGAACTTCCAGAGGTTCTGCTCTTTGGCGAAATAGCCTTTATTGCTGTTGAGAATCTCCTCTACCGTTGAACCATAGATGTACTCCATAAGTATGTACAGGCCGTTCTTGTCCTCGCATATCTTCTCATACTTCACTACATGGCTGTTTGAGATGGAGCAGCCAATCTCGTACTCCTTGTAGAAGAGTGTGCGGTTGCGCAGTTCGTCCTGCTGTTCGGGACGCAACTGTTTCATGAAGTACTGCTTGCCGTCAATGCGTACCTTGTAGGACAACGATGTTGCACCGCCATTGCCTGCCGGTGCCTTGTTGTCGAAGATGTTGTCGTCGTGTATGAACCCCGATGTGAGCATCTTTCGGCTAATATATTAGTCGCAGCAGCCGTGCTCGGTCTTTACAATCTTGTAGAGTTTGTCGCTGGGGCGCACCTTGCAGGGTACCTTGAACGACACCCTGTCACCCTTGTTCACCTTTTCAACAGGTTCAAGGTTTACACGTGGGTCCTCAAGCTCAAGGTAAACGGCACCTGTTGTGGGGCCGGTGATGAGAATCTTCTCGCCTGCGTCAATGGTGCCAGCCTCAATGAGGAACTCGCCCACGCCAAGTTTTGAGAAGTGCTTCATCGCCTTTCCGATGTATACCTTGCGCTCGGTGGCCTGTGAACCGTAGATGTTGCTCCACTCGCCAAGTTTCTGTCCCTGGTAGTATCCGTCCCAAAATCCTCGGTTGAACACTGTTGCCAGTCGCTCGTCCCAGGCATCCTTCTTCTCCTCGGTGAGTTCGCCTGCGAGGTAGGCCTCGAGTGCCTCGTTGTAGCAGCCGGCAACGGTCTGTACGTATTCGGGGCCACGCGCGCGTCCCTCAATCTTGAACACGCGCACGCCGCTCTCAATCATGCGGTCGATGAAACGGATGGTCTTGAGGTCCTTAGGTGACATGATATACTTGTTGTCTACCTCCAGTTCAATGTCGCTTTCGCGGTCCTTTACAATATATCCCCTGCGGCATATCTGCATGCACTCGCCACGATTGGCGCTACGGCCAAGCTGGTGGAGCGACATATAGCACTTGCCTGAGATTGCCATGCACAATGCTCCATGACAGAACATCTCAATGCGCAGCAGCTCGCCTTTGGGGCCGCATATGTTCTCATCGACGATGACCTTGTGTATTGCGGCAACCTGCTCCATCTTAAGTTCACGTGCAAGCACCACGACATCGGCAAACTGTGCGTAGAATTTCATAGCCTCGCTGTTGCTAATGTTAAGTTGTGTAGAGAGGTGTACCTCAACGCCAACGCGGTTGCAGTACTGCATCACTGCAACATCGGCAGCAATGACAGCAGAGATGCCGCTCTCTTTGGCAGCATCGATAATTTGATACATCATCGCCAGGTCATCCTCGTAGATGATGGTGTTCACAGTGAGGTAACTCTTTATTCCGTGCTCATCGCATATCTGTGCTATCTCACGCAGGTCGTTTATTGAGAATGCGCTTGCCGAGTGGGCGCGCATGTTAAGGTGCTCAATACCAAAATATATTGAGTTTGCTCCTGCCTGGATGGCTGCCGCGAGGCTCTCGCGCGAGCCCACAGGGGCCATTATCTCGAAGTCGCTTCTTTTGTAGTTCATGGTTGATGTTGCAGTTGGAAATGACAAAATTGCGTATTTGTCATTCTGAACGGATGTGAAGAATCTCAATGCCCCGTTGACAGACTTTTAGAGATACTTCGCTTTGCTCAGTATGACATGAGTGCTTGTCTATTAAAAGTGTGTACAGTTTGTATTTTGCCTACAAAGATATATCTTTGCAAGGAAATAACAAACTCATAGCAGATTATTAGACAATGAAGATTGCCAATATAGAATTCGGGAAATATCCCATATTTCTTGCTCCAATGGAGGATGTGACCGATGCGGCGTTCCGCTTGCTGTGCAAGCGATTCGGTGTAGATATGGTGTATACCGAGTTTGTTTCGAGCGACGCCTTGATACGCGACGTCAACAGTACTGTGCGCAAACTGCAGGGCTATGACAAGGAGCGCCCTGTGGCAATACAGATATATGGCAACGAGGTAGAGCCTATGGTTGAGGCCGCCAAGCGTGTGGAACTTGCAAGGCCCGATATTCTTGACATCAACTTTGGCTGCCCTGTGAAGAAGGTGGCACGCAAGGGCTGTGGTGCGGGTATGCTGCAGAATATTCCAAAGTTGCTCGAGATTACAAAGGCTGTGGTGGATGCTGTGAACATTCCTGTTACGGTGAAGACCCGCCTGGGATGGGACGAGAATAGCAAGTGCATTGTTGACCTTGCCGAGCGCCTGCAAGATTGCGGTATAGCCGCGCTGACAGTGCATGGCCGCACCCGCGCGCAGATGTACACCGGCGATGCTGACTGGACACTCATTGGCAAGATAAAGGAGAACCCCCGAATGCACATTCCAATTATTGGCAATGGCGATGTGAAGACCCCCGAGCGTGCAAAGGAGTGCTTTGACAAGTATGGCGTGGATGCTGTGATGATTGGTCGTGCCAGTTTTGGCCAGCCCTGGATTTTCCGCGATGTGAAGCACTATCTTGAGCATGGCGAGCCTGCGGTGCCGTTTACATTCGGGGAGTGTATGGATATCCTGCGTGAGCAGGTGAAAGACAGCGTTGAATGGCTTGGCGAGCGCCCCGGAATATTGCACGTGCGCCGTCACCTTGCGGCGACACCGCTGCTCAAAGGGCTCAACGATTTCCGCCCCTTGCGCATTGAGATGCTCCGCTGCGAAAAGATGGATGAACTGATGTCAATACTTGACAGGATAGTTGGGATATACGGTAAATAAAAAAGCATTCAGGCCTGTGAGCCTGAATGCTTTTTTATATTTACTCCTCTGTTGGCGGCTGCCTTTAGCGAGTCTTGGTTGCACTGGTTGCAAAACGTCAAGGCAAACTTTACGTTTTACTCGTTTGCGCAAGCCTTCAGGTAGTTGATTACCGGGTTGGCATACATCTCGAGTATCTTTGTGCGGCAGAACTCGTCGTCGCGGTCGGGGAGGTCAACCTTCAGAATCTGTCCCTGCAGGTAAGCGTCAAGCTTTGCCTTCTCCTCGGCTGTGTACTTGTCGGCAAAGCGTGCATCGCCGGTGAGCAACTCGTAGAAGTAGTAGTTGATTGGCCAGAACTTATAGTTCTTGTGGATGTGGCGGTCAATAATACGTGCTACAGCTGCGGTCTTCTCGTTTTTGCCAAGTGAGCGGTCAATGGCGTCAATCTCATCATTGATGCAGTCGGCAATGTGGTAGTGGATGCCGCCCTTGTAGCCGAACATGCCGGCCTTCATATTGATGAGGTCGTCCTGTGGCGCCTTTTTCCACTCCGGGTTGTCGCGCTTCTGCTGGAACTCCTTCGCCTTGAGGTAGTCGCAGGGGTCGAACTCGTATGATATGGTGGTTGGCGCGATGTTCAGTTCCTTCAGTGCGTCGATGATGTCGCCACCGCTGTACATTGAAAGCATCTTGATGAGGCCCTCCTGTGTGCGGTCGTTGCTGTCTTTGGCACGGCCCTCGCGCTGTGCAAGCCAGATGGGCTGCTGGCGCTGGGTGATGGCGTGGTGCATGTATGACGACAGGCGCTTTGACGATGCGAGCATCTCGCGCATGCTTGCCGAGCGCTGCACGATGAAACTGCGGTTCACGCGTACCAGTTTCTTAATCCAGGGGCGGATGAGAAGGTTGTCGCCGATTGCAATCTCAACGGTATTGCCGGTATTCTGTACAAGTACCATGCACAGGAATGCTGAGTCCATGATGATGTCGCGGTGGTTTGAAATGCAGAGCGACTTGGCAAGGCTCTCCTTGTTCTCAATGCTCGATGTGAGTCCGGCCGACAGTTTCTCGAGCACATTCTGCAGGAATGGGAGCACCATGTTTACCTGAAAATCAAGATTGGTCTTGCAGGCGCGCATCTTGGCTGCCACATACTCAAATGGAATATCCTTGAAAACATAGCCCATTACGGCCTGAAATTCTGGGTCGGCAATGAGTTCTTCATAGATTTGTGGGAGTTCTTCGGGGTTATAAGGACGAATCTCGTCAAATTCTGCTGGAATCATATAATTGTTTTTTAAGTGTTTTTATTTCCTGTTTACTAGTGTAACGCTACTTTTGCTACACTATACCAGTGCAAGATACGGCAAATTATTTCAATAAACAATTTTTTCAAAAAAAATAGGGTTATTATCATTTTACTTTTTGTAAACATATCCATATAATGTTGCTGCTTTCAGATTTTAGATATAATTTTACAAGGTTTTAGAAACGGGATACTGATACTTTTGGAAGGGAAACTTAATCAATAACTATGAAAACAATAAAGAGACTTTTTAGAAAACTTTTTGGATGGATTCCGGCCGGCGTAATCTGTCTTGTGGTCTTTGTTGCCTTGTTCGGTTATCTGGGCTCAAAGATGGGTACGGCAAATATGTTGAACACCATTATGAACACGGCTCACGACCTGTTGCTCAACACTGTATTCTATCTTATGGCAATATGTGTGTTGACAGGTGCCATTGGCAAGATTTTTGTTGAGTTTGGTGTTGTAAATCTGCTTGAGAAGTTGCTCCGTCCTTTGATGAAGCCTCTTTTCAACCTCCCGGGCGTGGCATCGTTGGGTGCCGTGCTTACATTCCTCTCGGACAACCCGGCCATTATCTCATTGGCACAGGACAAGAAGTTTGCGTCATATTTCAAGAAATACCAGTTCATTTCGCTCAATAACTTTGGAACATCCTTTGGTATGGGCCTGCTGGTTATTGTGTTTATGATAGGTCAGGGCTATTTTATGGAGTCTTTCGTGGGATTCATAGGCGCCATGATTGGCTGTATTGTCTCTACAAGGCTTATGCAGTACTTTGTTGTCAAGGCGTATCCTCGTTTCAAGGAGGAGAATGCTGCAGAATTGCAAGATGTCAAGGAGAGCAGGGAAGTGCACAGCAGAAAACCTGTTTTCCTGCGTGTTCTTGACGCATTGCTCGATGGCGGACGCACAGGTGTAGATGTGGGTATGATGATTATCCCCGGCGTGCTTGTGATTTCTACACTTGTGATGGTATTCACATTTGGCCCAGACAAGGCCGAAGGCTTTACCGGTGCTGCATATCAGGGTGTTGAACTGCTGCCCTGGATTGGCGAGAAACTGAGTTTCCTGTTCGAGTGGCTGTTTGGCTTTACCGATCCTCATCTCATTGCTTTCCCAATTACGGCTATCGGCGCAGTTGGTGCAGCTCTTGGCCTTATTCCAAACTTTGCTGCCGAGGGTTGGATTGACGGCAATGCCATTGCTGTGTTCACCGCAATCGGTATGTGCTGGAGCGGTTTCTTGAGTACGCACACTGCGATGCTTGATGCTCTTGGTTATCGCCGCCTTACCTCAAAGGATATTCTTTCTCACACAATCGGTGGCCTGGTTGCAGGTATTGCAGCCCATTGGATATATGTGCTTGTGACATTGGTTATGGCATGATGTCAAAGGTGAAAACGAAGTTTCGATAACATGAGCCTGCAAATTTACCTTTGAAAAAATTCGCTTTTTGCGGCACACAAATTGTGTGGTTAAAACTTAGAACTTTAAATAAATTTATTGATGAAGATAGGTGTCTTGACGGCGATGACCTCTGAGTTTGAGCAACTTGCTGCTATGCTTGATGGAGGTGCCGAATGTGAGAGAAATAACATAAAGTATCTTGTGGGGCGCGTTGGCGGGAATGAGATTATCCTGCGCCAGTGCGGTATTGGCAAGGTGAATGCGGCGCTTGGAGCAGCGGAACTTATACGCTCATTTGCGCCCGATGCAATGGTGAGCACCGGTGTTGCCGGCGGTATCGACTGCTCTCTTGGGGTAATGGATGTTGTGGTGAGTTCATCAATCGTGTACCACGATGTGTGGTGCGGCATGGGCTGTGAATATGGCCAGGTGCAGGGCTTGCCGGCAGTGTTTGTTGCCGATGATGCTATGTGCAGCGCCGCGCAGTCACTCAATGACGAGGCCGGGAATGCCACCCGCATACATGCAGGCCTTATATGTACCGGTGACCAGTTTATTACCGACCGCAGTGAACTCGACAAGATAAAGGGCAACTTTCCTGCCGGCCTGGCTGTTGACATGGAGTCGGCTGCCATTGCGCAGACGTGCCACATATATGGCGTGCCATTTGTGAGTTTCCGCATAATAAGCGACACACCGGGCGTGGATAAGCATATTGAACAGTACGAGAACTTCTGGGGTGAGATGGCCGACCGCTCATTTGGCGTGACAAGACGCTTTCTTATGAAACTTTAACAAACATTGTTATGGAGAAGATACCAAGTTTTACAATTGACCATCTGCGCCTTGAGCGCGGCATATATGTATCGCGCAAGGACTGTGTAGGTGGTGAGGTGGTGACCACCTTTGACGTGCGCATGAAAGAACCTAACCGCGAACCGGTGCTCAGCCCAAGTGCAATACACACCATTGAGCATCTTGCAGCAACATTCCTGCGCAACCACCCTGTATGGGCCGACAGGATAATATATTGGGGACCTATGGGATGTCTCACCGGTAATTATCTCATTGTGAAGGGTGATTTGACTTCGGCCGACATACTGCCTTTGGTGAAGGAGACCTTTGCCTTTGTGGCATCGTACGAGGGCGAGGTGCCGGGTGCTACGGCGCGCGATTGCGGCAACTATCTGCTTATGAACCTGCCCGAGGCACGTTGGGAAGCCAACAAGTATCTTTGTGAAATTCTGGAAAATATCGCAGATAAAAATTTGAATTATCCCGGGTAATTGATATCTTTGAGCAGTTTGAATCATTAATTTAAAAGTATAGTTATGAAAAAATTATTTGTGGCCTTGATGGCTGTTCTGGTGTTGGCAAGTTGTGGTGAGAGCAAGAAAGAGACTACACCGGCTGATGTTATGATGATGACAGTGGAAGTGATGAATAAAGCTACTGAAAATTTTGACAAGGCGGCAACTGCTGATGAGGTCATTGACGCTATGGACGGATTATATTCAGAGATGAAGGAGTTGAGTGACAATTATAGTGATGTTATGGTTGCTGTCGACACCTTGTCCGAGGAAGAACTGAAGGAACTGTATCCTGCCGAGATGGAGGCTATGCAGAGTGCAGTTGAGAGTTATTCTGCTTCAATATTGTCAAAACTGGAGTTGATGCAGGATTTGACACCAGAGCAGGAGAAAAGATGGATGGAGATTCTTGAGACCGAGATTTAAGAGCCGGGCTTGCGGATTTAGACAACCGATATACAACAAAAAAAGTCAGCTTAAAAAGCTGACTTTTTTGTTGTTGTCCTACCCGGATTCGAACCAGGACAAACAGAACCAAAACCTGTTGTGCTACCATTACACCATAGGACAATCCTCTTGTGCTCTCTTTTGAAGAGCGGTACTAATCTTCGCAAAGATTATCTTTGCAAAGATAGGCATTAAAAGTGTAAATGCCAAATAATTTCTGCGGTTTTTGCTTGCGGGGTGGCTGGCGTTTAATCAGGCTGTGAATGAATTTACAGCATTGATAACCTCCTTGACGTCACTGTCGCTCATTGCCTGGTGGCAGGGCAGGCTCAGTTCGCAGGCGTGCAGATGCTCGGTAATGGGCAGGTGCAGGTGCGAGAATTCACGCATTGCCTCCTGCCTGTGCGGGGGGATGGGGTAGTGTATGAGAGTTTCTATTCCCTGTTCCAACAGGTGTTGCCTGAGTTGCTCCCTGTGTGGGGTGGTGATGGCAAAGATGTGATATACATGGCTGCCGTTGTGGCTTGTTGCCGGCAATGTGACAAGCGGGTTGGCGATTCCGTTTATGTAGCGGAGTGCAATCTCGCGGCGTCTTTCGTTGTCGGTGTCAAGGTGCCCGAGTTTTACGCTGAGGGCGGCTGCCTGTATCTCGTCGAGGCGGCTGTTTACCCCCTTGAAGATGTTTACGTATTTTGTGCTTGAACCGTAGTTGGCAATGGTACGTGCAACGTTGGCAAGTCTTGTGTCATTGGTGGTGATGGCACCTCCGTCGCCCAATGCTCCCAGATTCTTCCCCGGGTAGAAACTGAATGCTGCGGCATCGCCCAGGCTACCAGTGCGCTTGTCATTGTAGAGTGCGCCATGTGCCTGTGCGCTGTCCTCAATGACTCTTAGCGAGTGTCTTGTTGCTATCTCATTTATTCTGTCCATGTCGGCCACAAGACCATAGAGATGCACCGGTATAATGGCGCGTGTGCGCTCGGTGATGAGGCTTTCTATGAGCGTGGGGTCAATGTTACAGTTGTTGGCACAGGGTTCGCAAAGAACGGGTCTGAGCCCTGCCTGTATTATGGAGAGAATGGTGGCAATGTACGTGTTTGCAGGAACGATGACCTCGTCGCCCTGTTGCATTACCCCCATTTCGCAATATGCCTTCAGGATGATTGTAAGCGCGTCGAGCCCGTTGCCTGTTCCAATGCAATGCCCACATCCGCAGTAGGCGGCGAAGGCTTGTTCGAACTCCTCGCACTCCTTGCCACGTATATACCAGCCCGATTGCACGGCCCTTGTTACCGCCTGGGTGAGCGTCGGTTCATATCTTTGGTTAATCTCTTTAAGGTCGCAATACTTAATCATCTGCCACTCTCTTTTAGGTCAATGGTATATGTGTCATAAACAACGGCACGTCCGCCCAGGCGCTCCTTGTAGGCTATGAGCCCTTCGTTAAGGTAGCGGCCTCCATCTTCAACTGATATCCCGAAGTCGAAGTACTCCTTTCCCGCAAAGTGGTTGTGTATCAGTTCCTCATATAGATAGTCGAGAGCGCTGATGCGTCTTCCCTCTTCGGTTGTTGCCGAATACTGCATATGTACTACGTTGTCGGTTACGAACAGCAACACGCCTCCAAGTGTGTTGCCGCCATTGTCTGTAACACAAAAGAGTCTTATGTTCTGTGGAAAGCGGCTCTTGAGCAGTGTAATCTCCTCAAGGCTGTGCACTGGTGCCACGCTGTATTTGCTCAGGAGTCTTGCTTCCAGAATGTCCCAGAATGTGGCAAGGTCGCCATCCTCAACAATGCGCAGGCTGCTCTTTGCCTTTTGGGTCAATTTACGTCTGCCACTCATGGCTAGCGGTCTTTGCAGGGGAATAGCCGATGATACCTTGCGCTCGGTGAGTGTTGCTCCCTGGCGGAACAGTGCATACAGGTCCTCCTCGCAGGGGTAACTGTGATAGATGTGTGGCGTAGGCTTGTATATGATGCTTGTTGCTGCGCTGCTGTCGCGCAGATATCTTCTTATTGCATTGAAGAGTTCAAGGACATTTGCTGTTGTTATGTTGTGAGGTAGCAGCAGGCCGCCGTATGTGAGCCCGTTGTGCGAGCATAGGCAACCGTCCTTTATATGTGCGGGCATTATGGCTACAAGTTCGGTGCCGTTGTAGAACATTAGCGAGTGGTCGGCAAAGCGGTGGGCGTGGTAGTCCATATATCCGCGTTTGTGTAGGAATGTGCCGTTGCGGCTGATGTCGACAAAACTGTCCCACTCGGCCTGTTGTCCGGCGGTGTACCTCTTTACAATGTATGCACTTGTCTGCTGTTCCATCATTTGCCGATATGTTTCAAGAACTCCTCGTACGAGTGTATGTAGGCCGATTCGTCATATGAATGCGAGGCCATTACAAGCAGCACAGCGTCGGGCGAGAAGTTCCTTATCTCGTCCCAGGTGTCGGGCGGAATGAGCAGTCCTTTCTCCTTTGAATCGAGCAGATAGGTCTGGCGGCCGTTGATGTCCTCAAGGGTTATCTCCACGCTTCCGTTGACTGCAACGACATACTCCCACGAAACCTTGTTCGAGTGCTTGCCGCGCTCTTCGCCTGCGGGAACGCTGTGTATCCAGTAGACGCGCTGTATCTTGAAGGGTACGTCAATGCCCTCCTCAACAATGGTGAGGTTTCCACGCTTGTCGGTATGTGTCTTGAGTTTATCCATTCCGTTTGCTTGCTGATGACAAAAATAAGGAAATTTGTTTATCGTAACCAATTATTGTGGCATAAACATCGCTCCCTTTTTAAATAAACGGGATAAAAGGATTAAAATTGTCTGAATATACGTGCGTTGACACTTATTTGGCGGGCGAGTTGCTCGGTAGTGACTCCCATTGCTGCAGCAATGGCTGCATATATGTCGGCGATGGGACGGGGGCTCTCATCGCTCTCGATGAAGATTCTTTCGCTTGGGAGTTCTCTTATGCTCCCGGGGTTGAACTTCTCCCCCAGCGAGATGTAGAACCCTTCTTTTACAAGTTGTGCAGCCTGTTGTGGCTTGCCCCGAAAACCGTGCAGAATCCATGCCTGTCCGGGAGCAAGTTCCTTGTGCAGTGCCATGAGCCTGTCGTGTGCCTTTACGCAGTGTATGATGAGGGGCTTGCTGACTGTCTCGGCAAGCCGGGCGTGGGCGCGGAAAACAATTTCCTGCAGTTCTAGTGTTGCGGGTGATTTCAGTGTGTCGAGTCCGCACTCTCCAATGGCAAGGACATTGTCGGCGTGGGCAATCTGTGATATTGCTGCAAAAGTGCTTTCCCAGTCGCTGGCGATATGCCAGGGGTGTATGCCGGTTGAGATTCTCTTGCCGGTACAGTAACTCTCGCCGCTGTTGTAGATTGCGTCAGCAGTGTCGGCCAAGTGGTTGTGGGTGTGGATGTCTATGAGTCTCATTGCCGTTTGTTTATGGCACCGGGTCATATCCCGAGCCTCCCCAGGGATGGCAGCGCAGTAGTCGCCTGATGGCAAGGTATAGCCCCTTGAACGGGCCGTGCTTGCGCAATGCCTCAATGGCGTATTGTGAGCAGGTTGGCGTGAAACGGCACATCGGCGGTGTTAGAGGCGATATTGCCTTCTGATAGAACCTGATGGGCAGAATGAGCAGTGTGGTCAGGAATTTGCGCATATTAACGAGGCTTTTACAAGTATGCTTTCGAGCACTTTTGTCATTTTCTTTTTTATGAACGCGGTGCTGTTGTGTTTGTTGTCAATGTATATTATGGCAACTGCCATTTTTTTTCCATTGCTTTCCAATGCGTCAATAAAGGGGTGCTTGCTTGTGCGATAGGCTTCGCGTATGCGTCTTTTTACAAGGTTGCGGTCGACAGCGTGGCGGAATCTCTTTTTTGATACGTTGATGAGTATTGCGGCTGTGGGTTCCTGCTCAAGAGCCGGTTGCTCAATGAAGAATGCCCGCAACGGGTACGAAGTGACCGAAGCGCCATTGGTGTATACCTGCTCAATGACTCTTTTGCTCTTCAGGTGTTCCTTTAATGGAAAAGTGTTGCGTCTCATCGCTGCTGGCTGTTGGGTTTGAATAATTCAGCCCCGTCTTGTGGACGAGGCTGAAGGAAGTGTATCTTTTTATTTGTTGTTCGCTGTCAGGTATGCGTCCAGGGCTGCCGGCATGTTGGTTGCCGAGGCCGAAGGCGCCTCAAGGTCGAGCCTCAAGCCATGTGCCTTGATGTACTCGGCTGTTACATTGCCAAAGCAGGCTACAAGTTGTTCTCCCTGTACGTAGTCGGGGACATTCTTGTTCAATGAGTCGATACCGTGTGGGCTGAAGAAGATGAGCATGTCATACGACTTGATGTACTCGGGAGCAATGTCGGTGCTCACTGTGCGGTACATCTCGGCCTGTGAACGCTGTATGCCATACTTGTCGAACAGTACATTCAGTTCGTTGTTGTGTACGTTTGATGCCGGTACAAAGTATCTCTCGGTCTTGTGCTTTGCAAAGAGCGGCTCAAGGTCCTGAATATGTCCATTGCCGAAGAATACCTTTCTCTTGCGGTACTGTACATACTTCTGAATGTAGAGTGAAATAGTCTCTGACAAACAGAAATATTTCATGTCATCGGGAATCGATACTCTCAACTCCTTGCACAATGTAAAGAAATGGTCTATAGCGTGACGTGACAGGAACACAATGGCGCTGTGGTCAAGTATCGACACCTTGTGCTGTCTGAACTCCTTTGCAGTAACTCCTTCTACCTTGATGAAAGAGCAAAAATCAATCTGCACGTTATGTTTCTCCGCAATGTCAAAATAAGGAGACTTTCCTGTAGCCGGTTTAGGTTGTGACACCAATATCTTACTTACCTTCAAAGCACTAAATTTTTATCGTTATGAAATTTTTAGTTGTTGAACAGTTTTCCACACTATTGCTAATGGTAGAAATTCAAGTGCGCAAAGATATAAAAAAATATCAACATAAATGCATTTTTTTGCAAAAATGATTTTCTTGGCGCCCCTTATTATGGTGCATAGGTATGCAGCGAGTGTCAAAATTGAATAAATTACTACATATTTTAAAGAAATTTCCGGCAAGAAAAGAATGGCTAAAGTTGCGGGGGCAAGCGTGAATCCCCATAGTTTTGTGGCAAAGAGGTAGAAACTGTTCCACTCTTCGCTTATGCCATTTGAGAAAAGTATGCTGTTGACAGTTCTGTATACGCCTCTTTTCGCCAGGAAAAAGACTGTATATATTGCTGCAAGCGTTGCCAGGACTGTGGGCGAGTTCTCTTTGGTGATGTTGAAGCAGTGCTCATCTACCATGCCTGCTGATACGATGGTTGCGTAGAATATGGTCTGGAAATCCATCAGGAAATTGCATATTCTTGTAATATGTGTGCGGTCATTGTATGGTGTGCTCTTGTTCTCGTAGTAGAATATGCATTTTGTGCGCTCAAGGATATTGGCGCCGTTCATCAGCAGGACATACGATATGCCTACAAGGTTAAAAATGAGCAACAGCAGGATGATGTTGTCATTTGTCATGCAGTATGGTGCAAGAGCATCGGTCATAGTGCTGCGTATTTTCTTATCTCGGTATTCCAGCGCGGTGTGTTGCGTATTGCTTCAAGAGCCTCGGCCGGTGTTGTGGCAACGCTCCATATCTTGCTGTGTATCTCGCCCATGAAATGTTCCTCCACAGCCTTTTCTAACTGGGCTATGAAGTGGTCGTAATAGCCGTTGATGTTGAGGATTACGATGGGGTTGAGGTAGAGCCCCAACTGCTTCCAGGTGATAATCTCGCTAAGTTCCTCAATGGTTCCACAGCCTCCTGGCAGGGCAATGACTGCATCGCTCAGGTTGGCCATCATCTGCTTGCGTTCGTGCATTGATGCGGTGATGTGCAGCCGGGTGAGCCCGGTATGGTGCCAGTTTTGGTCTACCATAAACTGCGGGATAACGCCAATGGCCTTGCCGCCGTTGTCGAGCGCGCCGTCCTCAACCTTGCGCATGAGGCCAATGCCTCCTGCGCCGGTAACAACTGTTATACCCTCCTTAGCGAGCAGGGCGCCCAGCTCATACGCAGTGTCGCCGTAAACCTCGGCGGCCTTGTTGCTCGATGCGCAGTATACGCATATATTGTTTATTTCCATCTTGTGTATCAGTTAGTTTGTTGGATAGCCGTCATGTATGGCCTTTTCTTTTATTCTTTCAATGCGCTCTTCAAAATCGGGGTGAGTGGAGAACGCTTGTAGCAGAATATCGAATGCCTCCTCATCCTCTTGAGAGAACTCCTTTATTTTTTTGAATGCCAAAGCGATAGCCCAGGGGTTCTTGCCGCACTTCTTGAGGAACTCGTATCCGTAATCGTCGGCTTTCCTCTCTTGCTCTTTGGAGAATTGAGCCGATATTGCTGCGCTCGAAATGCTGCCTATTACCGACCCCGACAAACTGGCCCATGTATCGTTGAATGCTCCAATGGCATCAGAGGCCGCGCTGCGCAGCAACTCGTCTTTCCAGGCCTTTTTTGAGTGGCGCAGGGCTACATGTCCTATTTCGTGCCCAATCACTCCCAGCAGTTCCTCGTCTGAGAGAATGTCCATCAGTGCCGAGAATACCCTCACACTGCCATCGGGGCAGGCAAAGGCATTTAATTGGCTTGTGCGGTATACTTTGAAATTCAATGGAATACCGTCTGCATCTGTCATGCCTTTTGTAATGCGGTGCAGACGTTTGGTGTAATTGCTGCTTTCGGCGCAGACATTGTTTTCCCTGTCCATTTCATAGATGCTTTTGCGCACTATGTCTGCTAGTTCTTCGTCGCTCAGTGTCAGGGCTTGGCCAACCTTGACCGCACCGTTTAGGATTCTAAACCAATCCTGTCCAAAAGAGATGGTTACGGTGGTCGAGAACAGTAGTATAAATATTATACGTTTCATTTTTGCTTTTCCGTTTTTACCTTTAACCACACTACGTGTGTTTGAAACTTGGCTACGCTCGCAGTAAAACATCAAAGCAAACTTTATGTTTTGCTCGCTTGCACAAGTTTTCACCTTTAACCTTTCACCTTTCCGCTTGTTATGTTCCCCAACTCTCTCTGTCGAGGTTGCGGTAGCCTATTGCCTCGGCGATGTGCTGGAACTGTATGTCCTTGCTGCCGTCAAGGTCTGCAATCGTGCGGGCAACCTTTAGTATTCGGTCGTATGCACGCGCCGAGAGGTCGAACCTTGTCATGGCGGTCTTTAGCATGGCAAGGCTTGTCTCGTCGAGTGCTGCGTATTTTGTTATGAGTTTTGGGGTCATCTGCGCGTTGCAGTAGATGCCTTTCTCGCCTTTATAGCGCTGCTCCTGTATCTTGCGTGCGGCAATGACGCGCTCGCGTATTACTGCGCTTGTCTCGCCGGGTGCGGTGTTTGATATTTCCTCAAATGGTACCGGTGTAATCTCAATCTGCAGGTCTATGCGGTCGAGTAGTGGGCCGCTTATCTTGTTAAGGTAACGCTGAACCTGTCCCGGGCTGCAGGTGCAGGCTTTTGTTGGGTGGTTGTAGTAGCCGCATGGACAGGGGTTCATTGATGCAATGAACATAACGCCTGCCGGGTATTCAACCTTGTAGTTTGCGCGTGCAACGCATATCTTGCGGTCCTCGAGTGGCTGGCGCATCACCTCAAGCACGTCGCGGCTGAACTCGGGCAGTTCGTCAAGGAACAGCACTCCGTTGTGTGCAAGAGAAATTTCGCCGGGTTTGGGATTTGCACCGCCGCCGCAGAGGGCCACCGATGAGATTGTGTGGTGCGGGCTGCGGAAAGGACGCTGTGTGATGAGTGATGTGCCGTCGGGCATCATGCCGCTGACTGAGTGTATCTTTGTGGTCTCAAGGCTCTCGTCGAGCGTGAGTGGTGGCAGAATGGATGGCAGGCGCTTTGCCATCATGGATTTTCCGCTGCCCGGAGGGCCCACCATGATGAGGTTGTGGCCGCCTGCTGCCGCTACTTCAAAAGCGCGCTTGACGCTCTCCTGTCCGCGTACCTCGCTGAAATCGAATGGGAAAGTGCATTGCTTTGAGTAGAAATCGTTCTCAATGTCAACCTTGTAGGGCGGTATCTCCTCCTTGTCGTCAAGGAACTGGAGCACCTGTGCCAGATTGTCGGCTCCATATACGGTGATTCCGTTTACGACGGCGGCTTCGGCTGCATTTCCCTGGGGCAGGATGATGCCCTCGTAGCCAAGTTCCTTTGCCTTGATGGTTATTGGCAATGCTCCTTTTATGGGGAGAATCTTGCCGTCAAGTCCCAACTCGCCCATTATCAGATAACGGTCGAGTTTTGCTGTTGAGACGGCTTCGTCGGCTGCAAGTATGCCTATGGCTATTGGCAAGTCGTAGGCCGAACCCTCCTTCTTTATATCGGCGGGTGCCATGTTCACGATAATCTGTTTGCTTGGAAAGCGCAGGCCATTGTGGTGGAATGCCGAGTTTATTCGCTGCTGGCTCTCCTTGACAGCGTTGTCGGGGAGGCCGACAAGGTAGAACTTTATGCCTCGAAGTGCATTTACCTCAATGGTGACAAGCGTCGCATTTATGCCTTGTATGGCTGCGGCAAGAACCTTAACGAGCATATTCTGGTCTGTTATCTGTTGTTTTTCTTCTTTTTCTTCTCCTTTTCCTCTTCTTTCACGTCGTGCCTGTGTGTCAGTGAGTCAATCCTTGCGGTGGCAAGGCTGTCGAGCTTAATCCCATATTCGGATATGCGCTTGTAGGGGGTAACGAGAACCGAGTAGGGGAGTGTGACGATGTTGAACGACTCCAGGGTTTCGCTGTTCATTCCCTTGATGTCGAGCACGTTGTCGCCAATGATGCTGTCGCCGATGACCGCGTCTATCCACTTTGTAGTGTCGCTGTCAAGCGATATGTTGAGGATGACAAAGTTCTCGCTCTTGATTTTCTCCCTGACGTTGCGCAGGTCCTTTACGAACTTATGGCTTTCGGGGTTCCATGTTGCCCAGAAATTGACAAGGAGATACTTGTCGGCGTATGTTCCTTGATTAGCCTTCTTCCCGTCAATGGTTGTGTAGTGGAATGTAGGGAACAGACGATGCTTGACGTTGCCGGTCTTCTTGTCGAGCAACTTTCTCATTATGGAAAAGTAGCGGTGGTCCTGTAGAACACCTCCGTACTTTGAAATCATCCTGCGTAGGTATTCGTTGTCGGGGTGGGGAACGTCGGCAAGGTAGCGGCGGAAAATCTCGACATTGACCTCGCTTATGGGATATTTAACTATAAACTCGTCAATGATTTTCTTCTGCTTGTCGAGGTTGTCTGCGGCGTCAAGTACGCGCGAGATGCTGTCGTGCAGGGCTTGCATGCCACCGCCTTTTACGCGCCATCCGCTCTTTAGGGTAGAGTCGGGCTCAAGGGTTGCTGTTACGCCGGGCTCGGCAAACAGTGGTATGGTCTTGTTGTTGGGGAGCATCAAGGTAAAGAACGCAGTGTCGTTCAAGGTGACGGATATTGTGAAACTGCCGTTGCTGTTGACCGATGAGACGCTCTTGTGGCTTTCATCGGTGCCCCAAAGGAAGAGTGTACCGCCTGTTACACCCTCTCCCTGAATGGTGTACTTCTGCTCCTCGTTCCCTTTGCACGAAAAGAGGAGCAGGAAAAGTAGAGTGTATATCGGTAGCCTGCCCATACTATACCTTAGTTACTGCTTGTTTGCACGCTTGCGCTCAATCTCGTCAAGGATAATCTTGCGCATACGCATAGACTTTGGTGTCACCTCAAGGTATTCGTCCTCCTTGATGTATTCCAATGCCTCCTCAAGAGAGAATATTATTGGCGGAACAATGCGTGCCTTGTCGTCGCTGCCGCTTGCGCGCATGTTGGTGAGTTTCTTGCTCTTTGTGACATTGATGACAAGGTCGTTCTCGTGGATGTGCTCGCCAACAACCTGGCCGGCATATACATCCTCCTGTGGGTTGATGAAGAACTTGCCGCGCTCCTGCAACTTGTCGATTGCGTATGCGAATGCGGTGCCGCTCTCCATCACTACCAGTGAACCGTTTGTGCGGCGCTCAATATCGCCCTTGAATGGCTGGTACTCCTTGAAGCGGTGTGCCATGATTGCCTCGCCGGCCGATGCTGTGAGCACGTTGGTGCGCAAACCGATGATTCCGCGTGAGGGGATGTTGAACTCGATGTTCACGCGGTCGGCCTGTGCTTCCATTGAGAGCATCTCGCCCTTGCGGCGTGTGACCATGTCTATGATTTTGCTTGAATAGTCGGTTGGCACATTGATTGTGAGTTCCTCTATTGGCTCGTGCTTCACACCGTCAATCTCCTTGTAGATTACCTGTGGCTGGCCCACCTGCAGTTCATATCCCTCGCGGCGCATTGTCTCAATGAGCACCGAAAGGTGGAGCACGCCACGGCCGAATACTGTCCATGCATCCTCCTCGGGGTCTTTCTTTACACGCAGTGCCAGGTTCTTGTCAAGTTCCTTGTCAAGACGGTCCTGTATGTGGCGCGATGTAACGAACTTGCCTTCCTTGCCAGAGAATGGCGAGTCGTTGATTGTGAAGAGCATGCTCATTGTTGGCTCGTCAATGGCAATTGGTGGCAGTGCCTCGGGGTTCTCAAAGTCGCAGATGGTGTCGCCAATCTCGAACTTCTCGAGTCCTACGATTGCGCAGATGTCGCCCGATGATACGCTCTCGGTCTTGCGGCGGCCGAGTCCCTCAAAGGTGTGCAGTTCCTTTATCTTCATCTTGCTCTGCTCGCCGTTGCGGTTCACGAGTGTGACGTTCGAGCCCTCAGTGAGCGTGCCGCGATGTACGCGTCCAACTGCAATACGGCCGGTGTAGGGCGAGTAGTCGAGCGATGTGATGAGCATCTGTGGTGTACCCTCCAGTTTCTTGGGTGCGGGGATGTGTTCAAGGATTGCATCTAGCAGAGCTGTGAGGTCGGTTGTCTCGTTGCGCCAGTCGGTGCTCATCCAGTTGTTCTTCGCGCTGCCGTAGAGCACCGGGAAATCGAGTTGCTCCTCGGTGGCCTCCAAAGAGAACATAAGGTCGAAGACCATCTCATATACCTCCTCGGGGCGGCAGTTGGGCTTGTCTACCTTGTTTACAACAACAATTGGCTTCAGTCCAATCTGCAATGCCTTCTGCAGCACAAAGCGTGTCTGTGGCATTGGACCCTCAAAGGCGTCTACAAGCAGAATGCATCCGTCCGCCATGTTGAGCACGCGCTCAACCTCGCCACCAAAGTCGCTGTGTCCCGGAGTGTCAATGATGTTGATTTTTGTATCCTTGTATTGGATAGATACGTTCTTTGAAAGGATGGTTATTCCTCTCTCGCGCTCCAACTCGTTGTTGTCGAGTGTGAGCTTGTCGTTGTCCTGCTCCTTGAGCAGGTTGCCTGCCAGCATCATTTTGTCAACGAGCGTTGTCTTGCCATGGTCTACGTGCGCAATGATTGCGATGTTACGAATATTCTGCATATACTACTTGTGTTTCCTTGTTTTAGTTTCTTGTGCAACAGCCATTGCTCATTGAGCAGTCGCCAAGCGACTGCAAAGTTACACAAAAATAGCGAGAAAATGCTCCTTTCTCAACCCTTTGTGCATAATTGTTTGAAAATAAGCCTTCTTGGACGTGCGCAAAAGGCGAATGTTGCAAAAAAATGCAGCAAAGTGATTGTCATTCCGTAAAATGGTTGTATCTTTGCATCCGCGTTGGCAACATAGTGCGCCCCGGGCGCATTCATTTGTCGGCCAAAAGATATATTTTTTTAACCCTTTAAAACTTCAAATTATGTATTTGGATTCAGAGAAAAAGAAAGAGATCTTTGGCACATACGGAACGTCTAACACTGATACTGGTTCAGCAGAGAGCCA
>JAZLBZ010000090.1:0-21430 GCA_045613945.1 Bacteroidaceae bacterium
GGCTGACTTCAAAAAAGTCAGCCTGTTGTAGTCTATGATAAAATAAGTAAAGGCATTTTCAGTTTTCGCGTTCTACAATTAACAGAAAGAAAACATGTTATCTAAAAGCTGGATTCTCGCTATTGACTCGCACCATTACAGCACTATCCGGCCAATAGCCTATGGATGTATCTGTCCTGAACAATAAAGTATTGGTACTGAACAGTTCCAATGTCACACCGCAATTACAAGTACCTGCGAATGGAATTTCATTGCCAACAAAATGCCCGACAGCACTATTGCCACTCTTCGGTAACAAAAGTGATGCTTGCGGGAAAAGTTTATTTTCCTCATCGCGCTCGGCATTCTGTATCCTGTCTCCACCCAAGAACACCCCACCCGCAGCAACAAGCAGGGAATCACCTCGCTCGCCTACATAGACATAGAAATTCTGCCAAGGACCGTTTTCAGCCCATTCCCATTTGCCGATAAAAGGAGAGGGTTCAATTCCTGAAATATCGAATATGTTTGTATCTGTCACTTCCACATCGGGTACATTATAATGCTCCTTATACAATTCAATGATATCTGATGAAAAAACCGGATTCTCGTTACTCCTGCGAACAAGAATGCCACTATCAGGCCAATGATTTACAATACCGTTTATCTTGAAAGTAAGTGTGTCGGGTGATTTTAGTTCAAAACAGATAGGATAATATTCATTTTGGGGATAATTCTGAAAAACACTGAAATATTGATTCACAATAGTACCAGACAGTTTGTTACCACAATTCGGAGTCGTAATACAGACCTGAGGTATCGGGTCACCTTTTTCATCATTCATAGGATTTCCCGACATATAAAAAGGCTCCTCTCTTTCCCAGTAAAATGCCATGAGCAAAGAGTCATTTCGCTCTCCTATGCGCAGAGAAATATTCTGCACAGTATCATTGACACCGGCATTAACCCAATACCCGACAAATGAAGAAGGTGTAATGCATACATCACCCTGTTGTTTATTGAAGTCACAGGCAACAATGCCTAACAGTAAAATACAAAAGAAGAGTTTCTTCATAAATTATGAATTCTGCAAATACAAGCTTTTAGCGCAAATATAATATCCTTGTTGCCGGAATAACAAATTCTTCCAAGCAAAATCCAATACAAAACTAAAAATCTTATTTCTGCAGTTTCACAAAAATAAAGCGAGAGGGCACCTGATGTCCTCTCGCTTTAATACATTATTTATCATTATTATCCCTTGCGGGCTACAACATTCTTTACAAAATCCATGACAACCGGTGACGGATGAAGCACTGTACTTGAGTACTGTGGCTCGTAGATTACACCTACATACCAGTCGTTTGCAGGGAACTCTACAATGTCAACAAGACCGCTGTCAGGGTGTACACCTGTACAAGCAAGACCGGCATTCACAAGCTCGTCGCGATACTCTGTGTTGAGTTCAAAACGGTGGTAGTGACGCTCGACAACCTTCTCGGCACCATAGATAGCGTATGCCTTGCTGTCCTTGGCGATAACTGTGTCATAACCGCCACGACGCATTGTACCGAATGGGTTGCCAACACTCTTGAGATCCTCCATGATGTCAACGATGCGGTGGCTTGTTGCCTCGTTCATCTCGTAGCTGTTGGCATCGGCATAACCGAGGATGTTACGTGCAACCTCAATTGCCATCACCTGCATACCGAGACCGATACCCAATGTGGTGAGGTTGTTCTCGCGGCAATACTTTGCAGCAATAACCTTACCCTCAAAACCGCGTGGGCCAACGCCCGGACAGATGATATAACCGTCCATACCCTTGAGCATCTGCTCAACATTCTCCTCAGTGATCTTCTCACTGTTGATGAAGTGAGGCTTAATCTTGCAATCGTTGTATGTACCGCACTGTGAAAGGCTCTCATGGATACTCTTGTATGCATCCTGAAGATCGTACTTACCGACAAGACCGATGTTGATGATTCTCTTGGCGCTGTTACGACGCTCAACGAATGAACGCCATGGTGCCATCTCCGGAGTCTCGCCTACCTCCTCGCCTGTGAGACGGAGGATAGCAGCATCGAGACCCTGCTCCTGCATCTTGATGGGTACCTCATAGATTGAGGGAACATCGAGGCTCTGCACAACGCAGTCGGGCATAACGTTACAGAAACTTGCGACTTTCTTGCAAAGACCTGTGCTCAACTTGTGCTCGGCGCGCAGAACAAGGCAGTCGGGCTGAATGCCGAGGCTCTGCAACTGCTTAACAGAGTGCTGTGTAGGCTTTGTCTTGAGTTCGCCTGCAGCAGAAAGATAAGGAACGTATGTCAAGTGAACGCATACTGCGCGACGGCCAAGTTCCCACTTCAACTGACGGATAGCCTCAAGGAATGGCAAGCCCTCGATGTCACCAACAGTACCGCCAATCTCGGTAATCACAAAATCGAATTTCTCCTTTGTGCTGCCACGCTTCATCTTGCGTTTGATTTCGTCTGTGATATGAGGAATAACCTGAACGGTCTTGCCAAGATAATCGCCACGACGCTCCTTCTCAATAACCTCGCTATAGATGCGACCGGTTGTGAAGGTATTCCAACGTGTGGTCTTGATGTCGGTGAAACGCTCATAGTGACCCAAGTCAAGGTCGGCCTCATGACCGTCGATAGTGATATAGCACTCGCCGTGCTCCTGTGGGTTCAAAGTACCCGGAGACACGTTGATATAGGGGTCGAACTTCTGGATTGTAACCTTGTATCCTCTTGCCTGAAGCAACTTTCCGATAGATGCCGAGATGATACCTTTACCGAGAGACGATGCAACACCGCCGGTAACGAAGATAAATTTTGTTTCAGCCATATTTTTGTAAAATTTGTTACTTTTAAAACAATGTCCAAAACATTCATCTTTGGACACGCAAAATTAATGCAAAGTATAGTTACTTCAAAAAAAAGCGTCGTTTTTTTATGAACAAGAAGTAAAAATTACGGTGACCTGACTATCACTTGCAATTATCAAGGTTTTAAAAACCGATTTATGTCAATCAAGACTTATGTATATCGGGACGTTCTTCCCGCATTTGATGGAAACACCGAGACTATAGCCGCGTTTCTTTATAGAATCTAACAAGGCTCTCCCATCAGCATCAAGCAATTCAAGAAGCGTATTGTTAAAAAATTCGCTTAGAAGTTCCGGATCCGAATCTGCAATTTGCCTCATCGCGTCGTACTCATTCTTAGGGTATTCAATCTCAAAAGCAACATTGCGCCCCTTTAAGACACAACCACAACTGCCATCTTCCGATTTCATACCTTTGTTCATCAATTCCACAAGTTCTTCAACCGGCATATTTGCATATACATCACCATCGAAAGACGATAATTTCGACAGGGCCAAAATTTCAAAGTATGACACATCCTTTTTCAGGACAGTCCCGCTGTTGTTTCCCATCAATACATATTGGAACGAGATGCCAGCCTCATCAAAGATTGAAAATAGTTCAATCTCTTCTGCTGTAAATTTATACTTGTTTTCCTTCACGTCTGTCTTGACTCCGTCAATTATTGCACTGTACATACTCACAGGAACATCATCCTCGTTCAGAATCACAACTATTTTCAAGAGAGAGCCTTCCGCTTTAGCCTTCATGGAGATGATTCCGGAAGATTGCAAATCGTCTTGGGGTTGGGAATTTATTTCGTCAACGATTACATCAATAAGTTGATTACCACTTTGGGCTGAAACCGTACAGGTATATGACTGCCCGAAGAACATTGCCATAAAAAGTATGGCAGATAGTCCAAAAGTTCTGAAAGTTCTCATAATAAATAAGGTATTACATATAATCTCATACTATCAATTTTAGTTCGCTATAAAGCCTCTGTACCGGCAAGCCCATCACATTGAAGTATGAACCATTGATGCCGGTTATGCCAATGTAGCCAACCCACTCCTGCACGCCATACGAGCCGGCCTTGTCCATAGGGCGGTATTTTTGCACATAGTATTCAATCTCCTCGTCGGTGAGTTCGGCGAACACAACATCGGACTGTGCCACAAAGCAGCGTTGCTCGTTCTTTGTGGTTATGGTAACACCCGTAAACACCGAGTGTGCCTTGCCCGACATACTACGCAGCATGCGGCGCGCATCGGCCTCATCCACCGGTTTGCCAAGCGCTGCGCCGTCGAGCCACACAATGGTGTCGGCAGTAATCACAAGTTCGTCATCGGCCATCACGGGACGATAGGCATCGGCCTTCTTCTTACTTATATAAAGAGGAATTTCACCACCCTGCAAATCAGAGGGGAAAGATTCATCCACATCGGGCAGCGCACGAACCGTGAAGTCCACGTCAAGCCCCGCAAGCAACTCCCTGCGACGCGGCGATGCCGACGCAAGGATTATTTTGTATTTTTTTAAATTATCCAACATAGTTAATAATAAGGTGAAAACGGAAAACTTATGCGGTTAAAAGTGAAAGCGGAAAGGTTTAGTTATTATAAAATGTGTGAGTGCAAGGCTTGCAAGGTGGCATAACACCGGAGTTTACTTGAAGTAAATGAGGATTTATGACGCCTTGTATAACGCAGCAATTACCTTTTTAGAAAACCAAGCAAAACTACCAGCCAAACGCATTACTCTCATCCATCCACTTCCCCTGCGCACGCATAACCTGTTCTATTACATCGCGGCCACAACCCTCGCCGCCGTTGATGGGCGAAATATATTTTGAGAGTTGCTTGATTTCGACAGCGGCATCGGCCGGGCAAACGGGGAGGCCTACAATTTGCATAACCTCATAGTCGGGGATATCATCGCCCATATAAAGGATTTCCTCGGGGGAGAGTTCATACATGAGTATGAGTTCTTCAAGGCAATCTTTTTTTATCGAGGCACCTGTATATACATCTTTTATACCCAGCCCGTTGTAACGTACTTTTACAGCCTCGGTGCGTGCACCGGTAATAATGGCGACGTGGAAACCGGCTTTTACAGCAAGTTGCAGGGCATAACCATCTTTTATGTTGACAGTGCGCATTGGTTCGCCACTGGGGTACATTGATATTGTCTCGCGGCTGAGCACTCCGTCTACATCAAAGATGAGTGCCTTTATTTTTTTTAGATCGTAGTTTATCATATTATCTGTTTCTCTTCATTATGTAATTGCTCAGTGTCTCGTATATATTGGCGAGTTCATCATCGAGCATTGATTTGTGGGCGTTCATCACATTATTGTCGCCACGACATGCGGGGCCTGTCTGTGCCTCGAGCGGTGACATACGGTGCACCTTGCGGGCAGCCTCATCAATGAGAGGCAGCATTGCATCAAAGGGCAAACCATTGCGCTGCATCAGTTCATAGGCCATATTATAAACGGCATTGGGGAAATTGCAAGCAAAAACTGCTGCTACATGGAGCGAGCAACGCTGCTCACTGGTTGCATAGACAACCTTTTCGCTTATTATGGCCGCAATTCCCGTTATACGTTCAGTTGCAACCCCATTACACCCTTCGATAAAAGTTGTGATATTCCTGAGCGATACAGGACTGTTCTTGTTTACTGTCTGCATTGGATAGAGCACACCATAGTATGATGCACCGGCCTCGCGCAGAGCATCCATTGGCATGCTGCCGGCAGTGTGCAACAACAGTGCATTGGGAAAGCGCCCGACTACCGCAGCTGCAACATCACACAAGGCGTTGTCGGGCACTGATATTATTACAATATCTGCCGCAGGCAACAATGCAAGGTCATTGGTGAATGCACACCCCACCCTGCCGCCAAGCAGCGACGCCGACTCAATAGTGCGGCTCCAAATTGCAACGGGAGCATTGCCACCATCCTTCAAGGAGTATGCTATCGCTGTTGCCATATTACCGGCACCAACGAGCACTATTCTATCACTCATTTCCAAAACCTCCTATATGCACTTTATCCCACTGCAGGTTTTCCTCGTCAAAAGGTTGCGTCTCGCGTGCCTTATGTCCAAGACCAACGATAGAGAGCACTGCATAGTGAGGCGGTATATTCAACAGTGCGCGCACATTGTCCTCGGCCAGGTTGCCATCGGCATCCTTGCGAAGACGCATCTGCACCCAGCAACTACCCAAGCCATACTCCTCGGCGGCAAGCTGCAGGATTATTGTTGCAATAGAACAATCCTCAATCCACACATCGGTCTTTGTGGTATCACCAAGCACCACCACCGCCATTGCTGCACCTTCGAGCAGGCCTGCACCATGTTCCTTACACTGAGAGAGAGCCTTGAGCATTGCCTTGTCCTCGACAAGAACAAACTCCCAGGGATTTATCCTGCGGCCCGATGGCGACATAAGCACCGCCTTCAAAAGGTTGCAGACCGTCTCTTTATCTATCAGTTCGCCGGTAAACACGCGCGAACTGCGTCTTTGCCTCAAAAGTTCCAAAAAATTCTCCATACTTTATGTATAAGGATTATACCGCGAAGATACATTTTTAAAGTGAAACAGCAAAGGCACGCAAACAAAATGGCTGCGAGATTGTTGGAAATAGAAAGGATTTACAACCATGAAACACGCATTCATGTAATCTTGAGCGAAGCGAAAGAACTCATTTATGCGTAAACAAGGAGATTCCTCACACAAGGTTCGGAATGAGAATTACAAAACAAGCCTACATTTATGGACGATTTTTTCAAAAGCAGAGCCCTTGAATACCATAGCGCGGGGAAGGCGGGCAAGACATCGACAATCCCCGGCAAGCCAATAGAGACTCCCGAAGACCTGGCAATGGCATACACCCCGGGAGTGGCAGCACCGGCAATGGCCATCAGCAAGGAGCGTTGGAAGGCCTATCGCTACACCAACAAGGGCAACCTTGTGGCAGTCGTGAGCAACGGCAGCGCATTGCTGGGACTTGGCAATAGAGGCGCTTTGGCTTCCAAGCCCGTAATGGAGGGCAAGGCAATGCTGTTCAAGACATACGCCGACATTGATGCATTCGACATTGAGATAAGCGACGAAGAGGCCGAAAAAGTCGTCGCAACAATACAAGCACTCGCCCCCACATTCGGGGGAATAAACCTGGAGGACATCAAGGCGCCAGAATGCTTCTACATCGAGAAGCGATTGCGCCAGTTGCTCGACATTCCGGTGCTGCACGACGACCAGCATGGCACAGCGGTTACGGTTGCTGCTGCACTGCTCAATGCCTGCAAAGTAACAGGCAAAGACATCAAGAGCATCAGGATTGTTATTAACGGCGCCGGGGCTGCAGCCATCTCAAGCGCCGCGATGTTGCTGGAACTGGGAGTTACACGCCATCAGATTACAATGCTCGACAGCAAGGGCGTCATCAGCACCCGCCGCACAGACCTCAACGAGATGAAAGGGCTCTTTGCTACCGACAGCAACGCCACCACCCTGTCACAGGCAATAAAGGACGCCGATGCATTCATTGGCCTGTCAAAGGGAGACCTTTTGAGCGAGAGCGATGTAAAGTCCATGCACCCCTCGCCAATAATTTTTGCACTAGCCAACCCTGTACCGGAGATATCATACAGGCAAGCAAGAATGTGGCGCCCCGATGCCATTGTCGCCACCGGACGCAGCGACAATCCCAACCAGATAAATAACGCGCTTTCATTCCCCTATCTGTTTCGCGGAGCGCTCGACACGTTGTCCACAACAATAAACGAGACGATGAAGATTGCTGCAGCAAAAGCAATAGCAGCGATAGCACTGCAGCCGGCAAGCAAGGAGATTGAGAAACAATATGGCAGCACATTCACCTTTGGCAAGGAGTATATCCTGCCAAAGCCCGGTGACAAACGGCTGCTCACCGAAGTGTCGGCGGCAGTGGCACACGCAGCAATGGAGAGCGGCGTGGCGAGGCGCGGTATAGCATCGTTCAACGAGTACAGGCAGGCACTGCTTGCCCGCGTAGAGAGCGAGAACTTCTTTGCACGCGAGTACGTAAGACACACAGTCGGCAACAGAAAAATTGAGAGAGAAAGGTAACTCTTTAACCCACTATAATTATGATAGACAAGGAACTTAGTGAAATTCTGGATGCGCTCACACGCGAGAGTGGCGAGTCAATGCTCCCTTATCAGGAACTTGAAATGTTCGGGTTCTCGCCGCTTGGCAAATCAAGCACGCATGGAACAGTATTTGCAGCCGGAGAGGCCGAGGACGATGAGATTGACTACGATGACGATGACTACAGTGAAAGCGAAGTAGACGAGGAGTATGAATTTGACGAGGATGATGAGGAGTACACCCTTCTTACCCAGGTACTGCGCCTCACCAACTGCCGAAAAAAATATTTTGCATAAAAAAGTAAAAAAGCAGCAAATAACTTTTTTCATTTATTACCTTTGTAGTCGCGGTTTCCGCGACTATTTTTTACACATTAAAACACATTATTATAATTATGGTACAGAGTTGGTTTGAAGTAAAAGTGACATACGAGCGCCCGGGCGAGAAGGGTCTTAACACTAAAGTAAACGAGGTATACCTGGTGCAGGGCTTCACATTCACCGAGATTGAGAAGCGCATCACCAAAGAATTGCAGCCACAGGTAACCGGCGAGTTCAACATCAACAAGATGGAGCGCACAAAGTACAACGAACTTGTTGACAGCCAGAGCGAGACTGCCGACAAGTGGTTCAAGTGCAAGATTACAATGGTTACCATTGACGAGGTTTCGGCAAAGGAGAAGAAATCATCGGTTGTAATCCTTGTAAAGGCCGAGGATGTTACAAACGCGGTAAAGAACCTCAACAAGCACATGGAGGACTCCATCATGGACTACAACCTCGCATCGGTCAACGAGAGCGCTATCGTTGACATTTTCCGTTATGAGGCATAACCACATTGGCGAAAGGATTACGGCACTGCACGCCACCCTGCCACAAGGGGTGACGCTCATTGCCGTGTCCAAATATCACCCCACCGATGCTGTGCAGGCTGCCTATGACGCCGGTCAGCGCGACTTTGGCGAAAGCAAGGCACAGGACCTCACTGCCAAGCACGACGCACTGCCCAAAGATATCAACTGGCACTTCATTGGTCATCTGCAGACAAATAAGGTAAAGTACATTGCCCCGTTCGTGCACCTCATACACAGCATTGACAGTTACAAGCTGCTATGCGAGGTGAACCGCCAGGGCGCAAAGGCCGGGCGCCGAATCCCCTGCCTGCTGCAGATACACATTGCACAAGAGGAGACCAAGTTCGGCCTCACTCCACAGGAGTGCCTTGAACTGCTTGCCCAGAGCGAATGGCACACACTCGGGAACATTGAGTTACGTGGCATAATGTGCATGGCAAGCAACACTGACGACACAGCACAGTTGCACAGGGAGTTCTCGCAGGCACAAGCACTTTTCAATGAGATAAAGGAACTTTATTTTGCCGGCAATGAGAGGTTCAGCATAATCTCGGCAGGCATGAGCGACGACCATCCCATTGCAATAGAGCACGGCAGCACGCACATCAGGCTCGGCTCGAGCATATTTTGTGAATGACACCAAAAAAGAGCAAAAAAGTTTTGCCGTTTGCCTAAAATGAGTTACCTTTGCACCTCGTAAAGTTATGCACACATTTTTGTGAAGGCAAATAAATAATTTAAAAACAATAATAACAATGAAAAAAGACATTCATCCCGCAGCTTATCGTCCGGTTGTATTCAAGGACATGTCAAATGGCGACTGCTTCCTTTCGCAGTCTACCTGCAACACAAAAGAGACTATCGAATTCGAAGGTGAGACCTATCCATTGATTAAGATTGAGATCTCTAACACCTCTCACCCATTCTACACTGGTAAGGCAAAGTTGGTCGACACAGCAGGTCGTGTGGACAAGTTCATGAGCCGTTACAGCAAGACTTTGAAGAAGTAATCGAATCGACGATTTATATAAAAGGTGTATCTCGGTACACCTTTTTTTATGCAAAAAAGCGAACACAAGAACACTATGAAAAAGGCACTCCTTGCACTACTCGCACTTGTAATGCTCGT
Source organism: Bacteroidaceae bacterium (assembly GCA_045613945.1). Classification (GTDB taxonomy): domain Bacteria; phylum Bacteroidota; class Bacteroidia; order Bacteroidales; family Bacteroidaceae; genus HGM04593. The sequence continues at coordinate 9,982 of JAZLBZ010000090.1, forward strand.
TTCGTGCAACGAAACAGGCGGCAACGGGCCGGCAATTGACCCAAGCAACAAAAATGCGAACACAAACCATGCAGCCAAGTATGCCACCCGCATTGAAATACCCGCCATTGAAAGCGGCGACATCTTCCTTTCGCACACAACAACCGTAAACGGCAAGGAGAACATCACCTACAGCATTGCCCACAACAAGGAGCGCAAGCACTGCCGCTGGACCGCATTCACATTCGACCCAAGCAACAGGGGCATAAACTGGAAGCGCGATAACTGGGACAACACAGAATGGAAAGGCGACCCATTCCAGCCAAACCCCGACCTGCCCGAAAGTTACGTATTCACCAAGAACGAAATTAATCGCAACGGTTTTGTACGCGGGCACATTGTGGCATCATACGACCGCGTGTATTCAAAGGACGCCAACGAGCAGACATTCTACTACAGCAACATCTCCCCGATGTACTACGATTTCAACATAGGTGCATGGAGCGATTGCGAAGGTCTGGTACAAGGCTGGGGACGCAACAAGTCATTCTGTGACACACTGTATATTGTAAAGGGTGCAACCATCAGAGAGGGAGAATACCGCACTGTAGGCAGTTGCCCAACAGTCCCCGGGCACTACTTCATGGCACTGCTATGTCTGAAGAATAATACATACAAAACCATAGGCCTGCTCTTTGAGCATGTAAAAGGAGAGAGCCAGACGCAAGTTTGCACTATTGATTACCTTGAGCGTTTCACAGGCATTGACTTCTTCTGCAACGTCCCCGACAAGGTTGAGAACATCATAGAATGCAAATACAGCACAGGTTCATGGGATGGGCTAAAGAACTATAAAGCAGTTCAGGAGTAACACCCTAAAGAGACTGTTGTTTTTTAGAAGTTGAAGAAATCACAGATTTTTTCAACTTTTTTTGTTTCCCTGTGTAACAAATTGTACTTTCATCCGTCTTACAGTTGGAAAGCAACCACAGATAAAACAAAACAAGGTGACACACGACGAATTCAAAAAGCGGTTCATGCCGCTGCAACAGACACTCTATCGCGAGGCATACAGAATGCTTTGCGACAGGTTTGAGGCAGAGGATGCCGTGCAGAACCTTTACATGAAACTGTGGGAGAAGAAGGAGGAACTGAAAACCCTTGTTGCACCCGAGGCCTACCTGCGCACATTGCTCAGGAATATATGCATTGACCGCTGGCGACAGTTGAGGGCACACAATGACGAGGAGCAGATTGATGCCGATGAGATAACCGTCTACGCCCCACCCGAAACAGAGAGGAAAGAGGCCGAAGAGTGCCTGCAACACTTCCTCGCCGGCCTGCCGCCTGTACAACAGAGGATTATGCAAATGAAGATGAACGGCTGCACACTCGAGGAGATTGAAGAGGCGACAGGCTTGCAGCAGACGAATATAAGAGTGATAATTTCGAGAGTGAGAAAGAGATTCAGAGAGTTTTACGACAATATATAATTAAGGAGTTTATGGAAGATTTCAGATTAAGAATGATGATTGAGCAATTCTTCGACGCTGTGCTCACAGCCGAGGAGGAGCGCGAACTTTGTCGCTATCTTCGCGAGAACGACATTCCGGCCGAACTCCACAAAGACAAGGAGATGATTCTGGCCTTTTGTCGTGAGAGCGAGGATGTAGAACTGCCCGACGGTGCCGAACTGCGCCTTGAGACAATGATAGATGCGCTTGCCGACAAGAACGAGCAGACTTCGAGCGATGAGAAGAGCGTTACCGAAACGCGCAAGCGCATCATTGCCATTCCACGCATAATGCGTTATGGCGCAGCTGCTGCAGCCATAACAGCCTGCCTGCTCACCGCCGAATATTGGATGCCTGCTACACAGCAAAGCAATGAGATTCAGTCATTTGATACCGAAAGGGACACTTTTGACAACCCAGAGGATGCAATGCTTTGCCTGGAGGCTGCATTCAACGACATAAGCCTTGCGGTAAACTCCACGCAGAACAACATAAAGGAGATTGAAGCAATACTTGGAGCATCAATAAAAATGAGTAAAAACAACAATATATATAAGGGAATATGAAACGGAAGTTATTTATAATGCTGACGCTGATGTTCACAGTGCTAAACACGTGGGCAACACCACCCCAGCAACCACAGAAGAGCGAAGCCGAAAAATTCGTGCAGAGCCTGGCAAAGATAAAATCGGACGAGATAAGCTATGCCTACATCTCGGCCAACATGTTCAAGCAACTTTTTATCAAAACAGACCTTGACAAAGAAATGCAAGAGTCAATCTCGTTCATTAAGTCACTAAAAAGCCTACGTCGCTTTTTCACGAACGGCAAGCAGGGATACGACGCCATGAAAGCCGCCCTACAACCGTTCCTGCAGGAGAAAGAGGAGGTTATGGGCATGGCACTGATGGCGTCGAACAGGGACGGCGGCGGAATGGTGGCCATATACTCCGGGCTGGGGAACACCATGGTAGTGACCGACTATGGCAACAACGAAACAATTACTGTGGTGTTTGTTGCAGGACTCTCCTACGAGTCATTTATGGAGTTCAACGATTTGGGTATTGATTTTTATTGATAAAAAGATTCTATGATGAAAAAGATACTGTTCACACTTACAATACTTCTCTTTGCCACCGGCTGCCTGACAGCACAGGAGATTAACAACCCGGAACTGAAGAAATTCGTTCAAGAGTTGAGAGCCCCGGGAAATGGGCCACGCAACGTGAGCAAGGACGAAGAAAAGGGTACTTACGTGATAAACTCCATCGACGAGGAGAGTTACAAGGCACTGAGTGCCATAATAGAGAAATATGACATCTACTTTGCCGAGGAGATTTTCGGTATGGAGCTGATGTTCAACACAAGGGAAAGCGGTAGCCAAACAATAATATTCCAGGGCGACACATACGGTTTGGCAATAACGGACGATGCACACTCATTGGATCTGGTAGTCATAATAGTCAAAGGTTCGGCCGCAAAACTCTTTTTTGGGATTAGTGAGACCGGAGATGTAGAAATACACTCACACGAAGTCTATTTCAACAACCGCAATGGCGATGTACATATCGGTGAGTCGAGCATAACCGGTGAAAGGCCGGCAGAACTTATAGACATTTCAGAGGCCGAAAGCATTGAAAGAAGGATTCCGGCAGATATCAGCCTGGAGCTCTTTGACCACTATATGCCAATGATTCAGGAACTCAAAGAGAAGGCACAGAGTACCACAAGCAAAGAGGAACTCAAAAAGTTAAAGACAAGGGCAGACTCAATACGCAAGGCGTGGCAAGACGAAATAACCCTTATTGATTATTGGATTGACCAAAGAGTAGCACCGGGAGAGGTAAAAATCCCCGGCACTGGAAAGGAGTTCATTGTAATCCCTCAAAATGCCAGAAGCGGCATATATGAATGGATAAACAGCATCTGTTTCTGCAACACCGATGGACAGACCTACAATGTCTTGACAGCCACAGAAATTGCAATGCTCTACACAACAAAAAAGAAAGAGCCCTGCATCGGTTGGAACGTGGAAGGCTACTCCGACGGCATAAAGGCACGTTTTGCAAGCGAGATACCGGGCAACGAGCCGGCCTACCTTTACCGCCGTTCGACAACAGCCGAGGGCTACAGGACAATGAAGAAAGACCTTGAGCAGTTCTTCTACCTCGACGGCAAGAACCCGGGCCACAAATACAAAGGCTTCAGAGCAATAGAGAGGATTGACACCGATGAGTACTGCTTCCTGCACCTTTATGGCGACAACACAACCATTCTCATCTTTGACTGCCCCGGCGAGAAGCATTGTCAAATGGACATTATCGTAGGCGGCATAGAAGCATTCAACGATGCCCTGAATGATATCAGCATAAATGGCGAAAGAGGTTTTGTCAAAGGCGAAAACATCATAATCAGCGATGGAAATATTGAGTTGATAGAGGGAGAAGTCGAAATAAACGGTGTCACATACGACAGCGGTGTACACTTCACCACCGGATATATGGAGAAATTAAAATAAAAAAACAAATACAATTATGAAAAAGAGCATTTTATTCACCCTGCTGCTACTATTTGCAGTAACAGCATTTGCACAGACAACAGCGCTTGTGGCATACGACGGCGGATACTTCGTGAAAAACGGCGACAGGTGGACCGAATACCGTCCACAGGACAAGGCCGAACCATGGAACGAATACAAACAGTATAATGAGAACGACACATTCTACTTCCTTGACAGCAAACGTTGCCGCGTATCGGTTCCCAAGCTGGCGTGTGACAAGATTTTCGTGGACCGCGAGAAGAATGGTAATTGGCAAGTAGTCTACAACACAATCAGCGTATACCCCATGTGTCCCGACGGCAACGGTCTGTTCTATTGCTACAAAGGTACAAGCACCGAATATGAAGGTTACTTCGTGCGTGGCAACGACAAATGGAAGGAGTATCGCCCCAACATGAAACGTGGCTTGTGGGCCGAGTTTGACGAGGTGGGCGAAGACAACACTCATTTTATCCTGAAAAGCAAGTACAACACAGTACTGGTACCCAAGACAACAGAGGAGCGCTTTATAATAACAAAGAACGACAACAGCAGCTGGCGAGGCGGCTACACAACAGCAGCAATTTACGACACCTCGGCAAATAACGTCGGCAACTACAACTACAATTTCGACTACCGGAATACGTTCATTGCAAAAAGAGGCAACAATTACAGACTGACGGAATATGGCTGCAGCATCAGTTTCGACACCAATGGACACATTGACATAAAATATGGCGACAGACAGGTAAGCACAGTATACAGCAGTATAAAACTTGAGAGATATGACGGTGAGCTTGCGATACACATCACCATAGACAAGAAGAACAACATATGGATTCTGAACAGCGACCAGTGCATAATCGAGTGCAAGAAAGTTGGCGAAAAGACAATGTTGCTGGGTTGCAGCAACACTAAGGCATACAAGGAACTGAAGGACTTGCTCAGGATAAGGCCGATAGTCATCAAAAGATAACAACCTGATATCAACAAAGGAGCGAGTTTCATCGGGAACTCGCTCCTTTGTCTATTGCATTGAAAAACAATAACATCAAAAAAAACGAAAACCAGACAGCAGCAAATGAACATATTTGCTATATTTGCAGATAATGGATAGAGAGAAGCAGTATGGCAATAAGGATAACAACAGCATCTAAAACAGAAAAACTCGACAGGAAAAGCCACTGGTGGGGATTTCCCGACCTTCCCAAAGACGTGCAATGGCCCTGCAGGGAGTGCGAGAACAACCCGGATGATGACACCGAGGAACTGCTGACATTCGTATGCCAGATTCGCCTTGAAGAGATTGCCGCGCTTGACACCGAGGGACTGCTCCCGCACAAGGGGATGCTATGGTTCTTTGCCGACCTCGATTATTTCTTGGGCGACATGGAGGCGCCTTGCGCCGGGATGGGCGAATGGGACCGGAGTGCATTCAAGGTGATATACAGCGAGGAGTGCGACAAACTATTCACCCACAAGAGTTATTGGGAGGATGGCTCGCCTGCAGTGATGGAGGCCGAGGAAATCATCTTTGAAACCACTGCAAATGAGGAGGAGTTCGGGATGAAGTTGCTTGGAATGCCAGCAATGACCGAAGGATACGAGAACGAGAACGAAGGCTTAGTCTCGCTGCTGCAGATTGACGAGGACGACCGTTGGCAACTGCGTTTCTTTGATTGCGGCTGCATAAACTTCATGATACCAATAGAAAGCCTTAGAAATCGTGACTTCTCAAAAGCAACGCTATACCTGCATTCATCATAAAGTTCATCATTCTGCATATACAAAAAATGGACACCGTAGTGTCCATTTTTCATTTATTTTCTCTTCCTCAATTCCTTTACAACTTCCTTTGTCACCCTGCCATCCACCGGCAATCCCTTGTCCTTCTGGAAGCGTAGAAGAGCCTTGTAGAGTTCACCATCAAGCAGTGCTCCACCATCATAGGTCTTGACAACACGCTCGGGCTTAATGTAAAGTTTTTTAACCAAAGCATTTGCCACACTCCTCACATCGCGTCCGCTATCTCCGCGCACTATCACACGGTCGCCAAGCCTGTACTTACGTGCCAGTTCGCGAGCCGCCTTTTTCCTTGCGCGCAGATTGGCCTGCATTATCTTCTTCAAGTTACTGTTTGCCAGTTTCTCCATTCTTGCAACCTCGCTCGCACGCAAGCGGATGGAATCGCCCGACACTTTTCTGTAAGTGCGCGGGGATGTAAGCACCGCACCATCGCCCTGCGACTGCGCAAATGACAGCAGCGGAACAAGCAACAGCAATGAGAAGAAAATCGAACGGTTCATAGAACAAAGGGAGATATCACTCTCCTCCCAACAGTTTCTCAAAGCAGAAAGGCACCGGAGTCTCAAAACGCATATGCTTGCCTGTCACCGGATGAGTGAAACAGAGCATGTATGCATGCAGGCCAAGACGGCGCATAGGGTCCTCATCACTGCCATATTTACGGTCGCCAACAACCGGGTGGCCCAGGTCGGCCATGTGGACACGAATCTGGTTCTTTCTTCCTGTCTCAAGTTCACATTCCACAAGCGAATAGCCGTTTGACGACGCCAAAACATTATAATGTGTCACAGCGTATTTTCCACCATTATCTACTGGGCTTGAATGAGTTATAAACTTCTTATCCTCGGTAAGCCATGACTGAACACGTCCACGCGTCTGTTCAAATTCACCCTTCACCAAAGCAAGGTAGCGGCGGTCAGTAACAAGCTGCTGCCAACTGTTAATTAGCGACTGTTGAGTCTGCACATCTTTTGCATATACCATCAGACCCGAGGTATCGCGGTCAAGCCTGTGTACCAGATGCGAGGTGTTGCGGCCGCCACCCTTTTCAAGATAACGGTTAAGCACCGTCTGTACCGTCTGCTGGCGCGAATTGTTGCTCATTGAGAGCAAACCGGGGTGTTTGTCAATAATAAACAGGTATGGATCCTCAAAAACAATATCAAGTTCCTTGCAATGGAACGATTTTTTGTGCTTCGAGCGGTCGAGCTGCACCACATCACCGGGTTTTAACTCTGCAAGCGGATGAGTGGTAATCACGTTATTTACAAGGACTACCCTATTGCTGATTAAAGCCTTTGCTCTATTACGGCTCATACCATGCATCTTCTCCATTATAAAGGCGATGAGCTGCACAGGCGCAGTCGCCTTGAACGTCAGCAGACTTTTTATTTTACGTTGCATATTATATTCTTTTTAAATTATTTAACCACACGACGTTCAAGCAACACAACATTCTCCACATGATGTGTATGAGGGAACATATCTACAGGCTGCACAGCCTTCACCTCATAATCGGCATCCAGCATCTGCAAGTCACGCGCCTGGGTCGCCGGGTTGCAGCTCACGTAGACAATTCGTTTTGGAGCAGCAAATAGAATTGTATCAATCACATCATCGTGCATGCCCGCACGTGGAGGGTCGGTAATAATAACATCGGGCATACCGTGCTCGCTTATGAAGTCACGAGTAAGGATATCCTTCATATCACCTGCAAAGAAGGTCAGGTTGTCAAAGCCGTTAAGTTCGGCATTAATGCGTGCATCAATGATTGCATCCTCGACATACTCCACGCCAATAACCTTCTTGGCATTGCGCGCCACAAAGTTCGCAATTGTTCCTGTACCGGTGTAAAGATCATACACAACCTCGTTGCCTGTAAGCGCCGCAAAATCGCGCGCCACCTTGTAAAGATTATATGCCTGCTTGCTGTTTGTCTGGTAAAAAGATTTTGGCCCAACCTTGAAACGAAGGCCCTCCATCTCCTCGTATATGACATCCGTACCCTTGAAAGTAACAACCTCAAGGTCACCGAAAGTATCGTTGCACTTATTGTTTATCACATAGAGCAAAGAGGTAACCTCAGGGAAGCAATCAGCAATATATTGTAAAGTTTTTTCAAGACACGCCCTATCACTGTCGCACTCTACTCTCGCCTGGAGAAGAAGCATAACCTCGCCGGTTGTCGAGGTACGGAGCATCATGCTGCGCAGAACGCCCTGATGAGAGCGCAAGTCATAGAACGGAATATTCTCCTTGTTGGCAAAATCCCTGATACCATTGCGCAGGCGATTGTTCAGTCCCTGCATCAAAGCACACTCCTCAATATCAAGGACCTTATCAAATGCACCGGGAATATGAAAGCCCAGCGCATTCATATTGTCATACTTTACTCCGGCCCTGACCTCATCCCAAGTGAGCCAGCGTTTGTCGCTGAAGGTAAACTCAAGTTTGTTACGGTACTCCCTTGTCTGCTCCGATCCAAGTATAGGCATAACCTCGGGAAGTTTTACCTTGCCAATGCGTGTCAAGGCGTCAACAACCTGCTGCTGCTTGTACTTGAGTTGGTGCTCATAGGCGAGGCACTGCCATTTGCAGCCACCACAGACACCGTAATGCTTACAGAAAGGAGTATCGCGTTCCTGCGAATATTCATGAATCTTCACAGCCTCAGCCTCGGCGTAACTGTGTTTCTTGCGTTTCACCTGCAAATCAACAACATCGCCAGGCACCACAAAGGGCACAAAAACAACCAGGTCGTTGACACGCGCAAGCGCCTTGCCCTCGGCCGCAACGCCGGTAATCTCAATCCGCTCAAGCAGCGGCAGTTCTTTCTTTTTTCTTGCCATTATAATCGTTTCTAAATCCTCATAAGAAAAATACAGGAACACCTGGCACAGGTGCAAACTCCTGCAAAATACAAAATCTTATACAAAGATAGGACAAAAATCACTATTAAAACCATTTTTAACAATTGAACTTAAAAATTTTGGTTTATTATAACATATTTCCTCTTTTAAATTTCGTGGTAAAAACATTTTTGTTATATTTGCAAATTAGTTGAGCACGCATTTTCGGGTGCAGTGTCCAACATGTGACCAGCTAAACATTTTTTATTTATCAACAAACAATAAACTCAAAAATTTATGGCAGACAAAAGAGTCTATACCTTTGGTAATGGCCTTGCTGAAGGTAATGCGTCAATGAGAAACTTGTTGGGCGGTAAGGGTGCTAACCTTGCCGAGATGAACCTTATCGGTATTCCAGTGCCTCCAGGTTTCACCATTACAACTGAGGTTTGTGGCGAGTACTACAGCCTTGGTAGAGAGAAGGTTATTGAACTTCTCAAGGCAGAAGTTCAGGCCGCAGTAAAGAACATCGAGAACTTGATGAACTCTACATTCGGCGACCCAACAAACCCATTGTTGGTTTCAGTTCGTTCAGGTGCCCGCGCTTCAATGCCTGGTATGATGGACACCATCCTCAACCTCGGTCTTAACGACATCGTTGTAGAGGGTCTTGCAAAGAAGACCGGCAACGAGAAGTTCGCTTGGGACTCTTACCGCCGTTTCGTACAGATGTACGGTGACGTTGTTCTTGGCATGAAGCCAACAAGCAAGGAGGAGATCGATCCATTCGAGGCTATCATCGAGAAGGTTAAAGAGGAGCAGGGTGTTGTTCTCGACAAGGACCTTAGCGTTGAGGCATTGAAGGACCTCGTTGCAAAGTTCAAGGCTGCTGTTAAGGCACAGACAGGCAAGGACTTCCCAACAGACGCTTATGAGCAGTTGTGGGGTGCTGTTTGCGCAGTGTTCGAGTCTTGGAACAACGAGCGCGCTATCCTTTACCGTCGCATGGAAAAAATTCCCGATGAGTGGGGTACAGCCGTTTCAGTACAGGCAATGGTATTCGGTAACATGGGCGAGACATCTGCAACAGGTGTATGCTTCTCTCGTGACGCAGCGACAGGTGAGAACCTCTTCAACGGTGAGTACCTTATCAATGCACAGGGTGAGGACGTTGTAGCAGGTATCCGCACACCACAGCAGATTACAAAGATTGGTTCACAGCGTTGGGCTGCATTGCAGAACATCAGCGAGGAGGAGCGTGCAAGCAAGTACCCTTCAATGGAGGAGGCTATGCCCGAGATTTACAAGGAACTCGACGCAATCCAGACACGCCTTGAGGACCACTACAAAGATATGCAGGACATGGAGTTCACCGTTCAGGAGGGCAAATTGTGGTTCTTGCAGACACGTAACGGTAAGCGCACAGGTGCTGCGATGGTTAAAATCGCAATGGACCTCTACCACGATGGTATCATCGACGACAAGACAGTATTGAAGCGCATGGAGCCAGAGAAACTCAACGAGCTTCTCCACCCTGTATTCGACACAGCTGCCCTTGCAAAGGCTAAGGTTATCGCAAACGGTCTTCCCGCATCTCCGGGTGCTGCGACAGGTCGCATCGTATTCTTCGCTGACGACGCTGAAAAGTGGCACGAGGATGGCGAGAAGGTAGTTCTCGTTCGTATCGAGACTTCTCCCGAGGACCTCGCAGGTATGGCTGCAGCAGAGGGTATCCTCACCGCACGTGGTGGTATGACATCTCACGCTGCCGTTGTTGCACGCGGTATGGGTAAGTGCTGCGTTTCAGGTGCAGGTACACTCGTTATCGACTACAAGAAACGTACATTGACCGTTGACGGCATCACATTCAACGAGGGCGACTACATCTCATTGAACGGTTCTACCGGTCAGGTTATCGAGGGCAAGGTTGAGACTAAGGCTCCTGAACTCAGCGGTGACTTCGCCGATTTGATGAACATCTGTGACAAGTACGCACGCTTGGGCGTACGCACAAACGCTGATACCCCACACGATGCACAGGTTGCACGCGACTTCGGTGCCATCGGTATCGGTCTTTGCCGTACAGAGCACATGTTCTTCGAGGGTGAGAAGATCAAGGCAATGCGCGAGATGATTCTTGCTGAGACAACTAAGGAGCGTGAGGTTGCTCTTGCTAAGTTGTTGCCATTCCAGAAGGCTGACTTCGTTGGTATCTTCAAGGCAATGGAAGGCTTGCACGTGACAGTTCGCTTGCTCGACCCACCACTCCACGAGTTCGTACCACACGATGCTAAGGGTCAGCAGATGCTTGCCGAGGCTATGGGCAAGACCGTAGAGGCTGTTCAGCGCCGCGTTAAGTCACTCGAGGAGTTCAACCCAATGCTCGGTCATCGTGGTTGCCGTTTGGGTAACACATATCCAGAGATCACAAAGATGCAGACAACAGCCATCCTCGGTGCAGCTCTCGAGTTGAAGAAGGAAGGCAAGGTTATCTACCCAGAGATCATGGTTCCACTCGTAGGTATCATCAACGAGTTCGAGGAGCAGAAGAACGCTATCCTTGAGGCAGCAGAGGCATTGTTCGCAGCTGAAGGCGACCGTGTAGAGTACACAATCGGTACAATGATTGAGATTCCACGTGCAGCCCTCACAGCAGACCAGATTGCTCAGCAGGCTCAGTTCTTCTCATTCGGTACAAACGACTTGACACAGATGACCTTCGGTTACTCTCGTGACGACGTTAACTCATTCTTGCCAATCTA
>JAZLBZ010000091.1:0-54325 GCA_045613945.1 Bacteroidaceae bacterium
ATCCACATCACAGACCTCTCTTGGGGCCGCGTAAACGATCCTACAGAGGTTGTAACTCTCGACCAGAAGATCAATGTTGTTATCATCGACTTCGATGATGAGAAGAAGCGCATTGCTCTGGGCTTGAAGCAGCTCACTCCACACCCATGGGATGCTATTGACGCTGACCTCAAGGTAGGTGACGTAGTTAAGGGTAAGGTAGTTGTTATGGCTGACTACGGTGCATTCATCGAGATCGCTCCTGGCGTTGAGGGTCTTATCCACGTTTCAGAGATGTCTTGGAACCAGCACTTGCGTTCAGCTCAGGACTTCATGAAGGTTGGCGAAGAGGTAGAGGCAGTTATCCTCACACTCGACCGCGACGAGCGCAAGATGTCACTCGGTATCAAGCAGCTTAAGGAGGATCCTTGGGCAAGCATCGAGGAGAAGTATCCTATCGGTTCAAAGCACACTGCTAAGGTTCGCAACTTCACAAACTTCGGTATCTTCGTTGAGATTGAGGAGGGTGTTGACGGCCTTATCCACATCAGCGACCTCTCTTGGACAAAGAAGGTTAAGCACCCATCTGAGTTTACACAGATTGGCGAGGCTATCGATGTTCAGGTATTGGAGATCGACAAGGAGAACCGTCGTTTGAGCCTCGGCCACAAGCAGCTCGAGGAGAACCCATGGGATGTATTCGAGACAGTATTCACTGTAGGTTCAATCCACGAGGGTGTTATCACAGAACTCATTGACAAGGGCGCAGTTGTTTCATTGCCTTACGGCGTTGAGGGCTTCGCAACTCCAAAGCACCTCGTTAAGGAGGATGGCACACAGGCTGCTGCAGAGGAGAAGTTGTCATTCAAGGTAATCGAGTTCAACAAGGAGGCTAAGCGCATCATCCTTTCTCACAGCCGCATCTTCGAGGATGCTGCTAAGGAGGAGGAGAAGGCTGAGAAGAAGGCCGCTGCTGCTGCTCGCAAGACAAAGAAGGCCGAGGAGGCTGCACCTGCAATCCAGAACCAGGCTGCTGCTACAACTCTCGGTGACATCGATGCACTTGCAGCACTCAAGAGCAAGCTCGAGGGTAAAGGTGAATAATTGATTTAATTCACAATATCTACGGTTGAGGCTGTCCATGCGGACAGCCTCAACTTTTTTATACCAGTTAGTATTGCTTTTTCACGCTCTAATAAGTAAATTTGCCAAACTATGGAACCATTCGAGATACACATACTGGGTTGTGGTTCGGCCTTGCCAACTACACGACACAATGCAAGTGCGCAGATAATAAAGATAGGGAACAAGCAGTTTATGGTCGATTGCGGCGAGGGCACACAGGTGCAGTTGCGCAGGAGCCACATACACTTCTCGTTCATAAACCACATTTTCATATCACATCTGCACGGCGACCACTGTTTTGGCCTGATAGGACTAATATCGACCTTTGCACTGCTTGGCCGCACAGCCCCACTGCACATATATGCCGACTCTAATCTCGAAGAGGTAATGAAGCCACAGATAGATTTCTTCTGCAAAGGAATGAACTATCCGTTATTCTTCCACGCCATAGACGCCACCAAACAGGAAGTCATATTTGAGGACAACACAATAACAGTGGAGACCTTGCCGCTCAGGCACCGTATGCCCTGCTGCGGTTTCCTGTTCCGCGAAAAGCCAAAGAGACGACACCTCATTGGCGACATAGTTAACTTCTACAATATACCGGCATACATGCGTCAGGCAATAAAGGAGGGAGCAGACTACACCACCCCCGACGGCGAAGTCATTCCCAACAGCAGACTCACAAGGGAACCCGATCCTTCACGCAGTTATGCCTACTGCAGTGACACTGCACCCTGCACCCACAACAACGAAGCGTTGAAGGATGTGAACCTGCTCTATCACGAGGCTACATTTGCCGAGAGCGAGAAAGAGCGTGCAGCACAGACATTCCACAGCACAGCACGCCAGGCTGCGCAAATAGCACATAGCGCCGGAGTAAGAAAACTGATGATCGGACACTACTCATCGCGCTACGAGACACCCGACATTCTGCTGAGCGAAGCACGCGAACTGTTCCCGGAGACCATTGCAGCAAAAGAAGGCCTTATTGTAAACGTCGACTAAACCATTTGCCATTGCAGGCATCTAAAGGGAAACACAATAACAAGACAACTGTGCAAAAGAAAGAGTACAATGAAGAGATAATCATAGCACAGCTCAGGGACGAGAATCTCAGGGCTGCGGCATTCTCTGCCATTGTAAAGGAGCACAGCGAGAGTATTTATTGGCACATAAGGCGCATGGTACTCACACACGACGATGCCGACGACCTTGTACAGAACACATTCATAAAAGCCTGGATGAACATTGACAGTTTTCAGGGCAAATCAAAAGTCTCCACCTGGCTCTACCGCATTGCCATAAACGAGACACTCACATTCATCAACAAGAACCGCGCCACGCTCATCTCGATTGACACGCCGGAAGGCTCAATAGCGGAACAACTAGAGGAAGATGTATACTTCTGTGGCGACAAGGCCGACGCTATGCTACAGGAGGCCATCATGCGCCTGCCCGAAAAGCAACGCCTTGTCTTCAACCTCAAATATTACGACGAGATGAAATATGAGGACATGTCCGCCCTGCTCGACACAAGCGTTGGCGCACTCAAGGCATCATACCACATAGCAGTGAAGAAAATTGAGGAATATTTGAAGGATACAGAAAATTCTTAGACAAAACGAATTAAACCTTCAGCAAAATATTCCGTCATATATGCAGAAGTTGAATCATGGAAAATAAGAACAACATAGGCAAGCACACATTCACAGTGCCCGAAGGATACTTCGAGAAACTCAGCAGCGAGATACTCAGTGCAACCGTTGAGCGCCGCCCAATCAAGCAGCAGCACAAGGGGCACGTACTGGGCCTCTTCGGCCGCTTTATAGGCTACGCCGCTGCAGTAGCGCTGCTCTTTATCGTGGCAAAGCACACATTCATGGCAGAGAGCAACGGCAACACAGCATGGACCGAAGGCAGCAATGCCCAGGACGAGTACATAGACAATGTACTCAACAGTTACGCCATAGACGACTACACATTCTACTGCTACCTCACTGACAGCGATTTTGAATAACTTGACAAACCTATAATATGAAAAGAGTACTATTTACAATGCTGTTTCTCTTTCTTGCAACAATAACGGCAGGAGCACAGGAGAACCAGAAGAAAAGACCGCATTTCTCACCCGAAGAGTTCCAGGCAAAGCAAAGAGAGTACATAACAGAAAAGGCCGGACTTACAGCTCAGGAGGCCGATGCATTCTTTCCCCTATTCTTTGAACTGCAAAAGAAGAAATTCGACCTTGAGCGCGATGCACGCAAGGATTTCAAGAAACAGCGTGGAGAGCAGATGACCGAGGAGGAGTGCCGCGCATTTGTCTACAATATGGCCGATGTAAAAATAGAGATTGCAAAACTGGAAAGAGAGTACGCTGACAAGTACCTTGAAGTACTCTCCCCCTGCAAGGTACGCAGGGTGCAGCACGCCGAGGGCTCATTCCAGCGCGATCTTATGAAAAAGATGACAGAGCGCCGCGACAAGGCCCACAAGGAGAAAAAAACAGAATAACATAACACAGGCAGGTCACCAATTTGGGAACCTGCCTGTGTTATGTTACCGAATAAAAAAATCAAAGCCCCTCTCTTTTTGCCTCGTTCCAAAGAGCATCCATCTCCTCGAGCGACATGTCGCGCAAATTGCGTCCTTGACCAATTGAATGTTCCTCGACATAGTTAAAGCGGTTGCGGAACTTGTTGTTCGTCAGTTCAAGCGCATTATCGGGATTTATGCCGTAAAGGCGCGATGCATTCACAAGACTGAAGAGCAAATCGCCGAACTCCTTTTCCATAGAAGCCTTGTCACCCGATTCCATTTCGGCCTCAATCTCGGCAATCTCCTCCTTGACTTTTGCCCACACATCCTCTTTCTTCTCCCAATCAAAGCCTACGTTGGCAGCCTTCTCCTGCATACGGTAGGCCTTTATGAGCGATGGCATCGATGCCGGCACACCGCTGAGGATTGTCTTGTTGCCATCCTTTTCGGTCATCTTCAGTTGTTCCCAGTTCTTGCACACCTCGCCGGCAGTCTCAGCAACCGCATCACCAAAGACGTGCGGATGACGATAGATGAGTTTGTCGCACAAACGGTCACACACATCCTTCATATCGAACTGCTGCTTCTCCTGCGCAATCTTCGCATAGAAGGCAACGTGCAGCAGCACATCGCCAAGTTCCTTGCATATATTCTGTGTATCGTCGGCCACCAGAGCATCCGACAGTTCAAAGCACTCCTCTATTGTGTTTGGGCGCAGGCTGCTGTTTGTCTGTTTCCTGTCCCAGGGACACTTCACGCGCAACTCATCAAGCACATCCAGGAAACGCCCGAAAGCATCCAAAATCTCTTCTTTACTATGCATAGTCAATATCTATTTATTACACAAAAGTAGAACAAAAGAGCGAATTTCAAAACCCCTGCAGATATTTCGCACCATCAAAGAGCATTTTAGTGATTTTTTTGCCCTGTAAAGACGTATATTTTAATAATAAGAGTTAACTTTGCAATTTGGAAAATATTAAATTTGGAATAAAAATATAAAATTCAAAATACTATGAGCCTAGCAAGCACTTATATACCTGCAGAGGTTGAAGAGAAATGGTACGAGTACTGGTTGAAGAACAACCTTTTCCACTCGGAGCCCGATGAAAGAGAACCATACACAATCGTTATCCCCCCACCAAACGTAACCGGAGTGTTGCACATGGGCCACATGCTCAACAACACCATTCAGGACATCCTTGTACGCCGCGCACGTATGCTTGGCAAAAATGCCTGCTGGGTACCCGGTACAGACCATGCATCAATTGCCACAGAGGCTAAGGTTGTGAAGAAACTTGCCGGACAGGGCATCAAGAAGAGCGACCTCACACGCGAGGAGTTCCTCAAGCACGCCTGGGAGTGGACCGACGAGCATGGCGGCATCATCCTGCAGCAGTTGCGCAAGCTTGGCGCATCGTGCGACTGGGACCGCACATCGTTCACAATGGACGAGATACGCAGCAAGAGCGTCATCAAGGTATTCTGCGACCTTTACAACAAGGGCCTCATCTATCGTGGCCTTCGCATGGTGAACTGGGACCCAAAAGCACAGACAGCACTCAGCAACGAGGAGGTTATCTACAAGGAGGAGAAGAGCAAACTCTACTACCTCAAGTACTATGTTGACGAGGCTGCAGGCAGCACCGACGGCGAGGAGGCCAATGCTGTGACACTCGCGGCGACAGATGCATTTGACCCAACAGTAAAGCACCAGATTCTGCACCGCGACGCAAATGGCCGCCGCTATGCTGTGGTAGCAACAACACGCCCCGAGACAATTATGGGCGATACCGCAATGTGCATCAACCCCAAAGACCCAAAGAACAGTTGGCTCAAGGGCAAAAGAGTTATCGTGCCACTTGTAAACCGCTCAATTCCCGTTATCGAGGACCGCTATGTTGAGATTGAGTTCGGTACAGGCTGCCTCAAGGTTACCCCTGCTCACGACACCAATGACTACATGCTTGGAAAGACACACAACCTTGAGACAATCGACATCTTCAATGCCGATGCAACCATCAGCGAGGCTGCCGGAATGTATGTTGGCCAGGACCGCATGGATGTACGCGTGCAGATTGCAAAGGACCTTGCCGATGCTGATCTTTTGGAGAAGGTTGAGGACTACGAGAACAAGGTTGGCTACAGCGAGCGCAACTCTGACACAGCAGTTGAGCCACGTCTTTGCATGCAGTGGTTCCTGCGCATGCAGCACTTTGCAGACATTGCATTGCCACCTGTAATGGAGGACAAACTCAAATTCTACCCTACAAAATACAAGACAACATACAACAACTGGCTTGCAAATATTCAGGACTGGTGCATCAGCCGCCAGTTGTGGTGGGGACATCGCATCCCTGCATATTTCCTTCCTGTTGCCGAGGGCGCAGAAGAGAAGTTCGTTGTAGCAGAGAGCCGCGAGGAGGCACTCGCACTTGCAAAGTCAATCCCAGGCTATGAGAACATCACCGCCGAGGAACTCCGCCACGACGAGGACGCACTCGACACATGGTTCAGTTCATGGCTGTGGCCAATCTCACTGTTCAACGGCATTCTTGAGCCGGGCAACAAGGAGATTAGTTACTACTACCCCACAAACGACCTCGTTACAGGTCCGGATATTATCTTCTTCTGGGTTGCACGTATGATTATGGCAGGCTATGAGTATGAGGGCGACATGCCATTCAAGAACGTATACTTCACAGGTATCGTACGCGACAAACTAGGCCGTAAGATGAGCAAGTCGCTCGGCAACAGCCCCGACCCGCTAGAGCTCATTGCACGCTATGGCGCCGACGGTGTACGCATGGGTATCATGCTCTCGGCACCTGCAGGCAACGACATCCTCTTCGATGACAGCCTTTGCGAGCAGGGACGTAACTTCTGCAACAAGATATGGAATGCATTCCGCCTTGTAAAGGGCTGGAACGTAAGCAGCGACATTGAGCAGCCCGAGAGCAGCAAACTAGCCATCAAGTACTTTGGCGAGACACTTGCAAAGGCTGCCGCTGAACTTGACGATCTCTTTGGCAAATACCGCCTTAACGAGGCTTTGATGACTGTGTACTCACTCTTCTGGGACGAGTTCTCGGCATGGTACCTCGAGATGATTAAGCCCGCATACGGTTCTCCAATTGATGCAGCAACATACGAGGCTACACTCGGTTACTTCGACAGCCTGTTGCGCCTGCTCCACCCATTCATGCCATTCATCACCGAGGAACTGTGGCAGAACATCAAGGAACGCAAGGATGGCGAGAGCATCATGGTGCAGAGCACAAAGGAACTTGCCGCAGAGTGCGACGAGGCCTTCCTGGGCAAGATTGCGATAATGAAGGAGGTTATTGGCGGTGTACGCGCTACACGCCAGCAGAAGAACCTCTCGCCACGCGAGCCGTTGGCACTGCAGATTGTAGGCGAGTCGCCCGTTGCAGGCCTTGAGAGCGTGATGACCAAGATGGCAAACCTCTCATCGCTAGAGTGTGTTGCAACACCCGACGACACAGCAGTCTCGTTCCGCGTAGGCACAACAGAGTTCGCCATCCCAATGGGCTCACTCATTGACAAGGATGCCGAGATTGCAAAGATGCAAGAGGAACTCGCATACCACGAGAAGTTCCTCAAGAGCGTTGAGGCAAAGCTTAGCAACGAGAACTTTGTAAGCAAGGCTCCCGAGAAGATTATTGCCATTGAGCGCAAGAAGCAGTCCGACGCAATGGAGAAGATTGCAATGCTCAAGGAAAGCATACAGAAACTCTCGAAGTAACACAACATAATGAAGGACAAGAAAAAAATCATAATCATCTCACTGAGCGTACTTGTTGCCGTGCTGGCAATAGGCATGGCTATCGTCTGGGCCAACCTAAAGGAGAGCGAGAAGCAGAATGTAGAGATACAGGAACTTATCGCCCTTGAACAGGAGGAGATGCTCAACGACCTGCAGAACGCGCAGATCGAGTATGACGAGCTGAAGAAAAAAATCCTCAGCAACGACTCGCTGCTGGTGAGACTTGAGCAGGAGCAGTTGCGCACACAGCAGCTATATGATGAACTGCAGGCCACAAAGGCCACCAGCGCTGCCGAGATCAAGCGCCTGAAGAAGGAACTCAAGACTCTTCGCGGAGTGCTCGAGAGTTACGTGGTGCAGATTGACTCGCTCTACCGCGAGAACACCGAACTGAAGAATGAGAACACCAAACTCATTGCGGGAAAGAAGAAGGTGGAGATGGAGAGAAACGAACTTGCCAAAGAGAAAGAGGCACTCAGCGAAAAGGTCGACCTTGCATCGCAGCTCGACGCGACCAACGTAAACGTAAGACTGCTGCGCAGCAACGGCAAGGAAACCGAGAAAATCAAGCGCGCAAAGCAGATTTGCGTTACTTGTACCATCTCAAAGAACATAACCGCAAGCACCGGTGACAAAAAAGCATACGTGAGGATTATGCAACCCGGTGGAGAACCGCTGACAAAGGGATACAGCAACACCTTCAAGTACGAGAACCGCGATATCAGCTATTCAATGAGCAGAGATTTCGAGTTCACAGGCGAGGAGCAGTCACTTACATTCTATTGGGACATTGAAGAGACACTGCAGAAAGGATGTTATCGTGCCTATATCTTTGTTGACGGGAATATGATTGGCGAGGGATACGCTGATTTTGAATAAGAGAGAGAATTTTATATGAAAAGAATACTTGTAACAGGAGGAGCCGGTTTCATTGGGTCGCACCTATGCGAAAGACTGCTCAATGACGGCAATGACGTCATCTGCCTCGACAACTACTTCACAGGCAGCAAGGACAACATACGCCACCTCATTGGCAACGACCATTTCGAACTCGTGCGCCACGATATAACACAGCCATACACCGCCGAGGTCGACGAGATATACAACCTCGCCTGCCCGGCATCGCCTGTACACTACCAGCACGACCCTGTCAAGACCATACAGACTTGCGTGATAGGTTCAATGAACATGCTGGGACTTGCCAAGCGTGTCGGTGCCAAGATTCTGCAGGCATCTACCAGCGAGGTATACGGCGACCCACATATCCACCCGCAGGTCGAGGAGTACTGGGGCAATGTGAACCCCATTGGCATACGCTCCTGCTACGACGAGGGAAAGCGCTGTGCCGAGACACTCTTCATGGACTATCATCGCCAGAACAACCTGCGCATAAAAATTATACGCATCTTCAACACCTACGGTCCACGCATGAGCATGAATGACGGCCGCGTGGTGTCGAACTTCATTGTACAGGCACTGCAGGGCAAGGACATCACCATATATGGCGACGGAATGCAGACACGCAGTTTCCAGTACGTTGATGACCTTGTAGAGGGTATGATACGTATGATGGAGACAGGCGACAATTTCACAGGCCCTGTAAACATTGGCAACCCCGGCGAGTTTACAATGCTCGAACTTGCCCAAAAAGTGATAGAACTCACGGAGTCAAAATCCAGGATTGTATTTGAGCCGCTGCCCCAGGACGACCCACGCCAGCGCAAGCCCGACATCTCGCTTGCCAATCGCATGCTGAATGGCTGGAAACCCGAGATAAGGCTCGACGAAGGCCTGGGACACACAATTGATTACTTTAGAAAACTAATATAAAAACACAATAACAATGAACATTCTAGAACTTAGCGAACAGGAGATTGTACGCCGCGAGGCACTTGCCGAATTGCGCAACATGGGCATTGAGCCCTACCCCGCAGCGGAGTACCCGACAGATGCATTTTCAACAGATATCATAGCCGATTTCAAGGACGAGGACGAGCCACGCAAGGTGTGCATCGCCGGCCGTATGATGAGCCGCCGCGTAATGGGCAAGGCTTCATTCATCGAGTTGCAGGACTCAAAGGGCCGCGTGCAGGTATACATCACACGCGATGACATCTGCCCGGGCGAGAACAAAGACACATACAACGTTCTTTTCAAGCGCCTGCTCGACATTGGTGACTTCATCGGCGTCAAGGGTACAGTATTCCGCACACAGACTGGCGAAATCACTGTTCACGCACACGAGATTACATTCCTCTCAAAGAGCATCCGTCCATTGCCTATCGTAAAGTACAAGGACGGTGTGGCATATGACCGCTTTGAGGACCCCGAGTTGCGTTACCGCCAGCGTTATGTCGACCTTGTGGTAAATGACGACGTGAAGGAAATCTTCATCAAGCGTAACAAAATCTACAGCTCAATGCGTGAGTTCTTCAACTCAAAGGGCTACATGGAGGTTGAGACACCGGTATTGCAGTCAATTCCCGGTGGTGCTGCAGCGCGTCCGTTCATCACACACCACAACGCGCTCGACATTCCTCTCTACCTGCGTATCGCAAACGAACTCTACCTCAAGCGCCTTATCGTTGGCGGCTTCGAGGGTGTATACGAATTCTCAAAGAACTTCCGCAATGAGGGTATGGACCGCACACACAACCCTGAGTTCACATGTATGGAGATCTACGTATCATACAAGGACTACAACTGGATGATGTGCTTCACCGAGCAGATGCTTGAGAAGATTGCGCTTGACGTGAACGGCACAACCGATGTTCAGGTTGGCGAGCACACTATCAGTTTCAAGGCACCATTCTGCCGCGTGACAATGCTCGACTCTATCAAGGAGTTCACAGGATATGACCTCAACGGCAAGAGCGAGGAGGAGATCTTCGCTATCTGCAAGGAACTGAAGATGGAGGTTGACGAGACAATGGGCAAGGGCAAACTCATCGATGAGATCTTCGGCGAATTCTGCGAGGGCAATTACATTCAGCCTACATTCATCACAGACTACCCTATTGAGATGTCGCCACTCTGCAAGCGTCACCGCAACAACCCCGACCTTACCGAGCGTTTCGAGCTCATGGTAAACGGTAAGGAACTTTGCAACGCATACAGCGAGCTCAACGACCCAATTGACCAGGCCGAGCGTTTCCAGGAGCAGTTGCGCCTTAGCGAGAAGGGCGACGACGAGGCAATGTTCATTGACAAGGACTTCGTGCGCGCACTTGAGTATGGTATGCCTCCAACATCGGGTATGGGTATTGGTATGGACCGTCTTGCAATGCTCATGACAGGCCAGACAACAATCCAGGAGGTTCTGTTCTTCCCACAGATGCGCCCCGAGAAGAAGGTGCCAAAGGACAATGCTGCCGCGTTCGCTGTAATAGGCGTTCCCGAGGAGTGGGTTCCAGTACTCCACAAGGCAGGCTACAACCTTGTCAACGACCTCAAGGGCGGCAATGCACAGAAGATACAGATGGAAATTGGCGGCATCAACAAGAAATTCAAGCTTGGTTACACCGTACCATCAGTGAACGACGTTGCTGCGTGGATTGAGAAGCTGGGATAAGCAGACAGAGTATATTTTTACAACAATATAGTTGTCATACCTAGTGTACTTGTCATACTGAGCGTAGCGAAGTATCTAATAGATTTTCAGATTCTTCACTTTGTTCAGAATGACACACACTACAAAGGAATCCTTAAAGGTCAACATCTATATTATCTTATAAAAACATTATATAGTTTCTAAAAACACTTTATTATGGAACTATCAAACAAACAGGTTGCCATTATGGGCGGCGGCAGCTGGGCAACAGCCATTGCCAAGATTCTGCTCAATAATGTCGAGACCATCAACTGGTACATAAGACGCGAGGACCGCATCGAAGACTTCAAGCGCCTGGGACACAACCCTGCGTATCTCTCTTCGGTGAAGTTTGATACAAACAGAATAAACTTCTCGTCAGACATCAACAAGGTTGTAAAGGAGAGTGATATCCTGGTATTCGTGACCCCATCGCCCTACCTCAAGAACCACCTAAAGAAGTTGAAGGCCGACCTCGAGGACAAGTTCATCGTCAATGCCATCAAGGGTATTGTACCCGATGAGAACCTAATCATCTCGGAGTACTTTAACAAGGTATACAAGGTGCCTTATGACAACATAGCGGCCATTGCAGGTCCCTGTCACGCCGAGGAGGTTGCACTTGAGCGCCTCTCGTACCTCACTGTGGGATGCTCCAACATTGACCATGCAAAGCAGTTTGCAAAGAAACTTGGCAGCGGTTTCATCAAAACATCGGTTAGCGACGACGTTGTAGGTATTGAGTATGGTTCGGTGCTCAAGAACATCTATGCTATTGCAGCAGGTATCTGCAGCGGCTTGAAGTATGGCGATAACTTCCAGGCCGTACTCATGTCTAATGCAGCCATTGAGATGAACCGTTTCCTCAACGTGGTACACCCCATTGAGCGTACAATAAACGACTCTGTATACATGGGAGACCTGTTGGTGACAGGCTACTCAAAGTTCAGCCGCAACCGCGTATTTGGCAGCATGATTGGCAAGGGCTACTCTGTGAAGAACGCGCAGATTGAGATGGAGATGATTGCCGAGGGATACTACGCAGCAAAGTGCATCAAGGAAATCAATGAGCACTACCGCATCAACACCCCAATCATCGATGCTGTATATAACATCCTCTACGAGGGCATCTCACCGGTGATTGAGATTAAACTTTTAACAGACTCATTCAAATAATAGGGAATGACTAAAACATAAATTTCTGCGTTACGCTTGCCTTCAAAATCCTCATTTACGTTCAGTAAACTCCGGTTTTTCAGGCTACGCAAGCCTTGAACTTTATGTTTTATTCATTCCCAAGCACCAAGTTTCTCTGAAGAACTAAAATATTAACAACAATAACAATGAAAAATATAACACTTAACATTGACAAGGTTACAGGCTTTGTAACCCGTGAGCAGATTTTGGCCCTTGAGCCACAGGTTAAACGCGCACAGGCCGCTCTTGAGGACGGTTCGCTCCCTGGCAATGATTTCCTCGGCTGGCTGCACCTTCCATCATCAATCACAAAAGAGCACATTGCCGACATCAACGCAACAGCACAGACACTCCGCGAGAATTGCGAGGTTGTTGTAGTTGCAGGTATCGGTGGCAGTTATCTTGGTGCACGTGCAGTTATCGAGGCACTCAGCAACAACTTTGCTGCACTCATGGGCGACAGCAAGAACCCACGCGTAATCTTCGCAGGCCACAACATTAGCGAGGACTACCTCTATGAACTCACAGAGTACCTCAAGGACAAGAAGTTCGGTGTAATCAACATCTCAAAGTCGGGTACAACAACCGAGACAGCGCTTGCTTTCCGCCTCTTGAAGAAGCAGTGCGAGGAGCAGCGCGGCAAGGAGATGGCAAGCAAGGTAATCGTTGCCATCACCGACGCAGTCAAGGGCGCTGCACGCATCACAGCAAACAAGGAGGGTTACAAGAGTTTCATCATCCCCGACAACGTTGGTGGCCGTTTCTCAGTACTCACTCCTGTAGGCCTGTTGCCAATTGCTGTTGCAGGCTTCGATATCGAGGCACTTGTACAGGGTGCAACCGACATGGAGAAGAACTGCGCTCCCGAGGTTCCATTCGAGGAGAACATTGCAGCAATGTATGCAGCAACACGTAACGCGCTTTATGCCGATGGCAAGAAGATTGAGATTCTCGTAAACTACCAGCCAAAGCTCCACTTCACATCTGAGTGGTGGAAGCAGCTCTACGGCGAGAGCGAGGGTAAGGAGAACAAGGGTATCTTCCCTGCATCGGTAGACTTCACAACAGACCTTCACTCAATGGGTCAGTGGATTCAGGAGGGCGAGCGCACAATCTTCGAGACAGTACTCTCAATTGAGAAGCCCAACAGTTCACTCACCGTTCCAAGCGACGAGGAGAACCTCGACGGTCTCAACTTCCTCGCAGGCAAGCACGTTGACGAGGTAAACAAGATGGCCGAACTTGGTACACAACTTGCACACGTTGACGGTGGCGTGCCCAACATCCGCATCTCAATCCCTGAGCTCAACGCATACTACATCGGCCAGTTGCTCTACTTCTTTGAGATTGGCTGCGGTATCAGCGGTTATGTACTTGGCGTGAACCCATTCAACCAGCCGGGTGTAGAGGCATACAAGAAGAACATGTTCGCATTGCTCGACAAACCTGGTTACGAGGAGGAGAGCAAGGCAATCCGCGCAAGACTGTAATAAGAAAAGGTGAAAGGTTAAAACGGAAAACGGAAAACTAAACAGTCTTTAATGGATTACATAAAAGCTATTGAAAACTATAGGCAACTGCAAGGTCACAAGGCCTTGCAGTTGCGTGCTGTATTGTTCGACATGGACGGCGTGCTGTTCGACTCGATGCCCTACCATGCCGATGCCTGGTCGCGAGTGATGACCGATGCCGGTTTCAACTTCTCGCGCGAGGACGTATATATGAACGAGGGGCGCACCGGTGCCGACACCATCAACACCGCAAGCCTCGCACAATTCGGCAAACCCGCAACAGAGGAACTCATTGACGAGTTGTGCAAGGCAAAATGTGCCATTTTCGACACATACCCGCCAACACCGCGAATGCCATTTGCACTTGAACTGGTGCAGAAGGTAAAGGCTTGCGGGCTCACACCAATGATTGTAACAGGCAGCGGCACACCCACCCTGCTCGACCGCATACAGAGCAACTTCCCCGGCCTTTTTGCCGAGGGACACGTCATAAGCAGTTTCCACGTAAAGCGTGGCAAGCCCTACCCAGACCCATACCTTTTGGCACTGGAACGTGGCGGCTTTGCCCCTGATGAGGTGATAGTTGTAGAAAACGCACCACTTGGCGTTACTGCAGGTGTTGCAGCCGGTCTTTTCACCGTCGCAGCCAACACCGGCCCATTGAAGGACGAGGTCTTGAGCCAAGCCGGTGCAAACCTTGTGTTCCCATCAATCGAAGCACTCTGTGGTGAGTGGGAGAACTTATATAGCAGCCTATCATAATACAACAATCTACTTTTCAATAAAAGAGCCAACTTATACTTCAAAACGGAGTAAGTTGGCTCTTTTTATGCATTCTACAATTTAGACAGTTCATCTATCAAGGCTGGACGACGAGGCTCTATTGTAGGAAGGATATTTGCACCCACTGCACGTACACAACGTGCTTTATCATCTCTTGAACACCCGAGTGAGTCATTCCCACGCGATTTTCATTGTTCTTAATTTCTGGCAGGGAACACCAATAATCATATTCTGCATAATTGGTTCCCATTACAGTTGCTTTAAAAAAGAAAAATCACCCCGCCGATGTATAAAAGTCGGTGGGGTGATAATGGAAATCTATTTATTTAAGAGCCTTGTTCTTTTTCTCGGCGTCCAATTCTTTCAGTTTCTTTATTGCTTCCTTACCTCTTTTAAGTGCAGGAATCATATTATGAAGAAAAGGCACATAGAACAACAATCCCCAAATAATTATAGGAATGAGTGGTATTACAGAAAAACTTAAAAGCAGACACGGCAGGAAAGATAAAAGCCATTTTATCATTCTGTAATATCCTGCCGTATCACGCAATTCTCTTTCAACCTGTGCGGAAACAAATTCCATTAATTTGGCATCGTCGCTGTAATTGGCAAGTATTATCTCTTTTAATTGACTCAGTTTATTGTTGATTACATAATTTCGTCTCTGGGACGAATTAATTATTCTAAACGCCTCCAAGAACTCCTCCTTATTGCTGTTGGGGATAGGCATTTTTTTCAAATAATCATCGGAAAAAGCTCTATTCTTTTCGTATAACTTAATTAATTTTTCCAAAGCAACATTACCACCTTCGTCATAAATTTGTTTACAGTGGTTTTTTGCTACAACACAATAAGCTCGTTTTCCTACAATCTCTTTATAATTGTCTCCCAATGACCAAATGATATCAATTAATTCTTGTGAATAGAGCGGGTTGCCATCCGTGTTTTCCTCATCATTCACGATATCATTAATTCTGCGACGAATAGTACCAGAACCAAATATATCACTATCCGGACCTGATGAAAGAAAATTTTCCTCATCATCAGCCTTGCGCCATGCTTCATCAATAACTGCAGATGTGAGCAAGAATTCGACAGGATTATCGGGAACAGGGAAACGTTTCATGAACCTTGAAAATTCCTTAATCTTTTCTTCTTTTCTTTCAAATTCGGAATCACGTTGAGGGCGCAGTTTTATCACCTCTATATAGTGGTTGAAAACATTCCGAAGATATATGTGCGGCATTTCATCTTCGTGACTGCTCAGTGACAAATCCAGCCAATAGCGCTCATCAGCGCTTAGAGCCCCCGATCCAGAACTGCTCGAAGAGCGAGAAGAACTGCTGCTCTTGTTATTACTACTGCTTTTACTACTGCTTTTACCGCTGCTTTTTGCGTCAGACTTGCGAGTAGGCGCCGGTGCAGCCTCCTCTTTGCCATAAAAATGTTCTATTCCGGCCTTTGTCAAGCAACTCTTGCTTGGACGACCGTCCGGTCCATACGAAACTAACGCTGTAACAGGGTTACCATACCTTGTCGATGAAGTATTATTGTAATAATGCTTATCCTCCCACCTGATATTAATGTTTGGCATAACTAATGATTTATTATTAAATTTTGTTAATACTATCTACTCACAAATGTATGACAAATATTCGTTTTTACCCCCCCCGAATGTTAAATTTAGTTAAATTTAACCATTGAAGTATGTTTTGAGCACTAAGTACATGTTTTATTTCCTCACCAAAAGCGATTATGCCGCAGTGATAGCAGGCACGTACAGTGGTGTGAGAGGTCGGAAAACGAAAGTAGGAAAAAACGGCGCTCGCGGTGAAATATTCAAGCAAGCTTGCTTTGTCCTTCTCTCGCCTTTAGTTATCTTTGCGTATTGTAAAACTGAATATGAAACGCATAATAACAAGAATAAACGAAGGACTCTCCGGCAGTTACTCAGCCGGAGAGATTTCTGCCCTCACACGCATCATTGCAACCGAGTTGCTTGGTGTGTCGCAAATGGCGTTCTATCTAAAGGATGACATTACACTCACAGCAGAGCAAGAAACCTTGCTTGACAACGCCATTGAGCGCCTGAAAAAGCAGGAGCCGATACAGTACATTCTTGGCTACAGCGATTTTTGCGGGCTCAGGTTCAAGGTTACACCGGCGACACTCATCCCGCGCCCCGAGACAAGCGAACTAGTTGAGTGGATTGCGAGCGAAGCAGCAGGCAGGGAGAGCATACTTGATATTGGCACAGGAAGCGGTTGCATAGCGGTGAGCCTTGCGCATAAAATGCCGCAAAGCAAAGTAACTGCGTGGGATATTTCAAACGACGCGCTTGCCGTTGCAGCGGAGAACTCAAAGGCCAATGGCTGTGTTGTTACATTTGAGCAGGTGGACATTCTTGCATACGAACCCACAGGTGAGCAGTTTGATATTATTGTTAGCAACCCGCCATATATAAAGGAGAACGAGAAAGAGGCAATGCACGCCAATGTGCTCGACTGGGAACCCCACACTGCCCTGTTTGTCCCAAACAACGACCCGTTACTATTCTATCGCACAATAGCCGAGAAAGGTCTCACACTTTTAAAACCCGGCGGCAGCCTCTATTTTGAGATTAACCGCGCTCACGGCAAGGATACTGTTGATATGCTTGCAGCGCTTGGCTACACAAGCATTGAACTGCGCAAGGACTTTGCCGAGAATGAGAGAATGATTAGAGCCGTGAAACCAAAGGGGAAAGGTGAAAAGTGAAAACTGAAAGGTGAATGAAAAAACTACTTACACCCGGTGAAGCACTGAACAAGGCAGCAGCATACTGCACGCTGTGCGAGCGTTGCATTAGCGAAGTGAGCGCGAAACTCACTGCATGGGGCGTGCCAAGCGGCGAGCAGGAGAAAATCATTGCACGCCTCACCAATGAGAAGTTCATCGACGAGGCACGCTATTGCCGCGCCTTTGTCAACGACAAAGTGAAATTCAACCGTTGGGGGCGCATAAAGATAACAGCAGCGCTGCGTGAGAAGCACCTGCCACAAGAGCATATAAAAGAGGCGTTGGAGAATATTGACGAGGAGATTTACATACAATCTCTCAAAGAGACCATCGAGATAAAGCGCCGCGAACTAAAGGGCAAGGATGATTTTTCCACACAGCAGAAAATCATACGCCACGCTGCAAGCCGAGGCTACGAGCCCTCGCTCATCATTTCAACCATAAAATACAAAGGCGATGAAATGGATTTCTGACCTCATAGACCTCATTTTTCCACGCCACTGCTGCGTGTGTGGCGAGACACTCTCACGCCAAGAGCGCGATATATGCCTTGCCTGCCTCTATTCACTCCCCAAAATTGAGCCTCATCACAAGAAAGAGATTGAGCAGACATTCTGGGGCAAGGTGGAGGTTGAACGTGCCACATCGTTCATGTACTACCGCAAAGGCTCGCCCTACAATGCACTGATGCACAGGCTCAAATACAAGAATGCGCCCGAGGTTGGCATTCGCCTAGCCGAGATGGCTGCAAAAGAACTGCTTGACAGCGGTTTCTTTGACGGCATAACACGCATCGTTCCCCTGCCGCTATCAAAGAAAAAACTACGAAAGAGAGGTTACAACCAAAGCGAATATATAGCTACGGGATTGTCCAATATAACAGGAATACCCGTTGACACAACGCTAGTGAAACGCGACATTGCCAACGAGACGCAGACACACAAGAACCGCGATGAGCGCTGGGAGAACGTGAGGTACATATTCTCGGCAAACGACTGTGGTGATATGGAAAACGAGCACGTGCTGCTGGTAGATGACATACTCACCACCGGTGCCACGCTCTGCAGTTGCGCAAGCACACTAAAGAGTGTCAGCAATTGCAGGATAAGCATATTTACACTTGCATACACCTATAACGGGTTCTAGAAAAAGTGAAAACGGAAAGCCGAGGTTTGATTAAACCGAGGGTTCGACAACATCGGCAGCAATAGGTCGCGCGTAGCATAGCTGAAGGTTATGCCGTGCGGGTTGCGGAAAGACGATGTTGTCAAAGCTGAAAGACAAAAAAAAGCGGGAGCAGGTTAAAGCGCACGAAGTGCGGTTAAAGCCGAAGTTTGATTAAACCGAGGGTTCGTCAAAGCCAACAGCAGTCAGTCGCGGGTAGCACAGCCGCAGTTTGAGCCCCGCGGGATGCGATTAGTTGGCTTTGTCAAAGCTAAACAATAACCGAGGGTTCGACAAAGCTGCGAGTAAGCGAGCAAAAGCCAAGTTTGCTTGAACTTTTACTGTGAGCGAGAGCTGGTTCAATAAAATTAACATCGGCAGCAATAGGTCGCGCGTAGCATAGCTGAAGGTTATGCCGTGCGGGTTGCGGAAAGACGATGTTGTCAAAGCTGAAAGACAAAAAAAAGCGAGAGCAGAGGAAAAGTTTACTTTTACTCTGCGAAGTTGGTGCTGTTAAAACGAGTAGCATACGAATTTACGAATTTAAAACACCAAAAACTAAATAAATATCGCAAGGTGTTTGGTAATATAAATAATATTCCTACCTTCGCATAATTGCATATCTGATTCATAGAATAAAACATACGATAATGAGCAAGAAAGTATTTGTATCGGGATGCTACGATATGCTCCACTCGGGTCACGTGGCATTTTTCAAGGAAGCCGCAACACACGGCGACCTCTACGTAGGTATTGGCTCAGATGCCACCATACGCGAACTCAAGGACCGCAAGACCATCAACACAGAACAGGAGCGCCTTTACATGGTGAAGGCTATCCGTTACGTAAAGGATGCATTCATCAACAGCGGCAGTGGCATGCTCGACTTTGAGGAGGATGTAAAGCGCCTCAAGCCCGATATCTTTTTTGTAAACAGCGACGGCTATACCCCGGGAAAGAAACGTTTCTGCGAGGCTAACGGCATTGAACTTGTCGTAAGCACCCGCATCCCCGAGGCAGGCTTGCCAACACGCTCAACAACAGCGCTGCGCCAGGAGTGCAAGATTCCCTACCGCATTGACCTTGCCGGCGGCTGGCTGGACCAACCCTATGTGAGCAAGTATCACGGTGGTCCTGTACTCACCATCAGCATTGAGCCCGACTACGACTTCAACAACCGAGGCGGTATGAGCACATCATCGCGCAAGGCTGCCATTGAAATGTGGCACATAGATATCCCCGAAGGCGACCGCGAGACACTCGCCAAGATGGTATTCCGCTACGAGAACCCTCCCGGAAGCCCATACATCAGCGGCTCACAGGATGCCATTGGCATTGTCATGCCGGGACTAAACCGTCTGAACTACGACGGTGGATACTGGCCCGAGAATATTGAGAGCGTAAAGGATGACGACGTGCTCGACTTCATTGAGAAGAACCTGTGGCTAGTGCCACTTGCGCCACGCGACAGCAGTTATGACGTGCTTGCCGACACACATATTGACAAGGAAGGAGCAAAGGCGCTTGCCGATGCTGCCGACGACTGCTGGAAGGCACTACTTGCAAAGGATGTGACTGCGTGGGGAAAGGCCTGCACAGCATCCTTTGAGGCACAGATAGCAATGTTCCCCAACATGGTATCGCCACACGTCCAGAAGGCTATAGACGAGTATAAGGACAAGGTAAAAGGCTACAAAATCACAGGCGCCGGCGGCGGCGGCTATCTTGTCCTCATCAATGACACACCAATTGAGGAAGCAATACAGATTAGAATAAGACGAAAATAACCACTGATACAAAAAGAGTTGGGAGTTCAATCTTAATTGGTTTGAACTCCCAACTCTTTTTCATGCAAATACCGGTTTAATTTGGCTAAAAATAAAACTCTAGAGATATGATTTTAAACTTTTTAATATATATTTGCAGATATTAGCAGCACTTATCCCCATTACACTAATTGAGAATGAGATAGATAAAAAAAGGGGGCAAATACAAGTTTATAGAAATGAAAAAAGTGAAGATTTTTATTGAAAAGATAGACAAGCCTTTGGATTTTACGATATTTATTCTGTGTATCGTTGGTATTGTTGCCGAAATGTTCTGCCCCGCCAGTTCACCTTTAGGCACATTGTCTTCAACACCGTTCGAGACAGTCTTTGGCTTGGCAGGCCTTGCATATTGCCTCTACCACACCTGCGTATTCTTCTTTTCTCCCATTAAACGTGACTGGATTCTGACAAAAGGCCGTTTCCTGCTAAAGGTGGTCAACTATGTGCTGTTGGTTCCATTCATTCTGGTATCGGGCATTCACATACACGAAAAATGCACAAAGGAGGAGTACTCGCCAAAGAACCTGTTCTACGAGGAGAACCTATACACATACAGTCATGCCGACATTGACACATTAGGTTTGGCGGGAACTGCTAGTACAGACGAGTGGGAACTGAATGCGCACGACCTGGCAATCAAGGATTCCGTTATCATAAGACAGGAGAAATTACCCGCATCCATATCCAAGACACAAGAGGACCCCACCCTGTTCTGGACAATATATTGTCACTTCATTGACCCGGGTAACCAGCATATGACAACATCGGTCAGCGGCCGCCGCACAACAGCCCTTGTCTCAACATTGGGATTTTTCCTTTTGAACGGTTTACTGATATCCATGCTCATAAGTTGGTTTGACCGCCGCAGAGAACAATGGCAGAACGGCGATATCAGATATGGCCTTCTGGCCTTTATGTGCAAACGGGTTGCAGTTGTAATTGGAGCAAACGAATCATCGCCAATCATCATCAAGAAACTATTGATGAACTTGGGAGAAAAGCCGGTAAATTATGTAATTCTCCTTACTAATGAAGATGTAAAAAAGGTCAGGGAGCAGATAGCCTCATATCTTACCGACAGTGAAAAGAGACGGGTAATCATCTACAATGGCCAGTTGGATTCCATTGAGGAGATATACAAGTTGAGCATCAAACGCGCAACAGAGATATACGTCTTAGGAGAATGCTCAAACGACGATATATCGCAGAGTTATCACGACACCCAGAACATGAGGTGCGTCCACAACATCGCAAGTTATCTCACAGACAAATGTGTTGAACGGAAAATTGTCTGCAGGGTATTGTTTGAGTACCAGACGACATACTCGGTGTTCCAGTTCTCGGATTTGCCCGAGAACATCAGGCAACATCTTGTCTTCATCCCTTTCAACACATACGAGAACTGGGCGCAGCGTGTGCTTGTAAAAGGAGAATACAGCGAATCGGTAAAAAAGATTCTGCCTGCAATGCGCAGGATTGATATGCAACCGACTACGCTGAACAGCATTCTGCATCCGATTATCAACTTGGCGCAATCAATGATGCCCAAGAATAATGACGAGGAACGCAAGATTCTGTACACCCCGCTCGATGGCAGCGGCATAGGCGCCAAGTCAAAAGAGCATGTACATTTCATTGTTGTGGGAATGTCCAAGATGGGTATTGCTATGGCAATACAGGCTGCACAGGTAGCCCACTATCCAAACTTCTCTACAGGCAAGAAGGATGAGAATGGCAATATCGTACGTAATCCCAGCCTAATCAGGACCAAGATTACATTCATTGACAGCAATGCAGATAAGGAGATGGATTTCTTTATGGGACGCCACCAGAACCTTTTCGCACTTTCACGTCATAGGTATATCGATGCCAGCAACGGCGTTAAAGTATCAATGCCCGAGTGGAGCGACCCGATGCTTGACAATAACAACGAATACAAGATGCAGGGCGAGAATTTCATTGACACAGAATGGGAGTTTGTCAAGGGTGGAATTGAGTGCCCCGCTGTTGCAGACTATCTAAAAGAGGCAGCAGCAATGGCCGACAAGAGGAATGAGAGCCACTCACTGCTGACAATAGCAATATGCCACCCATTGGCACATGAAGCAATCGCATCGGCACTGTATATGCCGGGTGAGATATACGACAACGCTCAACAAATCCTGGTCTACCAGAGAGAGGCCTCGGACATTGTATATAACCTTAGCAGCAAAGACGACATATACACATCACTGGCAACCAAGTACAAGAGATATACTAAACTTCGTCCGTTCGGAATGAAGTATGCCGACTTCACAATGGACAAGAACAACTATTACAAGGCGCAGTTGTGCAATTATGTATACACCTTGATATTTGACAAAAATATAGACAACAGCATTATTCCTCAAAGGATTGAGAGCATGCAGATTTCGAAGAAGAACGAAGAGAATATGCTAAGAGCCCGGAGTGAATGGAAGAAACTACCTATATTCAACAAGTGGTCAAACAGATATTTGGCAAACAGTTTCGAGAACAAATTAAGAAGCATCGGCGCAAATTATGACGATATCAATTTGCACTACAGTACGATGTGCTCACTGTTCGAGAAGAACAAGGAGTATATGGCCGAGTGTGAGCACAACAGGTGGAATGTACAGCAACTGCTGATGGGTTTCAGAGCCTACAAAGACAGCGAACTGAAAGAGTTCAGAAGACTGCAGCAAGAAAAGTCTTCTAACAATAATGCACAAGCAAAATTCAAGGAGTTCAAGGAGAAGATGAAGGCAAGCCCTGAGAAACTGCACCTCAACATCTGTTCAGTCTCCCTGCTGAACGAACTTGACAGTGCTGCCGAAGAGTATGACCGGATACTGAACAGTTCGATACCGGCGATATTAAAATGCATTGAGACACACAACAAGAGAACAAACAAGAACGCATAATGACCGACCAGCAGATAATAGAAGCATTGATAGCCCGGGACGGGAGGGTCACGCAGCAATTCTTCTTTGAGAGTTGCCGCCCACTCTTCCTGAGCATAATACGCAATGTCTTCTCATACGATGTAGACTATGACGAGTTTGTAAACGAGTTCTATCTGCACCTTATGGAAAACGACGCATACCGCCTAAGGCAGTTCCAGGGACGCAGCAGCATCTATCAATGGATGAAAGTCATTGCTATACGCTATTTCATTGCAAAGCGCAACAGCATGATAGATATGGAGGCAAAAGAACTTCTTACTGATAGCGTTGCACACAGTGAGAGCGTCGACAACGAAAGTAGCCTGACTGCAAGAATAGACATAGAACAACTGTTTGCGCTCATGCCTAACAAGCGCTACGCATACGTCATTAGGCGTCTGGTTCTGGAAGAGGCCGAACCAAAGACGGTAGCAGAGGAGCTATGCACCAATGTCGACAACCTGTACAATATAAAGAAACGTGCTATTGCAGCACTTACCGAGATAGCACTTAAAGAAATTGGGAAATATGAAAAAGAGAGCAATAAATAACATCCCGGACGAAATTGTAGCAGCATTCCTTGACGGCAATGCAACGGCCAATGAAAGCCGTGAGTTGCTTGATGCACTCACCTGTGATGCAGAACTTAGAGAATTGTTGCATATTTCCCAATCGGTCGATACCGAAATGGGATTCAGCACCCGCGATTGCGAGTTCCTGCCAATGGCGGCTATGGCAGCCACCACCGGCAATGAGAATCTGTGTAGCCTTGAATGCGAGAAATACATTCTCAACAAACTGGACATAGCATTCAACGAAGAGCAACTTTTAAACAACGCAATACAAAAAGGCTGGCAAAAGAAGGATGGAACTGCGTTGCACAACATTGGCCGCCACCTTGAGGAGAAAGGGCTTGTCGTTACCCGCCGATACAAATGCTGCATTGACGATGTTCTCGAAGCCCTTGAGAAGAGAGATTTTCTCATTGCGGCCGTTGATGGCGGCGAACTGCTGGACAACAATCCCCAAGAGGGCAACGAGGACATACTTGCCGAAATCCCCGACCACACTGTTGTAATAATCTCCTGCAACAAAGAGAAGGGGGAGATAACCATATACGACCCCAACTCCATGAACAGAGAAGACACCTACCCCATTGGACAATTCATTAATGCCTGGAACGATTCAAAGAACTATTTAATAACCACAAACACCAAAAATATGAAAACATACACTCCAAAGCCAATAGACATCTCAGATGTCGAACTCACTGAGGACCTGAACGAACTGCGCGAAGCAATTGCAGAAAATGCACACGATGTGTGGGCTATTGACCGCATAGCTCAAGGCTGGAGCTATGGTCCACAGCGCGATGATGCAAAGAAAGAGACCCCATGCATGGTTCCCTACTCACAGTTGCCCGAAAGCGAAAAGGATTTTGACCGTAAAATGGCAATCAACACCATCAAATTGCTTAAGAAACTGGGCTATGACCTTATCAAGCGCGAGGATACAGAACTATACAAGGTACTCAAGGAGCGCATACGCAACTCACAACAGGAGTTCCATTGCCCACATTGCAACTGCGTAATATACAAGAAACAGGTGTTCTGCGACCGATGCGGCAGCAGAATTGACATTGATTGGTCACTGTATGAATAACAGAATGGTATCATGGAGAAAACACAAATAAAGGAACTGTGCATAAAGAAAGAAAAGGAACTGCTCGAAGCCTATTTTGGCAACATGGTCAACGAAACGGCTCACGGACAACCCGAGAGTATCGAAGGATATGACAAAGAATTGCCTTTGAGGATAGAATGTGAATATAAAGAGTTCCTGCAAGCGCTTTGGAAAAAGATTGCACCCAATGACCCGCGCTCTTTGGAAAAGATACTCGATGAGCAGAAGTTGCGCAAACTAATGACCGAAGACGACAGGGAGGGGGTTGAAAATGCATATAAAAAAGCCGAGGAACAGACTCTTTGGGAAAGAATAACACATACCAACCATAAAGATGTCACGTTCTACAAAGGATTGCTCGAAGAGTACACCCGCGAATTACTTCTGTGTACAAGATGCGACTTCCTTGAAGAGGCTTTAGGAGAGGAGATAAACAACAAGGCATTTGAATAGCATCATCAATGCAGGCAATATCCCAAGCCAAATGGCCTCATTTGTCTGTTTTGCCACATTTATTATAACAGTACTTTTATCCTAAACATATAACAAGAAAAAGAGACTATGGAAAATAACGATATCATTCTACAGGATGACATACTCATCGAAGACAACTCCAATAACGAGGAAACTGCCTGGGAACTTCTCATAGACAGAATTATGAATGGCGAAGTTGTACCTGTCATTGGCGAGAACATCGTACTCGAAGGAAAGAGAACAGTCAAGAATATTCTCATAAACCATATTGCAGCAAAAGAGGGCGTGGGCAGCAAGCCATGCAGTTTCTCGCAACTTCTGTACGACAAGGACTTTGCCAAAGGAGAGGAGGAAAAGGAGAAAAAAAGGAAAAAGGACGAGATATATGGACGTTTGAGCCAACTCATCCACAACAACCAGACAAAGTTCACACCATCTGAAATGCTTAGAAGAGTGCTCTCCATCCAGCAATTCCCATTCATTATTACCACAACCGTTGACTACACGGTGGAGAACACTATGCGTGAGATTTGGAAAGAACGTGAAAGAGACCTGAAGGTCCTTGTGTTCAACAACAACCCCAAAGACCTTTCAAGGCTTGGCGACATCTCAAAGGAGAGTGATATGGAAATACCCACAGTGTATTATATGTTCGGCAAGGCAAACAGCCAGCGCCTGAACAGTTTTGTGGTGACAGATGAAGATATGCTCTCATTCTGCCAGTCATGGCTCACAGAGGACAAGCACCCACAGAAACTGTCACGCGTGCTGGGAGACAAGTTCCTGCTATTCCTGGGATGTAACTACCCCGACTGGCTGGTGCGTTTCATCTGGTATTCAATGCGCCAGAAACTGGATAGTTCGGGTATGCTGGTGGATGACGAAGCCGAAGATTCATTGATTGACTTCCTGAACAGGGTGAATGTGAATACCGAAACCAACCCGGAGTTTGTCATTTCAGAGATTGAACGTCGTGTAAACAAGAGAATGATTGAAGACAACAAATACCGTTTTGAAGCCCCCAGAGAAAGAACAGACGTATTCATCTCCTATTCAAGAGCCGACGGCGCAATTACAGAGAAGCTGTACAATGCGCTGGACAAGAAGGGCCTGAATGTATGGTATGACCGCAAGAACCTGGCTGCAGGTGATATGTGGCTAGAAAAAATCAACACCGCAATCAAAACAACAAAATTCTGTGTGGTACTACTTACAAAATCAATGCTGTCACAGGCAAATGAAAGCCATGTCTACCGTAAGGAGTGGAATATGGCTATTGAGCACGCACGTGGAATGAGCAGCAAACGTGGGTTCATCATTCCAGTTCTGACAGACGATGTAGACCTATATGATGATGTCCTGGACCTACCCGATGGCCTGAAAGCACACAATGCCTTGTCCTTAT
Organism: Bacteroidaceae bacterium; assembly: GCA_045613945.1. Classification (GTDB taxonomy): domain Bacteria; phylum Bacteroidota; class Bacteroidia; order Bacteroidales; family Bacteroidaceae; genus HGM04593. Next base: position 26,788 of record JAZLBZ010000091.1, read on the forward strand.
CCCTGGGGTGCACAATTGAAGACATTGCACAGGGCATATTGAATCGCGTGAACGAACTGGCAAAATAAATTAAGAGTTTAGTTATGGAAAATGTTAGAAATGAAAGTAATCCCTGGTTGGGACTAAAGACATACGAAGAAGGACAAATCTTATACGGACGAACAGAAGAGATAAACACATTGTCCCAGAATATTCTGTTCAATGTACAGACTGTAATCTATGGCAAATCGGGTATTGGCAAGTCATCAATTCTGAATGCAGGGATATTCCCCATACTTCGCCGGTCAAACTTCTTCCCGGTAAACATCCGCTTGGTACACAACCAGCCCGAAAAGAGCTACAACGCTCAAATATGGGAATGTGTAATAGACAGCCTAAACCATTTGCGCAAGGAGCGCCTGGCACCCGACGGTACAAAAGAGATTCTGAAGAATATTAAGGGAAGACACGAAGAACTGGCAGTTGCAAGTGTCAACGAAAGCCTGTGGGAGATGTTTCACCGAAATGTATTCTATGACGATGCCGGAGAACGCATACAACCGGTACTTGTCTTTGACCAGTTCGAAGAGATTTTCACAAGAGAAAAGGATGCAAACAAAGTAACGGATTTCTTCAATGAGTTGGCCGACCTTATCAACAATGTGGTACCGGCCTATCTCTGCAACAATGTAACACAGGAACAGGAAAGCGCCAACAGTAATCTTGAGACAAATGACGATCTTCTTTTAGAAGAGGAATTTGATGCTGCATTTGCCGACTATCTGATGGAGTCAAATTTCCACATTGTCCTGTCACTGCGCGAGGACTTCCTATCATACCTTGAACGCAACATTGCAAACATTCCGTTGCTAAAGCACAACCGCTATTGCCTGAAACCTTTAAACGAGGAACAGGCTGCATCAATCATTATGGACCCTGCTCCCGGGCTTGTCAATATAGACGTGGCAAAAGAGATTATCAGCAAAGTCACCGGTGTGGGAACAGACAAGTTTGGTTTAGGTGATGAACCCGAAGTGGAAGTAGATTCAGCCATCCTGTCACTTTTCATGAGCGAACTATATGAAAGGATTCCTGCCGGCTGCAAAACAATAGAGAAGTCGCTGGTTATTGAACTTGGAGACAATATCATACAGGGGTTCTACGAGAGAACGATATCAAAGATATCAGCCGATTGCGCCGAGTATCTTGAGTACAAGCTCATCACCGAAGACGGGCGAAGGGACAGCATCTTTGAGTCACACGTAATAAAGCACAAAGGCTACAAGGCGGCCGATTTGGAATACCTTAAGAAACAGCGTCTTATACGCGAGTTCCCCTGGAATGACGGCATTCGCATTGAGTTCATCCACGATGTACTCTGCCCCATTATTGTACAACGCAAAGAGGAACGCAAACTCGCCAAAAAGCGACAGGAAGAGGAACGCCTTAAGGAACTTGAAAGAGAGAGAGTTCTGACAGAGACTAAGAAAAAAGAGGAGAGGTTGAGAAAGAAGAACCGCAACATCATCATCACCTCAATAAGCACTTTTGCTGCAGTAATCCTGTTACTCTTGGGCTATCTATACTATGACGTATTGGAATACAAGGAGTATTACGAAACGTATGTTTGGCGCTATGAGATGCCATACGGTATAAATAGACTATCAAAAAAAGACCTTAAGAACAGGAGTGTATTCTATGAATTCTCAAAAGATGGCCGCAATCCCGCTAAACGTTGGAAGAGCATACGTGCTCTCAACAGCACAATGAATCTCACAACAGAGAATGCCCCCGGAACACTATTGGTACCTACAAACAATAATGAAGACGACCAGGTGAACAGTGCACTAAAAGAGCGTCTGAAGGAAAACTGTATATGGGAAGTTGTAACAGACCAGAGTGGAAAGCAACCCATGCAGGTGAAGTTCTATGACAGGAAGCACAAACTTATTTGCTGTTTCTCAATGGTATGCCATATTGAGGGAGACACCCTGCGATATGTAACAGGCCAGTACACTGATGAACACGGACAGCCAATCCAGTCCAGAAAAAACGGTGCAAGTGTAGTGAAGATAACTTTTGACAAAGAAGGTTTTCGAAGTTTCATAGAGTACTTTGACTCATGGGAGAACAGAGCAAGAAACTATGACAATGCTTTGGCCCAACGTTACGAATACAACCACCACCCCGACAGCCTGGGACTACTTATGAGATATGGCTCGGCAAATGCAGCCGGCGAATATGTATATGACAAAGTCGGTAATTCCGGAATGAAAATGACCTACATCAATAGTAACGGAAAATGGTTGCAGACCAAGAGCATTTCTATTGACCCCGATGGAAACGTATGCCCTGTAAAATACGGTTACTCAATTATAAAGTACGAGTATGACGAGTTTGGCAGAGTGATTAAGCAGAGTTATTTCGATGCAGAACATAACCCTGTCGTTAATTTAAGTGATAATACACACTGTTGCAAAATCGTATACGATGAACAAGGCAACATTTGTGAACTATACAACTATGGCATAGATGGAGAACTGCAAAGTAATGGCAGGGCCTATCTAAAGAAAAAAGTTGACCCAAATAACAACTGCGACCTGGCTTATACAGAGTATGACCGCGAGGGCAATATCTTCAACAATTGCAATTACAGGTTTAAATATGAGGATGAGAGGAACCCTGATAAAATTACAGAGATATACATTGTTGATAGAGACGATAATTGCATTAAAGATAATGAAGGGGTTTATATCACCAGATACACTTATGATGAAGACGGCAATAGTACAGGAGAGATATACTACGAAAATGACGGTATTACACCAATGCTATGCAAGGGTGGCTATGCAGGAGTCAGAAGAGTGTATGAGAATGGCTGGCTCATTGAAGAGTGTTATCTTGACAAAGAGGGATTGCCCACACCAACAACGAGCGGTTACGCCAAGATTGTCTATTCATACGATAGTAAAGGCAACCGCATTGAAGAGACCTATTATGACAGAAATGACAGGAAGTACTTGGTAGATAGATATTGTTCCATTGTATATAAGTACGATGCATTCAACAATCTTATACAGAAGAACTATAAAGATGAAGATGGCAAAAACGCCAAGGATTACGTTGTCAAAAAATACACTTATGATTTCTGGGGGAATCTATTGACAGAAGCAAACTACAAAAGTGATGAGACTACTAGTACTCTGAACGGGGAAAAAATACATAGCATTTGCTATGAGTATGACTCATTATTCTATGTCAGCGAAATCAGATACTACAACGAGGAGAATAAATTGGCACAATGCCCGAAAGACACAACCTATTCAATTGTAAAATATGTGAATGATGAATATGGGAATAACATTATCACAACATATTATAACAAAAATGAAGATGCTTGTGAAAGTTCAGAAGGATTTCATAAAGCGATAAGAACATTCAACACGCTTGGAAATGTAGTTACCGAGAGGTATTATGACTCCGACAAAAACCGTGTTATGCACAGCATTGGCTGTTGGGAAGCCAAAGTAGCATACGACAAGTCATTTATCAATAAGCAATCAGTTATTTCTGGATATGACAAGCAAGGAAATCTGATGAATACTGATAGTGGATGGGCATATAAAACATTCAAGTACGACAATTTAGGCAACACAATAGAAATTGCATATTTTGACAAGGACAGTATTCCTTGTATAGATAAAGAGGAGAATTGTCACAAGGTAATAAAAGTATACGATGGTACAAATGAAATAAGAACCGAGTATTATAAAGATGCTACAACCTTAAGGGAAAAGAACGCTATCATTACTCTAGAGTATGACACCAATGACAACCTGATATCTGTATCCTACTATAATGGTGATGGTAGCAATGGAGAGCATGTGGATGGATGGCATTGCAAAAACCTTGTATATGACAACAACAAGAGAGTTATTGAAGTCAATTTCACTAATGCTGCCGGGCTATCTACTGACGTGAAATATGATGAGTACTGCAACTGTTGCAAGGTAAAATTCTTATATGATGAAAGCGTAGAAACAGAATGGCGATATATGGCTAACGGTGACAGTATGTGTATAAACGGATACACATCCGGCATAATGTTTGAAGGTGGAATTTACAGTGGATATATAGCCAAGGCACGACCACACGGCAAGGGCATGTATATTTCAGCAGATGGAATATCCTACGAGGGAGATTGGCATTATGGAAGCCTGCATGGCAAGGGAAAATTTACCTTCAGTAGCGGTTTATACTACATCGGTGACTTTAGTAACAACAAGTTCAATGGTATAGGAAGTTTGTACACAAGCGAGGATTCTCTAGTTAATTCAGGTTTTTATTATAAGGATAAATTCTATTGCCCTGTCCTAATAAACATAAATGAGACCACACATAACTCCTACGCTGAAATGTACGGTATCTATAAAGGTGATGTTATTCTAGAGTATAATGATTTCAATTATTTCAAAGAGGGAAACAAAATAAACGACATCAATAAATTAAGTGAAGAACTCTCTGCCACGCTCAAGGATGCCCGAGAAAAGAAAAAGTATATTAAAGTTGCGAGAATGGTGGATGGTGAATATGTAATAAAGGAATTCAACTTGCCACCTGGCGAAATTGGAATCTATATTCAAAGTAATCTCATATCATCTGAGTTCTTAGATAAAATTTATGATGCATATATGAAATAATATTCCTTGACGGTATGGCAAGCCTGCCATACCGTCAAGAAAGTTACCGTCATAATCACTTATTACTATGACTGCACTAATCATTGCAGCCGTTTTGGGGCTCTCCCTTAGCATTGCTGCAAACATTGTATGGAACAACAAATACGGCAAGAAATTTATTGACATAACCGTATTGCCATTAAGGAAAAAGTATCGCAACATCTCCGCATTTGGTATGATATTACTAATGGTGGCATTATTGGACATTGGAGAGATTTGTGGACTCGCTGATGAGTATATGTGGTTGTTGCTCCCTGCAATGCTAATTTCAAATTACCAAATCCTGTTCGAGCCATATTATACAACCGATATAATTGACCGACTTGATGATTTTTGCCTTTATTTGCGTCCTTTTATTTCAGACAATCAACGCGATTGGGGTTGGAAGAGTGAGACATTGGAACAAAGCCTTTGCGGTATGTTTAATAAACGTATTGCAAAATGTTTCTGCATAGGCGACCCCAACTCTGCAATGCCAACAACATTGAGCACATCGGGAATATATGCAACCGACTCGGAGTGGAAAGAGGCTGTAGAGAAGATGTCCGAAAAAAGCAAGATAATCCTGCTTAGGGTAATGGAAACCGAAGGATGTATATGGGAAATGAAAAATTGCATAAACAGGCACCTTGACAAAACTGTTTTCTTAATAAATGAAAGCAAGGACTTTGAACTGCTGAAAGGGGTAATTACCGATAAAAATATAGAAATACCCAATGTTACGATATCAAACAAGGGATTTATCGCATTATACTACAACGGGAGTAATTGGATCGTTACCTTGCTCAAGAAGAACTATGACATCAAACAGTTCATAAACAATTATTTAGAATCCCACAAAGAACTTAGAGAGGAGATCATACAAAAAAACAGGCTGGGGAATATGATCAAGGCTCCATTCCAACCTATGGAAATCGAGCATAAATGGATGCATTATGCGGCATTCTTCACACAGCCATTTTGGTATATAATATACAACCGTTGGCCAAGATTCTGGACAACCGTAAGTATAATATATGCAATCATTGCCATAGCGGTATCATTATCTTTGGAAATAACTTATGGCACCGAAGGCTTATTCCTCTTGAGTTGGTTGTTTTTTGGTTTGGTTTATATGTGGTTTGCTCCCCGCATAACAACAGCATTCAACAAGAATGGCAGCAAACACATTACCCAAAAAGTGAATGCCACGCTGCTGAAATGGATTTGTGTCTATTACGTGCTACTGTTTTTGTCGGAATTATGCATTCCCGTAAATATTGAAACCTAAGCCTCTGATTTCACTAAAGCAGTCATGACAGAGAAGAGGAAGAGGTGTAGCAATTACACAGCACTGCAACTATTTTGAATTAAGGAAACTTCGTTGACGAATTGTTGTCCGATGAGTTCATTGAAGACTTTAACGCACATCTTGAAGAAAAAAAACAGAGTACAAGAAGAAGTAAAATTATGGAAAACACGTTGACAATTCTATTCACAGCCCTACTACCGATAGCAGTGCTGCTGTTCTACATCTATCGCAAAGACAATAAGTCTCCCGAACCGGTGGGGCTCCTGGCAAAGACATTCTTCATTGGAGTATTGGCTGTGCCCCTTTCTCTTTGCATATCCACTCCGCTTGAGGCACTTGGAATATACTTTTTGGAACCCACAACCATCACAGGAGCGGTAAGTGTAGCATTCTTTGGTGCAGCAATCCCGGAAGAGATTGCGAAATTCATCCTGCTATGGTGGGCTGTACGCAAAAACAGACACTTTGATGAGAAGATGGACGGCATAGTATATGCAGTATGCATATCGTTAGGCTTTGCAGCACTTGAAAATATTATGTACCTGTTCACCAACCCCGATTCTTTCATCGAAGTTGGTATTTCCCGCGCACTTTTTGCTGTGCCCGGACACTTCTGTTTCGGCATCCTCATGGGATATTACTATTCACTTGCAAAATTCACACCTCAGGCACACCGTAGAAACATAGTTCTTGCTTTAGCCGCACCAATCATCGTTCATGGAACATATGATGCAATTCTATTCGTGGTTGATGTAGCCCCGGCCCTGTGCGGCATTCTGGTGATTCTGTTCCTTGTATTCTGCTACAAGATGTGGAAATACTGTAGCAACAGCATAAAGAAACATTTGCCCGAAGAGAAGATCGACGAGACGACGATTTGAGAAGACATTTATAAAAAAAAGAGTACACTGATAGAAATCAACACACAAATTGTTCTATAATATCAAAAACCAAAACAGACAAAGAACAATGAAACAGAATTATGTACCGCAGCCGGTTGATACGAGCGATGTACAGTTGCCGGTGGAGTTGGATGAACTTGTAGAGAAGATTGCAAAGAACGTGCACGATGTGTGGGCGCAGAGCCGCATTGAGCAGGGATGGCGATATGGCAAGGTGCGCAACGATGCTTTGAAGACACACCCCTGCCTTATACCATACGAAGAACTCCCCGAGGTGGAGAAGGCCTATGACCGCGACACAGCCTTTGGGACATTGAAACTGATAACTAGGTTGGGATTCAAGATTACCAAAGAGTAATATACTTGACAAAAATTCAGGCAAGCGACAGGGTTACTTCTGTCGCTTGTCTTTCTTTAACTAATAGTGATAGATTACAGCCGGCAATGCTCTCTATAATAGCAGACTGGAACAATTAATGAATATGGAGACAACAACTATCAGATTTACCATTGACAGCAATGGAGTCTATGTACACGGTTATCCCGACCTGGAGGGATGCAGAGGTTTTCTTGATGGGGATGATATGGCATTCTTTTTGGGTGAGGGGCACGAACTGCACATTGCAAACACCACTACCGGGAAGATTAGGAAACTGTCAACAATGGCAGGACGATTATTGGTGGAGAATTGCGACATCGACTATCGCGCCATTGCGAAGGAGTGCACCTGTGGCTTGCATAATGCACAAGAGAAGATAGCGCGCTATGCAAGAGTCAACAGATGGGACGGGTTCAAGGATGGACTGTGCGCCATCACTTGGATGCTCTACCCCGAGGGACGTTATTTTGCCGACAGCGACGGCTTTGGAATGGAAGACAACGACGAGGAAGAGGTATGTGCCATAATAGACACCAGCCTTGAAATCATAGAACCGTTCCGCCCAATAAAGGATATCCGCGCATACTTGGATATTATTAGAGAGAAGAAACACAAAAAACTAACAGAGAAAAAAGAGACAACTATGAAGACAAGAATTTTTAACCTCATCATCATTGATGAGAGCGGATCAATGCAGAGCATAAAGAAAGAGGCTATCGACAGCGTTAACGAGACAATACAGACCATCGCCTCGGCACAGAGGAAGCACGAGGAGCAGGAACACTACGTCTCAATCGTCACATTCAACGATGATGTAAAGAGAATCTGCGAGTGTGTACCCGTTGACGAGGTAAAGGAACTGACAGCAACAACCTACCAGCCAAGCTGCTGCACAGCACTCTATGATGCAATGGGCATTTCACTCAGTTCATTGCGCAAGAACGTTGCCCCGAACGACAAGGTGCTCATAACGGTGGTTACCGACGGCTACGAGAATGCATCAAAGGAGTATAGCGGCAAGGCCATCAAGGCGCTTGTTGGTGAACTGAAAGGCGAAGGTTGGGTGTTTGCCTACATCGGTGCCAACCAGGATGTAGAGGCTGTTGCAGCCACCATATCCATCACCAACGTACTGAACTTTGAAGCAACAAGTGAAGGCACAGCCATGATGAGCAGCAAACTCAGTTCGGCACGCGAGAAACTCTACAATAGCATTGCCGACTGCTGTTTCTGTGCAAAAGATGCCAATAAGGAGTTCTTTAACGAATAAGAAAAATATAAGAGTATAAGAGAGTGTAGGCCGTGCAACCTACACTCTCTTAATTATTTTCGGGTCTCAATACCCACAGCCTACCGGTACTAAAGTCTCATCATAGGGCCAATGAGGCTGATAGAAAAGCGGGCGCTCTTTGCCGTCTATGCCATCCCAGTTCACATACCTTAGCCCATCGAACGACGGCGCACCGAACTCGAACGAACGGCCATAGAGCACCACTGCCCCACGCTCCTTGTCAATGCGCCACAGCCCGCCGCCATAGGTGCAAGCCTCATCCCACCGCAGGAGATTACGGTGGTGATAGACATTGCCGAACTTTAGTTCGCCTTCACTTGTTATTATGAATTTCTGGTACATACGATAATCTATTCTACTGGGCAAAGGTAACAATTTAATTATTAAAGACACTGTTGCCACCTGTTTTTTAGATGTAGCAATGCACACTTCGCGCTATTCCACAGGACTATTTTTTTAAGTTTTTTTAAATAGCCATGCTGAGTAATTGTATTACATTTGCAAAAAGAGAATCCCTCACAATAAACAGTGAATACCATGCAGCAGACATTCAAGGACAAGGTTGTTATTGTAACAGGCGGTGCCAACGGCATTGGCAAATGCATTGCCGGCGAGTTCCGCGCCTGTGGCGCCACAGTCTATGTAATTGACAAGCAACAGGATGGTGAGCATTATGTGGGCGACATTTCAAGGAAAGAGGTCCTTGAGGCATTTGCCACCGAAATAATTGGAAAGCACAACAAGGTACACTGCATTATAAACAACGCCCTGCCAATTACAAAGGGAATTGACGAGTGTACATACGAGGAGTTCCAGTACGCAATGAGCGTAGGCGTCACTGCCCCATTTTACCTGACGAAGGTGCTGTTGCCACATTTGGCTGAAGGTGCGTCGGTGGTGAACATTTCATCCTCGCGCGACCGCATGAGCCAGCCGCAGACCGAGAGTTACACAGCCGCCAAAGGAGGCATTGCAGCACTCACCCACGCCCTTGCAGTGAGCCTTGCCGGCAAGGCAAGAGTGAACTCAATATCACCGGGATGGATAGACACCACAGGTTCCGGATACTGTGGCGCCGATGCCGCGCAGCAGCCGGCAGGACGTGTAGGCACCCCATCGGACATTGCCAATATGGTGCTGTTCCTTTGCAGCGACAAGGCCGGGTTCATCACCGGCGAGAATATCTGCATAGACGGCGGTATGACCAGGCAGATGATATATCATGGTGACAATGGCTGGAGACTGGAAAAGTAAAAACAGAAAAGAGATGAAAGTTGAGATAGACCCCAAAGAGAGCACACGCTCCGAAGCCTTTTCGCTTTGGATGACATCGCCAATGCCAATGGTAACATTGACAAAGACATTCAACATTGGCAAGGCGCTAAAGGCTAGCAAGAAGCGAGGCATAAGGCTCAACGCCCTGCTCTGCTGGTGCATTGGCAGGGCGGCAAGTGACATAAAGGAGTTCTATACCCTGCCCGAGGGCGGTAAGTTATTCCAATATGACCGCATTGCAATAAACGTCATTGTAAACAACAGCAAGGGCGGGATAAACTCGTGCGACATTGCATTCACCGACGACATTGCGCAGTTTGCCAAAGAATACAATGCGCTCACAGCGCAGGTGGCTGCCGAGTGCAAGAGTTCATTCCTTGAGGATTACATGATAGTAGGGACATCGGCAATGATACAGACAGAACTTGACAGCATTGTAAACCAGTATACCGACAAGTTCTGCAACCCAATGGTCATATGGGGCAAATATCGCCGTAATTGGCTAAGCACCACACTCCCCATCTCGTTCCAGTTCCATCATGTGCAGATGGACGGCGGTCATGGTGCAACATTCCTTGAGCGTCTCCAGCAGGAAATAAACCGCCTATGACACCGCCAAGAATAGACGAATCGACCACCGACGAGAGGCGCGCCTATGTGCTCGATGCATGGAAGTGCCTCAACGACTGCGAGGCCTGTGGCAAATGCCGCATACTGCGCGGGCGCGACCCCGAGACACTGTATGCCGACTACATCAGCGGCACACGCGAATACATTGAGATAACACTGCAGATAAGAAGATAAGGAAACGCTCATGCAGAAAACACGAAGCACAGTTAAAGTGACTATATAATATCAACTAATTAAAAACTTTAAATTATGGAAACAAAAGAGAAAGTATTGCAAGTGATGAAAGAGGCGGGCGAGCCCGTTAACGCAGGCAAGATTGCCGAACTCAGCGGCATTGACCGCAAGGAGGTGGACAAGGCCATGAAACAACTCAAGGACGAGGGCGCCATTGTATCGCCAGTGCGCTGCAAATGGGAACCTGCCAAATAATGACAGCATGCCCATAATGGCGTGGCACGCCAATAATTTCATGGCAGACCGTTGGAAATTAGTCCAACGGTCTGCTCTTTTTTTCGCACCCGGTATTATGTATTATATATAATTAGGTATAGATTTGCGAGGCATAATTTCTTGGAATATTTGTTGGAGAATCATTTGAATATCTCAAGAAAAAGTTGTATATTTGATGTGCAGTTCAGAAAAAATCCCAAATACATTTATAACCCATAACACCTGTGCCTTTTGCAGGCACATGGCTTTGTGCGCCCTTGTGTCATCATGCGTTTGTGACACGAGGCAGCCTGCTGACGCTTTTTTACTAACAGATATAAACATATACAATAACCATTATGAGCAACATTTCAGTAAACACACACGAACTGCAGCAACTGCTTGAGAACACACCCGCGACACACAACATAATGCTTGTCGGCAAGCATGGTATAGGAAAATCCGAGATTCTCACCGAGTTCTTCAAGGAGAAGGAGATGAGCGTGATGGCGCTCTTCCTGGGACAGATGGCCGACCCTGGTGACCTCATTGGCCTTCCCTGCAAGAACGAGCAGAGCGGCAAGACCGAGTTCATGCCACCCTATTGGTTCCCAACCGACGGCAAGCCCATCGTGCTGTTCCTTGATGAACTCAACAGAGCACGCCCCGAGATTCTGCAGACAGTGATGGACCTTGCACTCAACCGCAAGCTTGCCGGACGCCGCCTCCCCGAGGGCAGCCGCATCATCAGCGCAGTGAATGCAGGCGAGGAGTACCAGCTTACAGACCTCGACCCCGCACTTGTATCGCGTTTCAATATTGTAAACTTTGCCCCAACTAGCGAGGAGTGGCTGCTATGGGCCAAGAAGAGCGGCCTCGACGCACGAGTCATTGACTTCATTGCCGAGAACAGGATATGGCTCGACAAGGACCCCGACGCAAGGGAAGGTGCCGACACCGGACTCGACAAGAACCCCGACAGGCGAGCATGGAAAAGAGTGTCGGACATCATCAGTGGCAAGAGCGAACTCAAGGATATCGACACAAAGATAATCTCAAGCATAGTAGGCCCTAAGGCTGCCGCTGCATTCATACACAATGCTGCCGCGAACAAGATTTTGACGGGCAGGGAAATCCTCACCAAGTTCAGCACCAAAAAGGTGCAGGAGACCCTCGGCGGCTACGGCATTCACCAGTTGAGCGTGGTAAACGAGGGTATATACCGCTGCCTCGAGGTCGAGAAGGTAAAGAAGGAGGATATCCCCCTCTTTAGCGAGAACCTCGAGTCCTACTTCCAGTTCCTCACCAAGAAAAAGAAGGAGGCTGCTGCGCACTTTGCCACACAATACGTCAAGTCGATATACCCACATGCAGTCCAGTTCATTGCCACTAACAGTTCCACACTGGTAATCATGCTGCTTTCATACGTTAACGGACTAAAGTAAGAGAAGAGGCAAATGATGCAGGAGAGATATTCAAGAATTATGGAAGAGTGGTTCCTCATGGAGCCGCTCCTGTTCCAGGTGATGTGCACTCACGAACTCGCCATCAACGGGCAAATAGCATGCCCGCTACGTGCCGGGCGAAAGAAGATTGAGTACAACCCCGACATTGTCAAGGAAATGACCGATGCCGCCCTTGAGGAGGCCATGCGCGCCGAGGCAGTACGAATCCTGCTCAGGCATCCCTATGAGCGCCGCCCCGACGGGTGCAGCCTCAAGTCAATGGGCTTGGCAAGCAACATTGTCATTGGCGACAACTACCCCCACCACAAGTTGCGCATGACAACGCCTGCCGACATGGGGCTAAAAGGCGGTATGTCCTACGAATGGTATGCACGCGAGGTCGAAGAGGGCTTAGAGAACGATGGCGATGGCAGCGGAGAGGGGAACGGGGATTCCGGCTCAAAGAACTCGGAATATGCCGACCTTGCCGGCCTGTGGGAGGAGGACGAACTGATGGTGCAGACAATAAACGGCATCATATCCTCCACAAAGGAGTGGGGTTCGCTGAGCGGCAATTTTGCCGAGAGGCTCAAGGGCACCCTCAAGGCAAGGATAAACTGGAGGAATGTATTTGCGGGATTCCGTGCAAGCATACTCTCATCAAGGAGAAAACTCACAAGAATGAAACCTAACCGCCGTACAGGATTCGACAACATGGGCAGCACACAGCAGTTCGACTCAAGGCTGCTCATTGCAGTGGACGTCTCGGGCTCCATAACAAGCAAAAGCCTTATGCGCTTCTATGGCGTCATCAACAGCGCATTCAAGTATGGTTTCAAGATGGTCGACGTCATACAGTTCGACTGCGGTGTCAGCACCGTCTGCACGCTCAAGAACGTGATACGCGAGGCCACAGTCATGGGGCGCGGCGGCACATCGTTCCAGGAGCCCATCGACTATGCCCACGAGAATGGCTACGACGGGCTCATCATGCTCACCGACGGCTTTGCACCTGCCCCCACCCTTCCCCGGGGATTCAGGACATCCCTGCTGTGGGTGTGCGAGAACGAGGAGTGCTACAACACGCACAGGCACTGGATGGAAAGACTGGGGCGTGTGTGCATAATGCAATTCTAGCAACTATTGACTTAACACCAACATAAAAAACAAAATAGAACAATGAAGGAGAAAGAACAATATATAGCAAAGATACAGCAGCTCATTCGCCCTGAGATGAGGGAGAACATAAAGTGCGGTTTAGAGAAGAGTGAAACAGAGTATCTCAAAAGATGCAGGAAACTCTTTATCTCCATGCATACAGGGAAACCAACTGCACTTGTGCGTTTCTTTGGAAATGGCAAGAAGGATGAGCAGATACTTGAGCAATGGAAGGAACTGGAGCCCGAAGTGAGCCATATGCTCTCAGGCACACTGCGCAGCATCAAGGCGCAGCAGATGAAATCGGCAATCAACGCTGTGACAGCCAAGTCACTCATCATGTGCGGAATGGCCGATGCCGGCCTGCAGTTCGCTTTCACCGCACAGAGATACAGGGCTAAAATTGAGGTAAAGGTGTCGGACACAAGCAAACTGGTCTTTTATGTCAACTACAAAAAGGCTATCGAGGTTCTGCCAACGGTCATCGAGTCGGCAAAAATAATAAAGGAAAACATTGGCAAATTGGGAAGCGGAGCCTTAATAAACAAAATATGCGGCTGGGAAAATTGGGAATAAAGCGTAATATCACTACATTCGCACAACGACTGTAACCCGCCAACAAGCAGCAGCGTGATTAATGCAAAACAAATTTCTAGAAGTCATGAAAAACAGTATTGAGTCATCACCTTTAACAACAAGAGTACACAATAGTTGTCCACGTCCATCGTACACCCCCGAACGCATAGACAGCCTGCAACCGGACGAGGTCTTTGTATTTGGCAGCAACCTTGCCGGCAACCACCTGGGTGGTGCAGCAAAAATAGCACACATGAAATTCGGTGCCATTATGGGTGCCGGCACAGGACACCAGGGGCAGAGTTATGCAATCCCAACCATGCAAGGCGGTGTTGAGACAATAAGACCCTATGTGGAGGAGTTCACCAAATACGCACAGCAGCACAGCGAACTGTTCTTTTACGTGACACGCATAGGCTGCGGCATTGCAGGGTTCAGAGACGAGGAGATTGCCCCGCTCTTTGCCACCGCCGCCACGCTTGGCAATGTGTGCCTGCCAGCATCATTCGCCAGTATCATCAAGACACTGCTGCCACAGGAGATAAAGAGCATTATGTATGGCCAGTTGCGCACACTCGTAGACCTGCTCAAGGCACTCAACGACGACCGTCCGGTGACCGACGCCTATGATGCAGGCCACCGTCTGGAGGAACTTATCATGCAAAACGTACGCTATGGCGACGAGTATGCCTTCATGGCAGTCAGAGCACTGCACCACATCATCAGACATTGCCAAGACAATGAAAACGGCATAGATATCGAGAAGATTGAACAGAAACTGCAGGATTTTTGGAATTCCCGCTTCAGCGATATTGATAACACAATTACCGAGGTATTCTACCGGTATTCGGCAAACAAGTTGGTGAAATATATACAGTACCTGAACGATTTCCGCCGATACAGTGACTACAGCCAGATTCTTGAGGACCTGCCATCCATCAGCGCCAGCCACTGCAGTTCAAACGACGAGGAGTACTATTACAGTTTTAACAATTTTGCATTGCATGACCTCACCTGGATTATGTCCACCGAGTGGGACAACATCTCACGCAACGGCCGCCTCGACAACGATGCGCTCGAAGAGATTGTCTTTGGACGCTACGAGAAGGCACTCAAGGAACATGGCCTCAGGGAACTCATCCAACTTGCATATAGCGAGGTAGGCTGCCATCCCAACCTGCGTGGCACAAATCACCACACCAACAGGCCAATATACGGCCCCTATTTCAGAATAGATGGCAATGAGATTGAGAAAGGATGCTCCGATTTCCGACGTTGGCCATACAACAGCGAGTGTTTCGAGATGCGCTTTGCGCAGACAATCCTGGACAAGGACCCCAACTACATCCTTGTCAGCGATGAGAGCGGATACAACCAATATTATATTCCCGGGACAGACGATACCCTCCCTGTATACTCGCGCGAGATGGGCAAAATGAAGTTCTCTTCACCAGAGGAGAAGCAGGCCTTCATCAAAAAGTATCGCTGATATGCTCATTGACTTCTTTGGAAAAAGCATTGCCGTCAAGGATTTCGATTGCAGGCTGGGGTCTCTTGCCCCAGTACCTATTGCTCCGTTCGTTAACCTCTATGTCAAGGTTACTGACGGATGTAATGCTCATTGCCCTTTCTGCAGCAACGCAATGGCAAGGGCGCAGCGCAAGGAGTTCAACACCGACAAACTTTTCAGGATTATAGAACTGCTGCCCGAGAAGGGAATAAGAGTCAACAGGGTAAACATTACTGGCGGCGAGCCCTCCCTTGTATCACCATTGGTTACCGGCATACTCAAGAGGATGGAGGAAAAGGCGTTCAGCAACATACACATGCACCTGAACACCAATGGCCTACTGCGGCAGTCGCAGCAACTGATGACCAATCCCCGCTGGGACAGCATATCAGTGTCGCTACACCACTACTCCACTGAAAGACTCTCGCAAATATACGGCACAGCAATCACAGACAATGCCCTTGCTTTCGAGGGCATCGACTTGCAGAAGGTAAACGCAAGTTGCAACCTCATCAAAGGATACATTGACAGCGCCGACGAGGTACACAGGATGCTGGACTTCGCCCTTGAACTGGGCATCCCACGCCTAGGGCTTGTTGCGCTAATGAAGGTCAATGAATACAGCAAGCAGCACTTCATTGATTTTGACGAAATTAACCTTGAGGATATCCCCCACGTATATTTCACAAAATCAATGAACAGGGGTGCCGACTGCAAATGCAGCAACTATCTCTACAACAAGGAGAAGAAGATTCTTGAAATATACATGCGCAACTATGCCAACCAGTACTACTGCGAGTCGTCATTGGTGTACGACGGCGAGTTCCTGCGACAAGGCTTTCACCAAGATAACATCATTTACTAATGGAGTTTGCAGAAATTTTTGAATCAAGGAAGGAGAATCCACAATGGAACACCTCTTACCCACTACAGCCGAGCGACTGGGCACAATACCGCGTGCACAGGCCGCTATCTTTTACAAACGACAAGTGTCTCTCCTTCTACCTTCACATCCCGTTCTGCAAGCAACTGTGCTCCTTTTGCGAGTACACACGCATAATATGCCCCGATGAAGCGACGCAACGCCACTATCTCGAGAGCGTAAGCAAGGACATCGCGCAGTTCAAGGCAACATACCCGGGCATCCTGCTCAACGGGTTCGACATTGGCGGAGGCACTCCCACATCGTTGACCGAGGAGTGTTTCTCGCTGTTGCTGGACATATATGACAATACAATCGCCGACATGCAGTTAGCGCCCGGTTTTGAGCCGAGCATAGAAGGCACCTTCGGCACCCTCACGCCAAGCAAGATTGAGCGCATTGCAAGGAGCGGCATTAAAAGGCTATCACTTGGCATTCAGTCATCGAGCAGCGGTGTCCTTTGCACGCATAAACGCAAGCAGGACACCCCCACTGCAATGAAAGAGTGCATTGAAAAGGCTCGTGCTGCAGGAATAGAAAAAATCAATCTCGACCTCATGTACGGCCTTAAAGGGCAGAACCCTGAGACCATACACAAGGATATTGAACTGATAACGTTCCTTGCCCCGCAACATGTAACGCTCTACGAACTCAGGACAAATATGATCAAGGCAAAGGAGATTCCCGACAAGGAGACACTTTACAGCCAGTACTCCATCTATTATGCAGCATTCAGGGAGATGGGCTACCACGCACGCTTTGGGCAAAACACATTCTCGTTGGATGAGAATGACGAAGGCACATCGTCCTACCTGCGCTCAAGGATGCTCTATGGAGATGCCTACAAGGGATTCGGCCTCTCGGCGCAAAGCATGAGCAGCGACGGGGTATCATACAACATCGGCAAAAACTCGCCGGCTGTGAAAGAACTGCTGCAGCATACGGCATTCCCCGAGGAGTTCACCTACCATCTGCCACACGATGAACTCACGTCGAAATATCTAGCCATTGCAGCCTATAACGGCTCGTTCCTGACTGAGAAGATTGCGTTGTCCAACGAGAATATAAAATCGGCATTTGACTTTCTTGTGCAGAACGGCCTGCTTGCCGTACAAGACGGCAGGGCCTTTGTTACCCCCAAGGGGTTCAGGCACTACGGAGCACTCTTCTCAATGCTCTACGCCATCAATTGACACCCGCACCCGCAAGCGTAATCCCAGAAATACCCGGTTTTATTAATCAAATTAGGATTTTTCTTCTTATCTTTGCTCAAATAACCATACCATAAGTGCACCTGTGCGCCAATACCACACACTGATTGACAAAGAAACAAGTACTGAAATGAATGTTGATAGCGAACAAATAACACTCGACAAGCATCTTATCATTGCTCAAGACCAGCCTTTGTCAGACAAGCAGCTTCAAGAATGCCTAATCAGCACTCTTGGCAAACAAAAGTGCAGGATCATAAGAGTGCCCGCAAGGAAGTGGGTACTTGAGTATGTCGATAACGGAAAGGTTTACCACCTCCTGGCAAGAGGATGCACCTACCTGGGAAATCCTCATCCGATATACAAGAAAAGAGTGCAGTTGCCCGCATGGTTTAACGAGTATGTCCACGTCACCAACAGGCAGAACCCCGATATCGATATCCGCTACATTGGCGTATACCATTATGGCGACAAGCATCATGAGGATAATTTCATCTTCATAGATTTCAAGAAAGATACATACCTTACCAGGCGCGCAAACAACTCATCGGCCCACATCTACACCAACGACCTGTTTCAGGCGATGACCTACGGCGTCTTCACAAAGGAAGACCGCTCAGGCAACACAATCTCAGCAATACGCAAGGACAAGTTATGCGATTATATCGCAAGCAGGACCGGCGAGACAAACTCCCTGTTCGACCTGTTCAAGAAATTCAACGACGGTTTCTCCTTTGGCCAATGGCTTGAGGCCCTGGACGCAATAAAGGAGATGCACAAGAACGGATGGCATCAGTGGAGACAGGCCGAATGGGCCGGCTGGTTCCTGGAGTATCGGTTCAACAAATTCATAACAGAGAACAATCTGACAAACCAGATGCGCTATGTGGGCAGTTCCTTGAAACGCAATGGAGACCTTGATTTTGACATACGCTTTGATGATGAGGATTTTTATGGCGATTTAAAAGCAAGCGACATAGCCAAGAGTGAGACTCCCGGCAATGACCAGGAGAACCTTGTAGAGTGCATCAACAAGTTCCACAAGTTCTGGTATGTCATATACGAACACGAGACACTGAAGGACAGCGCAGCAACTGGTTATGAAGCCACAAAGGGCAGGAACCAATACATCAAGAGCGTTGACCCCTCATACAATAAGGGCGAGATGTCATATCACAGCCGCATGAAACACTCGGTAAAGTTCCTCAAGATGTCAATCATCGAGCTCAACAGGGTCAATTTCCGCGATGCATTGAAGGATTTCAACCAGGGACGTCAGCCCGACGGCAATGCCAGGAAACCAAAATTCAGTATTAACAAGACAGTATTGGAGAATGACAACTTTGTCGTTTTCCGTTATACACATGATAAATAATGGAACCATTTAGATTTATAGATTTGTTCTGTGGTATTGGCGGTTTTCATCAGGCGATGACATCTCTTGGAGGAGAGTGTGTCTTTGCCTGTGACATAGACGAGGACTGCCGCAAGACATACAAGGCAAACTATGGCATAACCCCTGCCGGCGATATAACAAGGATTGATGCGGCCGACATCCCTGCCCACGATGTTCTTTGTGGTGGTTTCCCATGCCAGGCATTCTCAAAGGCCGGCAACCGTCTTGGCTTTGACGATTCAACCAAAGGAACCCTGTTCTTTGATATATGCCGCATCATAGAACATCACCACCCACGATACGTATTGCTGGAGAATGTTCGCAACCTGGCAAGCCACGACAAGGGTAATACATGGAGGGTCATTCACGACAAACTCGACGAACTGGGATACAACCTGCTGCCCAAGCCGGTAATTTTCAGCCCACACTACATTGGCATACCGCAACATCGTGAACGTGTCTACATAATGTGTGTGCGTAAAGACATTGGCAATGTAAAGGATTTTGAATTTAAGAAAGAGCAAATAGTTCCCTGTTCCATTGATTCAATACTCCAGGACGACAATGAGATCCCAAACATCGAAGAGTACCGCATCTCCCCCGACATGGAGGGACTCATTGACCTTTGGAACGAGTTCATCAGGGGCATAGATGTCCAAAGACTGCCGGGCTTTCCAATATGGTCCGACAGGCTGTGCGACCTTGACCCCGGCGAGGACCTGTCACAGTACCCCTCATGGAAACAGAACTTCATTATGAAAAACAATGAACTCTACCTGAGAAATCGCAAGTTTATTGACGCATGGTATGAACGTGCAAAACAGAACCCGCTATTTTTTGGAGCAAAAGCAAAATTGGAGTGGCAGGCCGGACAAACCAAACAGCCGAACATCTGGAACCAGATTTTCCAGTTACGCCCATCGGGTATCCGCGTCAAGGTAAACACATATTTTCCAGCGCTTGTAGCAATTGTGCAGACCTCTATAATTGGCTCCAAGAAACGTTTCCTCACCCCAAGAGAGTGTGCCCGTCTTCAGAGTTTCCCCGAGGATTTCCAGCCCGATGTAAAGCAGCAGCAGGCCTATAAGCAATTTGGCAACGCGGTGAATGTTGAGTGCGTAAAACTGTTTGCAAAGCACATGTTCAACATCTAAAGGCGCATGAGCGGGAACTGGATGTTGCTCGTTCTGCCGTCGATGCACAACAACTGCCCCAACTTAACGCACTACAACAACATACAAGTCTTAATCAATTGTGTATCCATAAGATAAGCGCAAACGCTTAATCAAAAACATCACAAGTGGCATGAGCGCTTCAGCGTACCTGCAAAATAACTGTTTTACGCCTGATTCACAGGGTATAAAGAGGTGCAAATGAGCAAAAAGAACCTTGAAAGGCATATTTTACACATAGCGGGCGCTCCAAAGAGCGCCCGCTATGTGTAAAATACAATTTAATCCATTAATAACCAACACATTCACACGCAATCACAATAGTTGGCGAATTACGCAAATCAAACTCAAACACTCAAGCATTCGCCCGCAAATAAAGCCAAGATACAGAGGTTTTTACCCACATGGTACCCATTACTGCAATTATGTCAAAGCCACATTGGCAGTTAACTCTACCAACGACACATGTTACCCTCGGCATCGAGCAGGCACCAGTCATAACTGTCGCATTCCTGAACCTCAAACAAATCCTTCGAGAGCATATTAATATCAAGGTAGATGGCCGGTGTGATAACCTCACCGGTAAAACGGTTCATTATTCCATAGCGGCCCATAATCTCATACTTAACAAAGCCTGCAAAGGCAAACCTAATCTCGCCACACTCATTGTAGCCTTCGGGATACTTGAGATAGTATGTATTGTCGTACATAAACCTATTCACAACGTTCCCCTGCAAGTCTACCTGCCATTGCCTGCCGTCTTTGGCCAGCACAAAGCCACCCGGGATTATGTTGACATTGCAGTACACTGCAGGGTAAACAACAGTGCCGTCCGAACCGATAACGCCATACTTGTCCCCCTTCACAATTAGACGATATCCGCCGTCATTGGGCGCCCCTATCTCATCATACACAGGTTCCACCACCCAATTACCGCTCTTGTCAATCAATCCCAAACTGCCTTTGGCATTTGTCATGACACAATAGCCGTTGTGGAAGAGAAAGGCGTGGTCGCACGTGCCGAACTTGTCGGTATAATCAAACTTGAACGGGATTACCACCTCGTTATTGGAGTTGATAAAACCCATCTTGCCATCCTTCACCACTGCCGCCAGACCTTCAGAGAACATCCAGGCACTCTCGTAGTCATTCTCATCGGCATCTATCACAATGAGACCAGTGTTCACATTGATGTAGCCGCGCTTACAGGGCAAAGCATAGACCGCAAGCGAGTCATTTGCCGAGACATCGGACACCCAATTTATCTTCCCGGTTGTATACTCCCCCGTCAGGGTGTTGTAGGCACGCCACTTGTTGTCGGAGAATGAGTGCAGTGAGATATTCTCTGAGAGGTTTCTATCCCAATAGTCCCTGCCATACATCTCCTTATATATGGCACGCCCCACATTTGAGGCAAACCACACAGCAACAAGCACCAGAAGCGTTGCAACTGAGCGTCGGAGCCACTTTGGGCTCCTACCCCATCGATTACGCACTGTGCGACACGCAAGGCGGCCTGTAGCAACAAGGGCTGTAAAAATCAAGGCAACAACACCAAGCAACGCCTGAAAAATTTGAGTCAATCGTTTCATAATCATTCAATTTTAGAGTTTTGTTGTTTTACACTATAGAGCAAGAAACCGGGAGAAATCTATCTCCCGGCAACAACATTTTTTTAGCAATCGTGCAAATTACGCCACCCCGCCTTGTCAAAATCAAGCGTATGAATGATTCCATAGTTTTGCTCCACAAATGCAACACCTTTATACATACGAATATACCTATAGGCAAGCATATTGAGATATAAATATAAATAGACTCTGCAAAAGTTATACTCAAACCTTAGCAGAGCCTCCTCTCTTTTATAGGAACTTCTCATTTATTTTGCAAAATACTCAGTCTTTAGCCAATAGGCATAAATCGGGTCTTGGAATGAAATTACTCCTGCCAACTTCGCCGCCTTATTCACTAGCGAGCTCTTGCCCCAGCCGCGAGGAGAGATAATGATTGTATTGCTCAGCGATACGAGGTTCCAAACCAAGTTGGTCGTTTCGACCTCTCGGTTTATGAAATCCTTGTCGGTTGCTGTTCTGCCATATGTAAAAGGAGCATTCATACATCTCTCTTTAATGTCAAACTATTGGAGCAGTATGCTATCTCGAAAGTTCCTTATATACCGCTAATCCCTTAACAGTTAATAAATACTTTTGGCGGGGGTGACGCGGAGAATCAGGATAAAGCATACGAACATATCCGTCCTGCATAGCTGGAGAAAGAGAATATTCGATAAAATTAGGTCTATCCTTTAATCCAACGGCAGCCATCATCTCCTTTACCGATAGCTGTTTCTCTGCAATTACACTAATTAAACGCTTAATATTTTCGCTCTCTGGGATGACACTTGTTGGGGGACTTGTTGGGGTGACACCATCAAGTAATTCTTTTGCCTTGATATGAAGATGTCTGTTCATGAGAACATTATCTTCGCCCATTAAAAGGTTGCGGAAAAAGCGTTCAAGATGGATAGTTTCCTTATATATCCCTTTCTGAAGATTCTGGTAATTGGCACGCACAAGAGCATTGCGGAAGTACCATGAATTTTTCTCAAAAGTGGTATTATTTACATCGAACCCGAGTGAGCGTAGATACTTGATGATGAATACTGCTGTTGTTCTTGTATTACCTTCACAAAATGGATGAATCTGCCAGATATCTGAAGTAAATTGAGCGATATGCTTAACGATTTCTGATATATCCATACCTGTATACTTGAAATCTCGCTCTTTCTCAATGTCATGCGATAAAGCACCTTTTAGTTCAAAGGCAAATCCATATGAAACAGATGCTCCATCCAATACCCATTCTTTCTTAGATATTTCGTAGTCACGCAAGATACCTGCATGTTTGAATATCCCTGTAAAGATTCTTTTGTGAATAGATGTCAATCCATGAAGGGAGAATGTGAACGATGGCTCATTTATAATTTTGGTAATGTTTGCAGCAGCCTTGTCCGCTTCCTCTTTTTCATCATCTTCAGGTGTTCTTGCTGTCTTTGATTGGTAATATGTGTCGATGAGTTCCTTTACCTCTTCGATGGTAATATCACCCTCAATATGCTTTGCTGCAGTTTCGTTCAAGTACTCAGAAGTCTTGAGTCCATCAACAGCCTGCAAACCAATTGCAGTTTTCCACGCCTCGGCTCTCTCTTTACCACCAGGCTCACCCATTTTTATGTATGTATCAAAATCAATCATATTGCAATGTTAATTAATTCTTTGCACCACCTCAACTTTCAAGGTCAATATCCTCTTATTCCTCTTGCTCGTAATAATACGAGTAGTCGACACCCTTCATAAAGGTTTCGCGGTCATTGATCTTGTCAGTCAATGCAGATTTCAGAAGTCTTTTGATATCTGATGAATCAACCACGCTTTTTCGCATAGCGTTCAAATAGTCGTTCTTATCAATCTTACTCCAATCGACACACTTCTTCAATGAACGCCTGAACATAAGGTCCAGCCATATGCGAGTGCTACGACCATTGCCCTCCATAAATGGATGAGCAACATTCATTTCAACATACTTGTCAGCAATCTCATCAAAGGTGATCTCTGGCATACTCTCAATTGTTGGTAAGATGGTTGAGAAGTGCAATGCATTAGCAAATGTAAATCCACCCTTACTGATATTCTTTGTGCGAATCTGCCCAGCAAATTCATACAAGCCACCAAACAGGTAGGCGTGAATCTGTTGCAAACATTTAATACTACCTGGCTCTAAACTATTCAGCATACCACTTTCAAACAACGAATAAGCCTTCTTGCGACTCTGTCCGTCAATGGTGTTGTCGCTGTATGTAAACCAGTCGAGAAAATCAGTACTTCGCTTGCTTGGAATAGCTTTTACCAATTCGGTTATATCGTCTTGTATAAAACAATCTGTGGCATACTTCTTACCATCAGCAGCAGTTAATTTCAGTTGACTACATTTTGTAGTCAACTCGTTATTATCTTTCTTTAGTCTGGTTTTCAATACGCTCCAATACTTTCTCGGATTGGGACTATCGGTGATGGAAGCCACAATATCAACTGCCGAGAACCACCATTTGGAATTCTCCTCATCCCAAATAGCTCGCACCTCACGGTCGTTATAGAATCGAATGGATATTTTGGTCATAAAAGCATCTTGTTTATACTAGGAGCTTGCCGGGAAACCTATTCTTCAAATTAACTCATATCGCTAAGTTAACATTTTCCATGCAGTCACCCCAAACGGGTATAGCAAAATTACAACAAACACACGACATATCCAAACATTCAGTCCCGTGAGGTTTTTCCACCAAAAGCCAGGTACAAAATCCATTAGAAAAGAGTATCTTCGCAACATGGCGGACAGAATGACAAAAGAACAACGGTACAAATGCATGTCGAGCATCAAGGGCAAGAACACCAAGCCCGAGATGATTGTGCGCCGTTACCTTCATGCCCACGGCTACCGCTACCGCATAAACGTCAAGCGCCTGCCCGGCACCCCCGACATAGTACTGCGCAAGTACAAGACAGTCATCTTCATCAACGGCTGCTTCTGGCACGGTCACGAAGGCTGCAAATACTTTGTAATGCCCAAGAGCAACACCCCATTCTGGCAGAAGAAGATTGACCGCAACAAACAACGAGACATCGAAAAACGCGTCCAACTGCGCCGCCTCGGCTGGCACACAATCATCATTTGGGGGTGCGAACTAAAACCAAAGAACAGCCACACCACCCTACAGGCTTTGGAACAGACACTGAATAAAATCTTCCTACTGAATAACGGCGCAAAAGTAATTGCAGACTATTCCTATGAGGAAGAAAACATTGGTATGGTGGCAGAGAAAGGAATAAAGCCAAGAAAGCAATCTGTTCAATGAATATATTAATATAATTATAGAACTTTGCTATAGATATAAAAATAAGAAAACATGCAAAACTTTAGAGAGGAATTCAAAAAGATCATTGAGAAATCATACATACCGCATAATGCAAATAAAAATATCTGTAATGATGTATGGAAAAGAATCTATGATTTCGTACTACCAAACATTCCTGAAAAACTCTTTCGGTATCGAGGTATTGATAATAACCGTTTTTCAATTAAATCATTCAAAGAGGGAACTATATCTTTATGCCATGCGGGAATGTTCCCCGACAAGTATGATTCTTTACTATATGTAAACCAAGACAAAATTGTAGAAAACTTGAAGAATGGATTTAAAAATGCATTGCGTATTACAATATCAAATATCAATAATAGATCTTCCAATATTATTGCGGAAAAAGCAGCCAAAGTATGTTATTATCGAGAGTGTGGATTTACTGAAGAACAGATTATTGAACAGATTTTTGATGAAGAATATAATAATTTTTGTAATGACATAGGGATTGACATCAAGAACCGCGAATCACGTTTAAGGAAATCTAAAAATACAGCAAAGATAGCTTGTTTTACAGAAAGTGTACAATCAAAATATATGTGGGATAGATACGCTAGTGGATACACTGGCTTTGCATTAGAATATGATCTTAGAGAGTGTATTTTTAAATATTCTGCACAAAACTTCAATATAAACCTTTTTCCTATTATATATTCGGAGTTTAGACCAGATTTTACAATTAATGAAGGAAATATTCAAACATTAGAGTATATCAAACAACTGGAAAACAAAGTATGGCTAAATATATTAAATAATATGATTCCCATAAACCAATTACATTGGTATACATCTTATTTATATAAAGATAAAAAAGTGTATGAACATGAGCAGGAATGGAGAATGCTGTATTATAACATTAAGGATGAAAATGACTATGCATCAATTCCCGATATGGGTTGCTTAAAGGCTATATACTATGGTCCTGATATCTCGTCAAATGACAAAGCAGAGCTACATGAAATAGCGAGTAGAAAAGGCATAAAAGAATACGATGTTAGTCTTGATCTATACAGCCGAAAATATGATTTAAAAATAACATCATTCATCTGAAATTATAAGTATTGGGATGGAGAAATGAATCAGTTATCTTTTTTCACCAATTTGGATACCGGCAACAACTGTGGGTTGTAGCCATTTCCACCTTTGGTTGCTGCACTGAAGTCAAGTTCTCCAAGATAGAATTTCAGTCTTGGGTCTACTTGATATACTAAATAAAGTTGTTCATCCTGTTTGGTAAGCACCATAGGTTCCGCATCTCCTGCAGGCACCAACTTAGGTCCTGCTCCATCAAAACCATAAACTTCGTGACGGTCACCTTTGTTGTGTATAATCAAATATTTGGCCTTTGTGAAACCTTCCACCAATTGAAGCACTGCGCCATCCATTTTAAGTGCAACGCCAACCTTTCGAGTCTCTTGCAACAACTGTATGGCATTGTCAAAATGTATACCTTCTTTTGTAATAAGAAGAGCCAAAGCATCATCAAAACCATCAATGTAAGATTGTGCGGATGGTTCTGGAAGCACATTTTGTGGATTCTCACCCAAGCCACAAGGCTCAATATAAAAATACCGGCGCAATTCTGCAAGCAAGGCATCATTATCTTCTTTATACTTATCCCCCTTTTCAAGTGCCAATGAAAATATTCTTCTATTGGAATAAGGAGCATACATCTTTCCAAGCACATCCTGAAAATGCTCCTTTATATAAGACTCCGCATTCACGCCAAGCCTTGGAGCCATTGCATAGAAACCGAACTTCTCCGACAAAACCTTCTGAATCTCCGTCCTGAACATTTCGCGCACCTTAACCTTCCATGCATCCTTTTGAATAGTATTATTGCGGGCATATAGCGAAAGTACAAACAAAAAGTTCACATCGTAATGACACACAAGCATCGTATCCCTGTCGAACAGACGATTCTCGAACTGCCTGTTAGTGAAATAGGTTTTCTTCTTTTCTGTTATCTCAATCTCCTCTTTATAACTCAGTTCATTATTGAGTCTCGCACTTATAAAAAAGTTTGGAATGATGTTATAACCCTCCGTAACATCATCTCGTAACATTGGCACCTTACCCATCCACTCGCTATCAGCAGCATCTCCATTCATAAACAAATTCAGATTCCACTGAATAACATTACGGGCGTATGTGAATTGCTTGTATACCGATTCCTTGCCTACTTGGTTTCCACGCTTATAGTACTTTGAGTCACCAATATAGTAAATAGGCTTATCCTCTTCGTAGGTAGTCAATCC
>JAZLBZ010000092.1:0-36164 GCA_045613945.1 Bacteroidaceae bacterium
GTCGCCGGTGTTTGTGATTCTTGTTGCCGGCATTGCCGGTTTTGTATGGGGTAAAATCAGGAGGGCCGAATGATGATTTTTATTGAACTTCTCTGCTCGTTCCTGATGATTGGCCTCTTCTCCTTTGGCGGTGGCTATGGAATGCTCTCGGTAATTCAGGGCGAGGTGGTTACACGCCATGCGTGGCTCACTGCTGCCGAGTTTACTGACATTGTTGCTGTCAGCCAAATGACGCCCGGCCCCATTGGAATAAACTCTGCTACCTATGTAGGCTACACTGCTGTGCTCAATGCTACAGGCAGTGAGGCGTTGGCTGTACTTGGCTCTTTCACAGCCTCGTTTGCTGTTATGCTGCCCTCGGTTGTGCTAATGCTCATTGTGAGCCGTTTCTTCATGAAATACAGCAAACACAAGAATGTTGAAAACGTATTCAGCCTGCTGCGCCCTGCAGTGGTGGGACTGATAGCATCGGCTGCGCTGTTGCTGATGACAAAAGAGAACTTCGGCTCACCCGTCGAAACTCCCCTGCAGTTCTGGGTAAGCGTGGCGCTGTTTGTCGCCGCATTCGTGGCAATGAAATTCTTCAAGGTAAGCCCAATTCTTATATTGCTCCTGGCAGGCGTGTTTGGAGGAGTGTTCTATGGGCTGGTATAAGAAAAGGTGAAAGGGGAAAACGGAAATGTGAAAACTTCTTGTATTTAAAGGGTATCGGTTATGGATGTGATTCTTGGGGTGTCCAATTATCCTCAATGTAAATTCACACAAAAATTATAAGTAAGTCAATAACATAAACGGCAAGCATCGCGCTTGCCGTTTATGTTATGATAGTTTCTCCTTCAGGAACTTTCCTGTATATGACTCTTCGCATTTCGCAACCTCCTCGGGTGTTCCGCAGGCAACAAGGTTGCCTCCGGCCTCGCCGCCCTCGGGACCCAGGTCAATGAGGTAGTCGGCGCACTTTATCATGTCCATGTTGTGCTCAATGACCACCAATGAGTGCCCGCGTGCAAGCAGGCGCTCAAATGACTTGAGCAGTTTCTTTATGTCGTGGAAATGGAGTCCTGTCGTGGGCTCGTCAAAGATGAACATGGTGGGGCGGTCGCTCTGGCGGCTCAGGTAGTATGCCAGTTTCACGCGCTGGTTCTCACCACCTGAAAGGGTTGATGATGACTGTCCCAGTTTGATGTAGGCGAGTCCTACATCCTGCAGCGGCTGCAGGTTCTCGGCAATGCGCTTCTGCCCGTGCTCCTGGAAAAAGTTGATGGCATCACCAACTGTCATCTCAAGTATGTCGTGTATGTTCTTGTTGTGGAACTTCACCTCCAGTACATCGTTCTTGAAACGCTTGCCATGACAGGCCTCGCACTCAAGTTTAAGGTCGGCCATGAACTGCATTGATACGGTGATTGTTCCCTCGCCCTTGCACTCCTCGCAACGGCCGCCCTCTGCATTGAAGGAGAAGTGGCCGGCGCCATACCCCATCTGCTTGGCAAGCGGCTGTTGGGCAAAGAGGTGGCGAATCTCGTCGTATACCTTGAGGTAGGTCACGGGGTTGGAGCGTGATGACTTGCCAATGGGGTTCTGGTCAATGAACTCCACGCCGCCAAGCAGCTTGAGTGCGCCTTCAACGGCCTCGCACTGTCCGGGGGCATCGCACACGTTGCCAAAATGGCGCATGAGTGAGCGGTAGAGTATGTTGCGCACAAGGGTTGACTTGCCCGAACCGCTGACGCCGCTCACCACTGTAAAGGTGTTGAGCGGGATGTTCACGTCTATGCCCTTGAGGTTGTTTTCGCGTGCGCCCTTAATGGTTATCATGTTATTGGATGTGCGGCGGTGTGTGGGGACGTCGATGGTCTCCTCGTCAAGCAGGTATTTCAATGTATAACTGTTGCTGCCGGGGGCAATGTCGGCAAGGTCGCCATGATAGACGATGTTACCGCCGTACGAGCCTGCCTTGGGGCCAACATCGATGATGTAGTCGGCGGCGCGGATTATCTCCTCGTCGTGCTCAACGACAACGACGGTGTTGCCCAGGTCGCGCAAGCGGTAGAGCACCTTGATGAGGCGGTCTGTGTCGCGGCTGTGGAGTCCGATGCTCGGCTCGTCAAGGATATATAGCGAGCCAACCAGTGCGCTGCCAAGCGAGGTTACAAGGTTTATGCGCTGGCTCTCGCCGCCCGAGAGGGTGTTGCTCAAGCGGTTGAGGGTGAGATAGCCAAGACCCACATCCAACAGGCAGTCGATGCGGCTGCGGATTTCGGTGAGTATGCGCTTTGCTATGGCCGCGTCGTGCTCGTCGAGTGTGAGGCTGTCAAAGAATACTTTCAGGCGGGTTACCGGCATCTCAATGAGTTCGGTGATGCTTGTGCCGCCAACCTTGACGTAGGTGGCTTCCTTCTTGAGTCTTGTGCCACGACAGGTGGGGCAGACGGGCTTGCCACGATAGCGCGCGAGCATAACGCGGTACTGTATCTTGTACTGGTTGGCCTTGACCATGTTGAAAAAGTTGTCGATGCAGATGCTCTCTTCGTACTCCTCAATGTAGGGACCTTTGTGCCACAGATAGTCCTTCTGCTCCTGTGTGAGGTTGTAGTATGGCTCAAAGATTGGGAAATCGTCCTGTGGCGCGCGGCGGCAGAACTCGGTCTTCCATTCGCCCATCTTGTCACCGCGCCAGCAGAATACCGCGCCGTCGTAGACGCTCAGTGTCTTGTTGGGGATAACAAGGTCCTCGTCAATGCCAACGATGCGGCCGAATCCCTCGCAGTCGGGGCAGGCGCCAATGGGTGAATTGAACGAGAACATCTGCTCTGTAGGCTCTTCGAACTCAATGCCGTCGGCCTCAAAGCGTATGCTGTAACTGTGGGGCTGCTCCTCGTCCATGAACTGCAGCAGGCAAGTGCCGTTGCCCTCGTAGAAGGCAGTCTCGGCCGAGTCGAGCAGTCGGCCTATGGCCTCCTTGCTGTCGTTCACCGCAAGGCGGTCAATAAGCAGTGTGGGGGTGTCGCCCTTCTTGGTTGTGTACTCCTCAATGTGTACAATCTCCTTGCCAAGCGCCACGCGGGTGAAGCCCTGCTGCAGGTATATCTGCAACTGCTCCTGCAGTGTGCGGCCTTTGCGCTTGGGGATGGGGGCAAGCAATAGGAATCGTGTGCCGGCAGGGCGGCTGAGCATGCAGGTGACAAGGTCCTCGGGGGTGTCCTTCTTCACGAGCCTGCCGCTGATAGGGGAGTAGGTCTTGCCAATGCGGGCATAAAGCAACTTGAGGTATTCATAAATCTCTGTTGATGTGCCCACTGTGGAACGCGGGTTACGGTTATTGACCTTCTGCTCAATGGCTATGGCAGGGGGGATGCCCTTGATGAAGTCGCACTCTGGCTTGTTCATCTGCCCCAGGAACTGGCGGGCATAGGATGAGAGTGACTCTACATAGCGGCGCTGCCCCTCGGCATAGAGGGTGTCAAAGGCAAGCGATGACTTGCCCGAGCCCGATAGGCCGGTGACAACAACGAACTTGCCGCGCGGAATTTCCACGTCTACGTTCTTGAGGTTATTGACGCGTGCGCCTTTTATGATGATATTCTTGCTGCTTTCTTTCATATTGCTCTCTGCCATAAATCAATCTCGCGAATTTACACAAAAAAACGGGCACTTTGTCTCTGTTTGCGAAAAATAGATGCCAATGTTGTGTTAATTGTTGCAAGAAACCTTTTAAATGTCTTATATGCCACTTTTTTTGGTTATCTTCGCGTCCTGAAACAAATTTATTATAAAACAGATATGCGACTGAAATATCTTTCTCTCTTTATGTTGATGTTCTTGCTGCTCTCCTGTGCAAGCAAGAAGAGTGTGCAGACAAGTGTAGACCTGCATCCCAAACGTGAATTCAGGGGGGCCTGGATACAGGCCGTGAATGGACAGTTTAAAGGCATGGGCGAGCAGGAAATGAAACAGTATCTCACTGACATGCTCGACAATTTGCAAAAGGTCAACGTCAACGCTGTGATATTTCAGGTGAGAGTGGAGGGCGATGCGCTCTATGAGTCGCGCTATGAGCCCTGGAGCCGCTTCTTGACAGGTGTTCAGGGTAAGTCGCCGGGCTGGGACCCGCTTGCCTTTATGGTTGATGAGTGCCACAAACGCAACATGGAACTGCACGCATGGATTAACCCTTACCGTGCACGCACAAAGGGAACAACATCTGTCGCAGCAAATCACCAGAGTGCCAAGAAACCAGAGAACTTCATAAAGTATGAGGGGCAACTCTATTTCAATCCGTCGCTGCAGAGCAACCGCGACCACATTTGTGGCATTGTACGCGACATACTGTACCGTTATGATGTTGACGGCCTGCACATTGATGACTATTTCTATCCCTATCCAACTGCCGGCAAGGAATTTGCCGATGAGAAATGGTTCAAGGCAAGCGGTGCCCAGGACAAGGCGGCCTGGAGAAGGGAGAATGTGAACCATCTTATATATCAGCTCCACCGCACTGTGCGCGAGGTGAAACCCTGGGTGAAGTTCGGTGTCTCGCCATTCGGCATTTTCCGTAACGAGGCAAGCTGGGAGTTCGGTAGCAAGACAAATGGCCTGCAGTGCTACGATGACCTCAATGCCGATGTGCTTTACTGGATTGAGCAGGGATGGGTGGATTACTGTATCCCGCAGGTCTATTGGGAGATTGGCCACAAGGCTGCCGATTATGAGACACTGGTGAAATGGTGGGCAAGATATGCGTCAAAGCGTCCTTTGTACATTGGTCAGGATGTGCAGCGCACTGTGAAGGCAAAGGATGCCGGCAGCCCAACAGGCAATCAGCAGGTAGAGAAGTATGAACTGCAGCGTGCGCAGGGCAACGTGCAGGGCTCCTGTTTCTGGGATGCAGCGTCGGCTGCAAACAATGTCGACGGCTATCGCGATTATCTTGCAGCAGGGATGTTCCGCTATCCCGCGCTGATGCCACGCTATGAGTTTATCGACAGCAAGGCTCCTTCAAAGGTTGATGGTGTTAGTGTTATTGAAGAGGGTGGCAGGAGTGTCCTTGTGTGGTTGCAGGACAAGAAAAGTAGCAAGGATGAGATGAATGCGCCTCACCGCTATGTTGTGTACTGCTTTGCAAAGGGCGAGAAGGTGAACATAGAGAGTGCAAGGAACATAATGGCAATTACATCAAGGAACTTCCTTGAACTGCCAAAGGAGATGAAGGGACAGTATACCTTTGTGGTTACTGTGCTCGACCGTCTGCAGAACGAGTCAAAGGGCAGCAAGTGCAAGGTGCGACTCTAATTTAACGGTAACGTAAAACCCGGAACAATGGAGAAGATGGATATTCTTGAGGTAAAGGAGGCTTGTGAGTGCTATGTTGAGCCTATTAACCGTTTGCTTGCGCAACTGTCGTCGTCGAAAAGGTGCTTTACACTTGGGCAGTTGCAGGAGATTGTGGAGTGCAAGGCCTCGCATCTTTTTCTTGGAATGCTTAATGGCGAGGTGGTGGCAATGCTCACGCTGGGCGAGTATCTTGCTCCAACAGGGCGCAAGATGTGGATAGAGGATGTTGTGGTTGATTCTGCCGTCAGGGGGCGCTCTTTTGGCCGTGCAATGGTGGAGTATGCTGTCGGGTATGCACGTGAAATGGGAGGTGGTGTGCTGATGCTTACATCGCGCCCGTCGCGCGTGGCGGCGAATGCTCTTTATCGCTCCTGCGGGTTTGAACCGAAAGAGACGAATGTGTACGAGATGAAAATGAAGTGATATAAAAAGTATCGGCAGCCGGTGGGGCTGCCGATACTTTTTATATCTCGTTGGAAATCTGTTTCAGGTTGTTGAGGAGTGCCAGTTGTGCGCGGTGCTTTGCCATTGCAATGGTGCACTGCACGCGCTTGGGCTCCATTTCGTTGAGGCTCTTGTTGTTCTTGAAGTACTTCCAGATGGTGGGCGCTGCATCAAGGGCACTGCTGCCGTCTATGACAAGGGCGCGCAGTATCGCCTGGTCGCGCTGGCTGAGCATGTTGAATGCTTCCCAAACCGGGTAGGGACGTATCTCCTCCTCGTCCTCGGTGAAGCCTGCCAACTGCTCGTATGTAATCTGTGAGGATGGCACGAGAAACTGTTCCTGCTCCTTCTTTTCAATGAGTCTCTTGTGGATGAAATAGTTGGTTGTGCAGTAGGCAAGATAGGTGTAGAGGGTGGCGCCGTTCCTGTTCTTCCAGTTGCGCATTACTGCCCAGTTGTCCTTTGAGAGGAATTCGTAGAACTCGCCCCATAACTGTTTTTCACTTTCGCAGTGGTATATGTTCAAGGATATATACCTGAGGAATTGCCTGCACTTCTTTGTAAAGAAGAAATTATGCAACTTCTCGTCGACAGGAGTGGCTGTCAGTCTTTCAATCAGCTCCAGGTCGCTGAGCTGTGAATATTTGTCGCTGCTGTTTGACATCTTTATTCGTTGAATGATACCGTGATGGGTGGATTCGCTATGATTCGGTTGCAAAACCAACCTATGTTATTGCAAATATAGTACAAAAGAGAGCGAAATGCTAATTTTTAATCTTAATAAAGTTAAACGAGCCGAACTTTTTGTATAGCAGGTTGTTACAGCCGTTCTTTTTTATCTGTTTGTGTAGAAGTCGAACGCTTCAAAAATCTCTTCCTTGCTGCATGTGTGTCTCACCGGCGTATTCTCCTTCTGCAGCAGGCATACGGCCCGGCACGTCTCAGTATCCATCTCCTTGAAAATGGTTTCATACATGTCGCAGTTGAAAGAGAAACGGCTGTAGTTCTCCTGAATGTGGTGAACAAAAGTGTGCAAGCGACCGGTGGGGTAGCCCTCGAGGATAGCCGAAAGAAAAAGTGAACAGACGTATGCGGCAGCGACACACTCTTCGATGTCTCCATTGTATGTACGGGAGAAGGCGTGAATGAACGGCTCGCCAAAGCCTGTCGGCGGCCGGGTGCCTATGATTCTCTCAAAGGCATCATCAACATGTGGATTCTCTGTAATGTGCTTCATCATTTGAAAAATGTCCTACAAAAATAGTGCACGATTGTAAAAAAACGCCAGTTTATGCTGTTTTTATTTTATTTTGGCTGAACTTTGCAAAATATATTTAAACTTTCAGTTAAATATATAGTCATAAATAAGTACGAAATTGAATTTATAAAGATATATGAGAAAAGGTTTATTGTTTCTGATGTTGCTTCTTTCAACTGTAGCCTTTGCGCAGAAGAAGGAGGGAACGCTCACAGCCGAGGTTTTCAACAAGGAGACCGGTGAGGCCATGACCTCGGCAATCCTGCAGTTATACTCGTTGCCCGATTCAACTTTCAAGGTGGGAGCACCAAGTGATTTCGATGGCAAGATTAATGTGAAGGCACAGCCCGGCAAGTATTATGCACGTATCACATACGTTGGTTGCAAGACTTTTGAAAAGGATGTGACAATTGAGAACGGCAAGGTTTATGAACTTGGTCGCATTGACTTGCAACCGAGCGGCAAGTTGCTTGACGATGTTGTTGTGAGCGAGGAGGTGCCGCCTGTTGTGGCTGCCGAGGATACCCTCGTGTTCAATACTGCGGCATTCCGCGTGCCCGAGGGCTCTATGCTTGAGGAACTCATAAAAAAATATCCCGGCGTCACCATTGAGGAGGACGGTACCATAAAGATTAACGGCAAGACGGTGAACCGCATCCTCATGAAGGGTAAGGACTTCTTTGGTACCGACAAGGATATGGCTCTGAAGAATATCTCTGTCGATGCTGTAGACAAGGTGAAGTTCTATGACAAGAAGAGCGATTTTTCACGCATAACAGGTATTGATGACGGCGAGGAGGAGACTGTGCTCGACCTGCAGATGAAGAAGGGTGTTGCAGACGGTTTCTTCTCGAATACCGATGCCGGTGGGGGTGCTGACTTCAGTGCCGAGCATCTGCTCTACCGCTTGCGCAACACGACAAGTTTTTATAACGACGACGCACAGTATACCCTTGTACTGTCGGCAAACAATGTGGGTGACCAGGGTTTCTCCGATGGCCGTGGTCGTGGCTTCGGCGGCTTCGGTGGCAATGGTATCTCATCGCCAAAACGTGCCGGTTTCAACTTTGCTTATGAGAATGAGAAGATTGAGTTTGGCGGCAATGTGCGTGGCGACCGCGTGAAGAACGACGTGAAGAGTTGGACCGCAACAGAGACCTTCATGCCGCAGATGGGCCGTAACCAGTTCTCCAACAGCCGCAGCGCAGGCCTGAGTGGCAGGACAAACCTGAACGCCAATTTCCGTTTCGAGTGGAAACCTGATACCATGACAAATATCATCCTGACTCCAACCGTCAGTTACTCAAACAATGATTCCTGGAACGAGAGCCACTCGGCAACGTTCAACGAGAATCCGTTTGACTATGAGAAGGATTATGACAAGGAGTATTATGGCGATGTGTCGGATGAATTGAAGGGTATTGCGGTGAATGACAACGCCAACGAGTCGCTATCTCTTGGCGAGAATTTCTCGTTGAGTGCAAGGCTGCAGGTTAACCGCAGGCTCAACAAGCCGGGGCGTAACTTGACTTTCAGGGGTAACTACTCCTATGCCTACAGCGAGAGCGAGAGTTTCTCATTGAACAATGTGAAGTATTACCAGGTAGCAAATATGGCTACAAGGCAGCAGCGCTATTCAACCACTCCCGGCAGTAACTGGAACTACAATGTGAACCTGAGTTACACCGAGCCTCTATTGAAGAACCTGTTCTTGCAATTGAGTTACAGCTACAATCAGAGTTATAACAACAGCGACCGCGCGACATATAAGTTGGATGAATTGCAGGATTTGCTTGATATTAATCCGGACATAACACGAGCGGAATTGTTGGATGCTTTAGAGGCGTATCTCAATAGCCCCGACGAAGAACTGAGCCGCTATTCAACCTATCGCACCCAAAGGCATGAGGCGGGTGTTACATTCAGATATGTGACAGACAAGATGAACCTTAATGCCGGTGTTACATGGTTGCCGCAGCAGACCGAACTGGACTATCAATATCGTGGTCTTGATACTCTCTTCACACGCAAGGTACTCAATTATGTATCGCCAAACATCCGTTTCCGCTACAAGTGGTCAAAGCAGACAACGTTGAACATCCGTTATCGCGGTTCTACATCGCAGCCTTCGATGACCGACCTCATTGACATTACCGATGATTCGAACCCGTTGAACGTTACTAAAGGTAATCCGGGGCTGAAGCCTTCGTTCTCGAACAATGTGAATGCCAACTTCAGTACTTACAATACCGAGGCACAGCGCGGAATCAATGTGTTTGCAATGTATTCGAATACAATCAATGCCATTACACGCAAGGCAACATATGATGAGGCTACCGGTGCTACAACAACACAGCCCGAGAATATCAACGGTAACTGGAATGTGAACGGTGGCTTTGTGTTCAACTCGGCAATACCTGCGAACACCAAGTTTACCTATAGTACATTCACTGATGGCGGTTATTCTGAAAGAGTCTCTTTCATCAGCATGCAGAATGTTCAGGGTAGTGTAAAGAGCAAAGCAAAGACGGTGAACGTGAGTGAGAGACTGACAGCAAACTACCGTGCCGACAACTGGGATATCTCGCTTAACGGTTTTGTGCGCTACTCACACTCAAAGTCTACTGCACAGCCCGAGGACAAGATGAACGTCTTCAACTTCTCATATGGTCCCAGCGTGAACTACACTTTGCCCTGGTATAATATCAAGATTTCGACAAACCTGTCAATGAGCAGCCGTCGTGGTTACAGCGACCCCAATGCAAACACCGACGAACTTCTGTGGAATGCGCAGTTCTCGGCAAGTTTCTTGCCAAAGAATGCGCTGACAGTCTCATTGCAACTCTTTGATATCCTGCAGCAGCAGAGCAACATCAGCCGTGTTGTCGAGGCGCTCTACCGCAGGGATTCTGAGTCAAATGCCATCTACAGTTATGGTATGCTGAACCTCTCTTATAAGTTCAACAATACGGGTGGCAATGAAAAGAAAGGCAAGGGAGCGCGTGAGTATGGTATGCCCATGACTCCTCCTCCGGGCATGACTCCTCCTGCGGGTATGGTCCCACCGGCAGGTATGAGACCTCCAATGATGTAAAATCAGTTCTGTGGAGATATACAAAAAATAGCATCGCCCTGGGCGATGCTATTTTTTGTTGGACTAAATGAAAGGCTGTTCTTGTTTAAAATAGAATCTTCCAGCCGTTGATTACTGTTATCACAAGAATATATACACCATAGACCACTTTGATGCCGGTTGTGAGCATGAAAGCCACGAATGACATTGCTGCGACTTTCAGGGCCTTTGATGATGGTGTCTTTGCTATGAGTTCTCCAATGTATGCACCCAGGAACGGCCCGAGTATAACACCGGGTATTCCCAGGAACATGCCGGCTACTAGGCCTATGGTTGTTCCCCACGTGCCATATTTTGTGCCTCCCGATTTCTTTGCAAACCACACCGGTGCAACATAATCGAGCAGGGTGATGACTCCTGCAAGTATGCCGCATATTACAGCTGTGGCTGTGGTGATATTGTTGCCGTTGCAGAATATGAGCATTATCACCGCCGCAAAACTCAGCGGTGTGCCGGGAAGGCCGGGAAGGATTGCGCCAATAAAGCCTATGAGGGCGAACAGGAGCGCAAGAATTATAAGCAGAATGTCCATAAAGCGTGTGTTTTTTGTTATTATGCGGCAAAGTTAATCTATAATTGAGAATGTTTGCAAGAATAATGCTCTATTTGATTATCTTCGTGGCTGAATATTGATAGTGCTTTATGATAAAGGATCTTGTTTTTGACTTTGGCGGTGTGCTCACAACTATTGATACAGGCAGGGCACTTTCCCGCTTCGAGGCATTGGGGGTAGAAAATCCAGCCGATTATATAAACTCCTATTGTCAGAAGGGGCCTTTCTTTGCTCTTGAGAACGGTGATATCACAGCCGATGAGTTTTGCAGTGAACTGGGGGCGCTGTGCCGCAGGCCAATTGGCTATGACGAGGCAAGGCATGCATGGTGCGGCTTCATAACAGAGGTGCACGTCGAATTTCTTGAGTTCCTGCAGCAGTTGCGCCCAGGGTACCGCTTGTCGGTGCTGAGCAATACAAATCCCTTTATACAGGGTTGGGCACGCACGTCGCAGTTCACTCCTTGCGGAAAGTCGCTCGATGATTATTTCGATATGCTTTTTCTCAGTTATCTGATGAAGTACTCAAAACCGGGTGAGGATATCTATCGCAAGATGCTGGCCGATGGCTCAATGGTTGCCGGGGAGACTCTCTTTATTGATGACAGTGACAAGAATCTTGCAGCGGCTGCCAGGCTGGGAATAAGAACTCTGAAGGTTAAGAACGGCGAGGACTGGCGTGGAAAACTCATGGCGCTGCTTGAAGAGTGTTAAAAGAGGCTAAATAGAACTTTCCGGTTTTATTTTCCATTATATTCGCAGAAGAAACCAATCTACATGAACTTGAGCGCTTCTACCATAATGGGAATACTTTATTGGTTGTACTGGATTATTGTCGTGTCCATTATAATCAAGGTGATGCTGAGAAACAGGGATGCTGTAAAGACACTTGCGTGGATTATGGTATTTATATTCGTACCCTTTCTTGGCCTGTTGCTCTATTTCTTTTTCGGTCGTGACACGCGCAAGAAAAGAATGGCGGGAAGGCGTTTCTTGCCGCAGATAAAAAAGAGTACATCGTTTCGTTGGAGTGGCGTCTCAAGGTCTTCTGTGGCGCCCGATTTCCAGTCGCTTGCATCTTTCTTAAGGAATGCATCGCAGGCGCCGCTGCTGTCGTCTGACGAGGCCGAGGTTATATCTGATACGCGGCTGTTCGCCAATCGCTTGCTTGAGATGATATCGTCTGCGCGGGATCATATCCATCTGCAGTTCTACATTATTGAGGACGATGAGTTTGGCACCCGATTGCGTGATGCTCTTGTGGAAAAGGCTGGGCAGGGTGTTGAGGTGCGTCTGATATATGACAGTGTAGGCTGCTGGAGGGTTGGCAGTGCTTTTTTTGAGAGCATGCGCCGGGCCGGCATCCATGTCGAGGCCTTTCTGGAGGTGCGTTTCCCTCTTCTGTCGAACAGGATGAACTACCGTAATCACAGAAAAATTGTCGTTGTCGATGGCAAGGTGGGAATGATTGGCGGCTGCAATATTGCAGACCGTTACCTGCATGGTATAAATGGTGGTTGCTGGCGCGATACAATGCTGTTGCTGCGTGGTGCTGCCGTAAACGCCCTGCAGGCCTCTTTCCTGATAGACTGGTACTTTGCCAACCGCATGCAAGTGAGCGGCGAGCGCTATTTCCCGCCCTCGAATGGCGAGGGCAGGTCTCTTGTGCAGGTTGTGACCTCAAACCCTGTAGGCGACGTGAGGGCGATTGTTGCCGGTTATGTCAAGATACTATCCCAGGCCAGGAACTATGTCTATATGCAGACGCCATACTTTATGCCCGATGAAACATTCCTGCAGGCGCTGAAGTGCGCAGCAATGTCGGGGGTGGATGTCAGGCTTATGATTCCTGAGAAATCGGACAGTATGATTGCCGATTATGCTTCAATGTCCTATCTTGGTCCCTTGCTCGATTCCGGTGTCAAGGTCCTTCTCTATGGTGGTGGAATGTTGCACAGCAAGACGGTGGTGTGCGATGACTATGTTTCGTCAATAGGCTCTACAAATCTCGATTTCAGGAGTTTCTTCTATAATTTTGAGGTGAGTGCCTTTGTGTATGACAAGCCGGTGGCTCTGGAGGTGAAAAGAGTGTTCCTTGATGACCAGAGCGTGTGCCGCCAGTTGACGGCGAAAGAGTATGGCGGGCGTTCGTTCTTCAGACGCTGTGCCGAGTCGTTTATAAAACTCTTCTCGCCGTTGTTATAGCAGCGCGTCGAGTTCTGTCTTTATGCCCATCAGTTCCTCTCTTATCGACTTTAGGCGGTTGATGACATCGCTGTTGGTCTCGGCAGTCTCTTTCATTCCGCCGTTTTTCAACTGTTTCTTTGCTCCGGCAAGTGTGAGCTTGCAGTCCTTTACAAGATGAACGATTGTGCGCAGTGTCTTGATGTCCTCCTTTGTGTATCGGCGCACACCATTGGCCCCTTTATATGGCGATACCTGCGGGAACACGCTCTCCCAGTAGCGGAGTGTGGTCTCTGTTACTGACAGTTCCTTTGCAACCTCCTTGATGGAGTAGTACATCTTCAGGTCTTTATTGGTGTTGAGTGCCATATTGTGGAGCGTTTAAAATCTGTTTAGAATATCAGTCGTATATCTTTCCGTGATTCTCGGCCATCTGCAGCATCTGGTCATATCCGTCGGCATCCAGGTCCATGAAGTAGTAGTTGATGGGGTTTACGTGGCTGCCCTTGACAATGACCTCATAGTGGAGGTGGGGGCCAGTGCTCTTGCCCGAGTTGCCGCTGAGTGCAATCTGCTCGCCGCGCACTACCTTCTGTCCGGGCTTTACCAGGAACTTCTTGTCGAGCAGATGGGCATAGAGGGTCTTGTAGCCATAGCCATGATCTATTACCACTGTGTATCCGTAGCCCGACATCCATTTGGCGCTCTCTATGACACCGTCGGCAGTGGCATATATCGGTGTCTTCTTGTCGCAGGAGAAGTCCATTCCCTTGTGGAATGTGCGCACGTTGTAGACGGGGTCAATCCTGTATCCATATCCCGATGCCGTACGCTTGAGGTTGCGGTTTGCAATGGGCTGTATTGCCGGGATGTGACGCAGTCGTGTCTTGGAGTCCTTGTCAAGGGCGACAATCTCATCAAACGACTTTATCTGCATGTAAAGCTGTTTCTCGAGCAGGTCAATCTTCTGTGTTGTCTCAACGAGCAGTTCCGAGTTGTCCATCTTTAGCAGTTCGTCGTAGCGGTTGGTGCCGCCATAGCCTGCATTCCTGGATTCTGAGGATATCGGCTCGGCATCGAGCATCACCCTGTAGAGGTTGTCATCGCGCTGCTGTATGTCCTGCAGCACGAGCATGGCGTTGTCGAGGCGCTTTGACAGGATTCTGTACTGCGCGAGAATCTGGGAGTTCTCGTTCTCGAGTTCTTCTACCGACGGCTTGTCTATGAACAGATGGAAGACGAGGAATGTGCCTGCACCAAAGAGCATGAAAAGCAATGCGCGACGAAGGCTTGTGAGAAACCTTTGTACCGGATTGGGGGTGACACGCTCATACTTTTTTGTGTCGGGGTTGAATATGTAATAATTCTTGCGCATTGTTCACTTTTACTATGGCAAAAATAATAAAAGCAGGCTTTTAATCCAAATATTATTCATTTAAAGCGTATTTTGAGCTTAAAGTTCCAATATTATTTGTCCGGCCGTCGTTTTTTTTGCCAAAATGTTGTAAATTTGTGCGGTTTGTGCGCTCGCGGGCGTGATGCCTGCGCGCGACGCCACAGACACAACATGAAAATTGAATAAAAACAGTAAATATGCTCACATCGAAAGAAATCAGAGAATCATTCAAAAAGTTTTTTGAAGAGAAGGGTCACCTCATTGTTCCATCGGCACCAATGGTGGTGAAGGACGACCCGACACTTATGTTTACCAATGCAGGTATGAACCAGTTCAAGGATATCATACTTGGCAATGCTCCCGCAAAGAGCAAGCGCGTTGCCGACTCGCAGAAGTGTCTCCGCGTAAGCG
Source organism: Bacteroidaceae bacterium (assembly GCA_045613945.1). GTDB lineage: Bacteria > Bacteroidota > Bacteroidia > Bacteroidales > Bacteroidaceae > HGM04593. The sequence goes on from JAZLBZ010000092.1 coordinate 14,713, forward strand.
GCAAGCACAATGACCTTGAGGAGGTTGGCCATGATACATATCATCACACAATGTTCGAGATGCTCGGCAACTGGTCGTTTGGCGACTACTTCAAGGAGGATGCCATTAACTGGGCGTGGGAGTATTTGACACAGGTTGTGAAAATTGACCCCGAGCGTATGTATGCGACAGTGTTCGAAGGTTGTGAGGCCGAAGGTCTTGAGCGCGACAACGAGGCGGCTGCAATTTGGGAGAAGCACCTGCCTGCAGAGCGCATCATCAATGGCAATCACAAGGATAACTTCTGGGAAATGGGCGATACAGGTCCTTGCGGCCCTTGCTCAGAGATTCACGTTGACCTCCGCAGTGACGAGGAACGAGCGAAGATTAATGGTCGTGACCTTGTGAACGGCTCGCACCCACAGGTAATTGAGATATGGAACCTTGTGTTCATACAGTTCAATCGCATGGCCGACGGTCACCTTGAGGAACTCCCTGCAAAGGTTATCGATACCGGTATGGGTTTTGAACGTCTTTGTATGGCACTCCAGGGCAAGCAGTCGAACTATGATACAGACGTGTTCCAGCCAATCATCAAGGCTATCGGTGAAATCTCGAGCAAGGTATATGGCGAGGATGCACAGGTAGACGTGGCTATGCGTGTAATTGCCGACCACATCCGTACTATCTCATTCTCAATTACTGATGGCCAGCTTCCTTCAAATGCAAAGGCCGGTTATGTAATCCGCCGCATCCTGCGTCGTGCAGTGCGTTATGGCTACACATTCCTGGGCCAGAAGCAGGCATTCATGTACAGGCTTGTTCCGGCACTCATTGACAACATGGGCGATGCATATCCCGAACTGAGACAGCAGCAGGAACTCATAACAAAGGTTATGAAAGAGGAGGAGGATTCATTCCTTCGCACACTGGAGACCGGTATGGGTATGCTTGACAAGATTGTTGCAGCAGCAAAGGCTGCCGGCAACAGTGTAATCAGCGGTGTTGAGGCGTTTACACTCTACGATACATTCGGTTTCCCAATTGACCTTACACAACTCATTCTGCGTGAGAGCAATCTCACTGTGAACATGGAGCAGTTTGATGAGGAGATGCAGAAGCAGAAGGCGCGTGCACGCAACGCTGCCGCTGTGGAGAACGGCGACTGGGTTACAGTGAGCGAGGGTGAGAGCGTGTTTGTTGGCTATGACAGCACAGAGTGTGCTACATCAATACTGCGCTATCGCCAGACAAAGCAGAAGAACCAGACATTCTATCAGATTGTGCTCAAGGAGACTCCTTTCTATGCCGAGAGCGGTGGTCAGGTAGGTGATACCGGTTACCTTGTATGCGGCAACGAGCGCATAGAGGTGGTAGATACAAAGAAAGAGAATAACCTGCCAATACATATCACAAAGCAGTTGCCTGCCGACCCTGTAGCGGAACTTGTTGCCGAGGTTGACAAGGCTAAGCGTGCTGCCTGTGCGGCAAACCACTCTTGTACTCACTTGCTCGACCAGGCGTTGCGCCAGGTGCTTGGCACACATGTTGAGCAGAAGGGTTCATTGGTTACCCCTGATGGTATCCGTTTTGACTTCTCTCATTTTCAGAAGGTGACTGACGAGGAGATTGAGCAGGTTGAGCGTATTGTGAATGCACGCATCCGCGAGAATATTCCTTTGACCGACTATCGCAACATCCCCATTGAGGATGCGAAGAAACTTGGTGCCATTGCGCTCTTTGGCGAGAAGTATGGCGACCACGTGCGTGTTGTACAGTTTGGTACATCAATAGAGTTCTGCGGTGGTACACACGTTGCGGCTACCGGAAACATTGGTATGGTGAAGATTGTTAGCGAGAGTTCTGTTGCTGCCGGTGTGCGCCGCATAGAGGCTATCACAGGCGAGGCTCTTGAGAATCACAACTACAAGGTGCAGAACCTCTTGAAGGAGATTCAGGCGTTGTTCAACAATGTTCCTAACCTCAAGGCGACAATAGTGAAGTCTATTGCTGAGAATGCCGAACTGAAGAAGGAAATTGAGACCTATGCAAAGGAGAAGGCTGCAATGGTGAAGGCCGATTTGCTCAAGGATATCAAGGAATTCAACGGTATGCGCTACATCAGTGCGGTATTGCCTTTGGCGCCAGCCACTGTAAAGGATATTGTGTTTATGCTGCGTCAGGAGCAGACCGAGAACCTGCTTGTTGTGGTCGGCAGCGTTTACAATGAGAAACCGCAGCTCACAATCTCAGTCAGTGCCGACCTCGTTGAGAGGGGCTTGAATGCAGGCAAGATTGTTGGCCAGGCTGCTCGCGAGATGCAGGGCGGTGGTGGCGGTCAGGCTCACTTCGCTCAGGCCGGCGGCAAGAACCCCGCAGGCGTAAAGGCTGCAATAGACAAGGTGTTTGAGATTATTAAGGGATAAATTTATAACATCTTCCATAGTAAGTACAAAGGCCGCATGACATGCGGCCTTTGTACTTATATTTTCCAGTTTACAAGGTGCAGTTTCTCACTTGCTCGCGTGAATGCGGTGTAGAGCCAGCGGTAGTAGTCGGGCGAGATCATATCCTCACTAATGTAGCCCTGGTCTATGAAAACGCGTCTCCACTCGCCACCTTGTGCCTTGTGGCAGGTGACTGCATATCCATATTTTACCTGCAGGGCGTTGTAGTACGGGTTCTTGCGTATCTCTTCCATGCGTTTGCGCTTTGAGCGTATTTCGGGGTAATCCTCCCAGACTGCATTGAAAAGACGCTCGTTCTCCTCTCTTGTGAGTGAGGGCGATTCGCTGTTCAGGGTGTCAAGCATTATCTTTACATCAATCTCGCAATCTTCGTAGTCGATAAGGGAGAGCGTGACATCGGCAAAACGGAAACCGTACATCTCCTCTGTACCGTGCACGCGTATGATTTCGGCCATATCGCCATTGGCTATGAAATCTAATTTTTCCAAGAGCGTCTTGTCCTCCTTGCCAAGCACTTCGCGCCAATAGTAGTTGTTCTTTACAATCATGAGCATATCGCCCCGGCTGAGTTCCTCCTCGCGGTAGAGGATGCGGCGGCGTATTCCTTCGTTGTAGACATTGGCGCGCTTGTTCGAGCGGCATAGGATTATGGTCTCGTCCATGCCCGCCTTGTTGTAGCAGGTCTCAATAGCCTCTATCAGTTCCTCGCCCTGCACGTTGCAGATATCATCAAATCCTTTTATTCTTATTTGGGGAAGTTCATACACATCCTCGTCCTCAATCCTCTGGCGCAGCATTGTGGCGTTGTAGAGGATGCCCGAATCATCGAGCTGTCGCATGACCTGCTTTAGTTCAACCGATGTCACATCAAGGAACATTGAGCGCAGATAACTCTCGGTGAGGGCCGGGGACTGCATCTCGCCTACCGGGGGCAACTGTGCTGTATCCCCAAGCAGCAACAGGGTGCATCCTCGCCCCGAGTAGACAAATTCTATGAGGTCGTCAAGCAGTCCGCCAGAGCCGGCGCTGCTCTCGTTTGAAATCATTGAGGCCTCGTCTACGATGAACAGTGTGTTCTGTGCCCTGTTCTCGGACAGGGTGAATGTGGTGCTGTCCATGATAGATTTTTGGCGGTATATGCACTTGTGGATAGTGTGTGCGCTTTTTCCCGAATAGGAGGAGAATACCTTTGCCGCTCTGCCTGTGGGCGCAAGCAGCACCGTCTTGCGCTCGAGTTGCTCCATCGTGCGCACAAGTGCAGAGATGAGCGATGTCTTTCCCGTTCCTGCATATCCGCACAGCAGAAAGAACTTGCGGTCGTTGTCCGAGAGGAGGAACTCTGCAAGTCTCTCTATTGTGTTTTCCTGCTCGGTGGTTGGAGTGAACGGAAAATTATTCTTGATTTGTGCTGCTAAATATCTATGAATCACTTGTGGTGCTGATTATTTTTCTTTAAAAAATGTATGTATTGAACGCTGTGAGTCTCCGGTTGTGGGTATAAACAGCAACCTAGAGATAAAAAAGTTATATAAAATAATGTATATTCGTTTTTTTATCTTATTTTTGCGATACGAAAATAATTAAATAAAAAGATATAACAATGAAAAAAGTATTAAATGTAGTTTTGCTTGCCATTGTCATTGCGCTTGTCTATGCAAATTTCAGCAGTGTGAACGCGCCACTTGATTTCGACAAGCAGCGAATGGAGCGTGACCAGGTGGTCATTGAACGCCTTATTGACATCAGAACTGCTCAGGTGGAGTATCGTGCACAGAATGGCAGATATGCAGCTACTTTTGATGAATTGATTTCTTTCCTCGATGACAGCATGAATGTTGTCAACAAGACCTACATCCTTAACGACAAGCAGCTTGCTTTGGTACGTGACTTCAAGATTGAGGATACAAAGCCAAAAGATGCCGACGAGATGACTTTCTCTGAGGATGAGGCTGACCAGATTGTCCTCAACATCCTCAACGATGATAACAAGAAGAACCAGCAGAAGAATGCCAAGAGAATTGCGATGCTTGACGCTTTGTACCGTCGTGATACAATTATGGTCATGAATATTGAGACTGTGGTTGTTGACGGTGTTGAGAGACAGGACACAACAATGAAGGCCGAGGTTGATGGTACAATGATTGCAGAGACTTTCCATCGCGATACAACCCGTCTTGCATATGTTGATACCCTCTATCATAATTCTTCATACGACATCCAGCAGTTGAGATATATCCCATTCAGCCAGGATAGCCTTGGACAGCCAATCGAGTTCTGGATGAAGGCCGACAGTATCTCTCCAAACGCTCAGGCTAACCGCAAGGCCGGTGGCTACATCCAGGTGTTTGAGGCACGTGCCGATTTTGTACTCTACCTCCAGGGTCTGAACGAGCAGGAACTCAACAACTACCTTTTGAAGGTTTCAACCAGTGGTACCGAGTACAGAGAAGAGATTCGCATGGACAAGAACGGTGAGCCTTTGATGGGTGCCAACGGTGTTCTCAAGAGACTCATTCCTTGCCGCAGGGTAGGTGATGTTACCAAGAATAACAACAACGCCGGTAACTGGCCCTAATCAAGGATGATAAAGGATAACATTCAAAATAAAACATTATCCATTCGTATCAGTACGGATGGATTTTGTTTTTGCAGTTATATACCATCACTTCCCGGCTCGCTCAAATACTTTTTCTACAAGCCCGAGAAGGGATTGACACTGACGCTGAACTTGCAGCGTGGTATTGAGCAGTGTCCTTTTGTCTCACAAGGTGAAAGGTGTGATTTGCAGGTAATTGTGGAGACTGAAGAGTTTGCTACAGTTCCTGTTGAATATGACAACAAGGCCGATTACAAGGCCTATCATCGCTTGTGCTTTCCCAAGAACGACTCCCGCGTGGAGATTGTAGCAAACAGGCTCAATGTACTTGGCCTGACGGTGCTGTTCCCGGTGGAGAAAGCCCTGTATGACGCCCTGCAGCAGATGGGCGACGTTACATACTATTCTACACCCAGCATATTGCTGGGGCTTGTGACAAGCAAGATGGCTGCAGAGAAGAGGTATATGCTTGCCTATTTACAGGACAATGTCGTTTTCTTCATTTCAATGCAGGAGGGCAGGCTGATGCTTGCGAATGCATTCAGATATGAGGATGGGCACGATTGTATATATTATCTGCTGAGTATATGGAAGGAACAGGGACTGTCGCAGGAGGATGATATCCTCTACCTGTGCGGCGACAAGGGCGTTGAAGTCAATATGATGACTATTGGACGCTTTATAAAGAGGTGTGTACGCCTTAATGCAAATGAACTATTCCCGACAACATTATTGAACAGGATGGAAGGGATTCCATTCGATTTACAGTCATTGATACTATGCGAGTAATTAGTGGTAAATATAAAGGGCGTCATTTTGATGTGCCCCGTAATTTCAAGGCACGTCCAACTACCGATTTTGCGAAGGAGAACCTCTTTAATATTCTCAACAACATCGTGGATTTTGAGGAGGCATCAGTTCTTGACTTCTTTGCCGGTACAGGAAGCATAAGCCTGGAGTTTCTTTCACGTGGCTGCAAGGCTGTCACTTCGGTTGAGATGGATGCAATGCATGCGGCACACCTTAAAAAAACATGTGCGGCACTTGGCGATGATGCATGGAGCGTTGTGCGTGATGACGTGTTCCGTTATATACGCCGCGCACCGGTGGCCTATGACCTTGTCTTTGCCGACCCTCCGTATGCGCTCAAGGAACTCAAGAGTATCCCCGACCTGGTGCTTGAGGGTGGCTTGCTCAAGAGTGGGGGAATGCTGGTATTTGAGCATGGAAAGGATTATGATTTCAGTCAGCATCCCTGTTTCTTTAGGCATGTTGCCTACGGCAGTGTGAACTTCAGTTTCTTTGAGAAAAAATGATGACTTTGCCACTTTATATGTGCAGTGATATAAATGATTAATACCGCCCCTGGGCGGCATTAATCATTTATCCTATGCGTGCAATGGTCTTTATATTGCTAACCTTCTTCAGGTTCTCGCATATATTCTTTACATCATGCACATCGTGTACGTTAACCCAGAATGTACCCTCGAATATTCCATTGTTGCTCTCAATGTGCATCTTCTGTATGTTGGCATTTAGTTGCTGGGAGATGATTGTGGTTATCTGGTGCAGCACGCCCATGTCGTCAATGCCCTTGATTTGGATTGGAACAACAAAGTATAGTTGCTTGTGTGTCTCCCATGTTGCTGCCAGAATCCTGTCGCCATGACTGCTCTTTAGTGTGTTTGCCACCGGGCAGTTGCGCTTGTGGATGATAATCTGTTTCTGTTCATTGTAGAAACCGAGAACATCATCTCCGGGTATGGGATGACAGCAGTCGGCGATTATATAGCCGTTTCTCAGGTTCTCGTCGGTCAGGTTGATTGGGGTCTTGCGGTCAAGTTCCTCGTATCTTTTTACCTCTTTTTCCTCCTCTTTCTTCTTTTCGCGGTTAAATGAGAAGAGTGACTGGAAACTGAATTTCTTGTTTCCGAGCAAGGCGTCCTTGTCATCGTTACCCAATGTTACGCTTCCCTTGCCAATAGCCAGCAGCAGTTCATCGCGGTCATTCAGCTTGTGCAGTTTCCACAGTTTCTCCACATTGCCCATGTAGTTGCTCAATCCCTCTTTTTCAAGGAATGCATTGAGCAGTTCCTCGCCGTCGCGCTGGAATATGCGTTGCTGACGGCGCAGAGCAGCCTGTATCTTTGCGCGTGCCTTTGCTGTTGTAACAAATGAGAGCCAACTCTCGTCGACGCGCGACGAGTTCGAGGTGAGTATCTCCACCTGGTCGCCGCTTTGCAATTGGTGGTTCATCGGCACCAACTTGTGGTTTACCTTTGCGCCAATGCAGTGATTGCCCAGGAATGTGTGTATGCTGTATGCAAGGTCAAGTGCTGTACAGTTCTGCGGCATTGTCTTTATTTCGCCTTTTGGGGTAAAGACAAAAATCTCGGTTGCATAGAGGTTGAGCTTTATGGTGTCGAGGAAATCAAGGGCATTGGGCTGTGGGTCGTCAAGAATCTCTTTGATTGTGTGCAGCCAGTTCTCGAGTTGGTCGTCATTGGAAGTGTCTCCGTTCTCGCTCTTGTACTTCCAGTGTGCGGCGATACCCCTTTCGGCAACCTCGTTCATCTTCTCGCTGCGAATCTGAACTTCAATCCACTCTCCACGTTGGCTCATGAAGGTTGCATGCAGCGCCTTGTAGCCGTTGGCGCGCGGCTTGTTCACCCAGTCGCGCAGGCGGTCGGGGTGTGCATTGTATAGTTTGGTGAGGGCTATATATATGTTGAAGCACTCGTTGTTCTCGTCCTTGTCCTCGCGTGGGGTGAAGATGATGCGTACTGCGAGAATGTCAAAGATATCTTCAAAAGCAACGTGTTTCTTCTGCATCTTGTTCCATATGGAGTAGGGCGATTTTACACGTCCTATGATATTGTATTTGAAACCCATTGCATCGAGTTGCTCACAGATGGGGTGGGTGAACTCGTTGTATAGTATATCGCGCTCGTTCTGTGTCTTCTCGATTTTCTTTTCTATGCGTGCATACTCCTCGGGGTGCTCGTATTGAAAGCTCAGGTTCTCTAGCTCAGTCTTTATCTTGCTCAGGCCCAGACGATATGCAATGGGTGCGTATATATAGAGTGTCTCGCCGGCAATCTTGTACTGCTTGTTTGTTTGCATGTGCTTGAGAGTGCGCATGTTATGCAGTCTGTCGGCAATCTTGATGAGTATGACACGTATATCCTCGCTCATTGTGAGCAGGAGTTTCTTGAAGTTCTCGGCCTGCTGTGATGCGTGTGTGCCGAATACGCCTCCCGAGATTTTTGTAAGTCCGTCGACAATTCCGGCAATCTTGTCGCCAAAAAGGTTGCGTATATCTTCTATTGTGTAGTCTGTATCCTCGACCACGTCGTGCAGCAGTGCTGCGCTGATGGAGGTTGAGCCAAGTCCTATCTCCTTGCAAACTATGCGTGCTACAGCAAGCGGGTGCATTATGTAAGGCTCGCCACTATGTCGCCTGACGCCTTTATGGGCCTGACGCGCAAAGTTGAACGCTTTGGTTATGAGTTCAACTTTCTTGCGATGCTGGGATGCCAGATAGATGTCCAGCAATTCCTGGAAGGCCGCGTTTACGGACGCTTCCTCATCAATGTTCCTTATCTCGTCAAAGTTATCCATAGCGTTACTTGTAGATTTTCAGATATTTGCCGGCACGTATGTTGGAGTTGCGCATATTGTTCCATTTCATGAGCTGCTTGACCGAGACTCCATATTTGCGCGCAATGGTGCCGAGTGACTCGCCGCTCTTGATCTTGTGGCGGATGAGGTTGCCTGCCCCATTGTTCTCCTTTGCCTCCTTTAGCATCTTCTCAATATTCTCGGCGGGGAAATACTTCTCTACATTATGCTTGTAGATGCTGTCCTCGTTCTCGACAAACTTTGTTATGGCGTTGTTGGAGAGGCGCAGAACGTATGTCTCGTTCTCACCGGGGACAATATCCTTCAGGTACTGAGGGTTGAGTGTGCGTATCTCTTCGATATCAACGTTGCACACCTCGGCTATCTGTTCAAAGTGGAGGTTCTTGTTAACGTGTATCGTATCTGTTGCAATGGGCTGCGCGGGTTCCATCGGGCATATACCATGATCCTCATAATAGTTCATTATGTATGTAGCCGCAATGAATCCCGGTAAGTAACCGCGTGTCTCGCGCGGGAGCCAGGGGTAGATCTTCCAGAAGTCTGTGCTTCCGCCTGAACGCTTTATTGCCTTTTTAATATTGCCGGGGCCGCAGTTGTAGGCCGCAATGGCAAGTTCCCAACTCTGGAACATATCGTAAAGGTCCTTTAGAAAGAGCAGTGCAGCAGTGGTGGACTTTGCCGGGTCGAAACGCTCGTCGATGTAGTTGTTGGCTTTCAGGCCATATATCTTGCCGGTTGAGAACATGAATTGCCACAAACCCTTTGCGCCTGCTCTTGATGTTGCCTTTGGTGTGAATGCCGATTCAATGATTGGCAGGTACTTGAGTTCGTGCGGGAGTCCCAGACGGTCAATTTCATCCTCGATGATGGGGAAATAGTATTCAGAGATTCCAAGCAGATATGATACCTGCGAGCGTGACCTCTTGACGTAGCGGTCTATGCAGGTGCGTACCATGTTGTTGTATGGCATCCTTACGATAGTGGGCAATGCTGCCAGACGCTTTGCATACATTGTATCGGTTATCTCTACTGCCTCCCACTCCGAGCCGTCACAATCAAGCTTATTGAGCAGGTTACGCGCCTGCCAACTGTTGAGCAGGCTGTCGATGTTGGCATTCATGCTCTCCGGAATTTCAAAAGTGTATCCATTCCCGGTCATTGTATCAAGGTCAACCTCATATCTTATGTTTGTTGCAACGGCCTGTGGCTCTGTCCATGCCTCCTTTGCAGCATCTTCGCTTGGCAGAGCCTCTGCCTTCTGGGTCGTCTTGGCTGTGTTGCAAGAGCACAGAATGGAAATAAATGCCAATATTGTGAATATGTTCCTTAATCCTTTCATTCTATTCAAAATCTGATGTTGCAGTTGAAACCATAATAATCGTTGCCATACATTTGATTATTGTTGATTATCTGCGGTTCTATGCTAAGGTGAATATCCTCGCTTATATCAAAGTTGGACAACTGTGCATCCACATAGGCGTCAATTACCGACAAGGCATATACTCCGATGAATGAGAATATGCTCAAGTCGCGCCAACGGCGATAGCGGTCCTTTCGTTTCTTGAAGACGTCCTTCAGGTACTCCTTGTTGGCCTCATAGTCATATCCCGGCCTGAAGAAATCCTTGTAGGAGTTTGTGTTGGGGTCGCTGTCCATTATGTCAAGGTAGGCCTGGCGGTAGTCCTTGTACATCTGGCCGTTCCAGTTGTATGCATAGAGACAGCCAACGAATCCTCCGTATACAATGGGCAGTTTCCAGAATTTCCTGTTGTATATCTGTCCGCCACCGGGTATGGCCAGTGCAAGCCATGTGGCTGTTACAGGGTCGGGCTTTCTGAATGTTATTTTTTTTGTCTGCCCAGTCTGGCTCTTTGCGCTGTCGGGCACCTGCATGGCATTTGCAGCTGTAATCTCCCTGTATGTGCTGTCCATCACCTGTATTTCGGGCATTATTGCCTTGCGGCGGTCAACACCCGTAGTGTCAATGGTGGCAGTAAACCGTACGGTGTCACCGGTAATGGTGCGCTCAACCTGTGCAAAGGCGTTGGGCGCAAGCATTGCCAGCAAGGAGGCAATAAAAGCAAACTTGTATATGAACCCTTTTACAGCCACTACGAAAATCAGTTGTTTAGTCGGTCAAAGATTGAAATTATGCGCTCAAGTTCCTTCTCGTTCTTGAACTTTATGCTGATTTTTCCGCTTCCTTTGGCCGAGCAGGTCATCTGCACCGGTGTCTGGAAAAAGTTTGTAAGCTGTTTCTTCAATTGGTGATATACGGCATCCTGCTTCTTGTCGGCGCTTTTCTTCTTGAGAGTCTCTTTGGTGCTTTCGCCCTCTTTTATGCGTCGCACCATCTCCTCAACTTCGCGTACCGAATAACAATTCTTTACAATGTCGTTGAAAAGTGCTATCTGGTCGCTGTGCGAGTCAAGTGAGAGCAGCGCTTTGGCGTGTCCCATGTCTATTTGTCTCTCTTTGAGTGCCACCTGTATTACTGCGGGCAACTTCAGCAGGCGAAGGAAATTCGCAATTGTTGCGCGTCCTTTGCCAATTCGTTTGCTTAGTTGTTCCTGCGACAGGTTGTGCTGCTCTATGAGTTGCTGGTAGGCGAGCGCAATTTCAAGTGCATTCAAGTCCTCGCGCTGTATGTTCTCAATGAGAGCCATCTCCATTGTGTCCTCGTCATCGGCCTTTAGAATATATGCAGGGATGGTGGTCTTGCCTGCCAGTTGTGATGCGCGGTAACGTCTCTCTCCGGCAATAATTTGGTAGGTGTCATCCTCCATCTTGCGCAGTGTTATTGGCTGGATTACACCAAGTTCCTTTATGGAGTCAGCGAGTTCCTGCAGTGCCTCCTCGTTGAAGTCGCGACGTGGCTGGTTGGGGTTGGCGACGATTTTGCCAATCTCAATCTCGCCTATTGATGATGAACCCGATGTGCGGACCGCCTCGGTTGATATGAGGGCGTCAAGTCCACGTCCGAGTGTAAATTTCTGTTTTGCCATTTTTTTGAACTTCGTTTAGTTGTTTCTGCCTAGTATCTCCTCTGCCAGTGCCAAATAGTTCTTTGCACCAGTGGATTCCGCGTCATACATAAGTGCCGGGATACCCATGCTTGGCGCCTCGCCAAGCCTGATGTTGCGCTGTATTACGGTGTTGAAGACAAGTTCCCTGAAGTGCTTCTTCACCTCGTTGTATACCTGGTTGCTCAGTCTCAGTCTTGAGTTGAACATTGTCAGCAGGAATCCTTCGATGTCAAGTGTGGGGTTAAGGTTCGACTTGATGATTTTTATTGTGTTGAGCAACTTGCTGATACCCTCAAGCGCAAAATATTCACACTGCACCGGAATGATTACCGAGTCGGCAGCAGTCAGTGAGTTTACTGTTATGAGACCCAATGAGGGCGAGCAGTCAATGAGGATATAGTCATATCTCTCCTTAATTGGCGCCAGAGCCTCGCGCATGATTTTCTCTCTGTTAGGCAGGTCGAGCATCTCAATCTCGGCACCTACAAGGTCAATGTGTGATGGTATGATATCAAGTCCTTTTACGCATGTAGGTGTTATGCTCTCATCGGCAACAGACTTGTTGATGAGGCATTCGTAAATAGAACTCTTTATCTCTCTGATGTCAATTCCCAGGCCCGATGAGGCATTTGCCTGCGGGTCGGCATCGATTACTAGTACTTTCTTCTCAAATGCGGCAAGTGACGCAGCAAGGTTGATGGCTGTTGTTGTCTTGCCAACGCCACCTTTCTGGTTTGCCAAAGCTATTATCTTTCCCATTTTGTCCCAATTGTTTAGTCTTGCCGGCGTAGCAGTCCGGCATAGTGACAATACTCCAATATATTACTCTTGCAAAGGTAGTAAAAAAAGTTAGTAGGTGGTAAAAAATATTGTGTTACTTATTAACAAACGGTTGATAACAAGTAATAAAAAATGTTACCAAACCTCAACAGGCATGGTAACATTTTTCATTGATTTGTACTGTTGTCTTATTTGACAGCGACTTTGTATGTCCTTGTGATGCTATTCTCTTCAGCAACAGCAATGTACACGCCTTTTGCTACATCCTTGACGGAGAGTGTGCTTCCGCTGGCTGCCTTGACCAGCCTGCCATCGGGGGTGAGCAGTGTAATTGACTTTACGGTGCTTCCACAAATGATTTCATCGCCGGTAAACTCAAGGCCGGCATTGTCATTGTCTATCTTGTCAATGGATGTATCATCGCCTTTCCTTATAATCTTTACCGTATAACTCTCGCTGCTGCCAATGCTCTTGGCTTCGAGGCGGTCTCCCGAAACCACGATATAACTTGCACCGTTCTTTGCGGCCGACTGTGTCCATCGGATAGACCATTTGTCGCCCATAAGTGTCAGCAGGTATGTGTTCCAGTCGGCGTAGTACTGGTTTGTGCCGAATACGCCATATTCGTTGATGTAGCGTCCGTCGGCATTGCTGATAATCTTGTAGCAGTTGCTGCCGCCGGCGTCAGGTGTAATCTTCCACTCCTGTGCCTCGGCTGGTTCCTCAACCTCCTTGAAGGTTGGGGTGCCGCCACTGCCATTGATGTTGGTGTTTGTGAGGTAGCGGTTGCCGTCCATAATGTAGTAGGCCTCGTTTTGGTCAATGAATGGTTCGTTGGCCGTGCCGCCTAATGGAACGATGTCAAATATGTATTTCTCGGGCATTGCATTTGTGTTGCCCTTCTGTATCTGCGTGCCGCTTACTGTCCAGAATGCTGTGCCGGCACTGCCGCCGTTCTGGATGGCATATTTGCCGTTCGCAAGCAGCGTGATGTCGTATGTGTGCCAAACAGCCTCGTATGGATTGGTGTCGTCACTTACTGTGAAACTGCCATTCTCGTTAAGGTAGCGGTTGTCCTCGAGATTGATAATCTTGTAGCGGTTGGTGCTTGGGTCAATGCTTATCTTCCACTCCTGTCGTTGTGGACGTATGTTATCCTGCTCGGCCTGGAAAACAGGCTTCGTCCCGGCTGCCTTATTGTTGTTGGTGAGATATTTACCGTTGTAAATAATGTGGTATGTACCGTTTTCAAGAACTTGTGCGGGGAATACATCGGTGCGGTAGTCGTAGACCTCCTTGTACTCGGCAATGAGTGTGCCTATGATATCCTTCATGAATGGCTCAATATGTACGGTTCCGACAGCCGGTGTGGCAACTCTTAATGAACCGGCAAAATCGCGTGAGCGCAGTGCTGCCTGCGTCTCGTCATACTCCTTGTATTTCAGGTAGTTGTCAATGAAACTCTCGGGGTCCTTGTTGGTGAGGGCATTGTTCATTCCAATGATGCACTTACCTCTTTGTCCAAGATATTTCATTGATTGGATCCAGGGCTCAATCTCTTTTGTCAATGCCGGAGCCTCGTCAGTGGTCAAGAGTGTCTCGGCTGCGCTTACCAGTTTGTTGAACTGTTCGCTCACTGCCGCGTATGCCGCTTCCCTGTCTGTCGCTATCTTGCTGTTGTAGGTCTCTTTGGCTTTTACAAACTCAGGCGACTCATCCATACGGCGCAGTCCGTGTGTGTTTGCTCCCAGGTCGACATTGTTCTCGCAGAAGAAACGGAACGCCTCGTAGTTCTTGGGCGTCAGGTATTTCATTGCAGCCTCCCATGATGCGTTTGAATCATAGGCGGGCATGTTCCATGTGTAGTCGGCAATGCTGAAGAGTGAAACCTTTGACGCCTCGGCATACTCCATTGGGTTTGAGACGAATCCCGAGAGCATGTCTGCGATATTCAGGTCGTTACCGTATGTGGGGCCCATCAAAAGGTGGTTGATGCAGTAGTCGCTCACAGGGTAGTTGAGCCATATATATGCCTTGCGCTTTATCTGGTTGTTTATCCATGTCATGTCGCTGTAATTGATCATGTCCACCACGCTGTTTCCTGTCCACATAATGTTGATGTCGCTGTCCATGATGTCGCCGAGTGCCGGCAGATAGACGCTGTTTGCCCATCCGCGGTTGTACTGTGTGGGGCATATTGTGAGTGGTTTTACATCGGGGTATGCCTTACGCAGTTCTGCGGCAATGTAGTTCATCAGTTCGGCCTGCTCGTCGCCATGCGTGCCGTCGTCGCCCCAAAGGTCGTCCCAGAATACAGCAAAACTTCTTACGCCCAATGCACACATGGCCTTGAGTTTGTTTACGATATTTGCCCTGTCTGTGCTGTTCCACTGTATGTCCTCGCCCGGGTGAATGGCCCACATGAACTCAATCTTGTTGGCTTTTGCCACGTTTACATACTCTGTAATCTTCTGGGCAAGGTCGGTGGGGTACTCCTCGCGCCATTTACTCTTGTGGTAAGCATCGTCCTTTGGACCATAGATGTATACGTTCATCTTCATCTCGCCGAACATCTCCAGGAGTCCCATGCGGTCGGCCTCGCTGTAGGGGTTGCCATAGTAGCCCTCCACCAGTCCGCGCTGTGGCACGCTTGGGTAGTCGGTTACGGTGGCGCACATCACGTTTGGCTGTGATGCAATCTGACGGAATGTCTGCACGCCATAGTATGTTCCGGCGCCGTCGTTGCCGGCAATGACAACCTTGTTTGCGGAAACCTCAAGGTAGTAACCCTCTGCTTTTGCAGGGATTAGGTTTTCGTAAGCCGCAACCGCCTCATCGCCACGCTCGCCAATGATGAGTTCTGCTGTGCCATTGGTGGTGCCGAATTTCTTCTTGAAAAGATTTACGGCATCAGCATCAGCATCAGCCTCGCCTGTGATTGTGTAGCTTGCGCTGTTCTCAAATGCGGTCTCATTGCCCCAGGCTATACTTTGGGGAATAGGGTAGATTTTGACTGTCTGTGCGTTTGCGTTGAATGATATTGCCGTGAATATCAGTGCGGAAATACCGAGAAACAGTTTTTTCATATTATCAATAAGTTATAGTGTTTGCAATGTTTATACATTAAAAGCAAAAATAGTTATTCTGAGTGGAATAACCAAATTTTTTGTATCTTAGCGCCATTAACAGGAAAAGAAGTGTGATAATATGGATAAAAAAATGCGAATCTTGGTATCAAATGATGACGGATACCTTGCTAAAGGAATTAATTCTCTTGTAGAGGTGTTGCGCGAATTCGGAAATGTGGACGTCTTTGCACCGCATAAAGGTCGTTCGGGGCAAGGCTGTGCAATAACCAGTGCGGTGCCGGTAAAACTGACTCCCCTTACAGATGACCTGAATGCTTCGGTTCGCATATATACCTGTACCGGAACTCCTTGCGACTGCGTAAAGGCTGCAATTGACGGAACTGTTGCTAAATATGACCTTGTAGTTGGTGGCATAAATCATGGTGACAACTCAGCTGTCAATGCTCACTATTCGGGCACAATGGGCATTGTGCTCGAAGGGTGCATGAAAGGTATACCTTCCATTGCTTTTTCGCTCTGTTCGCACGATGCCGATGCCGATTTCACTCCCACATACGATGTTATACGCAAGATTGTGGCAAAGGTACTTGAGAAGGGACTTCCCCAGGGCAGTTGCCTCAATGTCAATTTCCCCGATTCTCAATCATACGCCGGTATCAAGGTGTGCCGCCAGGCTATGGGGCGTTGGGTCAACGAATGGGATGTTAAAGATGACCCGCGCGGTAGTGATGGAAAGTGGTTGTTCCTTACCGGTGATTTTGTGTTGGATGATACAGACCCCGAAGCCGACCGTGTGGCACTCGATAACAACTATGTGACCATCACGCCCATAAAGATTGATATGACCGACTATAGGCTGCTTGACGAAATAAAGCAGTGGAATCTTTGATTTGTAAATAGTTATGAAGTACTATCTCATAGCAGGTGAGGCCTCGGGCGACTTGCACGCCTCTAATCTTATGAAGTCTATAAAGGCTGTTGATGCCGCAGCCGAGTTCCGTTTCTTTGGCGGCGACCTTATGTCGGCCGTCGGTGGTACACGTGTAAAGCATTATCGCGAACTTGCATATATGGGCTTCATTCCTGTGCTCATGCACCTGAGGACTATATTGGCCAATATGAGATTGTGTAAAAAAGATGTCGAAGAGTGGGCGCCCGATGCTTTGATTCTTGTCGACTATCCCGGTTTTAACCTCTCGGTTGCCAAGTATATACACAAGAATACTGATATTCCGGTATATTATTATATCTCGCCAAAGATTTGGGCGTGGAAAGAACACCGCATAAAGAATATAAAGCGCGATGTTGATGAACTATTTTCTATTTTGCCCTTTGAGATTGATTTCTTTGAGAAGAAACATAATTACAAAATCAACTATGTAGGTAATCCATGCGTTGATGCTGTGGATGATTTTAAACGCAACAAGGCGCTGTCGCGTGCCGATTTTCTGGTGAAGAATGCTCTTGACGATAAACCAATCATTGCATTGCTTGCCGGCAGTCGCAAACAGGAAATCAAAGCCAATCTGCCAATGATGCTTCAGGCAGTGAAACAGTATCCCGCTTATCAGCCGGTGCTTGCCGGTGCTCCGGGTATTGACAAGGAGTTCTATGCTCCTTACATTGATGAAAATGTCAAGATTGTCTTTGGGCAGACATACGACATTCTCAATAATGCGCATGCGGCACTGGTAACGTCGGGCACAGCAACCCTTGAGACGGCCTTGTTCAATGTGCCACAGGTGGTATGCTATGCGATGCCAATGGGCCGCCTCTATTCATGGTTAAAAAAGCATTTTCTCAAGGTGAAATATGTCTCGCTTGTGAATCTTGTTGCCGACCGTGAAGTGGTGCGCGAACTTGTTGCAGCCGAAATGACGCCTGCGAATGTGGTTGCCGAACTTGGCGAACTGTTGCCTGCTGACAGCGAAAAAAGAACGGCTATGCTCGGTGAGTATAGCCGTATGATGGAAATTCTTGGCAAGCCGGGCGCGTCTGTGCGTGCTGCCGAGAAGATGGTCTCTTTGCTAAAAAGCAAATCTTAAAGAATACCCAGGAACGCAAGGTATACAATGACGCAAGGCACTGCAAGCAGTGTGCTGTCAAATCGGTCGAGCAAGCCGCCATGCCCTGGCAGGAAATTTCCGGAATCCTTAATTCCCATTTCGCGCTTCATGCTCGACTCGACGAGGTCTCCCAATGTGCCTGCAATGACAATGACAACCGCCATTCCAATCCACTGCCACACATTCATTATGGTGAAGAAGTGCGACATTGCAACGCTTGCTCCAATTGCAACTGCCACTCCTCCAAAGAATCCCTCCCAGGTCTTTTTGGGCGATATGCGCTCAAACATCTTGTGACGTCCGATAAGGCAGCCAATGCAGTATGCTCCACTGTCATTACACCATATAAAGATGAAGATTGAGAGCGGGAACAGCCAGTTGTAGGTTCCGCCTTCGGGTGCTCCTGCTGTTGAGAGAATCTGCAATAGCGAGAAGGGGAGTGCCACATATAGTTGTGTCAAGGCAAAGTAGGCAATATTTTCAATATTATTCCCTTTCTTTGAGAACATTTGGCCAATGAATGTGCATATTATCGCTGTCATATATGGTGTGAATGCCAATAATGTCGCACCCTGCTCGTTGTGGGCAGTGAATGTGAATCCGACATATAGCAGCACACTGCACAGGAATACCATAACGGGGCTGAACGTAGCATTCTTGTGCTGGCGCAACAATGTGCTGAACTCGTTTGCTGCCAAAGTCATAAATACAAGGAATATGCTCTTGAACGTGTGGCCCCCGTAGAGTATGGAGCCTACAAGCACTGCTGCAAACAGTGCACCGCTGAGTGTGCGTACAATAAACTTCTTCATATCGCCTTATTTGTAGTTTGTGTAAAATATTCTTATTGGTGGTGCCTGTCGGTTATTCTGCCGTTTCAGGTTTCTGTGCCTCGGCAACTATGGTCTCTGCATTCTCCTTGTTTGCTTCGAAAATTTCCTCGCTGCGAGATGCCCAGGGGCGTTTGCCGAAAATCTTCTCAACATCCTCGGCAAAGATAACTTCTCTTTCCATGAGTATTCTTGCAAGTTCTGCGTGTCCATCCTTGTGTTCACGCAACAGTGCCTTTGCTCTCTCATATTGCTCGGTTATCATCTTGTGCACCTCGGTGTCAATAAGCTCGGCTGTCTTTTCGCTGTAAGGACGGTTGAAAGAGTACTCTTGGTTGTTGTAGTAGCACAGGTTCGAGAGTCTTTCGCTCATGCCGGCGTATGCAACCATTGCATATGACTGCTTGGTCACTCGCTCAAGGTCGTTCATTGCGCCTGTAGAGATGTGGCCTATGAAGCACTCCTCGGCAGCGCGGCCACCAAGTGTGGCACACATCTCGTCAAGCATCTGCTCCTTAGTGGTAATCTGTCGTTCCTCGGGCATATACCAGGCTGCGCCCAGCGCTCTTCCGCGTGGGACAATGGTGACTTTAATAAGCGGGTTGGCGTGCTCAAGGAACCATGATATGGTGGCGTGGCCGGCCTCGTGTATGGCAATGGCCTCCTTCTCCTTTTGTGTCATCACTTTGGTCTTCTTCTCAAGTCCGCCGATTATGCGGTCAATGGCATCAAGGAAATCCTGCTTGTCAACGGCTTTCTTCTTTCCACGTGCGGCAATGAGCGCTGCCTCGTTGCAGACATTGGCAATGTCGGCACCCGAGAAACCAGGTGTCTGGCGTGCGAGAGTGTCTACATCGACCGAGGGGTCAAGTTTCAATGGGCGCAGATGCACGCCGAAGATGTCCTTGCGCTCGTTAAGGTCGGGCAGGTCAACGTGTATCTGGCGGTCGAAACGGCCGGCGCGCAAGAGTGCCTTGTCAAGGATGTCGGCGCGGTTGGTTGCTGCTATGACAATGATACCGCTGTTTGTGCCAAATCCGTCCATCTCTGTCAAAAGTTGGTTGAGCGTGTTCTCGCGCTCGTCATTGCCGCCCATATTTGGGTTTTTGCCACGTGCGCGTCCCACCGCGTCAATTTCATCTATGAATATGATACAAGGCGCTTTCTCCTTTGCCTGGCGGAACAGGTCGCGCACACGTGATGCGCCCACGCCCACGAACATCTCAACAAAGTCGGAGCCCGACATTGAGAAGAACGGAACGTTGGCCTCACCGGCTACAGCCTTTGCCAACAATGTCTTTCCTGTTCCCGGAGGGCCTACAAGTAGGGCTCCTTTGGGGATTTTGCCACCAAGTTCGGTATATCTTTGCGGGCTCTTGAGGAAGTCTACTATCTCCTGTACTTCCTGTTTTGCACCCTCTTGTCCTGCCACATCCTTGAAAGTGATGTGTGTGGCAGTGCTGTCCTTGTCAAAGAGTTTTGCCTGTGACTTGCCAACGTTGAATACTCCGCCCTGGCCGCCACCACCGCCACTCATGCGGCGCATTAAGAATATCCATACGAATATAAGCGCAATGAATGGTACCACGTTCCAAAATAGGTCGCCCCAAAAGTTCTGCTGTTCAATGTAGTTTACCACACCCTTGAACTTGCCCTCCTCGCTCTCTCGCTGCTGGCGTATGAAGTTGTCGAAATTGTCGATTGAGCCAATGGTGGTCTCCACTCTCAGTCGTGTACCCTCCATGACAGGCTTGTCATGCACTCTGGTGGTCGAGTCGCTGAATATGTATGCCTCGAGTGTCCTGTTGTTTATGACGGATATCTCCTCGACATATCCGTTCCTTATGTAATCCTCAACCTCGGTGTATGATTTCCTTATGCTTTGGTTGCTGTTGCCGTCGTCAAAGAGGTAGACGAACAAAAGCACGCCACCGATTATCATATACAGCCAGGTGAGTGAGAATTTTGGTCTTTTGCTGTTCTTGCTCATTATCTATCAGTCAATATCCGGTATTTCTGTTAATGTTGCGTCGGCCCAAAGGTGCTCAATGTCGTAGAATTTACGGACATCGGGCAGGAATATATGCACCAGGATATCGCCATAGTCCATTGCAACCCATTGTGAGTTGCGCAGGCCGTCAATGAAGTATGGCTTCTTCTTGCAGTTTATTCTTACGGTGTCCTCAATGGAGTCTGTTATGGCGCTTACCTGGTTGGGTGAGTTTCCTTGACAGATTACAAAGTAGTCACATACGCTGTTGCCGAGTTTTAGCATATCAACAACAACAATTCCCTTGCCTTTTTTGTCCTGTATACCTTCAATTATTTGCTTGATGACATCCTGTGCGTCAATTTTTTCTTTTTGCATATATTATTGGTTTGATCGTTTCTGTAAAGATGAGCGCATGCAGCCCGTTTGGGGGTGCCGGGCTTAGGCTCATTGCACTGTTTGTTCCATATTGTTAACATTGCAAAGATATTCCTTATTTTGTCTATTTGAAAATAAAAACAGCTGCTTTTTAGCCATAAACTCCGAAAAAAGAACTTTTTTTTATTTTTTTAGCAAAAAAATTGGTGAAAATATTTTTTTTACGAAAAAAAGTCGTACCTTTGCATCGCATTTGAGCATTGGGCTATGGTGTAATGGTAACACTGCAGATTCTGGTCCTGCCTTTCCTGGTTCGAGTCCGGGTAGCCCAACAGAGAGATTTCCAAACGGGAATCTCTTTTTTTGTGCTCACTCCCCTCTGTCGGCAAACCGAGGTTCAGTTGCGGTTCGGTAGCGCAGTTTGAAAATAAAATCCCGCTATGGCATGAAAACCACAGCGGGATTACGGCTCACCAGCAAAGTCTGGGGGGCTACGCAAAAAGTTTAGCCAATCTAAAGAAGAAAAACTTGATATCCGTAACTCCTCTTAGTTGAGCCCTGAAAGATTTTATTTTTGCATTGAAACTCTCCGCAAAGGCATTGGTTGA
>JAZLBZ010000093.1:0-33337 GCA_045613945.1 Bacteroidaceae bacterium
GGTGAAATCGCGTGATTCATCTTCATCTGGGCATAACGAGTAACATCAGCCTCTACTCTCTCCTGCAGCTCCGCTGTAGAGAGCTCTCTAATTTCTGCTATTTTCATAATTATGCCTTATTAAAATCGTAATCGCGTCTAACAATAAACTTTGTTGTAACAGGAAGCTTCTGAGCAGCGAGACGCAATGCCTCTTTTGCTACCTCAAATGAAACTCCTTCAATCTCAATGAGGATACGACCCGGTGTAACTGGGAATACAAAGCCCTCGGGATCACCCTTACCCTTACCCATGCGGACATCGGCAGGCTTGCGAGTGATTGGTTTATCGGGGAAAACACGGAGCCATACCTGACCCTGACGCTGCATGTAACGGGTTACCGCAATACGGGCAGCCTCGATCTGACGGCCATTCAACCATTTGTACTGCAAACACTTGATTCCGAAAGAACCGAATGCGAGCTGGTTACCGCGAGTAGCGAAACCTTTGGTCACACCGTGTTGCACTCTTCTATATTTTGTCTTTTTAGGCTGTAACATAATTCTTGAAATTCAATTCGTTAGCGATTGTTGTTTTTCTTACGTTTGAAGTTTCTGCCACCAGCCTGGTTGCCATTGAAACCGTTCTCCTTGCTCTGTGTAAAGTTTGGAGCCAAATCTCTCTTACCGTAAACCTCACCGCGGCAGATCCATACCTTGATACCCAAGATACCTACCTTTGTGAGAGCCTCAGCCTGGCAGTAGTCGATGTCTGCACGGAATGTGTGAAGTGGAGTACGACCCTCCTTGTACATCTCCGAGCGAGCCATTTCGGCACCGTTCAGACGGCCTGAGATCTGAATCTTGATACCCTCGGCACCCATACGCATTGTGTTAGCGATGGCTGTCTTGATTGCGCGACGGTATGCAATCTTACCCTCAACCTGACGAGCTATGCTGTTAGCAACGATTGTTGCATCAAGCTCAAGCTTCTTAACTTCAAAAATATTAATCTGTATCTCCTTGTCGGTGATCTTCTTCAACTCCTCCTTCAACTTGTCAACTTCCTGACCACCCTTACCGATGATGATACCGGGCTTAGCGGTACATACGGTAATTGTAACAAGCTTCAAAGTACGCTCGATGACAATCTTAGAAACGCTGGCCTTTGCCAAACGTACATTAAGGTACTTTCTGATCTTTGAATCCTCAACCAATTCGTCACCGTAGTTCTTACCACCGTACCAATTGGAATCCCATCCTCTGATGATACCTAGTCGATTAGCAATTGGATTAACCTTCTGTCCCATTTCCTTCTACTTTTTTATTGTCATTATTTACTTTGGTATCCACGTAGATTGTAACGTGGTTAGAACGCTTGCGGATTCTGTAACCGCGACCCTGAGGTGCTGGACGCATACGATAGAGTGTGCGTGCCTCGTCAACAAAAATCTGCGAGATATAAAGCTCGCCATTCTCAGCCTTGCGCTCATTCTTCTGCTCCCAGTTCGCAATAGCGGAACGCAACAGTTTCTCAACGTTGTTTGAAGCAGCCTTTGTAGAGAACTTCAAGACACCAAGCGCACGGCCAACCTCCATGCCACGTACCATGTCGGCTACGAGACGCATCTTACGTGGAGATGAAGGGATATCCTTTGCACTGGCGAAATAAAGGCTCTTACGTGCCTCTTTTCTCTTGTCAGCAGCTAATTTTTTTCTTGCTCCCATTATATTATTTAATTTAATTCAGTTTTTAAATACCTGCTTATTTCTTACGGTTACCTGAGTGACCACGGAAAGTACGTGTAGGAGCGAACTCGCCCAACTTGTGACCTACCATGTTTTCTGTAACGTATACAGGAATAAATTTATTACCGTTATGAACAGCAATTGTGTGTCCCACAAAATCGGGAGAAATCATAGAAGCACGAGCCCAAGACTTGATGACCGATTTCTTACCGCTCTCGTTCATGGCAAGCACCTTGTTCTCCAACTTTACATTGATATATGGACCTTTTTTTAATGAACGACTCATATTAATTCAAAAATTTCCTTATTATTACTTCTTTCTTCTCTCAATGATGTACTTGTTAGACTGCTTCTTAGGTGTACGAGTCTTGAGACCCTTAGCGTACAAGCCCTTACGTGAACGTGGGTGACCACCAGAAGCACGACCTTCACCACCACCCATTGGGTGATCTACTGGGTTCATAACAACACCACGGTTGTGAGGACGACGTCCCAACCAGCGTGAGCGACCAGCCTTACCTGAACACTCGAGAGCGTGGTCTGAGTTACCTACTGTACCAACTGTAGCACGGCAAGTACTCAAGATACGACGAATCTCACCTGAAGGCAACTTGATAACGCAGTAGTTCTCGTCACGAGAAACAATCTGCGCGAAGTTACCGGCAGAACGAACAAGGATAGCACCCTGTCCTGGACGGAGCTCGATGTTGTGTACTACTGTACCGATAGGAATGTTCTTCAAAGGAAGAGCGTTACCAATCTCGGGAGCAGCATCAGCACCTGACATCAGAACTGCGCCAACCTCCAAACCATTAGGAGCAATTATATAACTCTTCTCACCATCAGCATAACAAAGCAAAGCGATACGAGCCGAACGGTTTGGATCGTACTCGATAGTCTTTACAGTTGCGGGGATACCGTCCTTGTTACGCTTGAAATCGATAAATCTGAATTTACGCTTGTGACCACCGCCTCTGTAGCGCATAGTCATCTTACCGTCGTTGTTACGTCCACCTGTTGAACGCTTACCGGTTACAAGCGATTTCTCTGGTACCGCAGCAGTGATCTCTTCGAAGGTACCAATAATCTTATGTCTTTGGCCCGGTGTTGTAGGCTTAAATTTACGTACTGCCATCTCTTATTAAATGTTACTATAAAAATCAATTGTATCGCCCTCCTTAAGTGTGACGATAGCCTTCTTTACAGCGTTTGTACGGCCCTTAACAAAACCTGCCTTTGTGTAGCGGTTCTTGTTCTTGCCAGCGTAGTTCATAGTATTTACATCAACTACAGTTACATTGTACAACGCCTCAATCTCTTTCTTAATTACCAACTTGTTAGCCTCGGGACGAACAAGAAAACCAAAGCGGTTCAACTGGTCAGTAATCTTAGTCATCTTCTCAGTGACTATAGGTTTAATCAATACTCCCATTATTATGCCTCCTTAGTTTTATTCAGTGTGTTATTAATTACCTCGAGAGAACTTTCGGTCACAACCAAAACCTCGGCATTCATTATACCATAGGTATTAATGTCCGAAGCAATAGCCATCTGAGTTCCCTTCAAATTTCTGGCTGACAAATATACTGCTTTATTGCTAGATGGCAAAACAAACAACTGCTTCTTTTCAGAAACTTTAAGATTATTTAACACATTAACAAAAGCCTTTGTGCTTGGTGCCTCGAAGTTGAAGTCCTCAACAACTACAATCGCGTTGTCAATTGCCTTCTGAGAGAGGGCAGACTTGCGAGCGAGCTGCTTAACCTTCTTGTTCAATTTGAAGCTATAATCACGTGGAGTAGGACCGAATACGCGAGCACCACCAACCAACAGAGGTGAGTTGATGTCACCACGACGAGCGCCACCGCCGCCCTTCTGACGACCGAGCTTACGTGTAGAACCTGAAATCTCGCTTCTCTCCTTTGACTTGTGAGTACCCTGACGCTGAGCAGCAAGATACTGTCTTACCGCCATGTATACAACGTGCTCGTTGGGCTCGATGCCGAAGATTGACTCATCCAAGACAACCTTTCTGCCGGTATTCTCACCATTTATGTTTAATACGCTGATTTCCATTACTTTTCAATTATTACGATTGAACCATTGTAACCTGGAACCGAACCCTTGATAACCAAAAGGTTGTGTTCAGGAATTACTTTTAACACTTGGAGGTTGTGTGTAGTAACACGTACGTTACCCATCTGACCACCCATTCGGAGACCCTTGAATACCTTTGCAGGGTATGAACAAGCACCGATAGAACCCGGCTTGCGAGCGCGGTTGTGCTGACCGTGAGTAGCCTGACCTACACCACCAAAGTTGTGTCTTTTAACGACACCCTGGAAACCCTTACCCTTTGAAGTACCTGTTACGCTAAAGTAAGCAGTATCTGCAAAGAGATCTACTGTGATAACATCGCCCAATGCGAGCTCTGTCTCAAAACCCTTGAACTCGGCCAAGTGGCGCTTGGGAGTCACACCGGCCTTCTTGAAGTGGCCTGCGAGAGCAGCGCTGATACGGCTCTCCTTCTGATCCTGGAAGCCAACCTGAACAGCC
Source organism: Bacteroidaceae bacterium (assembly GCA_045613945.1). GTDB lineage: Bacteria > Bacteroidota > Bacteroidia > Bacteroidales > Bacteroidaceae > HGM04593. Next base: position 4,283 of record JAZLBZ010000093.1, read on the forward strand.
TCATAGCCATCCTTCTCGATTGTCTTCACCTGTGTAACTGCACAAGGACCTGCTTCGATAACAGTGCATGGAACATTCTTACCATCGGCACTGAAAACGGACATCATTCCGATTTTTTTTCCTAATAATCCTGGCATTTCAGTTTTAATTTAAAAAATTAATAATTCGCATTAAAATTACACTTTAATCTCAACCTCAACTCCTGAAGGCAACTCAAGCTTCATAAGAGCGTCAACAGTCTTTGCTGTAGAGCTGTAGATGTCGATAAGTCTCTTGAATGAAGAGAGCTGGAACTGCTCGCGGCTCTTCTTGTTAACGAAAGTAGAACGGTTAACAGTGAAGATACGCTTGTGTGTAGGCAATGGAATTGGACCGCTAACGATAGCACCTGTTGCCTTTACAGTCTTTACAATCTTCTCAGCTGACTTGTCAACCAAGTTGTGATCGTAAGATTTAAGTTTGATTCTAATTTTCTGACTCATTGTCTTAAATGGTTTTTATAAAATTTACAATTGCCTGTCGGTTAAGAGTCATTCGCTAACCGACAGGCTTTATTTATTTACTTCTGAAGTTCCTCAAGTATCTGCTTTGTCAAAGAAGCACTTACCTGCTCGTGGTGATCGTAAGTCATTGAAGATGTTGCACGACCTGAAGTGATGGTACGCAATGAAGTCACGTAACCGAACATCTCAGACAGTGGCACCATAGCCTTAACGATACGCGCACCAGTACGGCTTGTCTCAAAGCCCTCAACCTGGCCACGACGCTTGTTAAGGTCGGCGATAACATCACCCATGCTCTCCTCTGGAGTAACAACCTCAAGCTTCATGATTGGCTCAAGGAGTACTGGATTTGCCTTCTGACATGCATTCTTGTATGCCTGGATAGCACATACCTCGAATGACAACTGGTCAGAGTCAACTGGGTGGAAACCACCATCGAGAAGAACAACCTTCAAAGACTCCATTGGGTAGCCTGCGAGAACACCTGCCTTAACAGCTGTCTGGAAGCCCTTCTGTACTGATGGGATGAACTCCTTAGGAACGTTACCGCCCTTAACCTCGTTAACGAACTGAAGGTTACCCTCCTTGAAGTCCTCATCAGCGGGACCTACAGATACAAGAATCTTTGCATACTTACCCTTACCACCGGTCTGCTTCTTGTAAGTCTCATCAACCTGAACTGTGTTGGTGATAGCCTCCTTGTAGCTAACCTGTGGACGACCCTGGTTACACTCAACGCTGAACTCACGCTTCAGACGGTCGATAATAATCTCGAGGTGAAGCTCACCCATACCAGAGATGATTGTCTGACCAGACTGCTCGTCTGTTCTAACTGTAAATGTTGGATCCTCCTCTGCGAGCTTAGCAAGACCGTTAGCGAGCTTGTCAAGATCCTTCTGAGTCTTAGGCTCAACAGCGATAGAAATCACTGGATCAGGGAATGTCATAGACTCGAGTACGATTGGAGCCTCCTCTGCACAGAGAGTATCACCGGTACGTACGTCCTTCATACCAATCACAGCACCGATATCACCGGCACCGAGAACCTCTACAGGATTCTGCTTGTTCGAGTGCATCTGGAACATACGAGAAATACGCTCCTTGCGGCCTGAACGGCTATCATAGATGTAAGAACCTGACTCAAGTTTACCAGAGTAAACACGAACGTAGATCAAACGACCAACGAATGGGTTTGTAGCAATCTTGAACACGAGAGCCGATGTCTTGTCATCCTCAGAAGGAGTACGTGACTCCATCTCGTCTGTCTTAGGATTCACACCCTCGATAGCTGGAGTATCGAGTGGAGAAGGCAAGAAAGCACATACGAAGTCAAGAAGTGGCTGAACGCCCTTGTTCTTGAATGAAGAACCGCAAGTCATTGGAGTAATCTCAAGCGCGAGTGTACCCTTACGGATAGCAGCGATAATCTCCTCCTCTGTGATTGACTCAGGCTCCTCGAGAACCTTCATCATCAACTCCTCATCGAAGTCAGCAGCCTTCTCAAGAAGGTGCTCTCTCCACTGGTTAGCCTCGTCAACCAACTCAGCAGGAATCTCCTCCTCTGTGTAGTCCAAAGCACCGTCTCTGTAAACGAGAGCCTTCATGGTGATAAGGTTGATTACACCAAGGAACTTCTCCTCTGAACCGATAGGAATTGTTACAGGGCATGGGTTTGCACCAAGAATCTCCTTCATCTGACGCATTACAGAGAAGAAGTCAGCACCTGAACGGTCCATCTTGTTCACGTAAGCGATACGTGGAACGTTGTACTTGTCAGCCTGACGCCATACAGTCTCTGACTGAGGCTCAACACCACCTACTGCACAGAATGCAGCGATAGCACCGTCAAGTACACGGAGTGAACGCTCTACCTCAGCGGTAAAGTCAACGTGTCCCGGAGTGTCAATCAAGTTGAACTTGTACTGTGTACCTTTCCAGTTCCAGAAAGTAGTAGTAGCAGCAGAGGTAATTGTAATACCACGCTCCTGCTCCTGCTCCATCCAGTCCATAGTAGCAGCACCGTCGTGCACCTCACCAATCTTGTGTGAAAGACCAGTGTAGAACAAAATACGCTCCGATGTAGTAGTCTTACCAGCATCGATGTGAGCACTAATACCGATATTACGGGTAAATTGAAGTTCGTTTGCCATCTTCGTATTATTATCTGATTAGAAACGGAAATGTGCGAATGCGCGGTTAGCCTCAGCCATACGGTGCATATCCTCCTTACGCTTGAAAGCACCACCCTGATTGTTGAATGCATCCATAATCTCAGCACAGAGTTTCTCTGCCATAGACTTACCACCACGCTTACGTGCGAAGAGAATCATGTTCTTCATTGAGATTGACTCCTTGCGGTCTGCACGGATTTCAGTAGGAACCTGGAAAGTTGCACCACCGATACGGCGTGACTTAACCTCTACTTTTGGAGTGATGTTCTCCAAAGCCTGCTTCCAAATTTCAAGTGGAGTTTTCTCCTCGTTCTTCATCTTGTTACCAACAAGTTCGAGGGCACCATAGAAAATAGTGTAAGAAATGTTTTTCTTTCCATCATACATCAGGTGGTTAACGAACTTAGAAACCATCTGATCGTTAAACACGGGGTCTGGAAGAACCACGCGCTTTTTTGGTTTTGCTTTTCTCATTTTCTTTTGCGAAAATTTACGTTTTGTGTGGCTGTGTTATTGCAAATTCTTCAACGCTTCCACCGAAGCATTTACTCAACCTTTTATAACCTTTTCCAACAAACCAAAACTAAGTTATAAAAATATGTCTTTAAAAGTTTTGAGTCATATCCCGTTTTTTACAAGCCGGGATCACTCAGCTACGCTTGAAGGCGGGAATTACTTCTTAGCCTTTGGACGCTTAGCACCATACTTAGAACGACGCTGTGTACGGTTTGCCACACCTGCGGTATCAAGAGTACCACGTACGATGTGATAGCGTACACCTGGGAGGTCCTTAACACGGCCACCGCGTACCAAAACGATTGAGTGCTCCTGCAAGTTGTGACCCTCACCTGGGATGTAAGAGTTTACCTCCTTCTGGTTGGTCAAGCGTACACGAGCAACCTTTCTCATCGCAGAGTTAGGTTTCTTTGGAGTTGTAGTGTAAACACGTACACACACACCACGACGCTGTGGACAGTTGTCGAGTGCGGGCGACTTGCTCTTCTCTACAATAACCTCTCTGCCTTTTCTTACTAATTGCTGAATTGTAGGCATTTTGTTAAATTTTTAATTATTATATATTGTTTTTAAATATTTCTGTGCAATTGGACCTTTCAAAACACTATAGTCCATTTTGGACTGCAAAGGTAAAAATTATATTTCAAATAAAAAAGCATTTGCTCTCTTTTTAGCAATCACCACAGTGCAAAAACCTCTTTTTGTAGAAAAAACAGCCCCAAAACAACCCAAAAACAGCATTTTTTACTGTTAAAAAATCTTAAACTTTTATTTGGATAACAAACAACAACCCTTTGACCATTTCAGCCCTTTACAAAAAATATGCATTGGGAGCGACGCGTCGCTCCCAATGCATATATAATATATAAGGTAATTACTCTGCTGCAGAAGCAGGCTCTTCTGTAGGAGTCTCGGTGGCAGCCTCTGCCACAACAGGATTCGCGACCGCCTCAGGAGTTTCAACAACCGCCACTTTCTCCTTGTTAAAACATGACAATGGAGACTGAAGACCAACACACGAGAGTATGTTGCCAAGCCACAATCCCGCAACCACCACAGCAATCACCGCCAGTGAGATAAGCCACTTTGCCCATGCCGGGATGCCTTTCTTTGCATACGGGTCTTTCAGTTTCAGTTTAGGGAACTTTGCAACATCTGTCAATGTCTCACCGAACAGGATATTTATCTTTGACGATGCATTGATAGCCCAACCATTGGCATTGAGCAACGGAGCAATATTGCGACGACGCAACTTCATCCACGCCAACACCATTGCAGGACCGGAGATACACATCATTATACCGATGAATATTCCAATATACTGCCACCACACAAAGCCCTTAAAACTATCCAGGATACCAGCCAACGCAGTACCAATCATACCGACAGCCATACCAATGGCAGCAAAGATACCGGCAAACTTGGCAATATCAAATGGAGGCGTTGGAGTTTTTGCATCACCCTCGGCCGGTTTAGCAACAGACGCCGCATTGATTTTAGCATCGGCATCCTTCATCATTGCCGCATCCTTCTCTGCCGCGCTCTTATTGATAAGATTCTCAATAGTCTTGGCCATTCTGCGGTAAGGAGACCAGAAAGCCTGACCTATGCTGATTGGATTTTCAACAATTTTTGTGATGACAGCATCCCACATAAGACCTGTATTATCAAAATAGATGGCATTCTTACCCACAAAAAGGTCGCCGATATCACCCACTGTAACAGCAGCCACAATACTCTTCTTTGCAGCACTTGTTTTGGTAGTGCAATCACAATACACAAGGAACATGCCGCTTGCAGGCGCCATAGTGTTATGCTTTGCAGCATCCGCAACATTCATACACAAACGGCACTCGCGTTGGTCTATCAAAAGACGTCCGCTCTGGAAGATTGCCTTTACTTTCTTGTCCTTGCAATAGAAATCCTGGAAAGTAACATAGTTGCAGAGCAAACGATAGAAATCGCGATAGATATGCAGGAACTTGTTCACCAAATCAATACCGTCTGCGGTCTCCTTGAGTTCCAAATCCTGCGCAATAAGGTCAAGCAACGCCTGTTTTTTGTCATCGGCAAGCATCTGCTTGATGGTATCAACGCCCAAACTCTCGACCTCGGCACCCTTCTTGGCAGCCTTCCATGCATTATATGCCGCAAAAGAGGCACCTATAGCAGCCCACACCTCCTCTGTAAGCGCCTTTTCCTTAGGCTTTACAATTGAAACAAGAGTCTTGAACTGCGAAGCCCATGCAGGGTTAATTGCAGCATCCAAGTCCAAGTCGGCCTTGCCGGTGATGCGAGCAATAGGATAAGCCGCAATCTCCTCGGTCTTGCCGGTAAGGTTTTCGGCGCTGATTGCCTCAATGAGACCGGTCTGCACATCGAGTTTCGCTACGCTCTCGGGCGAGAATGAAGCGAGCCTTGCACGTACAAAATAATCCTTAACCTTTGCATCAAGAGCATTATATAGTTCTACAGCCTTGTCTGTGTCAGCGCCGTATGGAGCCTCAACTACCGCCTCGCTCCATGCAATATAATCGGCCAATGCCTGATAGAATTTTTCTATAAGTTCTGCATTTGCACCATTCTCGCCGCTACGGTCCATAACACCGCCAAAAGCAGCAACAATAGCCGCAACAACAGCCTTCTCAGCATCACCCTCGGGGGTCTGCGCAGTTATTACACCGTCACCATTGAAACGGGTCTTTGCAAAAATCGCTGTAATATCCTTTGTGTCAGCCAAAGAGACAACTGTGCCCTCCTTGCCAAGATTCTGCAGAATCTGCTTTGCCGAGTTGTAGAGTCTCTTTCCATCCGCATCTTCCTGATTAAACGCCTCCAAATCAATGCCATCCGCACCCTTGAGCAGCAAATCGGCATCCTTTATAACGGAGGTCAACCACTTTGATGTCGAAGTCACATCATTCACACGAATACGTCCGTCATTGTCCGTATCGATATATTTCAAACTATTCTCGTCAATATCCAAGCCTGTAGTAGGGCATGAAAGCACAGTCCACTTTTTAAGGTCCAACTCTGCAAGATGAGCAATATCGGCACCGGTTGCAATTCTCACACGTGTAGAACCACCGATGTTTTCATAACTCCATGAATGTTTTTTTGCCATAATATTTCCAGTTTATATTTATGTTTGCGTATATTGCGTATTGATTACTCCTCGTCAAAATCAAACTCCTCGTAGTCATAGTCGTCATCATCATCCATATCCACACCATCCTCATAGTCGGCCTCCCAGTCGGCAAAGTCGGCAGCAAGCATCTTGCGGTCATAGTTACGATGTACAAGTTCCTCGCGCTTTACCGCCGCAAGGCGATTTTCTTCACTGTTGAGCGCTGCCCAAAGAACATCCTTTAATTCCTGAATCCCCTCGCCTGTTGGTGCCGAGATAAATACGTGAGGCACATCCTCGGGCAGATTCTCCGAAAGCATCTCCTTGAGTTCCTCGTCAATGAGGTCACACTTTGTAATTGCAAGCACGCGCTGCTTGTCGAGCATCTCGGGGTTGAAGGTAGCAAGTTCGTTAAGCAACACCTCATACTCCTTCTTTATGTCATCAGCATCGGCCGGCACCATAAACAGCAACAGCGAGTTACGCTCGATGTGGCGAAGGAATCGCAATCCCAATCCCCTACCCTGGCTGGCACCTTCAATGATACCCGGGATATCGGCCATCACAAACGACTTATTATCGCGATAGGAGACGATTCCCAAATTTGGTTCAAGCGTTGTAAATGGATAGTTTGCAATCTTGGGCTTTGCCGCCGACACAGAGGAGAGCAGCGTTGACTTACCGGCATTCGGAAAACCGACAAGACCAACATCGGCAAGCAGTTTCAGTTCAAGCGTTACCGTCATCTCCTGCATTGGCTCACCGGGCTGTGCAAAACGTGGAGCCTGACGTGTCGGGGTGGCAAAATGCACATTGCCAAGACCACCGCGACCGCCCTTGAGCAGGGTAACCAACTGACCATCCTCCATTACATCACAGAGAAACTCACCAGTCTCGGCATTGTATGCAACCGTACCACAGGGCACGTCGACAATCTTGCTCTCGCCATCGGCACCGGTACTTTTGTTGATGCCGCCATTCTGTCCGTTGCCGGCAAAAATGTGGCGCTGATACTTCAGGTGCAGCAATGTCCAATAGTTGCGGTTTCCACGCAGGATGATATCACCACCCTTGCCGCCATCGCCACCATCGGGACCGCCATTGGGTATATATTTAGCACGATGCAAGTGAGCCATTCCGCGTCCACCACGTCCGGAGCGGCACACAATCTTCACATAATCTATAAAATTTGATTCTGCCATAACAGTAAACCTTAAGACCCTCACGGGCTGTTAAACAAATAAACAGTAAAAGTTGCCACGCATGTGACAACTTATTTTCCGGGGAACATCAAGCGCCCCGTTATATTCAGATTCTTGAATCAATCGCAGTTACAATATCTGCAAAAATGCGGTCAAGTTCACCAAGTCCATTGATATAGCAGTGCTTGCCATCATTCTTGTACCACTCCTTGAGAGGAGATGTCTGCTCGGCATAGACAACAAGACGTTTCTTGATTGTCTCCTCGTTATCATCGGCCCTACCCGAAAGTTGCCCGCGAAGCAAAAGGCGATTCATCAGTTCGTCCTCGGGAACGTCAAGTTCTATCATCGCCGTAACATCCTGTCCGCGCTCACCAAGCATCACCTTCAAAGCCTCGGCCTGTGCTATTGTACGTGGGAAACCATCAAAGATAACCCCATTGCCGCTTGTAAGCGAGTCCAGTTTTGAAGCAAGGATGCTTATCATCAGTTCGTCGGGGATAAGTTGGCCCTTGTCAATAAGTTTCTGGGCTGTTGCACCAAGTTCTGTACCGGCAGCAATTTCACCGCGCAGCACCTCGCCTGTCGAGATATGGTTCAGACCATACTTTGCAACAATCCTTTCGCTCTGTGTGCCCTTGCCACTGCCGGGGGCACCAAAAATAACAATATTAAGCATGTATTATAGTCTTTTATTCTTTAACATCGTACACATCGGGCAAGTTGCGGCCAAGACCATCATAATCAAGGCCATAGCCCACAATAAACCTGTCGGGAATCTCAAAGGCCGAATACTTCACCTCTACCGGAACACGCAAACGGGCCGGTTTCAGGAACAGCGATGCTATTGCAAGCGATGCAGGCTTGCTCTGGGCCAACGTCTCAAGCATCTTTTGCATTGTAAGGCCAGTATCAACAATATCCTCAACAATGATAACATCACGACCCTCAATTGACTCTACAAGTCCCATCACCTGCTTGACCGCACCGGTCGTCTCTGAGCCCTGATACGAGGAGAACTTGACAAAAGATATCTCGCACTCCAGTTCAATATTCTTCATCAAGTCCGACACAAACATAAAACTGCCGTTCAGGACACCGAGGAACAGAGGGCGCTTGCCCGCATAGTCCCTGTTTATATTCTCGGCCACCTGCTTCACGCGTGCCGCAATCTCTTCTGCGGGGATTGTCTTTACAAATTCCTTGTCGTGTATTTTTATCGTTGACATAACAATCAGAACTTTTATATTAGTCCACGCAAAAATAAAACAAAGTTGTGGAAAAACCGCAATCTTTGTTGCATTTTATTGACTGGAACAACAAATAAAGACCTTATAAATAAGTTAAGCACACTTTTAGGGCCGAAATTAAAAACAATTTACTATCTTCGCGACAAATTAGAGTCTTTATGCTCTGACAGAACAAACCCACAGGAATGATGAAAAAACTCTTTACAGCATTCATATTGACACTGGCAATGCCCGGTATTGCGCAGAACTTCTTCGGGTCCTTCTTTTCCAACACAGAGGAAGGAGTTACATACTTCCTGCCCGACACTAAAATAAACATCACCGTAGAGGCTAGATGCATAACACAGACTCCCGGAGAGTTCTACAGTTATGCCGAAAGGTTCCTGCACATCAAAGGAGGCATTACCGAGGCCGGCAACCGATGGGAGATGACAGGCATTGAGAGCGACAGCGAAGGCATACCATGCAAGGAGAAGTCATATACCATCAGCATCAGCAACAGTTCGGCAAGCAACATAGGCCTCACTGGCAAAGGCATAATTGAGACGATAAACACCATTGCGCCCGAAAAAGAGGGAAAGCAGCAGGTAGCGAGGCCATACGGCAGCGAGAGAGTCGACGCCACCCAATATATGACCGAGGAGATGCTCACGGCCACTTCTACTGCAAAGATGGCGGAGTTGACTGCAAAAGAGATATACGCAATACGCGAGAGCAAGCTCGCCATCACACGCGGCCAAGCCGAGAACATGCCGAGCGACGGAGCCGCCATAGCGTTGCTGCTGCAGGAACTCGACAAGCAGGAGAGAGCACTCACCGAGATGTTCATTGGGCGCACAGACACCGTATATCATCAATACCAATATTCAATAGCCCCCAATGAAATATGCGACACTTCGAAGGCGGTACTGTTCCGCTTCTCGCACAAGATTGGTGTTGTCGACAAAGAGAACCTTGCCGGGGAGCCGGTATACTTCAACATCAAGGACCTGAAGACTGTTGCAAGGCCCATTGCAAACGAAAGCGCGAAGAAGAAAGCCGCAAAGCAGGACGGAATCTGCTATAACATCCCGGGGCGTATCAGGCTGGAGGTATACACAAGAACAAGAAGATTCATAGAAAAAGAGATAGCCGTTGCACAACTGGGCATCGTGGAGACACTTTCAAAAAGTTACTTCAGCAAGAACAATGGAGTAAAAGTTTTGTTCGACACTGCCACAGGCGGCATCATAAGCATAAAGAGAGATTAATAACAATAAAAATTACATACAAGATGTTTGAAAACCTAAGCGAGCGCCTTGAACGCTCACTGAAAATACTCAAAGGAGAAGGAAGAATCACCGAGGTCAATGTGGCAGAGACACTCAAGGACGTGCGCAAGGCACTGCTTGATGCCGACGTCAACTACAAGGTAGCAAAGACATTTACCGACACAGTAAAGAACAAGGCCATTGGCCAGAACGTGCTCACATCACTGCATCCAAGCCAGTTGATGGTGAAGATTGTACATGACGAGCTGACAGCACTGATGGGTGGCGAGACCGCCGAGATAAACTATGAGGGACACCCTGCGGTAATCCTTATGTCGGGTCTGCAAGGTAGCGGTAAGACCACATTCTCTTCAAAACTTGCCAACTACCTGAAGAAAAAGAAGAACCGCAGCCCACTGTTGGTTGCCTGCGACGTTTACCGCCCCGCAGCCATTGACCAGTTGAAGGTGCTTGGCGAGGCTATCGGAGTCCCCGTTTATAGCGAACCCGAGAGCAAGGATCCGGTACAGATAGCACTCAACGCCATCAAGGAGGCTAAGGCCAAGAGTTACAACCTTGTAATCATCGATACCGCCGGTCGCCTGGCTGTTGACGAGGCGATGATGAACGAGATTGCCGCAATAAAGGAGGCTGTAAAGCCGACAGAGACACTTTTCGTTGTAGACTCAATGACCGGCCAGGACGCTGTGAACACCGCGAAGGAGTTCAATGACCGCCTGGACTTCACCGGCGTTATCCTCACCAAACTCGATGGTGACACACGCGGCGGTGCCGCATTGTCTATCCGCACAGTGGTGACAAAACCAATCAAGTTCATAGGTACAGGCGAGAAGATGGAGGCGATTGACCAGTTCCACCCTAACCGTATGGCCGACCGCATCCTGGGCATGGGCGACGTGGTTTCACTTGTTGAGCGCGCGCAGGAGCAGTTCGACGAGGAGGAGGCAAAGAAACTGCAGCGCAAACTCGCACGTAACCAGTTCGACTTCAACGACTTCCTCACCCAAATTCAGCAAATCAAGAAGATGGGTAACATCAAGGACCTGATGGCCATGATTCCTGGCGTAGGCAAGGCAATAAAGGATATGGACATTGACGACAACGCATTCAAGGGTGTGGAGGCAATCATCCAGTCAATGACCCCAAAAGAGCGTGCGAACCCCGACATCATAAACACATCGCGCAAGGAGCGCATCGCACGTGGTAGTGGTACCACAATGCAGGATGTAAACCGCCTGATGAAACAATTTGAGCAGATACGCAAGACAATGAAGAGCTTTGCGGGCGGAAAGATGAGCAACATGATGTCAAAGTTCAAATTCTAAAAGACAGCAACATGCAACTTATTGACGGAAAGGCTGTAGCGGCACAAATAAAGCAGGAGATTGCAGCCGAGGTAAATGAGATATTGGCAAACGGAGGTAAACGCCCGCATCTTGCCGCAATACTTGTGGGGCATGATGGCGGCAGCGAGACTTATGTTGCCAGCAAGGTGAAAGCCTGCGAGGAGTGCGGTTTCACATCTACACTCATCCGCTACGAGGCCGACGTGACCGAGGAGGAACTGCTTGCAAAGGTAGAGGAACTGAACAACAACGCAGACGTTGACGGTTTCATCGTACAGTTGCCACTGCCAAAGCACATTGATGAGCAGAAAGTAACAGAAGCCATTGACTACCGCAAGGATGTCGACGGTTTTCACCCGGTAAACGCAGGCCGCCTCTCCATAGGCCTCCCCTGCTTCCTTTCGGCAACCCCGAACGGAATTATGGAACTGTTACGCCGCTACGACATTGACACAAAGGGAAAGAAGTGCGTTGTGCTAGGACGCAGCAATATTGTGGGCAAGCCAATGGCAAATCTCATGATGCAGAAGAGCATCCCCGGCGATGCCACAGTCACCGTATGCCACAGCCACACAGCAAACATCGCCGATGAGTGCCGACAGGCCGACATCATAATAGCAGCACTTGGACAGCCACACTTTCTGAAAGCAGAAATGGTAAAAGAGGGTGCAGTGGTTATTGATGTGGGCACCACACGCGTCCCCGATGCCACACGCAAGAGCGGTTTCCGCCTTTGCGGCGATGTTGACTTTGAGAACGTCGCCCCCAAATGCTCGTTCATCACCCCCGTACCGGGCGGCGTTGGTCCAATGACAATAGTATCACTGATGAAAAACACCTTGCTTGCGGGCAAACGTGCCATCTATAAATGAGAGAGATACACCGAATTTTATCAGTAATAATATTCGTGCTTGCGCTACCGTTGATTTCGGTGGCGCAAACATTCATTACGCCGGTGCAGCAAGTCGACCTGCTCTTCGCAGGCGACATCATGCAGCACCAGGCCCAACTTGACATGGCAAGGCAAGAGGACGGCAAATACAGTTTCACCTACAGTTTCTGCCACATCAAGGATTTTATCAAGAGTGCCGACCTCTCCATTGCCAACCTTGAGACAACAATAGGAAAGAGCGGTTACAGCGGCTATCCATCATTCTGTGCCCCCGACAGTTTTCTCTACGCAGTGAAGGACGCCGGATTCAAAGTGCTGCTCTTTGCGAACAACCACTGCATGGACAAGGGCAAGCGCGGCGCCATCAACACACTCGACATGCTCGATTCCTTGCAGTTTGCACACTGCGGCGTGTATCGCAACATGGCAGAGCGCGAGAAGAGATACCCGTTGATAGTGGAAGAGAAGGGAGTGCGCATTGCAATTCTCAATTACACATACAGCACAAATGGCCGGGAGATTCCCGAGCCAATGATTGTAAACCTCATTGACAAGGAGGTGATAGCCCGGGATATTCAGGCGGCAAAGGAGAAGCGCCCAGATGCCATTATTGCCTGCATGCACTGGGGCGATGAGTACATCAGCCTGCCGCCACAAAGGATAAAGGAGTTGAGCGACTGGCTCATAGAGCAAGGGGTAAACCACATCATCGGCAATCACCCGCACGTGGTGCAGCCACTTGAGATAAGAGAAAACCCGGACAATGCCGACAAGCATCTGGTTGTCTATTCAACAGGCAACCTTGTTTCCAACATGTCACTGCGCCGTACCGATGGCGGCATAATGGTTTCAATGAAACTAATGAAGATACTGAACTATACACGCCCGCTGAATGTACGCTACCTGCTCACCTGGATTGCCCCAAAGCAGAGCGATGGCAAACGCGACTTTACAATATACCCGGCTGCGACAACCGAAATCACCAATTGGGAGCATGCCGAACAGAAACGACTTCAGTTCATCAAAGACAGCCGCACGCTTTTTGAAAAGCACAACAAGGGCAACATCTCGGAAATGACAATTGACACAGTGCGCATCACTCGATGACAAAGCACTCGCCATCCCACCTGTATACCAACTTACGCAGCAAAGGCTTGACCTTTTTGGCATCGTCAATATTCATATAAGAAGGCATTGTATACTCTGCCACAAGCGTATTATCGACAGGAGAGAGCATTAGCGACACCAGGTAGATGTCGCACATATCAATATATGCACTGTCGGGAGAAGTGAAGAAGTCCTTCACTTGAGGCGATTTGAACATTCCATCGCCATCAAGTTTTTTCCACGCCTTGTTATAGAAAGAGATACGGCTATCGGCACTCTCGGCCCTTACGGTATTCACGACACAAATTACCGTATCGCTTTCAAAAGGCAGCAGCTTCATCTGCACTGTGGATGATGCAGTCATTGCAAGCCTTAGGTAATCGTCGTCCAGTTCTTCGAGCACACTGACCCCGTCGAGCCTGTTTGTCACCTTTGCAGTCATCCCGGCATCTATGTAATCAACAAAATCGGCACGGAGGCCCTTTGTCAACAGAGGGAACAACTCTTCGGGAGCATCCATAAAAATGGTGCGCATATCCTGGGCCGACACCACGCCGGCAAGCATCCATACAATCAAGAACAGTAACTTTTTCATCTTGAGCCTAAATATAGAAAAAACAATCCAACCAATATCAGCAATACATCCAGCGCCTTGCTCTTGAGGTTTTTCTCCTTTAGCAGCAATGCACCGAACACAAACGAGACTATCACACTACCTCGCCTTATCATAGAGACAACCGCAATGAGTGCACCATCCTGCGCCAACGCCGTAAAATAACAGAAATCGGCAAATCCAAGAAACAGCGAAATCAAGGGTATCGACCAACGCCAGCAGAACTTGCGCTCACGCTGGGCGGGGTTCAAGGCATTCATCACCGAAATGACAACACCCATAAGCACACACTGGTATACATTGAACCAGGACTGCACCACAATGGGCTGGATGGAGCGCATCAGGTATTTGTCATAGAGAGCACTCACTGCCCCGAACAGTGCTGCCAATGCCACAAATGCCACCCAACGGTTATTGACAAAGTCTATACCCTCGCGCTTTCCGCTACGGCTGAGCAGGAATACCGAGACAATAGCTATTGTTACACCTATCCATTGATAGGCGTTGAGTGCCTCGCCAAACAGGAACAGAGCGCCAAGCAGAACCAGCACCGGCCGTGTTGACTGTATTGGCGACACAATGGTTATTGGCAAATGCTTTATGCCCATGTAGCCACAGAGCCATGAGGACAATACAATAACAGCCTTCAGCAGCAACTGCAGATGCACCTCGACGCCCACCGCCGGCACATACAATTGCCCCGATGTTATCACGCCTGCACGTGAAAGCAATATAAAAGGAGCAAAGAGCAACGAGGAGAAAAGAGTGTTCAAGAAAAGCACCGCCAATACAGAATTCCCCTTTAGCGAAATCTTCTTGAAGAAGTCATAGCAGCCAAGCAGCGCCGCCGACATAAAAGCAAGCAGCGCCCACATCACAGATATATATCGTTGGGATATTTAACATCAACAAGAAAAAGCGCCTCGCCCATAGCAGAGTCGCCGGCATCGGCACGCGCCTTGTTCTCAATAACTTCGCGGAAACCATCTATTGTCATCTTGCCACGCCCCACAAGCAACAGTGTGCCCACTATTGCGCGCACCATATTGCGCAGAAAACGGTCGGCCTCAATCTCAAAAACCCATTCACTGCCGCCAACATTACGCCAAGCAGCATATGTAACCTTGCAGTTGTTGGTCTTTACATCTGTATGCAGTTTGCTAAAACTGGTAAAATCGGTATACTCATACAGCAGTTCGGCCGCACGGTTCATGGCATTGAAATCTATTCCAGGCACAACCCTCAGGGCATAGCGGCGCGCGAATGGTGACTTTGCTGTAACAACGCGGTAGCGGTAACGGCGCGACACAGCATCAAAGCGCGCGTGCGCATCGGCGCGCACCTTTTTTATATCACTAACGGCAATGTCGGGTGGCAATATCTTGTTCAGTTTGTAAATGAGTTGCGCAACATCGACGCCTGCAGGCAGATTGGCATGCGCCACCATGCACTCGGCATTCACTCCGGTATCGGTACGCCCGGCGCCCACCACAGGAACGGGAACACGCAACAAGGTTGACAGTGCCTCCTCAAGCACCTGCTGCACAGTTATGGCATTAGGCTGCACCTGCCATCCATGATAGGCTGCACCGTCGTATGAAAAGAGTATAAAATAGCGCTCTGTCATATCTCATTCTTTAGTATAAAGGTGTGGCACGCCACAAGGGCTGCAGTTTCGGTACGCAGGCGCGAAGAGCCAAGACTTATGGGTCTATAGCCTGCCTTTATAGCCAGTTCCACCTCCTCGGGGCTGAAATCGCCCTCGGGTCCAATGAGTATCGTTGCGTCCTCTCCCTGTACAAGAACATCTTTCAACAGCACCCTTTCGCTGTCATAGCAGTGAGCAATGTATTTTGCACCCGGGTACTCCTGGGCAATGAACCTCTTGAAATCGGTCATATCGGCAACCAGAGGCTTGCAATACTTGAGCGACTGCTTCATCGCCGATACCACAATACGCTCAACACGCTCGGGCTTGACAACCTTGCGTTCCGAAAAACGGCAGTTGAGAAATGTGATGGCATCGAGTCCAATTTCTGTAGCCTTTTCGGCAAACCACTCAATACGATCCATATTCTTTGTGGGTGCAATCGCAATATGCACATTGCCATTCCAGTTCTTTGGTTTCTCAATCGGCGCGCAAGGCTCCACATAACAATGCTTGCCTGCAACTGAGGCAATCCTTGTCTTATAAAGAAATCCCTTGCCATCTGTTATCTCAAGTTCAGTTCCCACAGAGAGGCGCAGAACACGCAAAGCGTGGGCAGCCTCCTCATCGGAGAGTTCCCACGTATTTGCTATATCAGGTACATAAAAAAGTGCCATTGTCGTTATTTGTCGTTGTCTGTATTATTGCAGCACACGCTGCTTTTCCTGGAGTCTATCTCCTCCTTAAGTTTCTGTGCCAGCTCGTAATTTTCCTCCTTCACTGCATTATCAATTGCAACACGCAGGGTCGCCTCGTCGGCAGCAGTTATGGGTATAGAAAATGCGCCGTTCTGCTCGTCACGTATGCACATGCGCGACAGGAGTTCCTCATTTATATATATAGGTGCCGCAGCACGCAGCGCTATGGCTATTGCATCGCTTGTGCGAGAATCTATACAATGCTCTGTCTTGCCCTGCCTGTAACATAGCTGCGAGCAGAAAGTCCCGTCACAGATATTGTTGATGAGAACATATTGCAGTTCCACGCCGAATGCCGAAGTGACATTGCCAAAAAGGTCGTGCGTGAGAGGACGGTCTGTCATGATACCGCGCAGCGCGAATGCTATTGCCTGTGCCTCAAGAAAGCCCAAAGAGACGATTATGCGACGCAAGCCCTCCTTTTCTGTCAGCAAGAGCACGTGGGCGCGGTGGTCAGAGACCTTGGACATTATGTCTGTTACAACAAGCTCAACCATACGCAATCAGGCATTCTTATCCTTTTTCTCTTTGAACACTACAGCAAAGAGCAGCGCTATTACAAGTGCATAGCCGGCAAAGATGTACCACGCTGTTGACCAGCCAGCAAAGTTTGTCTGGTTAGCAGTAAAATGATTCACCACCTCCTGTGCTACAATGACACCGATTGAGGCACCAAGACCATTTGTCATGAGCATGAAGAGTCCCTGTGCGCTTGAACGCATATTCTCCGGAGTCTCCTTGTCCACAAACAGCGAGCCCGACACATTGAAGAAGTCAAATGCCACGCCATACACAACCATTGAAAGCACAAACAGGAGCACGCCCGGCATTGCAGGGTCACCCACAGCGAAGAAACCAAAGCGGAACACCCAGCCCAGCATTGCAATGAGCATAACAATCTTAATACCGAATTTCCTAAGGAAGAACGGAATGAGCAGAATGCAGAGTGTCTCCGATATCTGAGACAGAGAGATGAGCATATTTGTGTGTTCAACAGCAAATGTTCCGGCATACTTCTCTATGTCGCCAAAACCGCTGATAAACATATTGGCATAACCGTTCGATACCTGCAATGCAGCACCAAGCAACATTGAGAAGATAAAGAACAACGCCATTCTGCGTTGGCCAAAAAGTTTGAAGGCGTCAAGACCAAAAGCCGATGCAAGCGACTTCTTCTCAGCAGTCTTGTCAACAGGACAGTTAGGCAAGGTCAACGAGTATGCGGCAAGCAGCACACCCCACACAGCCGATGCAAAGAACTGCGAATAGTCGTTCTGGAAACCGGTCAGGTCAACAATCCACATCGACACTATGAAACCCACTGTACCGAACACGCGAATTGGCGGGAAGGCCTTCACAGTGTCCAGCCCTGCCTGGTTGAGCACTGAATAAGAGACTGAATTTGAGAGCGCCAGCGTTGGCATATAGAATGCCACACTGACAGTATATGTCCAGAAGAGGTCACCAAATGCAACCTCTGCACCCTTTGTCATTCCAATATAGCCTGTGATGCCCATAAACACCGCAGCCACTGCGTGACAGAAAGAGAGCATACGCTGAGCAGGCACCCAACGGTCGGCTATTATACCAATCAAGGCCGGCATGAATATTGAAACAATTCCTTGCACAGAGTAGAACCAGCCAATGTCGCTTCCCATACCGGCACTACCAAGATAACGTCCCATCGAGGTCAGATAGGCACCCCACACTGCAAACTGCAAAAAGCTCAGGACTATGAGCCTTGTCTTAACATTAGAATTCTGCATATTGTATCTTTTTTATTTATTGCACTCGAATGACTGTCACAAATTTACTTTTTTATTCTCAATTACAACACAAACCAGTGTGATAAGTTCACCCGTCACTTAAAGACAATATCCGTTATCACCTGCGCCTTCACATACTCGTTCAGTTTTGCCACAAGCGAGCGCCTGTTCATCAGCAGTTCCTGACGCAGCACTGATGATGTCACGGTAACAAAAAGTACCTGATTGTATATCTTAAGGTCCTTTGTATATGCACACACCGACTTCCCCAGTACCTTTGGCCAGGCATTAATGAGGCGGTACTCGTTGAGCGGGGTCTCAAGCCCCTCCTCGCGGCACATCACACGCACCAGTTCTGCAATGGATTTTGTCTCTCCTCTTTTCATCCGTTCCTCTCTTTTAGCAAACAGACAGTTCCGTTCTCAACACCAAAGAGCCTGTACTCACCTGTCACGTGCTCAAGGATGTGGTCTATATGTTCACGATTGACGTCTGTAATGAATATCTGCCCAAAGCCATCGCCTGCAACAAGAGAGATGATATGCTCTACCCTGCGGCTGTCGAGTTTGTCAAATATGTCATCAAGCAACAGCAATGGCATCTCGCCGCCCTTTGTACGCAGGAAATCGTACTGCGCAAGTTTCAGTGCAACAAGAAAGGTCTTGTTCTGTCCCTGCGACCCCTCGCGACGGAGAGGATACCCGCAGAGTTGCATAACCAGTTCATCTCGATGCACACCCTTTGATGTGTGTCCAAGACGGCGGTCGTCGCTCCTTGAGGCGCGCAGCAGTTCAAGCAGGTCGCCATCATTGAGATGAGAACGGTAGTTCAGGGATACAGGTTCATTGCCGCCGGTAATTGCACTATGGAACTTTGTAAATATGGGCACCAATTCATCAATGAAACTACGGCGGCATCTGTTTATGAACAGAGCCTCTTCAACCATCATTTCCTCAATAAGCGACATCATATCCGCATCGGGTTCACGCTCGCCACGTAACATCGCATTACGCTGCTGCAATGCACGGTTATAACGGATGAGCGACTGCAGATACTCCTTGTCATACTGCGAAATCACAACATCCATAAAACGGCGCCGCTCCTCACTGCCGCCGGCAATCAGTTCGTTATCGGCCGGCGAAACCATAACAAGCGGAACGGAACCAATGTGGTCGGAAAGACGGTCATAGACCTTTCCATCCTTGCGGAACTGTTTCTTGTCGCCACGCTTCAGCCCGCAGGAAACTTCACTTTCGACACCGCGACCGCTGCTGTAATTGCCCTGCAGCATAAAGAACGGGGCATCGTGCATTATATTAGACGAATCGGAAGCATTTACCGCGCTCTTGCAGAAAGAGAGGTAATAGACAGCATCGAGCAGGTTGGTCTTGCCCATGCCATTGCTGCCGATAAGACAGTTGATTTTAGGAGAGAACCCAATGTTCACCTCCTGCAAATTCCTATAATTAAGCAACGATATTCCGTTCAGTATCATTTATTGAAATCTATATTCCAGTTTACCACATCGCTGCAAACGAGCCACAAGCCAGCCTGCACCGTAATTATTGCAAAGATAACACAAACAGACTAAACATAAAGTTTACTTAGACATTTTTTGACAGAAGACACCCCCTTTACACAAAAAAAACCAATATAATTTTCAAACTAATGATATTTTATTTATTTTTGCACAATGATGTTGCGCCAAAAGAACGGTGTCGTGACGACACAACGACCTCAAGAGCAGCATAAACACAGAAATAACAATAAAAAAAATACAACTATGAGCAAGAAAATCGACACACCAATTGCACCGGACGAGGCACTTGGAAAGGCAGAAGAATTTGTACTCAAGAACAAGAAGGCATTCATTGGAGTAATCGTGGCTATCATTGTCGTTGCAGCCCTTAACGCCTTCGGTGTTTTCTCACCAAAGAGCAACGAGAACAGCGAAGCCAACCAGGCTATTGCAAACATTGAGTATAAAGTATTCGAAGGCGACTTTGAAACAGCATTGAACGGCGATGACTTCAACATCGGCCTGCTTGAGATTATTGAGAAGTACGATGGCACAAGTGCAGCCAACAAGGCAAACCTCTATGCAGGTATCGTGTACGCACAGCAGAAACAGTATGAGGAAGCAATCAAGTACCTCAGCGAGTACGAGGGCGAGGACAACATCATTGCAGCAAAGGCAAAGCAGACACTTGGCAACTGCTATTCACACACAGGCAACCTTGACAAGGCAATCAAACTTGTTCTTGACGCTGCAACAATGGCAAACAACATTGCAGTAACACCTTCTTGCTGGAGAGACGCTGCTGTTATGTACGAGGCACAGGGCAACACAGCCGAGGCTATGAAACTTTACAACAGAATAAAGAACGAGTATCCCGGTTCACCTGTAGCAAACGAGGCGAATATCAAAATCAACGCTGCGAAGTAATTCAACAAAAATACTAATCAAAAGGCTGTCGCAATAAAACGGGACAGCCTTTTTTAATAGACACAAGGCAATATGGCAACAGAATTGAAGAACCTCTCAACATACGACCCATCAAAGGTCGCAAACGGCAAGGGCCGTAGGATTGGCATTGTATATGCCGAGTGGAACGACGAGATAACATACGCCCTGCGCGATGGTGCAGTAAAGACACTTATTGACAACGGTGTCGAGGAGAGTGATATTGAACTCGCGAGCGTGCCCGGTAGTTTTGAACTCATATTCGGTGCATCACAAATGGTAAAGAGCGGCAAGTATGACGCTGTGATTGCCATTGGCTGCGTAATCAGAGGCGATACACCACACTTCGACTACATCTGCGAGGGTGTAACGGCCGGGCTCTCAAAACTCAACGTAGAGTACAACACACCTGTAATCTTTGGCCTCATAACCACCAACAACCTTCTTCAGGCGCAGGAGCGCAGTGGTGGCCGCCTGGGCAACAAAGGCGATGAATGCGCAATAACCGCGCTACAGATGGTAGCGCAGTTCAAGCATAGATAACATCGGCAGCAATTAGTCGCAGGCCTTGCGGGTTGCGATAAGACGATGTTATCAATGCGCGAAAAGCAGATGGTAGCGCAGTTCAAGCATAGATAACATCGGCAGCAATTAGTAGCGGGCCTCGCGGGTTGCGATGAGACGATGTTATCAATGCGCGAAAAGCAGATGGTAGCGCAGTTCAAGCATAGATAACATCGGCAGCAATTAGTCGCGGGCCTCGCGGGTTGCGATAAGACGATGTTATCAATGCGCGAAAAGCAAATGATAGCGCAGTTCAAGTAACAATACATCTAACAACTGCGAGTTTTTTTTCGCAGTCTGGAGAAAAAATGAAGTGATGGAGAATTCTCTATCGCTTCATTTGACTTTACCAGGGTTCTTGTTTACAAAATCGGCCCACGAAGAGTATTTCTTTTCACTCACCGGTCTACCATTTTGCAGATAATGGCAGAATGCTGCGCCAAGCGCATCGGTAGCATCCATAAACTGCGGCATCTCGTCACCGGATATATTGAGCATACGGCGCAGCATATCGGCAACCTGCTCCTTTGATGCCGAGCCGTTACCGGTTATGGCCATCTTTATCTTAAGCGGAGCATATTCGTGTATAGGAACCTGGCGGCTTATGGCAGCAGCAATGGCAACTCCCTGCGCCCTGCCCAACTTGAGCATACTCTGCACATTCTTCCCAAAAAAGGGTGCTTCAATTGCAAGTTCATCGGGCAGAAAGGACGCTATCAATCCTTGAACTCTTTCAAAGATTTCGCCAAGTTTCATGTACATATCCTTACACTTGCGCATATCGATTACGCCCATAGTAATGAGGCGCGCACGGTTTCCGCTCACGCCAATGAAGGCATATCCCATGATATTAGTTCCGGGGTCAATGCCCATTATCACCTTATCGTCGGCAGTTGCATCCATATCAATATCCCAAATACTTCAACAACCCCTTGCAGCCTGCTTCAATTTCCTTGTACGTCTTGTCAAAACCGCCATGATACCAGGGATCTGAAATGTCGGCGCCATTACAGGATTGCGGTTCATCACCCACAAAATCAAGCAGTTTCCAAACCTTGCCTTCGCAGTCACAGCCTATCAGACGCAGCAGATTACGCTTATTGTAATCTTCCATTACAACAACCATATCGAAGTTATTGTAATCATCAACAGTAAACTGACGGGCATGGTGTCCACTGCTGTCAATACCATGCAACGAGAGTATACGCGCAGCGGGAGGATATATTGAATTGCCGATCTCCTCACGGCTCGTAGCCGAGGACTCGACACACAGTTCGGCGCCAGCCTTTGCAGCGAGCGACTTCATCACAAACTCGGCCATTGGAGAACGGCAGATGTTTCCGTGACACACAAACATTATCTTTTTCATCACTTGACAGACCTTTTATTCAAGAAAACCGGCATCAAAAGAGAGTGGCAAAAGCGCCTTAACGCCATCTTCAATCACATAGCACTCCTTTGCGCCATAGAGTATAATGCGCATTGCCTTGTTAAAACGTTTCTCAGTCTCCAGGATTACCTGACGGCAGGCTCCACAAGGAGGAATGGGTTTTTCGAGTTCGCCCTGCTCGGTACGCGCGGCAATGGCAAGCACTTCTACAGGCAGTGTCGGGTATTGCGAGTTTGCCCAGAAAAGCGTTGTGCGTTCAGCACAAAGCCCCGATGGGTAAGCCGCATTCTCCTGGTTTGTACCGCACACTATTGTTCCATCGGCAAGACGCACTGCTGCACCGACATTGAAACGCGAATAGACCGCATAACTGTTGGCGGTTGCAGCACGCGCAGCATCAACAACCTCCTTGTCAACAGGCGAGAGTTCATCAAGCGAACAGACCACCACCTTTGTATTTATGACCATCTCTTTCATATCACCTTTTTTTAAAAAAACACGACCGCCATAACGACAGCCAAACATACAATTATTTTTGCGAATGTAACCCATTTCTTGCGTATAAACAATTTATTCACTTATTTTGTGCTGAGAAACCCAACCGATTTACCAAATATGAAACAAATATACCAGTTACTGTTGGCTGCCATACTTATACTTACGGGCAGCAACACTCTCAAAGCACAAGAAAAGACACTCAACGACAGCGAGAAGTACCTGCTCAAATACTCGCTCATAGCGGTCGAGCAGATGGAAAAGCACGGCATCCCGGCCAGCATAACATTGGCGCAAGGCCTGCTGGAGAGCGGGGCCGGAAAGAGTAAACTGGCGACAGAGGCAAACAACCATTTCGGTATAAAGGCCGACAACCGCTGGAAGGGAGAGTCCTGCACATCTTTCGACAATGGCAACTGGCATAAGTTCCGCGTTTACAAGAGCGCCGAAAAATCCTATGAAGATCACTCGCTGTTCCTTGTCGGCAACAGCAGGTATGCGCCACTCTTCAAACTCAACCGCAAGGATTACAAAGGCTGGGCAAAAGGCCTGAAAGATGCATATTATGCCGAAGACCGGCAATATGACAAGAAACTGATATCAATCATTGAACGATACGGTCTTCATAAATATGACAGTTACAGTGTTGCCGACGCAAAGAGAGACGCGAACAAGGCAAAGAAGAAAAACGCGCCTACGACTGCCGAGCCAAGAGAGATACTCAAGGCTAACGGCTTGAGATATGTCATTGCAGCAGATGGCGACACATTTGCATCACTCGCCAAAGAACTGGGAGTGTCAAAACGCAAGATTCGCAAATACAACGATTTGTACAAAGAGTACACATTCCGCGAAGGAGATATCGTATATCTTGAAAAGAAACACAGGAAAGCACTCAAAGGACACGAGTTCCACACCACTAGGAGCGGTGAAAGCCTGTACCGCATCTCACAGATATATGGCATACGGCTAAAGGAACTATACAAATTGAACCCGCAATATGAGAGTTACACAACGCTGAAAGTCGGCGATGTTGTAAGGCTGAGATAATAGCAGAAGCGACAGGGTCAATCCCTGTCGCTTCTGCTATTATCCAACTCTCGTGATAGACGGAACACCGTGTACAGTTCCATCAAGGCACCACAGAACAGTATCGCAATCCACTCATTATTATAATGAGTAAACATCAGCACTCCGGCAGCGATGAGAAACAGCCCGGCAAGTTGCTGTTGGGCAACAAGGCGACGCACTACCACCCCGCCGCAACGTGGACGCAACAAGAACTGTGTAAGCGAAAAGAGAACCGCGCCACACATATACACGAACGCATAGACCTGAGGCACGAACAAGCGCATCACTAGCCCCGACAGAAGCGCCAACGCGCCCACATAATTCAAAATAACAAAAAACTTCTTCACTCCTTTATTATAAAAACGTCTTCATCTTTCTTCACCATTCCCTGCTCACGAGCAACATCCTCAATGACACTGAGATCGCCATCCGTGTACAGTTTCAGTTTTGCCTGAAACTCGGCAGAATCGGCTTCCATTGCCTTGATATCATCAGACAATTCATCAATCGTAGCATTGTTCCTTATATGACTAATCATGCTGTTGTCATCAACAACAATGATTATTGTCAAGAAAACAATAGTTACAAAGAGATACTTATGCTCCTTTATCCATCCTGCAACAGACTTGAGCCAACCAACAACATTCAATCCCATAGAAAACTTTTATTTGTTTTTGCAAATATAGCAACAAACGAGCGAGAAAATATGAAGCTTGCTTCAATTTTTTCAAAGCGAGTGCAGGCTATATTCGACTCCTGTTCAAATATAGCAACAAACGAGCGAGAAAATATGAAGCTTGCTCCAATTTTTTCAAAGCGAGCGCAGGCTATATTCGACTCCTGCTCAAATATAGCAACAAATAAGCAATAAACAAACATTTATCACCGGCGATAAATATATAGAATATGTGCAACAAGCACACAAAAAGCACTTTGTTTTCTCACTCTTTTTAGTTACCTTTGCAATAAACAATACTAAAAGAAATGGAGAACTACATAGTTTCGGCAAGAAAGTATCGTCCCGACACATTCGAGACTGTCGTTGCACAGAAATCGCTCACCACAACGCTGAAGAATGCTATCCACAGCGGCAAACTGGCACATGCCTATCTGTTCTGCGGACCACGCGGAGTGGGAAAGACTACCTGTGCACGTATTTTCGCCAAGACAATCAACTGCACCAACCCAACAGAGAACGGCGAGCCCTGCAACCAATGCGAATCGTGCCAGTCATTCAACCAGCAACGCTCATACTCTATATACGAACTTGATGCAGCCAGCAACAACTCTGTCGAAGACATCCGTTCACTGAATGAGCAGGTACGCATACCGCCCCAGGTCGGCAAGTACAAGGTATACATCATCGACGAGGTGCATATGCTATCACAGGCAGCCTTCAATGCATTCCTAAAAACACTTGAAGAGCCGCCGGCACACGCAATTTTCATCCTTGCGACAACCGAGAAGCACAAGATTATCCCAACAATCCTGTCGCGTTGCCAGATATATGACTTCAGCCGAATTGAAGCCGGGGACATAATCGCACATCTCAAAAACATCGCCGACAATGAGGGAATAAACTGCGAATATGAGGCACTGCGCATAATAGCACAGAAGTCGGACGGATGTATGCGTGACGCATTGTCGCTCTTTGACCAGATGGCAAGTTTCACACAGGGCGACTTGACATATACAAAGGTGATTGAAAGCCTTAACGTACTCGACTATGAGTACTACTTCAGGCTGACAGATTTTATACTTGAGAAAAAGACATCGCAGTGCCTTTTGCTTTTCAACGACATCCTCAACAAAGGATTCGAGGGAAACATCTTCATTGAAGGCGCAGCATCCCACTTCAGGGATTTACTTGTGAACAGCGACGAGGCTACAGCAGAACTGTTCGAAGGAAGCGCCGATTTGCGCAACAGATATACAGAACAGGCACGCCGTTGCACACCTAAGATGCTGTTCAGCGCAATAAAGTTATGCAGCAACTGCAGCATGAACTACAGGAGCAGCAAGAACAAGCGCCTGCAGGTGGAACTGACACTCATTGAACTATCCCAAATAAACGACAGCGATAGCGACGAAGGTGGGGGGCAACGCCCCAAGATGCTAAAACCAATATTCAATAAAATCCAAGAGATACAGAAAGAACAGGCACAGCCCACTCCAAAGGAACCTGTTCGCCAGCAACCGGCAACACCGCCATCGCACATTAAGCCCACAGCAGCCGACCCTGCCACACAGAGCACAAGGCCGACAAACGCTACAACGCAAGTACAAGCACCGGCTATGCAGGGCAGGCCTGCCGAGTTGAGAACCAGGGCAGATGGTGGCGGCACTCTTGGACAGATGTTCAGGAAGTCAAGAACCACTGTTGCGGCAGGCGCGCAAAGCAGCACGCCGGTAACAGAACTACCGGCAAGCAATACAGAACCTGCGAAAACAGCCGTAGCACCATCGGGTGCCGTACCAACCATAACAGACGCAATGCTGACACAGGCATGGACCTCATTTGCCCTGTTGCTACCGGAGAACGAGAGGGCGCTTGCAGACCGCATGAAGATCATGTCCCCAAAGGTTGACGACCAGAATAGTTTTACAATTTCTGTAGACAACCAGATGGCGGCCGACCTCTTCTCAAAGGAAGAAAAGCGCATCTGCGAAGGAATAAGCCCAAATCTTGGAGGCAAAGTTCTGAGAATGAATATTGTAGTGAACAAGGTGGTTGTAGAACGCCATACAAGCGACAAGAGCAAGCAATATGCAATATTGGTAGAAAAGAACCCGCTGGTTGAGAAATTGCGTCAGGAACTCAACCTCGAGGTTGCGCGGTAAGCAGAAGGATTCCCCCTTCTGCTTTTTTATACATAGACACTAAAACTATCTTAAAGAAAGAGTCACCACATTGAATTTCTACAGAACCCATTATAGCCCCAACTTAAGGGCTAATAATTAAAGGTATAAATTCTGAAAAAACAAATAAAAATACCACTTTTTCAACAAGCAGCATAGTCCTATAATTAAATTTTAAATAAAAAAATTTTTGCCACTATTTAGATTAAGTCCAAATAAAGTAGACAAACGCGAGGGAGAAACACATTTGTCACAAAACTACACCAGAAGCAAAACAAACGCACCTTTAGCACCATTCTCCGAATAACGGCAGGGTGCACAAACAGAGTTAATGCATTGAGAATCAATGTTCAAAAAAATTAACGCAAAATAGCAACCTTTTCGTTTTAACATTTCTTAAACCACTGATATACAACTCATTATTCAAAGCAAGTTTTTCCGTTCTTTTTCTGTACTTGCAATTTCATTTTTATTTGTAGATATTTGCACAGGATTTGAGAGGAAAGATATTTCTGCGAGCGCATTCATAAAATGCAAAGTACTATGGTCACCTGCGGAATCCTCCATTATTAGAATAGTAAAACACAAACTGTCGATGACACAGAACCTCGATACAAAATGGAATAAATGTTTGGAGATCATTCGCGATAATGTCTCTGAAACAACCTTCAGCACTTGGTTTGCGGATATCAAGCCGCTCAAGTATGAAGGTAACACTCTTACCATACAGGTCAAGAGCAATTTTGTATACGAGTTCCTTGAAGGAAATTTCGTCGACCTGCTGCGTTCTACACTGTTCAAGGTAATGGGCAACGGAACACAGCTCATGTACAGCGTGCTCACCGACAAGGACAACAACCTTAGCATGGAAGTGGGAACAGAAGGAGTTGCCACACCAAGAGGCAGAACTGCAAACAGCGGCAACAACGCTCCTGTTGCCAGACAAGAGGCCGTACAGGAATTGGATTCCATGCTCATCAACCGCTATACTTTCGATAACTTTGTCGAGGGCATAAGCAACCGCCTGTCACGTTCAGTTGCAGCAAGCGTTGCCGACAAGCCGGGCAGAGCCTTCAATCCGCTATTTATACATGGCTCATCAGGCGTGGGAAAGACTCACCTTATAAACGCCATTGGTATTAAGATAAAGGAGTTGCACCCCGAACTGCGCGTGCTCTATGTATCGGCACACCTGTTCCAGGTACAATACACAGATTCTATACTCCAGAAAAACTTCAATGATTTCATGAGATTCTATCAAAGCATTGATGTCCTTATCATTGACGACATTCAGGAGTTTGCGGGCCTTCAAAAGACCCAGAACGCGTTCTTCCATATTTTCAACCACCTGCACCTGAACGGCAAGCAGTTGATTATGACATCGGACCGCTCACCGGCACAACTGCAGGGTATGGAAGAGCGTTTAATAACACGATTCAAGTGGGGCATGACTGCCGAAATCGAGAAGCCCGACCTTGAACTGCGCAAGAATATCCTGCGCAACAAGATATACAAGGACGGCTTAAAGTTCCCCGAGGAGGTCATCTCATATATTGCAGAGAACGTAAATGCAAGCATTCGTGACCTTGAAGGAATTGTAGTGTCTGTAATGGCACACTCAACCATCAACAATGCCGACATTGACATAAACCTTGTACGTAGAATCATCGGTGATTTCTCGGACTATGAGAAGAAGACAATTACCATTGACGACATTATAAAGAAAGTTTCGGACTACTACGGCATTGAAGTAAGCGCAATAAACACCCGTTCGCGCAAGCGCGAGGTTGTACTTGTGCGCCAGGTTGCAATGTATCTTGCAAAGAAGCACCTTGACATGTCGACATCAAAGATTGGCAAGTACATTGGAGACAGGGACCATGCTACAGTCCTGCATGCTTGCAAGACAATTGAGAACCTTGCAGACACAGACAAACAGTTCCGCGTTGAACTCGAAGAGATTGACAACTCACTTATGAGCGCATAATACAATCAACATAACGATATCAGCGGCCTCGTCAAGTTAAAGTCGGAGGCCAAGC
>JAZLBZ010000094.1:0-12060 GCA_045613945.1 Bacteroidaceae bacterium
ATGTTTTCAAACTCGTCAAGAGACATCTCGACATCACTCTCATTGCTGACTATACTTGTTATCTTGAAATTCTCCACAAAACCGGAAGGCAGTATCAGACGGGCCAACTCAATCAATATCTTTTCGTCCTGCATATTCTTGATTTTTTTAATAACGCGAAGATAATATTTTTATATCATCCCCCCAACTTTTGCTGGTGAGCCCTGAACCTTATAAACAAGAAGAAAGCACAGAATGTAACACAAAAAAGGAGAGCAGTTTTGCTCTCCTTGTAGTAGCGGGAGAAGGAATCGAACCTCCGGCCTTTGGGTTATGAGCCCAACGAGCTACCACTGCTCCACCCCGCGATGCATTCTTAAATCTTGTGCAAAGGTACAACATTTTTTCTTATCTGCAAATTTTTCAGGCAAAAATTCAAAAAATAAACATCAAAAAGACACAAAAAGAACAAAAAACAGTTTTTTAGAATAATTTCCACACTGCAACGTTGCACAAAATTGCACAAATGTGTAATTTTGCGGGAAATTAGGAACAAGCATGGCGACAATTGACACAAGAGATTTACTTATTAAGGTTGCAAGAAAACTTTTCTCTAAAGAGGGCATTGGCAATATCACAATGAACGACATTGCAAAAGCCGCTAACAAGAGCCGCAGAACGGTATATACATATTTCCAGAGCAAGGAAGAACTGCTTGAGGCAAGCATAGAGATGGAGGTGAAGAAGATTTCGGCAGCCGTAACAAAGGTAGCGATGTCCGAACTGCCTGCCGACAAGAAAATCATTAAGCTTGTGTTCGTGCGCCTGCAGATGACACGCAACATTGTACGACGCAACGGCTGCCTGCACAATGACTACATACTCATTGTGGAACACATACGCAAGAGTTTTGACACAAAGGAGATTGCCCTCTTCAGGCACATAATATCAGAAGGTAACCAGAAGGGCATCTTCAACAGCGAAAGCCCCGACCTTGCAGCCCGATTCCTGCATTTCTGTCTCAAGGGCATAGAGATTCCATTCATAAACGGAATAATCAACCGCAACAACGACGACAAGTTCGTGTACCACTTCACCGAGAAGATAATACTCAACGCATTGGGCCACAAGACACCAGTAAACAACCAATAAGCAATGAAAGTACTATACGAAGACAACCACATAATTGTCATCAACAAGGCTGCAGGCGAGATTGTGCAGGGGGACAAGACCGGGGACAAGTCATTGTGCGACATAATGAAGGCATATATAAAGGAGAAGTATGCAAAGCCCGGCAATGTATTTATTGGCCTGCCACACAGGCTCGACCGCCCCGTTAGCGGCATTGTGGTCTTTGCCAAGACAAGCAAGGCGCTTGAGAGACTGAACAGAATGTTCAGCGAGGGGAGCGTGAAGAAGATTTACTGGGCGCTGACAAAAGGTATCCCACAGCCCGCCGAGGCAGAACTTGAGACGTGGATTCTGCGCAACGAGAAGATGAACAAGAGTTTCTCATACCCAAAGGAGGTAAAAGGTTCAAAGCACGCAGTGCTGCACTACAGGCTTGCTGCGGCATCGCAGAACTACAACCTCATTGAGGTGGAACTGAAGACAGGCCGCCACCACCAGATACGTTGCCAGCTGTCATCGATAGGCTGCCCCATCAAGGGCGACTTGAAATATGGTGCTCAGCGCTCGAACCCCGACGGCAGCATCTCGCTCCACGCGCGTTACATTGAGTTCACACACCCGGTATCAAAGGAACTTATAGCGGTAACTGCCCCACTCCCCGGCGACAGACTGTGGCAGAGTTTTGAGAAGTAAGGATAAACAAGAAAGAAGATTGCTGAGCGATATCGCTCAGCAATCTTCTTTCTTTAGATAGTACAGCACCGATGCGTTGCCACGCCGAAAGAGTTCCTTTGCCGCAGCCTGCACCTGGGAGGCTGTTACGGCCCGGTAGCGCTCGGGCTCAAGCAGATGGGAGTCAAGGTCGCCACGCAGGCAGGCAAGAGCGATGTTGTTGCTAAGGTTTTCGCCACCAATGTTCCTGAACGTGAATTCCGACTCAAAGCGGTTGCGCACCTTCTCAAGTTCCTCTTGGGGTACAAGTTCCTGTTTCAAGGCATCGAGTTCGCGCCAAAGGGCAGCCTCGGCATCCTCAACGCGCACCCCCTGTGCCACACGTGAGTATATCCAGAACATTCCGGCGTCCTCGCTGCCCGATATGAATGCATCAATCTTTGAGAAGAGTTTCTGTTCCCTCACAAGACGCAGCATCAGGCGGCCCGAATAGCCGTTGGAGAGCACATCAGAGATTACATCACAGGGATAGTAGTCGGTGTCGAGCCTGCTTCCCATGTGGAAACCCATGTAAAGAGCATTCTCGGGCACATTGCGGCGAACCACCTTGCGACGCTGCCTCACTTGGCGAGGCTCTACAGGCAACTGCGGTTTTACAAAACCTTTAGCAGGAATTGCACCGAACCACTTGTTACTCCACTCCATCACCTGCTCAAAGGAGATGTTACCCACCACTGCGAGTACTGCATTGTCGGGGGCATAGTGCCTTTTATAGAAACTGCGGATGACAGAGACCGGGACGTCTGCTATGTGCGAGAGTTTGCGACCAATGGTAGACCAGCGGTAAGGGTGCTTTTTGAACGCCATTGCACGCAGAATCATGCTCACATCGCCATAGGGCTTGTTGAGCGTCGTCTGCTTGAACTCCTCCATCACCACCTGGCGCTGCACATCGACCTTGCTCTTCTCGAAGGTAATGTTGCACATGCGGTCGCTCTCCATCCAGAAGGCCAGTTCGGCGTTCTGCTTGGGGAGGGAGATATAGTAGTTGGTGACGTCGTTGTTGGTGTAGGCATTATTCTCGCCACCCGCGCTCTCAAGTGGCTCGTCGAACGATGGCACCGCCTTTGTACCCTCGAACATAAGGTGCTCTAGCAGATGGGCCAAGCCTGTGTGTTCATACTCCTCGTTACGCGCTCCAACGCCATAGAGCAGATTTACATATACCATCTGCGAATCATCGGCGGGCACATGCAGCACGCGCAGCCCGTTGGAGAGTGTGGCTTTATTCAACTGTATCATTGATTACTGTGATTTTCTTTATGATGACATCCTCACGCGGGCGCCCCTCGTAGACACTCACCCACGAAATGGCATCCACGACATCCATTCCCTCTACAACCTCACCAAAGACGGTGTAGTATGGGTCTAGTGCCGGCATTCCGCCCTCCTTGAGATAGGCATTGCGCTGCGCCTTTGTATAGCGGAACTCCTTGCCGCTCACAGCCTTGCGCGCCTCATTCATCAGTTCTGTTATCTTTTTCTTGTACTCTTTTTCTTTTTCCCTGTCAACCTCGGCCATAGCGCTCAGTTTCTTGAGTTCCTGGGCATGAGGTTTCTGCACCTCAAGGAACATCTTGTTTACGAGTTCCTTGTTATAGACTTTTTCTGCCGCATCGACATCGGCCTCCTTAACCTTTTTGTTGGAGACAATGAAGAAGTGGCCGCCCGATGACCTTATGCCCTTTGAGTGGCTTGGAGCAGCCAGAGCACCGCGCTTGTGGATGCGCTTGGTAGCATCGATTTCGTGTGGAACGGTGTAGTCGACATCGCTCGCGCCCATATCCTTCCTGAACTTGCGGTTCTTGACAGAGGTGTAGTCACCGGCCTGTATGAGCGAACCGGGGTCGACCCTGTAGAATATCTGGCCGTCGTAGTAGTTGTTCATCACAAGGTTTATAAAGTTCTTGCGGTGCTGAGGAGCCTCGCGATAGAGCCTTATCTTTATGTCGCCAAGCGAAGTGGAGAGGAGGACATACTGGTCACAATCGGGTGACGCGGTATTCAGGTCCTTTACCTCGAAGCCTGTTGTTGTACTTTTCTGCTGCTTGGCAGCCTCATTGTCGCACGCCATGAGCATTACAGCCATTGACAATGCAAATATTATCCTTTTCATAATCATACTTTTTTGTTGAGCAGACACTGCTGTTCCGTTGTACAAAATTAGGGATTTTTTCAAGAAAAAAGGCCTTTACGGACAAAAGTTGCTGTAACAAATTTGTTAAATGCAATGTAAACCGCTGTAGCAATGCAAAAAAGCCGAAAAGTAATGGCTCGAAAAGTGGAAAATGCAACCGTTTTTGGTTAATTTTGTAACTTAAATAATAGTTTGGGACAGGACCGCATGGATACGGTAGTGAAAAAGAGAAGTTGGGTTCGTATACTGTTGAGGACAGTATTGATTATTGTCGGCATACCGATTGCCGGCATAGCCCTACTTATAGCATTACTGTACGTTCCGCCGGTGCAGAACGCGGTGGTTGAAAAGACATGCAGGGTTGTAGGAGAAAAGACAGGATATGACATTGAGATAGGTTCCATCTATCTTGCATTCCCGCTCAAACTGAAGGTGGCAGACTACAGGATGTCAAAGAACGACAGCACATACGTGCTTGGAGAGCGTTTTGACGCCAACATCTCGCTGCTCCCGCTATTCACCGGCAAGGTGGAGGTAAACTACATATCGCTTGAGCAGGTGGATATTGACACACGCGATATGCTGGAGGCTGTAGCAGTGGAAGGCAAGGTGGGATATGCCAGAGTTGTGGCCAGGGATGCCGATATTGCCCAATCGGTTGCCAACATAAGGCAGCTGCACATAGCAGACACTGACCTTAACATCACTCTTGCCGACACAACAAGCAGCGAGGAGAGCGCGCCATTGGAATGGGTAATTAAATTGCACAAGGGATATATAAAGAACAGCGACATTGGCATCTGCATGCCACACGACACGCTGAGTGCAAAAATACATATTGGTAAGATGCTGCTTGGACGTGGCAAGATTGACTTGCAGAACGGGAGTTTCGCACTCAAGAGATTTGCCCTGATGAACAGCAATGTACAATATGACAAAGGAAGCCTTAGCGCTAAGCAGGCTCCGCTTGACCACATAACGCTCAACGGCATAGAGGCAAGGGCCAATATGCTGCGTTTCGCATCCATCAACGATATCAGTGCCAACCTCACGCAACTGACATTAGAACAGCCCGGAGGTATTGCCATAACGGATGCTGCAGCGCACCTGACAAGCAGGAATGACACCCTGCAGCTGCACAGCCTGAAGATTGACTCGCGCAACGGCTCGCGAGTACGCGCACAGGCGGTTATACCTCACAAGGCGCTCAAAAACCCCAAAGAGGAGAGGCTGACAGCCGAACTCTATGCCGAACTCCACAAGCCCGACATTGCCGGATTTGTAACCCCACAAGTGTATGATGGGCTCCACTACTTCAACAGCAAGATGCTGAATGCCGACATCCGTCTCAGCGGCAATGCGCAGATGATTGAGATTGACACCGTTGCGCTTGATTTTCCCAATGTGGGCACGCTGAATGCCGGCGGATACATTGGCGAGATTCTTGACAGCGCACGGATTAACGGCGAACTGGCCTTCGCCGCAGAGATTGACGACATAAAAAAGTTTATTGGTGAGAGCGACAGCATTGGGTATCGGGCCGGAACAGATGGCCAGATACGTTACGGCAGCGGCAGAATAGATGCCGACATCAATCTTTGCAGCGCAAGCGGCAAGATTGGCGCGACAGGCAGTTATGTTATTGCCGACACAGCATACGATGCGCATATCAGGGTGGAGAAACTGGCGCTATCGGAGATTATGCCCGAGATTCCGCTCCACAGCCTGAAGATGGATATGGATGTGGCAGGAAACGGCCTTGACATCTTCAGCAACCTCATGCAGTATACGCTCAATGCAACCATTGACACGCTATGCTATGACAAATACCGCCTGTACGCCATTGACGCAAAGGCAGAGCAAAGAGACCGTGTCTCACACATTGAGGTTGACGGGCACGACAATAGCCTGCAGGTTGGCATTGACGCCACCACCTCACTCACCCGCAAAGGTATTGCCAACCGCACAAGCATCAGGCTTGCGAATGCCGATTTCAAAGAGATTGGCCTGGTCGATTCCGCACTAAAGTTATCTACAAATATAGACATCGCTGCCACGACAGACTTCAGGGAGAGCCATACGCTGAAGATTGAAGGCAACGGCACAAGAATAGCAACAAGACAGAACAGTTTCACTCCCGGAAACCTGTCGCTCGACTTTGCCACAACACCGGCAAAGACAACCATATGCATGATGAACGGCGACCTCGACATTGACGGAGAAATGGACTGCGGATATAACGGCCTGTTTGCAGCATTCAGGGAGATTGCCGAAATGAACAGCAATGTGATGAGCGGTGCAAGCGACCTTTACCATCTGCACGACTACGAGGAGGTGCTGCCACGTATATCACTGGATTTCACCTGCGGCGAGAAGAACGTGCTGCATAACTTCCTGGCATTTACAGGCATTGAGACCAAAGGCATTGAAATTGAAGCAGACATCTCAAGGAGCAGGGGACTCAACATAAGGGGTAATGTGAGCAAGTTTGGAAGTGCCGGCATAGAACTTGACAGCATCAGGTTCGCAACACGCCAGGAGGAGGACAAGTTCAGTTACATTGTAGGGGCAAATAACATATCTGTTGCTGCGCTGAATGGCGACAACAGTTACAATGCCTTGCTGCATGGAACTGTGATATGCGACACCGTAACGGCAAACTTTCTGCTGCGCGACAATATCAGGAAGATAGACAGCAAGACCGGCCTCACTGCACAACTGAGCCCCGGTGTCATAAACATACACCTTAATCCAGAGGCCCTGGTGTTCGGTGCTCCGTTTGCCTTTAACAAGGACAACTACATAAACATTGGAAAGGCTATGTCCGTTGATGCCGATGTCACCTTCACAGGCAACGGCGACAGCGGTTTTCACCTGTTCACTACACCCGATGAGAACGCCAAGTACAATGCAAGCATTGACATATTCAACCTGAGGCTTGCAGAACTTGCAAGCGTACTGCCCGGCGAACTGAACATTGGCGGCACACTCTTTGCAAATCTCAACTACAGGCAAGAGAAGAACGGCGACACCTTCACAGGCAGTGCCAACATCGACAGGCTTACATATAATGGAGACAGCATTGGCAATGAGAAGATTGAACTTGTATACTCTCCAAAGAACGACGATGTGCATGAGATTAACTGCGTTATGAGCCATAACAGCAACGAGGTGGCACACGTCAGGAGCGACTACAGGAAAGGTGTGCTCGACGGCAACATATCGCTTAGCCGCCTGCCGCTTGCTCTTACACAGGCTGTCATAGACAAGGACGGTGTGATGTTTGACGGATACATAAACAGCAGCATTGACTTTGCCGGCACCCTGTCCGAGATGAGGAGCAACGGTTATCTGAACTTTGACTCTGTATATGCCTATAGCCCAATGCTTGGCGCAATGCTGCACCCTGCAGAGGATATGATAATGATAGAGAACAGCAAGGTAAGCCTGCAAAAGTATCACATATACGACAAGGCAAACACACCATTCGTAATCAACGGAACGGTAGACATTAGCAACTTGCTGAACCCGAACCTGAACCTGCGCCTAAATGCAACAAACTACGAGATACTCAACACGCCACAGAAGGCCGGGAACATGGTATATGGCAAGATGTACATTGACCTGCGCAGCATGATAAGGGGCACGCTCGACGACATAAGGCTAATGGGCGACCTTAGTGTCCTGAGCAACAGTAACTTTGCATATGTGCTGCCCGAGACGGCATTCGACAGCAATAGGGATCTTGACGGCCTGGTTGAGTTCGTGGATTTCAACGACACAACAACAGTAGTTCAACAGGAACAGCCAAAGATTGACCTCGGCGACATCACTGCCACCCTGAATGTTGCAATACAGAAGGGCGCCAGACTCTCGATTGACATCGACAGTTCGCGCGAGAACTATGTGAGCATCGAGGGTGACGGTACCCTTAGTGCCACATACGACAACAAGAGCGGTTTCAACCTGACAGGAATATACGAGTTGAGCGGCGGACAGGTAAAACTGACACTGCCAATCATCCCGCTCAAGACATTCTACATACAGGAGGGCGGCCGCCTCACATGGACGGGAGACCTCTTCAACCCCACGCTGGATGTAACAGCAATGGAGAAGACCACCGTATCGGTTGAGATGGACGACAACAGCATTCAGCAAGTAGTGTTCAATGCAGGTGTGGTGGTGCGCAACAGCGTCAACAACCTGGCGGTAGACTTCACGATGTCGTCACCCGAGAACAGCGTCATACAGAACCAACTCAACGAACTCGACCGCGAAACACTCAGCCGCTATGCTGTTGCAATGATTATCACCGGAACATACCTCGGTAGCCGTCAGGGAATAACAGCAGCCAGCGCATTGAGTTCGTTCCTCGACGCCAAGATAAACGAGATATCGGGAAATGCCATCAAGAACTTTGACGTGAACTTTGGCATAAACGATGCGATGAATGCCGAAACGGGCAACTCTTATACAAACTACTCATTCAGTTTCAGCAAGCGATTCCTCAACGACCGCATAACAGTTGTAATCGGTGGTGAGGTGAACAGCGGAGACCGCCCCGACAAGAGTACCGGAAACAACAGTTTCATCAACAACATATCACTTGAATGGAAACTCAACGACAGCGGCAACAGATACATACGCATATTCTATGACAAGAACTACCAGTCGCTGCTCGAAGGCGAGATAATAGAGACCGGAGTCGGTTATGTATACAAACGCAAGCTAAACAGGCTGAAGGACCTCTTCATCTTCAAGAAAAAAGAGAAGACAAAGAGCCAGCCCGACGGAACAAACAAAAAGGAACAATGACAAGACGAACTATTCTATACATACTTACCACACTGCTGATAGCATCCTGCTCCACCACGCAGTTTGTGCCCGATGGCGACAAACTATATACCGGCATCAAGAAAGTGGAGTTCGCCGATGCTAAGGAGAATGCCGACGGCAGTGTTGGCGAGACTGCCGTTGAGGAGGCAAGATATGCCCTTGACTACGCCCCAAACGGTTCTATTGCAGGCAGTTCCACCCTGCGAGCACTACCCATAGGCCTGTGGTGGTATAATGCCCTGCACGACTCCAAGAGCAAACTGGGCAAATGGATGTTCAAGCGCCTGGCACAAGAGCCTGTGCTGCTGTCAAAAGTAAACCCCGACCTGCTTGCCGATGTCGCTACAAATGTACTCAAATACTATGGATATTTCAACGGCAATGTCGAGGCCAAAGTTATCCCATCAAAGAAGAACCCCAAGAAAGCAAAGGTCAGCTACACCGCAACGCTTGGCAAGCCCTACCTTTATGACAAGATTGAGTACTGCAACTTCCCTCCAAGCGCCGACAGCCTCATACACAGCAACTGGGAGAAACGAATGATTCTGCCCGGAGAACAGTTCAACGCAGCAGCAATGGAAGAGGAACGCACAAGAATAAGCACCATGCTGCGCAACAACGGCTACTACAGTTTCCAGCCACAATACATCACCTTCCTTGCCGACACAGTAAGCATCCCGGGATATGTAGGCATACGCGTGCAGCCGGCAAGCGATATGCCACAGCAAGCAATTGACGTGCGCAGGATTGGCAACATCACCATCCGCGTACGCAACAACGACACAGGCAGCGGCATACGCGAAAAGGCCGATACGCTAAAGCGCCGCAACATAACCTACATCTACTATGGCAAGAAAGTCCCTGTACGCATGGGACCGCTCCTGCGTAACATACAGATAAGGCATGGCGAACTCTACTCACAGGAAAAACAGCAGAACGCCATCAACAAACTGAGCCAGATGAACATCTTCAACAGTTTCAAGATAAACCTGCAGCCGCGCGAAGGAACCGACCTGCTCGACCTGGACATCAGCACCCAACTCGACAAACCCTACGACTTCACCTTTGAACTCAATGTAACATCAAAGAGCAATAACCAGATTGGCCCCGGAAGCAAGATAAGCCTGGCAAAGAAAAACGTGTTCCGTGCCGGTGAGACACTGAAGTTTACATTGGCAGGCTCATACGAATGGCAGACAGATGACAAGATACAAGGCAAGGCAGCCCTTGTAAACTCGTGGGAGATTGGCGGCGACGTCTCACTGAACTTTCCACGCCTCTATTTCCCGTTACTCAACAGGCGCTACATACGCGTTCCGGCAACTACATCGTTCCGCCTGTTTGCCGACGTCATGAACCGCTCAGGTTTCTTCAGCATGATACAGGCCGGAGGAGACGCCACCTACAAGATACAGAGCCACTCCACCACCACACACACCGTCATCCCCTTCCGCCTGACATACGATATGCTGCTGAGCACAACCAGCAAGTTCAACGAGATTGTAGAGAGCAACAAGGCCATACGCAACAGTTTCCGCGACCAGTTCATCCCCGCAATGCAGTACAGTTACTCATACGACAACACCAATACACGCCACCGCAACAAAAGCAAAGTCGACATATCGGTGACATCCGCCGGAAATATCACCTCGCTGGCATTTGCAGCTTTTGGTAAGCCGTTTGATGAAAAGAACAAGAACCTGTTCGGTAACCCGTATGCACAGTTCATAAAAGCCACAACAGAACTGCGCCAACTGTGGAGAATAGACAACAACCAATGCATAGCCACACGCTTTATGGCAGGCGCAATACACAGTTATGGCAACTCCGAATACGCCCCCTACAGCGAACAGTTCTACATAGGTGGTTCAAACAGCCTACGCGCCTTCACAGTGCGCTCTGTGGGCCCCGGTAGTTACCGTCCCGGTAGCAGCAACGGCTATACCTACCTCGACGAGACAGGTACACTCAAACTTGAGGCAAACGTCGAATACAGGTTCAGGATAGTGTCCGACCTTCATGGCGCACTCTTT
This sequence comes from Bacteroidaceae bacterium, assembly GCA_045613945.1. Taxonomy (GTDB): domain Bacteria; phylum Bacteroidota; class Bacteroidia; order Bacteroidales; family Bacteroidaceae; genus HGM04593. Next base: position 10,849 of record JAZLBZ010000094.1, read on the forward strand.
GTTGATGCCGGCAACATATGGTTGCTCAAAGAAGACAAAGAACGCCCTGGCGGCGAATTCAAGTTCAGCACCTTTGGTGAGCAGATAGCCCTGAACACCGGTTTCGGCGCCCGCTACGACCTGGGAATACTTGTCGTACGCCTCGATTTCGGACTCGGCCTGCACGCCCCCTACAACACAGGCCGCAAAGCCTACTTCAACCTCAACCCACTCAAAGACGGCTTTGCATGGCACCTTGCCATAGGATATCCATTCTAAAGTTTATAAAACCATTAGCAACGCATTACAGATTGAGTATAGATGGAGTTGTATATATAAAACACGTATTGAAGATATAACATAAATAAGACAGCCCAATTCAGATAAAATATATGATACCCCAAAGTACAAGAATGCAAACTGCCACTTCTGCAATATTTGAGCGACCAAAAAGTTCATTCATTAAAAGAATGTACTGAAGCTATGACAAAAGTCTTCAATCTTTCAAACGAAGAAAGATTGTCATTGACACCCTGTGGAAAAACAACAGCAATACATCACAGAACAGGTTGGGCTAAATGGAATCTTGAACAAGAAGGACTACTAAAAACCGTATCACGAGGCAAATACATCATTACAGAAAAAGGAATGCTGTTCATGAAAAAGAATTTATAGACCCGTTTTAGTTAGTCCTATATTCTGTAGCAGTTTCAATGAAACTAAAACGACAGTCAATTTAAAGTAATAATATAGATGTTGACCCAATGTTGACATTATTCGCGAGTTTGTCATTCTATATTTGCAGAACGACATAACACTTTGATAGAGCATTTAAAGATATCCCACACCTTTTTTCTACTGAACCCGAACATTACAAACACTACAAGGCAAACAAGGTTAAAGGTCAAAGGTCAAAACGGAAAACTACAGTAAACCTTTCACATTTCAGTTTTCACATTTCACCTATATATGCAAAAAAAGGACATCCTTTTAAAGATGTCCTTTTCTATAAAAGTGGCGATGACACTCTCCCACATATATTTGCAGTACCATCGGCCCAAGATTGAGGAGGGGGATTAACAGCATACACACACAAAAAAAGAGAACCTCAGTGTTAACTGAAGTTCTCTTCGTAAAAAGTGGCGATGACCTACTCTCCCACAAATGTTTGCAGTACCATCGGCGCTGTTGGGCTTAACTTCTCTGTTCGGGATGGGAAGAGGTGGATCCCCA